>SVPD01000033.1 GCA_015066045.1 Oscillospiraceae bacterium
AAGAACTGAAAATTTCTTGTATTGAAGCCACAAAACGCAGCAAGGCTGTCGCCTTGCGAGGCTTCCCCGCAAAAATACAGGGAATTTTGTTCGAGAAACAAATACTTCCTTACCACTCGTCGGCGTTGTATTGCGCAGACTTATTTTTTTCTTGACTTTTCGGTGTTTTTTATGTAAAATAACTATTCGTGAGTGAGTCGGGCAGTCGCGGGTATCTTTATGATACGTGAGGAAAGTCCGAGCTTCATACGGCAGGGTAACGGTTAACGACCGCCGAGGGCGACCTTAGGGACAGTGCAACAGAAATAAACCGCCGTTTTTTTACGGTAAGGATGGAAAGGCGAGGTAAGAGCTCACCGGCACACAGGAGACTGTGTGGCCATGTAAACCCTACCCGAAGCAACACCGACAGGATATGATACGTCAGCCGGACGCAAACCGAAGGGTGGCTTGAACCTGTGAGCAATCACAGGTCTAGATAGATGATTGCCTTAAATGACAGAACTCGGCTTACAGGCTCACTCATTTTCTCCGATTAATTACCCATTACGATGGGTGATTTTTCTTTTTATCTTGAAATAAGCAGCAGCTTTATAGTATAATATAATTTAACGACTTACAGAGGAGGGCAGATATGGATATCGAAGAAATTTTCATCGACGGAATAATCGAAGACATAGTTTATTCAAATCCCGAAAACGGTTACAGTGTTATCGACATAAACCATAACAATCAGCTAGTAACCGCAGTGGGTATTATGCCCTCATGCTGCCCCGGCGAAAAAATCAGACTCAGAGGCTACTGGACCAAGCATCCCACCTTCGGCACACAGTTCAGAGCCACGGCCGCCGAAAGAAGCCTGCCTAAAAGCACGGGTGATATGCTCCGTTATCTTTCCGGCGGTGCGATAAAAGGAATAGGTCCCGCTACTGCCATGAAAATAATCGAGCGATTCGGTGACGATACCTTCGAGGTGCTGGAAAATTCTCCCGAAAAGCTTTCCGAAATAAAAGGCATAAGCCTCGACAGAGCAAAGGAAATGTGTAAAAATTTCAAAGAGCAGTTTGCCTTAAGAGAGATAATGATATCTCTGGAAAAATTCGGTATGAGTCCCACTGAATGTCTGAATGCATATAAGGCCTTCGGAGCCGCCGCCGTGGAAAGAATCACGGAAAACCCCTATATTCTCTGCAGAGAAGGTCTGGGCATACGCTTCGAAAGAGCAGACGAAATAGCGCAGAGCTTTCCGTCGGCCATCACTCCCCTTTTCAGACACAGAGCAGGTATACTTCATATACTCAGACATAATCTCAGAAACGGCCACACCTGTCTGCCCCGTGAAAAGCTGATTATACCGTCAAATGAGCTGCTCGGCCTCGAAAGAGAGGAGACTCAGGAAATAATAGACGACCTCATCGAGGACAGAGAGATAAAAGAGGATTTTTTCGGCGACAAAAGCTATGTTTTTCTCCCCGAGGAATATATGGACGAAAAAAACATAGCAGACAGAATAAAGGTTATGCTGAAATTTCCTCCCGCTCAGGGCAGAACCGTAGATGAAGACATAAATAAAATAGAAGAAAAACACAATATCAGATTTGAGGAAAAGCAGAGAGAGGCCATAAAAACCGCCGTCACACGTGGGCTTCTGGTTCTCACAGGCGGACCGGGTACGGGTAAAACCACCACTCTGAACGGTATATTGGAGCTTTACGAAAAAAAGAAGCTCCGTGTCCTTTTAGCCGCCCCCACAGGCAGAGCCGCCATGAGAATGAGTGAGGTTACGGGCAAGGAGGCAAAAACCGTTCACAGGCTTTTGGAGGTAGAGTGGACCGATGAAAGCAGAAGACCGAAATTTGTCCGCAATATGGAAAATCCGCTCGAGGCCGATGCGGTAATCATCGACGAGCTTTCTATGGTAGACACTCACCTTTTCGCCGCTCTTTTAGACGCTCTGCCCCTCGGCTGCAGACTGGTTATGGTCGGCGACTCAGACCAGCTTCCTCCCGTAGGTGCAGGCAATGTTCTGCAGGATATCATTATTTCCGGGCTTCTCCCTGTCGTTTCCCTTACGGAGGTTTTCAGACAGAGCCTCGAAAGCCTTATAGTAACCAATGCACACAGGATAGTAAAGGGTGAATATCCCGACCTTTCACACACGGACAGAGACTTTTTCTTTCTGCAGAGAGGCAGTATTTTTCAGTCTGCCTCCACTGTGGTCGATCTTTATGTGAACAGACTGCCTAAAGCATACGGCTATAACCCCATCGAGGACATACAGATTATCACTCCCTCCAAAAAGGGTGAGCTGGGCACCGCAAGTCTAAACGCCGCTCTGCAGGGCATCCTTAACCCCTCGGATAAAATGAAGGAGGAGTTTGCAGGCGCAGGCAGAATCTTCCGTGAGGGCGACAAGGTTATGCAGATAAAAAACAACTATGATATCGTGTGGACCAGAGGCAAGGAGGCCTCAAGCGGTATTTTCAACGGTGATATAGGAATAATAACCGCCATAAATCATAATGCGTCTTTTATGAAGATAGACTTCGACGGAAGAATAGCCGTTTATCCCTTCGAAAATGCAGGTGAGCTCGATTTAGCCTATGCCATTACGGTACATAAGAGTCAGGGCTGCGAATTTGAGGCAGTTATTATGCCCGTATGCTCTGTAGTGCCTCAGCTTTCCTACCGTAATCTTCTCTACACTGCCGTCACGAGAGCAAAAACACGGCTTATTTTAGTCGGCTCCCGTGAACAGATTTACACTATGGTGGATAACGACAAAAAAACACGGCGCTACTCTGCACTCAAATACTTTTTAGAGAGAAAATAAAATGAAAAAGAGAGAAATGCTATGGAGGGTTTTCTTTCCCGAAAAATGTCCCCTCTGCGGTGAAACGCTGAAAATAAATGAGGACTTCTGTCTGTGCTGCGGAAGCGACGAGGTAAGACTGTCAGACCACTGCTGCGAAAGCTGCGGAAAGGAAAGGGAGCTATGCTCCTGCGAAACTGAGCACACTGTCCCCCTGTCTCACATAACGGGCGTATTTACCTATGACGGTATCATAAAAAGCAAGCTGCTTTCCTTTAAATTCGGCGGCAGAAAAAGCCTTTACCGTTATTTCGGTGACTGTGTAGCCGAAAGAGTGGCTCAGGCTTTCGCCAAGGCAGATTTCGACACGGTTACCTTCGTACCCTCTTCGGCACAGGCCGTTAAGGAGAGAGGCTACAACCCTGCTCAGCTTATAGCCGTAATAACGGCCAAAAAGCTCTTCCTGCCCTGCGAGGAGCTGCTGATAAAAAGCAAGGAAACAGAAAAGCAGCACAGGCTTAAGGCAAAGGAAAGAATAACAAACATAACAGGCTCCGTCTCACCGAAGAAGGGCTCGGAAATCAGCGGAAAAACCGTTCTTCTCTGCGACGACATAAAGACCACGGGTGCCACGCTTAAGGAATGCAGTGATGTACTTTTTTCTATGGGAGCCAAGGATGTTTACTGTGCCACGGTGGCAGTAACATCAAATCTTAATCTTTTCGACCTTGACAAAGTAAAGAAAAATAAATAAAATCAAATAAAAGGACGGTGAAAAAGAGTGTTCGGACAAAACATAGGAATTGACCTCGGAACTGAAAAAATAACTGCCTTCGTCGAGGGCAGAGGCATCGTTTTTTCCGAGGATAATGCCCTGGCTTATGACATTTATAACGATGAAACCTACGCTATAGGCAATGCTGCAGGCGAAATGGCAGAAAAAACGCCCGATGCACTCACCGTTAAAAGGCCTGTCATCGGAGGCGTTATCTCCGACTTTTCGGTTATGACCGAAATCCTTTCCCATTACATCGGTAAGCTGTGTGCAGGCAAGGTTTTCCGCCCTAATGTTATCGTCAGTGCGCCGAGCTGCATTACAAATCTGGAAAGGAAGACTGTAATCGAGGCCGCCTGTGCTGCAGGTGCAGGCAAGGTAAGCATCATAGATGAGCCTATCGTCTCTGCCTTGGGTGCCGGTCTTTCCATCGATTATCCCCACGGAACTATGGTAATAGATCTGGGTGCCGGCACTACGGACATAGCCATCATCACCATGGGCACCGTAGCCTATGCCGCCTCTGTTAAAACCGCAGGCAACACTATGGACGAGGCTATTCAGCAGTATATAAAAAAAGAGAAAAGCATTAATATCGGTCTTGCCACGGCCAAAAGGCTGAAGCATACCGTAGGATGCGCCTATAAAAGAAGCGAGGAAATAGAAATAGAGGCCACCGGCAAAAACTATGTCACGGGTATGCCAGAGCTTTTCAATGTTTCCTCTACGGAGATTTACGAAGCACTTAAGGACCAGATAAACATTATTTTCGATGCCATAGTCGGTGTTATGGAGCAGTCTCCTCCCGAGCTTTATTCCGACATCTGCCACGAGGGTATTCTGCTCACAGGCGGTGTGGCTAAGCTTCCCGGGCTGGATAAGGAGCTTTCCTCGAGACTCGGCATAAAGGTAAGACGTGCAGCAGATCCCGAGCACTGTGCCGCCAAGGGTGCCGGATACATCCTGAAAAATATGGATGAGATGGAGGACCATGGCTATAGCTTCAGAATGAAGGAAAGCATCAGCGGCATTTAAGCTTTTATGCTCCGCCCGTCAGATAATCAGCAAATAAATTAAAGGCGGTCACCTCAGCGGCGGCCGCTTTGCATTATAAAAAGCAAGTATTTATTATTTTACAACACCGTATAATAATTAAAACAGATGTGTTTAAAAGTCAGAAGCAGCTGATGCCGACGTAAACACATCTGTTTTTTCGTTTTGCTTTTTCGGTATGCGCTTATGCCCCACCCTTTTTACTCCTCAAAGGGTATGCTCTGTACCGTATACCTTCCCGTAACCCTGTCCCTTTCACTGTAGTCACACCAAATAATTTTATTTTCGGTGTAAAGGATGGCGACAGTGCGCTTGGTGCCTTTTTTCTTAGGCGAAAGCTCACTGACCTTTTCGGCTGCTTTTTTCAGCCTTTTGTCAGAGAGTCTGAGCCTTTCGGGTATGATTCCCGAATTGTTTGTCTCTATTCTGTCATAAAGCATTGCATCACGGAGTCTTTTTTCATCCGCACCCTCCAGCGATGAAAGAAAATCAAAAGCGAGACAGGTATATTCATCCAGAGGAACGCTTCCCCCGACACCTGCTTTTTCCAGATAAAGAGCAAACGAATGAAAAAGCTCAAAGGGAGTAATGGTTACATTTGAGAGGATATAATCAAGAGTGCGGGTAAATCTTCCGCTGTTATAAAGCCGCTCAAGCTCATTTTCAGCCTTGTGCAGATGCTGCAGCTCCTCAGCACTTATCCACGGAGTGGATATTACCTCATAGGGCGGCTCCTCACTGTATTCACAGGGATATTTTTCCCTCTCCTCACCCATAGGCGAGCCGTGCAGAATTTTCAGAAAGCCCAGCTGAAGCATATTTGCCTTAAGCGCATAAGCTCTGTTAAAGCCGTCGATGAATGAAGCATAGCTTTCCTCGGGCAGACCGGCGATAAGGTCGATATGTATGTGGCAGTTTCCGAAGGAAAGGAGCTTTTTTATGTTTTCACAGATTTTCATTGAGTTATCGCTTCTGCCTATTCCTCTGAGGGTTTTCGGGTTGAAGCTCTGGATACCCGCCTCAAACTGCACACTGCCGGCAGGCATACTGCCTATAAGCGACATAAGCTCTCCGTCGATGATATGAGCAGCTATTTCGAAATGGAAGCAGACATCATCGGGGATTTTACTGCCGTAGTTTTCCTTTATGAAGGAGAGAATTTCTTTGGCTCGGTCAGAATTACAGTTAAAGGTACGGTCCACAAATTTAACGGTCTTAGCTCCGCATAAGGCCAGAGAAAGGATTTCCTTTTTTATCCTGTCCATAGGGAAAAAGCGTACCTTGCCGCATCGGCCGGACAGACAGAAGGCACAGGAAAAGGGACATCCTCTGCTGCTTTCGATGTAGGCTATTCTCCCTGCGAGAGCGTTAAAATATTCCTCGCAATAGGGTGACGGATAATCTGCAGCACCGTCCTCCTCTCTGCAGGAGATGTGCAGTCTGCCGTCCCGAAGAAAAGAAACACCCGCTGCTTCTTCTGCCTTGTCTGAAAGAAACTCGGGAAGAATGGCTTCCCCCTCGCCCGAAAAAACATAGTCAATAAACCGGTTTTCCGTAAGGACGCTGCCTTGGTTATACGCTACCTCGGGGCCGCCTAAAATAAGCGTGATTTTTCCGTCAGCTTCCTTTATTTTTCTGCAGAGAGAAAGAGTCTGCTTTATATTCCAGATGTAGCAGGTAAAGGTAACTATGTCAGGCTTTTCCGACATAATGCGGGCAAAAACACCGTCAGGATTTTCGTTTACGGTTCCCTCGATTACGGAAAAAGAAAATCTGTCCGCACAGAGCCTTTTGGCACCGGTATAAAGGCACCAAGGCGCAAGTGAAGAATGAATATATTTGGAATTCAGCACACAGATGGCGACCTTTTTCATATTCCTTTCCCTCCTGTTTTTATTTTGTCTGCGGCATTAAGCAGCAGCTTTTCTTCGCCCCGAAAGCTATATTGATTTTCTCATTACATATAAATTCCGTCCGCAAATACAAAACAGATGCATTTTAGTCGAAATTAACTTTAATACATCTGTTTTTTCGCTTTTTGGTACGGCTTGACGCAATATTAATATGTTACCGTATAGCTCTTTTCAAAGGTAATACCGATTTCCGCATCGAACTCCACGAAGCCGGCATCAAGGCCGAGCTTAAGAAGAACAGGAGCAGTGTAATCAGCCCACATTATTCTGCCCGTATCCTTTTCCACACGGCAAAGGATTACACAGTCATAATATTCTGCAGAAAATGCCGTTATAAAGGGAGGTGCAGTGTCTCTTACCGTGGGAACATCGAGACAGTCCATAGCCTTCGAGGTTCCTGTGCCGGGAGAGGGATCCACGCAGTCTTTCAGATAAAGCGTTATTTCATATTCGTCGCCGTTTTCCGTACAGACGGCCTCTGTCACATCGTCAGCATCGAGACAGCTCGACCACTCTGCACCGGGAACAGGATATTTAGCTATAATCTCCTCACGGGAGGAATATTCCACAGACTCGGTAATGTCGGTAATTTTACTCTCGAGCAGGGACTGACCTACACTCTTTATGGCAGAAGGCAGAACGAGCTTGTCCGCATTATGCGTACGCTTTTCGAAGTCCTTGACTACCTTTACCGCCTCGGTTTTTACACGGTTACTGCTTTCATTGAAATACTCGACTATTTTTCTTTTGATCTCTTCCTTATTCTCCGTCGTCTCTGTCTCAGACACGGAAGTAGCTTCGGTAGTTACGTCATCGGCGGAGCTTTCCTTAAATTCGGTCGTGCTCTGCGAAAGCTTTTCCGTAGTGGTTATTTCCGAAGTGGCAGCAGCGGTGGTAGGAATAGCCGTTACCGTGGCATTGGCTGCCGTGGTCGGTATCTGAACAGAAATATCGGTATTTTCATCGGGAGCTCTGAGCTTGGCAATACTGAACGCTAAGAGCAAAGCAACGAGAGCAATAAAGGCTACAATGCCTATCTGAAGCCGCATAGGCAGTTCTTTTTTCACTGTCAGCTCATAATCAGGCTCCGCCTGCGGACTTTCGGCCTTTTCAGGCTCATTGAAGCTTACGGAAACATTGCCCTCCTCGCCCGAAGGAATCCACGGCTTATCCGAGACGACTATATTCTTCGTCCATTCGGGAGGCTGCGGATACTGAATGTGCGGATAATGGGGCTCAGAACTTTTCTCTGCGACCTCATCGGGTATACCTTCCGGTCTGCCTTCCCTGCTTTCGAAATTATCGTTTTTATTTTCCATTTTTATTACATCATTTCTGAAAGTTTTTCTTTTACCGCGCCTATAAACTCGGCGGTAGTGAGTGCTTCAGCCTTTTCTCCCTGCCATAAAGCCACGAGGTCCTTGGTCATTTTTCCGTCCTCGATGGTGCCGAGGGTAGCTTTTTCGAGCTTTTCAGCGAAGGCCATAAGCTCAGTGTTACCGTCAAGCTCGCCTCTTTTTCTGAGAGCGCCTGTCCATGCGAAAATGGTAGCTACAGGGTTAGTGGAGGTCTCCTCACCCTTAAGATGACGGTAATAGTGTCTGGTTACGGTGCCGTGAGCAGCCTCATATTCGAAGTTTCCGTCGGGAGAAACGAGAACGCTGGTCATCATAGCCAGTGAGCCGAAGGCGGTGGAAACCATATCGCTCATTACGTCACCGTCATAGTTTTTACATGCCCAGATATAGCCACCCTTTGAACGGATAACTCTGGCCACGGCATCGTCAATAAGAGTGTAGAAATACTCGATTCCTGCCTTTTCGAAGGCTTCCTTGTATTCTTTGTCAAATATTTCCTGGAAGATAAGCTTGAAGGTCTGGTCATATTTTTTGCTGATAGTATCCTTGGTAGAGAACCAGAGGTCCTGTTTGGTGTCAAGAGCATATTTGAAGCAGGAGTGTGCAAAGGAGCTTATGGAGGTGTCCTTATTATACATACCCTGCAGCACTCCGCCGCACTCAAAATCATAAATGGTGGTTCTTTCGGTTTTACCGTCCTCACCCGTGAAAAGAAGCTCTGCCTTACCGGGGCCGCCGATACGGAACTCAGATGCCTTATAAATGTCGCCGTAGGCGTGACGTGCTATGGTAATAGGTTTTTCCCAGGTTCTCACGGCGGGCTTTACTCCGCTTAAAAGAATGGGTGTTCTGAAAACGGTACCGTCGAGTATGGCACGGATGGTAGCGTTCGGGCTTTTCCACATTTCCTTGAGATTATATTCCTCTACTCTCTGTGCATTGGGAGTGATGGTGGCACACTTAACACCTACACGGTATTTTTTGATGGCCTCACCGGCCTTTACGCTTACCTCATCATCGGTTTCGTCACGGTAAGGAAGTCCCAGATCATAATATTCGGTATTAAGCTCCACATAAGGCAGGAGAAGCTCATCCTTTATCATCTGCCAGATAATTCTGGTCATTTCGTCGCCGTCCATTTCGACGATTTTTCCCATTTTGATTTTTTCCATTTGTTTACGCTCCTTGGATTTATTTTAAATTATTAATCATATCTAAAAGTGCTGAGGGGTATCTGGTGGTTATGTTATCGGGAGAAAAGGACAGACACTTTTTCATAACACGTGTACTGTTTGCCGTCCACACCGAAACGAGAAGGCCTTCCGCACGGAACATCTCCACCATTTTTTTACTGCACTGAGAATGCCTCAGATTGATGCCCACCGCACCCTTTTCTTTTACCAGAGAGATAAGAGAAGAAATGTACTTCTCATTCTTTTTCTTAAGGCTTTTTGCTTTGAAATTAAGAAAATAGGAAATCTCCGGTGTCTGCGTTTTCGCCGCAGCCACATCCTTTTCCTCTATTCCCGTGTAAAAAATCCTGTCGGTGATACCGTACCTTTCACTCAGACGGTACACATCACTGAGGTTATCGGTAGTTTTACAGTCAACATTAACCTTAAGCCCGTCAAAGGATGAAACGAGCTCAAAGGCCTCCTCGAGAGTTACCGCCTTATCCTCGGTTTCGTCATGAGAAAGAATGCCGTTGCCGTCCTTGTCAAAGCGAAGGTCAAACTCAATTATATCTGCGCCCGACTCTGCGCCCTTCTTTATGGCCTCGAGAGAATTATCCTTCGTGCCCTCGCATCCCGTATGAGCCGTTACGGTGAAAAGCTCAGGAAGTTTAATCATATCAGCTCTCCTCTTAATTATTTATATTCGTCTGCTATAGCTACAGTGGTTAACTCCTGCATATCTACAGGCTCTTTTTCGTATACGCTTGAATATTTGTCCTGATAGTAGCTTTCGGCCTTACAGTCGAAGGTGCCGTCAGGTGAAAATGTGATAACGGTGCAGCCTCTCTGTGAGCCCTCCTTATAGATGCCGGGATATGCCAGATAGTCTACGCTCATACCGTAGGTAAGTCTGATGCCCTTATATTCGAGCGAGAAGTTATTGTAATGGTCGTGTCCGCAGAAAACTGCCTGTGTAGAGCCGAGCTCGAGCATCTTTTCGAAAAGGCCGTCCTCACCCACACCGGAGTAAACCACCTTTTTACCCTCGCCTGCGGTACCGTAATAAAGCTTTACGTTTTCAGTATCCTTAAAGCCGTTATCGGCATATTCATACCACGCATCCTTCTGCTCTGTGAGAGGGATATGGAAGAAGGCAGCAGATTTTACCGTATCGGGAATGTCGAGATTTTTTTCCTTTGCGATTTCAGCATTATTTGCGTTGATTTTCGCCAAGGCTTCCTCGTACCATACCACCTGATTTTCGTGGATGTTATCGTACTTCCACATAATGCCTAAGATGTCTCCGTCGATGTAGGAATGACTGTCAAATACGAAAAGTGACTGAGTAACGATGCCGTCACTGTTTTTAACATTGATTATCTGGTTTCCGTAGCCGTCCACATCCTCGGGGCCGCTCTGGAAAAGACAGTATGTGAAATCCCCACTGCCGTAAAATTCGGAAATTTCCTTTCTGTTATGATAGGAATAGGCCTCTGTGTCGTGGTTACCGAAGCCCAGAGTCCAGTAAACACCGAGCTTTTCCATAAGTGCGGCGAAAACCTTAGCGGATGAAAGGTTATTGAAGGTACCTGCCTGGAAGGGCACGGGATAGGAAACGTCACCCGTAACGATAACGAGGTCGGGCTCCTCTGCCTTTACCATAGCGGCCACTGCATTGAGGGCCATGGAGTCCTTTTTAAGCGACATAAAGCCGCCGCCGATATGTACGTCCGTAAGCTGAAGCACCTTGAAATCTCTGTCGGTAGTGAAGGTCCAGTTTCCGTCCTCATCCTTTTCGGGAACAAGTCTGTCAGCCTTTTCCACCGGCTCAAAGGAGGCTATCTTTTCGATGTTTGCCTTGTTACCCATAGTGCTGACCACGGCACAAACGCCGGCCGCTGCGATAATTACTGCGAGGATGATGCAAAGCACCTTAAGTGCCTTTTTGCCCTTTGATTTTTTCTTGATTTCTGCATTTTTTTCTTTGGTTTTCATAATCTTTCTCCTTTATCATTCATCACAGATAACAAAGTAAGCTCTGATACCTGTTTCTTTTTCGATTTCTGCGGCAAGAGAGGAGGTGTCCTCTGCCTTGACTGTCTTTATGTAAGCCTCCTCTCTCTCGGCTGAGAGATTAAAGCTTATTTCCCGTATATCCCTGCCGTCCAGAAGCTCCGTCAGCCTTTCCCTTTTTCTTTTTTCGGGACTTTCCGTAAGAAAAGAGAGGGCGGAAATAATATTTTTTACTGCCGTGAAAAGTATTATTCCGCTTATGCCCAGACCGCAGAGAGCATCAAAGGCATATCTGCCGTTCACGGAAAGAATGAGGGTGAGAGCCGTCACCGAGGTAATAAAGAAATCAAGCAGACTGTCCAGAGAAATAAGTCTGACAGTCTCTGATGAGCTTTTTACGGCATAAAGCCTCAGCAAAAGGAACATCAGAAGCTTTACCGCCGCCGTGACGAGAATTATCACCAGATACTTTACGGCAAAGGTGACGGGTGTGGGATAGGTAAATCTTTCCAGAGAGTTATAGGCGAAATAAAAGGCACTGAATGCCACTGTAGCCGAAATAACGAAGGACAGAAGCTGCTCCGTCTTTTTTATCCTATAGACTGTCACGGCATCAGTTTTTTTCGCCAGTGAAAAAAGAAGAGCGAAGCTCAGTATTCCCGTAAGTGAATCAAAGAAATTATTTACACCGTCGGAATAAACACTGATACAGTCAGAGGAAAGCCCCACATAAAGCTTTGCTGTAAAAAGAAGGAAATTCACTCCGAAGACACCGAGATAAGCGTAGGGTGTTTTACTGCTGATAGTACCACTCCCCCTTTTAATTTTCTATATGCTACAGTATAACACGGTATAAGGACTTTTTCAACCCTTGACAAAGAAATATAAAACAGTTAAAATTAATTAATATCAAATCTTAAGGAGAATATTATGGCAGTTTTCAAATCATTCAGAGCAATAAGACCGACGGCAGAATACGCTCACAAGGTAGCCGCTCTGCCCTATGATGTTATGAACAGTGATGAGGCAAGAGAAATGGTAAAGGATAACCCCTATTCCTTCCTTCACGTGGACAAGGCTGAGGTTGATCTTGACCAAAGCACGGATATTTACGACGAAAAGGTATACCTTAAGGCCAGAGAAAATCTCGACGCTCTCGTCTCAGAGGGCATCTGCGCCGAGGAGGAGCGCCCCTGCTTTTACATTTACCGTCAGATTATGAACGGCAGAAGCCAGACAGGCATCGTAGGCTGTGCCTCCATAGACGACTACATCAATAACATCATCAAAAAGCACGAATTCACCCGTGCCGACAAGGAAGCAGACCGCATCCGTCACGTGGATTACTGCGACGCAAACACGGGCCCCATTTTTCTTACCTACCGTAAAAACGACACTATAAGTGCCACCGTAAATGCCTACAAGGAAAACAACGCTCCCGTTTACGATTTCGTAACCGAGGACGGCATCACGAATACCGTGTGGGTTATCGATGACGAAAAAATCTCAGAGACTCTCTGTGCCGAATTTGCCAAAACAGATTATCTTTACATCGCTGACGGACACCACCGCTGCGCCTCTGCGGTCAAGGTAGGTCAGAAAAGACGTGAAGCAAACCCCGGCTACACGGGTAATGAAGAGTTCAATTACTTTCTGGCCGTGGCATTCCCCGAGGATGAATTAGAGATTATGGACTATAACAGAGTTATGAAGGACCTGAACGGCTACACTGAAGAGGAATTTATCGGCAAGCTTTCAGAAAAATTCACCGTGGAGGCCTATGAGGGAGAAGGTCAGTACCGCCCCGAGGCAAAGCACACCTTCGGTATGTATCTGGGCAAAAAATGGTACAAGGTTACCGCCAAGGAGGGCACCTTCGACGAAAACGATCCCGTAGAAAGACTCGACGTTTCCATACTGCAGAATAACTGCATAACTCCCGTTTTCGGCATCGGGGATCCCAGAACGGATAAAAGAATAGATTTCGTCGGCGGTATAAGAGGTCTCGGTGAATTGGAAAGAAGATGCGAAAGCGATATGGTTATAGCCTTTTCTATGTACCCCACCTCGCTTGACGACCTTATGGCCATCGCAGATGCAGGCAGAGTAATGCCCCCTAAATCCACATGGTTCGAGCCGAAGCTTTTAAGCGGACTTTTCATCCATAAACTATCATAAAACAGAAAGAACACATTCAGATGACAGACAAATTATTTGACAGAAACAGTTACATTAAGGGCTTCACCTGTAAAGTCATAAACCTTTACACAGAAGGTGACAGTCTTCTTATCGAAACTGACCGCACTGCTTTCTTTCCCGAAGGCGGCGGTCAAACCTCAGACATCGGTACACTCGGAATAGCCGATGTGGAAAATGTACAAAATATCAGTGGAAAGATATATCATTTTGTGGAAAACTCGGAGGAAAACGTTAATTTTTTCACAGTCGGCAAGGAAATAAAGGGTGAAATATGCTGGAAAAAGCGTTTTTCTGACATGCAGCAGCATTCGGGCGAGCATATTTTCTCGGGAATAGTACATTCTCTTTTCGGCTACGATAATGTGGGCTTTCATCTCGGAAGCGAGGTAGTTACTCTCGATTTTAACGGTGTGCTCACTAAAGATGACATCTGTAAAGTAGAATTACTTGTCAATAAAGTCATCTGGAACAACCTCGAAGTTAAGGTGTTTTTCCCATCAGACGAGGAGCTTGCCCTCATCCCCTACCGCAGTAAAAAGGAAATCGACGGTCAGGTAAGATTGGTTGAGTTTCCGGGTGTGGATATCTGTGCCTGCTGCGCCCCTCACGTAAAAAGAACCGGTGAAATCGGCATAGTAGAGGTAGTCAATTCCGAAAAATACAAGGGCGGAACGAGAGTAAGCATCCTGTGCGGAGAAAGAGCATTATCCGACCTGCGTCATAAGCTGGACGAAAACCATGCCGTCAGCGTGCTTATGTCGGCCAAAGAAAAGGAAACGGCACAGGCCGTGGAAAGGCTGAAAAAAGAAAAGGAGTCTCTCGACTATGAAATCGTGGGACTTAAAAGAGAGATACTCGACCTTAAGCTCGCTTCGGTAAAAAAGGATAAAAGAATAATTATTTTCGACTCCTCACTGGAAGGCAAAATGCTGCAGGATTTCGCTTTAGCACTTATGGACAGAGCTGATGAGTTCGTATGTGCCTTCTGCGGCCGAAACGGCCAATACCGCTACTGTATGGTCAGCGATAAGCTCGATCCCCTCCCCTATGCTAAGTCTCTCAACGAGGCTTTCTCAGGCAGAGGCGGCGGAAGAAACGGAATAGTACAGGGTTCTCTTACAGGCGAGGAGGAAAACATCAGAAATTTTATTCTGAATATCAATTAAAAAAATGACGACTGACAGTCATCTCTACGATGCGAATAATATAAAGGACAGGTTAACCGAGAGGAAAACCTGTCCTTGTTATTTATGTTATCAGCCGTTAAGCATTTTAAATACTTTTTTATTTGCGGGATAAAGCTCCTTATATGCGGCGAACATCTTATCGTAAACGGGCTTGTTTGCCTTGTTAGGCTGGAATCTCTTTTCAGCATCGATAAGAAGGTTAGCCTTGCCGATACCGTCGATAACACCAAGACCTACTGCGACCACGATGGCAGCACCTACGGCACCTACATTCTGGGGACTGGGTACGGTTTCGACCACTCTGCCTGTGCAGTCGGCTAAGATCTGGCTGGTGGAATCATTAAGAGCACCTCCGCCTACGAAGCGGATGACATTGGATGTTTTGGTTTTCTTTTCGTGGGTTTCGAGCATCCATCTCATATGCATACATACGCCCTCTACCACGGCACGTATCATTTCACTTTTGCCTGTTTCAATGCTCAGGTTAAAGAACATACCTCTGGAGTTGGGATCCTCGAAGGGGCAGCGGTTACCGTGAAGCCAGGGAGTGAACATTACACCGTTTGAGCCTGCGGGAACCTGCTCGATAACCGATGAAAGATACTGATAAAGGTTAGTGAATTTGCTTTCCATATCCTCGGCTACATCTGTCTTTTTAAGATAGATACCGATTTCATCAAGAGCAAGATGATTCTTTACCCATTCGAGACACTTGCCTGCAGTTTCGAGCTCTGCGAAATAGTTATAGTAGCCGGGCCTTGCACCTACTACTGCGGCTATCATAGCGGAGGCGTCAACTATACTCTTGTCAACGACGGTGGAAACCCAGCCTGATGTACCCATATAAACGTGAGTTTCGTTATTATTTACGGCACCTGCACCTACACCGATAAGAGAAGCATCCATACCGCCGCCGAATACGAGAGTACCCTCTGCGAGGCCTAACTCCTCGGCTGCCTTGGCAGTAAGACCGCCCACTGCATCGGTGGATTTGATGATTTCGGGAAGGTGGTCCATATTTACCTTGAGGATTTTGCATACCTCAGGGCTCCATGTCTTTTTATGGATATCGAAAAGGAGTGTGCCGAAGGCAGAGTCCTCTGTCATAACGAACTTACCTGTCATACGGGCGATAAGTGCTTCCTTAACGTCGAGCCATTTGTAAATCTTTTCATAGCTGTCAGACTCGTTATTCTTAACCCAGTTGTATTTGAAAACGGGATCCTTGACCGATGCTGCCACAGCACCTGTTTTGGCAAGAGAAACCAGAAGCTTCGGAAGACTGGCGCCTGCAATCTGATGAAGGAAGCCGTGGTCCATAAGCTCCTTCTGTTCCTTTCTGGCTCTTTGGTCCATATAGCTGAAGGCACGGCGGATGTGTCTGCCCTCTTTATTAACGAGAACGAGTCCCTGTGCCTGTGAGCAGAAGGAAATACCGTCTACCTGTTCGGGCTTAATGTCAGTTTTGGAGAAAACCGCCTTGGTGGTGTTTTTCATAGCCTCCCACCATTCGTCGGGGTCCTGCTCTGCGCCACCGTCGGGCAGAATATAAAGCTCGTAGCCCTCATTGGCATCAGCTAAAAGCTTGATGGTGTCACCGATTTCGAAAAGACAGGTCTTGACGCCTGTAGTACCGATATCGTAAGCAAGTGCGTATTTCATATTATAACATCCTTTCGGGAATTATTTATGCTTTTAAGGCCGCTTTAACGAAGCGGAGAACGTTTGCGATGACCAGCTCATCCTTTTCGAAGATTTCATCGCCCGAATAGATTTTAAATCTTTCCTTGTAATAGTCGCAGGCATAGGTGAACTGTATGTTCATCAGAATATTATCAACCAGATATGCCGCCATGCCCGTGTCGATATCCTTTCGTATCTCGCCCTGTGCCTGCCCCTCGGCGATAACTCTCTTATATGCCTCACAGGCTAAGCTTTCCATCTCGGTAGCAACTGTTTTGGCAAGATTGGAATTTGTCTGGCTGGTGACTACATTATAAAGCTTTATAAGGATATGGTCAGTACGTGAGGTTTCGATGGCGATGCGGATAAGTCTTTCAAACTTTTCCATAATCGGCACATCGCTGACAATGACCTCCTCCATCACGGCTTCTAAATTCTGTATGCCGTAATTCACACTGGTGAGAAACAGGTCGGTTTTCGTGTCGAAATATTTATAAAGCGAGCCGACACTTACCCTTGCTTTTTTGGCGATGGTATTTATATTGGCGCTTTCAAAGCCGTTGCAGGCAAATTCATTAATCGCCACGGAAAGAATCTTATTTCTTTTTTCTTCGGAAATGTTATTGAAGGTAGGTTTGCAGCAAAAGTCCAGACTTCCCATATATACTCCTGATTAAACTATTCTAATGTACATTTTACCAATTTTGCATAAAAAAAGCAAGTATAAAAAAAGAGTGCAAAACTATGCAATTTGCATAAAGAAGCCTCTCCGTCGGCATTACTGAGAAGATATTTGCGGTCAGACAACACTGCAGGGAATGCTCAAGACCGTTCCCACGCTATCATTATATAAAGCACGAAAGTAGAGGTGGATTTGCCGGAGGTAACAAAAAAGCACGGTAAGGGCGACACTTCATAAGGAATTTAAGCCTTAAAATTCGCCATTTTTGCGAATAACTGCGTTAAAAATGCTCGTTATCCGCAAGGATTACTGCGCTTTTTGCCTTGTTCTTCATCAAAACTATCTGAATTTTAAGGTGCAAAGCACTTTTTATTGAGATGTTTTTTTGTTTTGAGGAAGTGACAAAACCACCGCAATACTTGCGTATTACGGTGGTTTTTCGCAATGTCAAAGCGGAAAATAGCCAATAAAAGCCTTAACTTCCTTATGAAGTGCCGCCCAACCCGTGCTTTTTGATTATATTATATTCAGAAATTAAATCCGCTATAGCCCCAATGGTCGATTTCACCGTACTTTACATAAAGTCTGCTTTTATCGATAGGAAGCTCACTGCAGACAATTTCAGTTATCTTTTCCGTAAGTGCATCATAACCCGCATCACTTGCCTTGCCGAAAAGCTCAACCTCGATTATACCGCAGTCCTCATCGGTTCCCTTGAACCAGAGTCTTTTTTTGTCCTGAAAGTCAATCATAAGCCAGCTTTCGCTTTTACCGATAAGAGAAATAGCCTCACCGAATTTTTCTTTGAGAGCGATTTCTTTTTCTTTAGATATTTCAACTGATGTTTTAGCTGTGATTAAAGGCATCTTATTTACCCTCCTGCATTCTGTCCATAGCGGTACTGTTCATCACGAAGCGGAGCACATTGGCAGCCGTTCTCTGCATTTCGCCGAGAGTGATACCGCCTTCCTTGCCGTAGGAGGCGAGAAGTGTACCGTCGGGCTTTTTATTCTTACCCGTTCTTCCGCCGCCGGGCATAAGCACATCGACCTGAGCTCTTACTCTGTAGGCCTGATCCTCCATAACGGGGAATTCCTGACTCTTCGACTTTCTCATCCACCAGTCGGTCATAACATTACCTGTATATCCCCATTCGTTTCTGAGTATAAGAGTGCAAAGCTCGTAGTTATAATGTCCCCACACACCGTTTATCAGGTTATAGGAGGTCATAATATTTTTAGGCTGAGCTTCCTTTACGCAGATTTCGAAGCCACGGAGATAGATTTCTCTTAAAGCTCTTTCTGATACTCTGGAGTCGTTACCGTTACGGTTAAACTCCTGATTATTACAGGCGTAATGCTTCGGGCAGGCAGATCTGCCGTTTCTCTGAACACCTCTTACATAAGCGGCTGCGATCTTACCGCAAAGGTAGGGATCCTCGGAGAAATATTCGAAGTTTCGTCCGCAGAGAGGATTTCTGTGAATATTCATACCGGGAGCTAAAAGAATATCTGTACCCTTGTCAGCCATTTCCTCGCCAAGCTTGGAAAGAAGCTCCTCAGTAAAGTTCTCATCAAAGGTAGAGGCTAAAAGCGTGCCGATGGGAATAAGTGAGCAGGAGGCGGAAAGACGGATACCTGAGGGGCCGTCAGTGGTGGTGGCGGCAGGTATACCCTTTTCACGCATAGAGGGAAGAACGCCGCCGAAGCAGCCTGCATTACCCGAAACACCGAGAGGACTGTTCATAATGTAGTCACCTCTGGAAATGGCCTCGAGCTCGTCTAAGCTGAGCTGAGCCACGAAGTCCTCCATAGACACTCTGCCCTCTTTTACGTCGTTAAGCTTATAGCCCTTATCCCCTGTGATTTCCTTGCCCTCGGGAAGATTATCGGTGATAATCTGTTTAAGGTCGTATTTTTTAGTGAAAACAGGCTTTTTCTCTATGTAATATCTTCCGCCGTTTACTGCTGCGGTAACGATATCAAATTCCTTTCCGGGAGCGGCCACCTGTGAAAGAGCCTGATAAAGGACAGTTTCATCTGCAGTCCATTCGAAAACTCTTACGGCATCTCTTACATTGTCGCCTGCAGCGAAGCCGTATGTACCCTTTTCGATTACATAAGAGGAGCTGTAGCCTGTTTTGCCCTCCTCGTCATAGGAGGTGAGAGAATATTTTGAAACGAAGAGTGTAAGCTTTTCCTTTTTACCCTTTGCGAGTACCTTGGTCTTTTTAAAGGCCGCCAGCTCACGGTAGGGATTGCCGAGCACACCGCAGGGCTTTTCCACATAAATCTGAGGAGCATAGGCAGAGGCGTGCTCACCCTTATTCTTTATCTCGAGAACCAGCTCGAAGCCGTCCTCCTTTTCCTCGGCTGAAAGAAGCTTCGTTTCGAAATCGCCGTAGGTAAGACCGAAGCCGAAGGGATAAAGAACTCTGTTTTTAGAGAAGGTTTCGAAATAACGGTAGCCTACATAAATATCCTCGGTGTAGTTATTATATTCTTTGTTTCCGAAGTCCCTGGCTGAGGGGAAGTCCTCATATTCCTTAGCGAAGGTAGCGGGAAGCTTGCCTGACGGTGACACCTTGCCGCAGAGAATATCTGCCACGGCATTACCGCTTTCCATACCTCCCTGCCATACGACAAGAACGGCAGAAACCTTGTCTCCGAACTGCTCGAGGAAGCTTAAATCCATAATGCAGCCGATATTGAAAAGAACGACCGTCTTATCAAAGACAGATGTAACATTTTTAAGCAAGGCGAGCTCCTCGTCGGTAGCGTAGTAGCTGCCCTTTTCCAGAGCGTTTTCTCTGTCCTCACCGCTGGAGCGGCCGATAACCGCCACGGCAGTGTCGCCTGTGGCTCTCTTTACGAAATCCTCAGTGACAGGCATTTCGGGATAAAAACGGGGCCAATGTCCCCAGAATCCGTGGTCGATAAGATTTCTGTCGCACCATTTCTCATAAAATTCTGCCGTAATCTCGTCTAAAACGAGCTTTTCGCAGCCTCTGATACCTTCGATAAGGTTAACTGCATAGGGCTTGTTTACGTCTCCTCCTGAGCCGTATCCGGTGTAGAACCAATCCTTTTGTACTCTGCCGAAAAGAGAAACGGAGGAGCCCTCCTCCAAGGGAAGAACACCGTCATTTTTCAGAAGCACCGCACCTTTGGCGGCGGCATCCCTGAGAAGCTCGGGCATACCGGGAGTAATGACCTTTTCAGCCATACTTCTCTGCTGCTCGGCCTGTGAAAGAGAATTGATTTTGGTGTATACCTTGCCCACTACGGAAAAAGCCGCATCTTTGATTTTGCTCATAATTTATCTCCTTTTAAATTTTTAACGGTTTTCGAAAATCTGCTTGAATTTGTGCCTGTTTATTTCATTTACGATAACGGAAATGCAGGTAATGCCGACACATATGCCCGCCGCCACCTGCAGCATAGACAGAAGCTCACCCTGAAACGCTTCCATATTTTCACTGGTGACGAAATAATAGGTAGTGAAATAAAGTCTGCCGCCGGGGATAAGTGCGATAATGGAGCAGGCCAGAATAGGTGTGGTCGGTGACTTCATCACTCTCGCCATAATCTCGGCATAAACCGTGGCGATAAGCGACGGTAAAAAGTTCTGAAAGAAAAGATTATCCGTCACACTGACGCACCAGATATATACCCCTATAACCAAAAAACCGCCTGCGGCGCAGCATAAAACTCTGCTTTTGTTTGATTTGAAAAGAATGGAAAATCCGACCGTGCCGACAACGCCCGAAACGAGGAGAGTAAGTATTTCCTTCATTTCCATATTCACACCCCCAGAAGTCCCGAAATATAGATAGGTATAGCGAAGCCTACGGCGATGGAAAGTGCCAGTATAACCGACTCCAAAAGCCTCAGTATACCCGACATAAGGTCACCGCAGAGCATTTCTCTTACGGAGTTTGTCATCATCAGTCCCGGAATGAGAAGCATTATATTGCCTATCATAATCATATCCGTATTAGTGCCGAAGCCCAAATGAACGAAAAGAATGGCCAAAGAGCCCGAAAGAGCCGAGGTTATGGCCGTAAAGAACAGTCGGCTTGCTCCCGTTACCTTGACAAAGGAGTTAAGCAGGTAAATCATAACAGAAATGGGCATAGTGGCCAGTCCGTCCATAACCGTACCGCCGAAAAATACGGCAAAGCCTGCCGAAGCGAACATATAGCCTAAAAGAACGATAGGATTAAAGAGCCTCGAGGGCACCATAATCCGCTCCAGCTCCGCTCTCGCACTTTCCGTGTCAGGCCTTTCCGAGCAGATTTTACGGGAAAGAGCATTAAGCTGCTCCAGCTTATCGAAATTTATGGAATAAGAGTAAATACGTCTGGTTTCGGTATGGGTTCGTCCGCCCTCATCGGCCACCGTCGCAGTAATCATAGAGACGACGGAAAAAACCTCGGTGCTTTTCATACCGTAGGCATAGCCTATGCGGATGATGGTTTCCTCTACCCTGTTCATTTCGGCGCCGCATTTAATCATACTTTTACCGAGGTCGAGAGCGAGAGAAAGAACCCTTTCCGTCTGATGTCTGTCATAGCTTGTGTTCATATTTTCCCTCTTTTATGCTTCTTATGAGCATTTTTTATCGTTATAATTATAATACTGCGGCAAGATAAAAGTCAAGGTCTATTCGTAAAGGAAGTGTAAATCTCATCTGCGCTCCCGTTTGCATTTCCCTTATTGCTTTTTAGACAAGATAAGTATATAATTAAGGAAAAAACTCAGGGAGATATGCTATGCTTCGTAAAATAAAAGTCTTGATAAAAAAAGAGCCTGTTTTCTTTATCTCCGCCCTTTGTGCAGCGGCTACGGTGTTTTTGGTGCCGCCCGACAGAGAGTATCTCGGCTACATCGATTTCCGTGTACTGGCTATCCTGCTGTGCCTTATGGCGGTGGTGGCAGGCTTTAAAAAGGCAGGCATTTTCAGCGCTCTCACATACCGGCTTTTAAAAAGCACCAAAAAAGGTAAAATTCTCGGTGTACTGCTGGTTATGCTGCCCTTCTTTTCCTCTATGCTCATAACAAACGATGTGGCACTGATTATCTTTATCCCCTTTACGGTCGCTCTGCTGACGGGCCTCGGCTATGAAAGGAGCATCATTCCTCTGACGGTAATGCAGACCGTGGCTGCTAATCTCGGCAGTATGGCCACACCCGTAGGCAATCCGCAGAATCTTTTCATATATTCGGCCTTTGACCTTTCTGCAGGTGAATTTTTCGGTGTAACTCTTCCCCTCACGGGTATAAGCTTCCTTTGTCTTCTCGGCGGCTCTCTGTTTATTCTTCCCGACAGGCTCGAAATCGGTCAGCTGAAAAAAGAGACCGTCAGCGACAAAAAATTACTCGCAGTATGCATAGCTCTTTTCGCACTGTCTCTTCTGACAGTATTCAGAGTTCTGCCTTATCAGCTTGTAACAGTGATTACGGTCATAGTCTTTCTCATTTTAAGGCGTGAGCTTTTCAAAGAAGTGGATTTTATGCTCCTGCTGACCTTCATCTGCTTTTTCGTTATCTCCGAAAATCTCGGCAGAATTGAGGAGGTACGCACACTTCTGCAGACTCTGCTCGGAAAAAGCACTCTGCTTACCTCCGCAGGTGCCAGTCAGATAATCTCCAATGTTCCCTCCGCAGTGCTTCTGTCGGGCTTCACGGATAATTGGAGAGAGCTTTTAGAGGGCGTGAACATCGGCGGTCTCGGCACTCCCGTAGCATCACTGGCGAGTCTTATTACCCTAAAATTTTATCTTAAGATTCCCGAGGCGAAGATAATGAAATTCCTCGGTGTGTTCACTGCAGTGAATGCAGTGGGACTTGTAGTACTGCTGGTATTTGCGATGCTCACTTGATTCGGGCAAGATAAAAGGACAGGCTTTCTCGGGCCTGTCCTTTTATTATTTCTTTATTCAATTAATCTCTGCGTGAAGCTCTTCCGGAGCCTCATCGAAATTATTCATAAGCCCCTTTTCCATATCCATAGTGCCTGAAATAATTTTTCCGTTTTCAGCCTTTATGCTAATCTCGAAATCATATTCCATAAAATCAGGCGATGTGCCGAAAACGAAGTCTGAAAACTCCGCTTCAAGCGGATAACAGCACTCCAGGAGAATTTTATAAGTGGTTACGGTCTTTCCGTCCCGTACGCCTTCATTTTCGAATATATAAGCATCTGTACCTCTGATAAAGCTCAAGGAAGCCTCACAGTCGTCACCCTTTTTCAGACCTACGAACCATTTTTCGGTTTCGTCACCGTGGTCATAATTCTGATAAGCACTGTTAAGGTATACGCTTTCGACACAGGGGATAAACAGCTTGTTTTTAATTATACCGTCGTTATCATAAAAAACGATAATACAGCTGACAATGTCTCCATAATAATCATCCCCGTATGACACGGTATTTGTATATCGGTACACAGCGCTGTCGTCAGTCACTTTATTAACGGGATAAAGCTCTGAAAGGTAATCGGACAAATCATATTCCTGCTCTGTTTCATCTAAAAATTCACTATACGAAGCCTTTTCTTTAATAAATCCTTTTCCGATAATATCTTTTTCTGCTTCTTTTATATCCGTTCCTGTTCTTACGGAAGCATATACATTTCTTTGCTCCCGTATTACGAAAGGAATAAATGTATCTTCTGATGTTTCTGCATACCATTCTTCTTTTGTTCCGAAAGGATACCAGCGTTCGTATTTCTCATAAGCAAACCCGTAAATTACCGAAACGAGCACAGATAATACAGAAAGCATCAGCATAACTGTTTTCGCGGAAGGTCTGAAGCTTATTTTCTTTGACTTTTCCGAAAAGGGAAGAATAATACAGATTAATGCAGTTACCCACATAAAAATTATATTCACAAAATAAGGATAAGCCCACTCCGAAGCTTCTTTCGATACTCCGCTAATCAGCTCATATAAATACTTTATATTAAGACAGACAGCATTAAAAATCGGATAGGTAAATCCTCCGACGATAAAAGAGCACAAGGTCATCGATGCAAAAGCAATAAGAATCGCATTGTACTGTTTGGTTGCCCCGTCTCTTTTACATTTCAGTGCTCTTGCGACGACGGCAATAAAAAACATCAGGTAAAACACAAGCAAGCCCACAGAGGGTTTAATATCATAGTGGGGCTCTGCTATAAGAATGTAGCTCGTCTCTGTCTGAAATGCCAGAAAATTAACAGCAGTAATCGCAGCAAAGGTCAGAAATGCTTTAATGTAACTGTCTTTTTTCAGATACTCTTTAATTTTCATTTTCGCACCTCCCTCATACCCACACTATTACTATAACATTAATTCAGGTTAAAAGCAAGTCAAGGTCGCAGAGTGAGCATTTTCACCTTCGGATATAAAAAAATCCCGTTCCGAAGAACAGGATTATCTGGAGCGGATGACGAGGCTCGAACTCGCTACCTCCACCTTGGCAAGGTGGCGCTCTACCAGATGAGCTACATCCGCATATTTGGTGCCTCCGGTCGGAATCGAACCAACGACACGTGGATTTTC
>SVPD01000034.1 GCA_015066045.1 Oscillospiraceae bacterium
ACACTAAAACAGGAATAGTGAGTATGTTCTCAGGTCTTTTATACTGTGGTGATTGCGGTGAGAAACTTTATTACTGTTCAACTAACAATTACAAACGTGAGCAAGCCTTCTTCTGTTGTTCGGCTTATAGAAAAAATTCTGATGTGTGTTCAGTACACTACATCAGAGAAAAGATTGTCAATGAGCTTGTACTTGAAAGTATGAAAAGAGTTTTATGGTATGTGCAATGTTATGAAACTCAGTTTGCAAAAGAGCAGATGAACATTCTTGACATAAGGCAACAGAAAGAGTTGCTTACCAAACGCAGAGAGCTTGAAAAAGCGATCAGGCGTGTAAATGAAATTGACAACATAATTCAGAAGCTTTACGAAGATAACATAATCGGAAAAGTATCTGATGAAAGGAAAGCAGTAAACGCTAAAGATAAAACTGCAGAGAATAATACATAAAGCAAATATGGGAAAGTGATAATATCGCTAAATGATATACTCACATCATAAACTAATGCTTCAATAATGATTTCGGTGACATTACAGGCAACAAAGCCGAGAAAAACCACTTAAAAGCTTTTAATAAATAATATCACCTTATCTTTCATTATATAACCAATCCTTCGGATTGGATAAAAAACTACAAGTTTCAATAAAAACTTGTAGTTTTTTGGCGGAGAGTCAGGGATTCGAACCCTGGGTGAGTTTCCCCACACAGCATTTCGAGTGCTGCACCTTCGACCACTCGGACAACTCTCCCTGTATTTATTTTTTAACTATAACATATTATCAAATAATTTTATGGTTGTCAACCTTATGAGTGAGGATTTGTTAATAAAAATCTTTAAATTATAATAAAAAACTGTTGGCAAGTGAATATGCTTTATGGTATAATGTAAAAGATATACTATGACTGTTTATGTCTTAATCGGCAGATTAAATTATAATATACCGGAAGTTTAATATATAAAGGAGAATTATTATGTCAAATTCATTGAATCCCGTTTTCGGTGAATGGTATACCGATAAGCAGCTCGGCACAGGTACAGATGGCAAGGTTTTCAGCATCTACCGTGAAAAATACGACGGAACAAAGGAAAAATCTATTCTTAAAATAATCAGACTCGGCGAAAACAGAAGTGAAAGAAAGACCTTTGACCTTAGTGAAGAGGTGTGCGTGGAAGAGGACGATGACGATTATGAAAAGATAATCAGAAGCATTAAAAAGAACATCAAATCCGTGCGCAAGGCTGATGACGGCAAATACTTTGTCAGATATGAGGATGTGGAGCTTCGTAAAGCCAGCGACGGCAAAGGTAAGCTTATTCTCATAAAGCTCGAGGAATGCCGCTCTCTCACGGATGTTCTTAAGGAGCTGTCCTTTACTCAGGAGGAAACACTGAGGCTCGGCATAAATATCTGTAATTCTCTCATAAAATGCCGTTCCTTCGGATATATCTATCCTAATCTGAAGCCCGAAAACATCCTTTTTGACCGCTCGGGAAGATGCAAATTAGGCGATTTCGGCACCTTCAGCTGCCTCGAGCCCGCCAAAACCTCCATAGCATACAAAAGAACACAGTATTTTATGGCTCCCGAGTTTATAAAGACAGGTAATGTGAACTGCACTGTAGATACCTATTCTCTCGGTCTCATTCTCTATATGCTTACAAACCGTAACCGACTGCCCTTTATGGAGCCTTACCCGCAGAATGTTACCATAAACTCCTATAACACCGCCACACAGATGCGTGTCAGCGGAAACGAGATTTCACGTCCCGCTTTGGTCGGTGATGAGCTATGGAGGATTATCCGTAAGGCCTGCGCCTTTAATATCAATGAAAGATATTTTACTCCCAATCAGATGCTTTCCGACCTTAAAAACGCTCTGGCAAATAAGCCCTTCGAGGAAGCGGTTTACGACGAGGTTTATTCCGTAGCGGAAATCACCGACGAGCAGGTGCAGGAGGAAATCATAATCCCCGAGGTGGAGCTTACGGAGGAGACAATCAAGGAGGAGGTAACTCCCGTGCTTTCTCTTAAGGAGGAAATCACCATTCCCGAGATTTCTCCCATTTATAAAAGCGATATTCCGCAGAAAAAAAAGAGGTCTGTCAGATACGCTCAGCTTCCCGAAATAAAAAAGAAAAAGGTGACGGGCGACACCTCTGCTATCAAAAAGATGATAATTATAGCGGCGGTGGCTCTCGTGCTTCTGGTGCTGCTCATAGCGTCTGTGGTTATGAAAATCAGCGACTCGGGAGCAGAAAGCACCACGCTTATGATTAATAGTATTATTTTATACACAGAAACCTACGGAGGTGTTCTTAAATGGCTGCTGATATGATAAAGGCTGTCCTGGCCGCTGAAAGCATGGGCAGAGAAATGGAGGCCGCAGCTGAGAAAAAGGCTGAAAAGATGCTCAGTGACGCTAAAATACAGGCTGACATTATCATAAGAACCGCAGTGGATCAGGCTGAAAAGGAAGCAAACATTATCCTCAGCGATGCCGAATACTCCTCGGTCGGTGTGGTCAAGCAGGCTGAAAAGTTAGCTGAGCTGCGTGAAAGAAAGTCTATAGCAGACACTGAAAAGCTGTATGACAAGGCTATCAGAATGGTTTTTGATGAATTGTTAAGCTGATAAACATAAAAAATTTTAAAAGAGGGAGGTGTTCTTTTGGCCAAAATTAAGCTTGTTCATTTTGAGCTTGTTTCGCTTCTGGATGAAAGCAAAAAGCTCGTCGAGTTTTTGCAGAAAAGCGGTGTGACGGAGCTGGAAAATGCACAGGACGAAGGTCTGACCAAATATCAGACGGATTATATAGTAAACCAGTTTATGAAAAAACACAGAACGTCGCTCAAGGCACACGGTATACTCGAAAAATACTGTCAGCTGAAAAAGTCCTTCGTCGAGTCCTTCAGTGATGTGGCGGAGATAGACTACAGTGAGTACAGACTGATTTCCGACCGCTCCGATGAGCTGCTCGACATCTGTAACGGGATAATTACTCTGGAAAATCAGATAAAGAGCCTCAATGAGAGTGTGGCGGAAAAGGAAGGTCTTCTGGCCTACTATGAGCCTTGGCTCGGTCTGGATATTCCTATGGCGTCGAAAAGAACGCTTACCACGAATATTTTCATCGGCTGCTTCCCTCAGGAGCTCGGCAAGGAAGAAATCCTTTCGCTGATAGCTTCGGCCGAAAATTTTCCCGAGGATGTGGAGGTAGAAATAGTTTCGAAGCGTAAAATGCTGACCTGTGCGGTCATAATGTGCCATCAGTCGAGCAGTGAAAGGCTTTCGGAAATTTTGAAAAATAACGGCTTTTCCATTCCTGACAAGATAGCACCGAAGCTTCCCGAAAAGGCGATGGAGGACTGCCGTGAGGAAATTTCTCTGCTGAAAGAGGAAATCATCTCGGTTACGGAAAAGATAAAGGAATACAGGGATGATTACAGAGATATAAGATTTCTCAGCGACTATTTTCTGGCTCAGGCTGACAAATATTCGGCAGTGGAAAATGCTGCAGCCACCGAAAGCGTCTTTTTCGTGAAAGGTTATGTGCCGGAGCGGAATGCCGAGGAGCTTAAGTTTGAAATCGAGCGGCAGTTCACGGCACAGATGGAGCTTAGCGAGCCCGACTACGATAATGCCGATGTTCCCGTGCTGATAGAAAATAAAAGCTTTGCAGCGGGCGTGGAGTCGGTGACGGATATGTATTCGCCGCCCTCAAACAAGGATGTCGATCCTAATCCGATAATGTCCTTTTTCTATTACGCCTTCTTCGGCCTTATGCTCTCCGATGCAGGCTACGGTCTGCTGATGGTTATTTTTGCTCTGCTGGCCAAGAAAAAATTCAAGGTTCGCGGAAATATGAAAAAAACGGCGGATATGGTGCTCTATTGCGGTATTTCTACCGTTTTCTGGGGTGCTATGTTCGGAGGCTTCTTCGGAGACCTTATCCCTACGGTATGCAAAAGCTTTTTAGGCATAACAGATGTGCCGTCCTTTGCGATATGGATGGATCCTATGTCAAACAGTATAGAGCTTCTTCTCTACTGCTTCCTGTTCGGAATAATTCATCTGTTTGCGGGACTTATTATAAGAGGCTTTATGCTCATAAGAGAAAGTAATTATCTCGGAGCCGTCTGTGATACACTTCCCGTTATGATTTTCGTCGTGGGCTTCGCAGCGGTGGGAGCAGATTTCTTTACGGAAATACCCGACGACATCAAATCTGCCGGTATAAAGGCTCTTTCTGTCGGTGCCGCCCTTATCGTGCTCACGTCGGGCAGAAGCTCTAAAAACATTCTCGGCAAGCTCGGCGGCGGTCTTTACGGACTTTATAATGCGGCCTCCGGATATCTGGGCGATATACTTTCCTATTCGAGACTTCTTGCACTGAGTCTTGTTACGGGTGTTATAGCAAATGTTATTAATCTTTTAGGTGAAATGATGGGCAATATAGTACTGTTTGCGCTCGTGTTTGTTTTAGGCCATGCAGTCAATCTTGCCATCAATCTCATAGGTACTTATGTTCATACGGGCAGACTTCAGTATGTAGAGTTTTTCTCGAAATTTTATGAAGGCTCGGGCAGAACATTTACACCGTTTAAAATCAATTCAAAGTTCTTTACAATCAAGGAGGAAAACAAATATGGATAATCTCAGTCTCTTTTTAGCGATTTTAGGTGCGGCTTTAGCTGCAGGCCTTTCCGGCGTAGGCTCGGCAAAGGGTGTAGGTCTTGTCGGTGAAGCAGGTGCAGGGCTCCTTTCGGAAAACACCTCTATGTTTACTAAGGTTCTCGTGCTTCAGATTCTTCCCGGTACTCAGGGACTTTACGGCTTTCTTATTGCTATCATCGTCTTCACTAAAACAGGCTTACTTGCAGGCGCACCCGTTAATATGACCTGGCAGCAGGGTGTGGCTATGCTTGCCGCCTGTCTTCCCATCGCAGTAGTAGGCTATTTTTCGGCTATTTATCAGGGCAGAGTTTCCGCTTCGGGCGTGTCACTTATCGCCAAAAAGCCCACAGAGCTTATCAAGGGTATGACTATGGCTGCCCTCGTTGAGTTTTACGCAGTTCTTGCTCTTCTTATTTCTTTCCTTGCAGTTAACAATATTTCCCTCGGTTGATTTGGCGGGAAACTCTGAAAACAAGGAGATGAAGAGAGCTTTATGACAGGTCTTGATAAAATCAAAGAGAAAATCGAAGAGCAGTCCCGTGAAAACTGCGAAAGGATTTTTTCCGAAACAAACCTTAAAATAAAAAAGATTATCGCCGAGGCCAGAGAAGAGGGCAACCGACGTGCGGCCGAGATAGTGGACGCTGCTCAGAGAGAGGCGGATAAAAAGAATGCCGTTTCCAAAAGCACTGCCGAGTCCATCACCCGCAACCGTTATCTCGAAATCAGAAATGCCATACTTAATGACATCATCTCTGCGGCATATCTCGAAATAGAAAAGTTCACAGATGAGGAATATTTCGATATGATTTTTTCACTGTGTAAAAAGAACATACAGCCGGGTGAATGCACTATGTATCTGAACGGCTACGACCTTTCGAGGCTTCCCGAGGGCTTTCAGGACAGAATAAACGGTGCGGTTTTTGAAACGGCATCGGTTACACTGGCCGAAAAGGCGGTGGATATCGAAAACGGCTTTATTCTTGACTACGGCGATATCAGTGTAAACTGCACGCTCAGAGCGGTTTTTGACGAGAATATGGAAGGTCTTAAGGATATGCTCAGCAAAGAGCTTTTCAGCTGAGCGGCGGAGGAACTATGAAGGATTTAGATTATGCTTACTGTGTGGCGAGACTCCGTGCCAACGAAGCAAGGATGCTTAATAATGCCTTTATGATGAAGCTGTGCGAAAGCGGCAGCACGGAAAACGCTCTGGCAGTCCTGACCGAAGAGGGCTGGATAAGAGAGGGCGGCAGCATAAAGGAAATAACGGCGAGAAAAAATGAAGAGCTATGGACACTTATGAATGAAAGCGTGCCAGATAAGGCTGAGCTCGGTGTTTTCTGCGTTCTGAATGATTTCTTTAACATAAAAACTGCCGTGAAGTGCCTTTTTTCGGGCGCTGATGCGAATAATTACTATCTTTACCCGTCCTCGGTCAATCTCGGTGAGCTTACGGAAAAGGTGAAGCTGCACGATTTTTCTTCTCTTAAAATAAAGGGTGCTTATGCCACCGAAAGAGCCTACAATATGGCTACGCTCACGGAAAACGGACAGAGTGCTGAAATCATTATTGACAGAGCGGCCATCGACTGTCTGTGTGCATATGCGAGGGGAAAAAAGTCCGCCTTGGTCAATGAAATTTGCGGCTTTCTCTGCGACACGGCAAACATAAAAATAGCTCTGAGGGTTAATGCGCTGGGTAAAAAGCGTGATTTTGCCGAGGAGGCGATAGGCGACTGCTTCAGGCTCGACAGAAACGAGCTTATAAACCTCTCTCTCGGTGAAGCACAGGAGCTTCACTCCTATCTTTTGTCCACTGAATATGCCGAGGGTGTGCTTCTTTACAGAGAAAGCACCTCACTTTTCGAAAAATGGTGCGATGACATAATTATCGGAAAGGTTTCTTCAGCGAAATATACCGCCTTCGGCTTCGATCCCGTGTGCGCCTTTTTCTACGGAAAGCAGAATGAGATTAAGAATGTAAGTATGATTCTTTCGGCTCTTCAGGCGGGGGTATCCGCTGATGAAATAAAAGAAAGGGTAAGGCTGGGTTATGTATAAATTAGCAGTTTTAGGCGATAAGGAAAGCATATGCGGCTTTGCCTGTCTCGGTGCCGAAACGGTTTCGGTTTACGATACGGCTTCGGCTAAAAAGGAATTCAAACGTCTCGTAAATGAAAATTACGGCGTGATATATGTTACAGAGTTTTACGGTGAGGTTCTCAGAGAGGAAATATCTCTGCTGGAAAACGCCGTGACACCTGCCGTTATTCTTATTCCCGGTGTAAAGGGTAACACGGGAAAGGGAATGGAAAATATCGGCAAGGCTGTCGAAAGAGCAGTAGGCTCCTTAATTTTAGATTAGCAGGAGAAAAGAAAATGAACTACGGAACGATTACTAAAATCTCAGGCCCTTTGGTGGTGGCTTCGGGGATGAAGGACACTAATATGTTTGATGTGGTTAAGGTAAGCGACCTTAATCTTATCGGCGAGGTCATTGAAATGCACGGTGACGATGCTTCAATTCAGGTTTATGAGGAAACCTCGGGGCTTCGTCAGGGGGAAAGGGTTGTTTCCACGGGCGAGCCTCTCAGCGTTGAGCTCGGTCCCGGCCTTATCGGCAGTATTTTCGACGGTATTCAGAGACCTCTGAGAGAAATAGTGAAGGTATGCGGTACAAATCTTCCCAGAGGTATCGAGGTGCCTTCTCTCGACAGGGAAAGACAGTGGGTATTTGAGCCTGCCGTAGCGGTGGGTGAAAGAGTTTTCGGCGGTGACATTATCGGAACCGTGCAGGAAACCGAGGTCGTTTCCCATAAAATTATGCTCCCTCCCGATAAAAGCGGCATCATAAAGGAAATCACGGGCGGTACCTGTACCGTGGACGACGTGGTTGCTATCGTGCTGGACGAAAAGGGGCAGGAGCACGGCATAGGAATTATGCAGAAATGGCCCGTCAGAAAGGGCAGACCTTACTCTAAAAAGCTCTCTCCCACAGAGCCTCTTATCACCGGTCAGAGAGTAATTGACTCGCTGTTTCCCTTGGCAAAGGGCGGTGTGGCAGCTATTCCCGGTCCCTTCGGCAGCGGTAAAACCGTCACTCAGCATCAGATAGCCAAATGGGCAGATGCAGACATAGTGGTTTACATCGGCTGCGGCGAGCGCGGAAACGAAATGACAGATGTTCTTAATGAATTTCCTGAGCTTATAGATCCCCGCACAGGTAAATCCCTTATGGAAAGAACTGTGCTTATCGCCAATACCTCAGATATGCCCGTTGCCGCACGTGAGGCCTCTATATACACAGGCATCACCATAGCCGAATATTTCCGTGATATGGGCTACAGTGTGGCACTTATGGCTGACTCCACCTCACGCTGGGCAGAGGCACTGCGTGAAATGTCAGGCAGACTCGAGGAAATGCCCGGTGAAGAGGGCTATCCCGCTTATCTCGGAAGCCGTCTGGCTCAGTTTTATGAGAGAGCAGGCAGAGTGGAGTCCATAGGAAAAGCACCCCGTGAGGGTACTCTGTCCGTTATCGGTGCCGTTTCACCTGCAGGCGGTGACATCTCTGAGCCCGTCAGTCAGGCTACTCTTCGCATAGTCAAGGTTTTCTGGGGGCTTGATTCTGCTCTGGCTTATAAAAGGCATTTCCCTGCCATTAACTGGCTGACAAGCTATTCACTTTACAGTAATGCACTTTCAGAGTGGTTTAAGGCTAATATCTCCGAGGAATGGAGCAGTCTGCGTGAAACCATAATGCGCCTTCTTTCCGAGGAAAGCGAGCTGGAGGAAATGGTAAAGCTCGTGGGTATCGATGCTCTGTCTCCCACAGACAGACTTAAAATCGAAGCCGCACGCTCCGTCAGAGAGGATTTTCTCCATCAGGCGGCATTCCACGAAACCGACACCTACACCTCATCCCATAAGCAGTATCTTATGATGAAGTTAGTGTGTGAATATTATAAAAAATGTCTCGAGGCTCTGGAAAAGGGCGCAGACATACTCTTCGTTTCTTCTCTTAAGGTAAGAGAAAAAATCGGCAGATTCAAATATGTAAAAGAGGATGAGGTAAACGAAGAATTTGAAAATATCATCGCTATGCTCACTGAGGAGCTCGGCGGTGAGGAAAAGGAGGACTAAGCTATGCCGAAAGAATACAGAACCATAAGCGAAGTGGCAGGTCCTCTTATGCTCGTAAAGGGTGTAACGGGAGTAGCCTATAATGAGCTCGGCGAAATCGAGCTTCAGAGCGGCGAAAGAAAGCGCTGCCGTGTGCTCGAAATAAACGGCACGGACATTCTCGTTCAGCTTTTCGAGTCATCTGTAGGTATAAATCTTTCAAACAGTAAGGTAAAGTTTTTAGGTAAGCAGATGGAGCTTGCCGTTTCGGAGGATATGCTCGGCAGAGTCTTTGACGGTCTGGGCAGACCGGCAGACGGCGGCCCCTCCATCATTCCCGATAAAAGAATGGATGTAAACGGCACCCCCATAAATCCTGCTGCACGTAAATATCCCGAGGAGTTTATCCAGACGGGTGTTTCGGCTATCGACGGTCTGAATACTCTCGTCAGAGGACAGAAGCTTCCCATTTTCTCTGCTTCGGGGCTTCCTCATGCAGAGCTTGCCGCTCAGATAGCCCGACAGGCCAAAGTTTTAGGCTCCGACGATAAATTTGCCGTAGTGTTTGCGGCTATGGGTATCACCTTTGAGGAGTCCGATTATTTCATTCAGTCCTTTAAGGAGACAGGTGCTCTTGACAGGACGGTAATGTTTACAAATCTCGCCAATGATCCCGCCATCGAGCGAATAGCCACACCGAAAATGGCGCTTACCGCTGCTGAGTATCTTGCCTTCGACAGAGGAATGCACGTGCTCGTTATTATGACGGACATCACAAACTACGCCGACGCTCTGCGTGAGGTTTCGGCCGCACGTAAGGAGGTGCCCGGCAGACGAGGCTATCCCGGCTATATGTATACTGATCTTGCCTCCATTTACGAGAGAGCGGGCAGAAAAAAGGACTGCGAGGGCTCCATCACTCTCATTCCCATCCTCACTATGCCCGAGGATGACAAAACCCATCCCATTCCCGACCTTACGGGCTATATAACCGAGGGACAGATTATTCTTTCCCGTACTCTGTACCGTAAGGGCGTAACTCCGCCCGTCGATGTTCTTCCGTCACTTTCCCGTCTCAAGGATAAGGGCATCGGTGAGGGCAAGACAAGAGAGGACCACAGAGATACTATGAACCAGCTCTTTTCTGCCTATGCCCGAGGCAAGGACTGCAAGGAGCTTATGGTTATTTTGGGTGAGGCGGCACTTACGGATATCGACAAGCTTTATGCGAGGTTTGCCGATGAATTCGAAAGCACCTATGTTTCACAGGGAAGCCTTACAAACCGTTCCGTGGAGGAAACCCTAAATATAGGCTGGGAGCTGCTTAAAATTCTTCCCAGAAGTGAGCTGAAAAGAATTTCAGACAAATATCTCGACGAGTATTATGATTAAAAGGCAGGTGTTACCGTGGCAGTAATGAACGTCAATCCTACCCGTATGGAGCTTACAAATTTAAAAAGAAAGCTTGTTACTGCCAGAAGAGGCCACAAGCTTTTAAAGGATAAGCGTGACGAGCTTATGAGGCAGTTTCTCGAGCTCGTAAAAGAGAATAAGAGCCTTCGTGAAAGGGTGGAAAAGGCTATCGCAGAGGCAAATAAGCATTTTTCGATGGCCTCCGCCTCTATGAGCGAGGAAAGTCTCGCCGTTTCACTTATGATGCCCTCACAGAGAATGAGTATCGAGGTCAGGGAAAAGAACATTATGAGCGTAAAAACTCCCGTATTTGTTCCGGAGTATAAGTTCGCTGACAAGGGAGAAATTTATTCCTACGGTCTGGCCTTTACGTCGGGGGATTTGGATGAGGGTGTGAAAAGCCTTTCTGAGATAATGCCCGATATGCTCAGACTTGCTGAGGTGGAAAAGACCTGTCAGCTTCTCTCTTCTGAAATCGAAAAGACCAGAAGGCGTGTAAACGCTCTCGAATATGTTATGATTCCCGACTACGAGGACACCATAAAATACATCACCATGAAGCTCGATGAAAACGACCGCAGCAATACCACGAGACTTATGAAAATCAAGGATATGATGCTGCAGACCTCGCAGAGAATATAAGCCTATGGAAGAAAAAGATTTATTGCTTTCACGGTGTCTTGACGCTAAGAAAAAGGCACTGGACAGCTTTATGATAACCCATACAAATTTTATTTCCGTGGAGGAGCGCAGTCAGTTAAGCTGCATAGAAAGGGAATATAATTCTGACATCCGCACCTTTTATTACGGCGGCTTCGAGGAAGCGGAAAGGACCGTCGCTATCTTCGTGCCTGCAGTGTTCGGCGTGGAGAATATAGGGGAGTATCTGGCTGAAAATCCCGACGACTGCCCCTTCTGTCTGGTCAAAGTGAGCAAGGACCGCTTTTCTTCTCTGACTCATAGGGACTATTTAGGCTCTCTGATGGGGCTGGGCATAAAAAGAGAAACTGTCGGTGACATCACCGTAAGAGACGATTTCACCTTTATTTTCGTTCTCAAGAGCGTAAGCAGATATGTCTGCGAAAATCTCACTAAGGTGGGCAGGGGAACGGTAAGCTGCGAGCTTTGTCCTCTGACGGAGTTTGTCTATGATGAGGGTGAAACGGAAACGTTTTTTTGCTCTGTGGCTTCACTTCGTCTCGACAGTGTGGTTTCCTCAGCCTTTAATCTTTCACGCACCAATTCCTCCTCAGCCGTAAAAGGCGGTCTGGTCTATATCAATTCTCAGCAGATGCTGAAAAATGATTATATTCTCAAGGAAAACGACAAAATCGTTCTCAGAGGCAAGGGTAAGGTAGTCTTAGAGGAAATCATAGGCGAGAGCAAAAAGGGCAGAATACATATCAATATAAAGAAATTCAGATAATCCGTGTGATTTATTGTATCAAATAAAAGGGGAAAAGATTTGTCACTCTACCGACAAATCTTTTTTTGTGCATAAATACATATCGGTTAAAACATGAATTTTTATATGCTTTCCGGAAACACTATACTCGGTGATTATATGAGTGATTTCAGTAAATCTTATAAGGAAAACATAAAAACCGTAAGTAAAAGGCTGCGTCTGGGTGAAAGCTACGATATAATCCTAAAAAAAATAAAGCTCGCAGACAGAGAAGCGGCACTGTTTTGTCTCGACGGCTTTTTAAAGGATGAAATGCTCGAAAAAAACCTCGAATATTTCACTAAGCTGACGGCAGAGGATATGAAAAGGGCAGATAATGCGCAAAAATTTGTGGATACCTACACCACCTATGTAGAGGCTAATGTGGTCGATAAATTAGAGGATTACATCACCTTCGTGCTTTCGGGCGCAGTGGGTATGATAGTCGAGGGCTTTACGGAAGCGGTTATCATCGACTCCCGTACCTATCCTGCCCGCACGGTGGAGGAGCCCGAGTCCGATAAGGTGCTGCGGGGCTCTCACGAGGGCTTTGTAGAGACGATTATTTTTAACACGGCTCTTATCCGCCGTAAAATCAGAAACACAAATCTTACCATAAAATCCTATCAGATAGGCTCAGAGTCCAAAACGGACATAACTGTCTGCTATCTTGAGGATGTGGTTGACAGAAGGCAGCTGGATGCTCTGACGAAAAAGCTGGAAAGCATCGAGGTAAAAAGTCTGCCTATGAGCCACGAAAGCCTGCGCGAATGTCTGCTTCCCACACAGTTATGGAATCCGTTCCCGAAGGTAAGATACACTGAAAGGCCGGATGCGGCAGCGGCCTGTATTTATGACGGAAACATAATCGTTCTGACCGACGGCTCACCGACGGCTATGATTTTCCCCACGGGAATATTTGACTTCATACAGGACATCAATGATTTTTATTTTGCGCCTGTCATCGGCTCCTTACTGCGGTTTATCCGCACCTTGGTTTTTGCTCTGTCTATGGTTTTTATACCTGTATGGTATCTGCTGATTCAGTACGAGGAAAGTCTGCCCGACGTGCTGAAATTTATGCTGATAGAGGAAAAAAACACTGTTCCGATAATAGTCCAGCTTCTGATTATCGAGTTCGTCATCGACACACTCCGTCTCGCCTCGGTCAATACACCCAGTGCGCTCAGCAGCTCATTCAGCGTGGTCGGAGCCTTGGTTCTGGGCGAATTTGCCGTAAGATCAGGCTGGTTTGTAGCGGAGGTAGTGCTGTTTATGGCCTTTGTGGCTATTTCAAATTTCACTCAGCCGAGCTATGAGCTGGGCTATGCCATAAAGATTTCACGCACTGTCATTCTCATACTGACGGCACTTTTCAAAATATGGGGCTTTGCGGCAGGTCTGATTCTGGTTATGCTGGTAATCGCCTTTACGGAAACCATCAGCGGCTACACCTATCTTTATCCGCTCATTCCTTTTAACAAGGAAGCACTTAAAACTCTGCTGTTCCGACATCAGATTAAATTCAGATATAAAAAATAACGGAAGCAAAGCCTCCGTTATATCTCAAAATCTTCTTTTGTAAAATCGTTGTTCAGTACTATCTTGTTAGGAACACGCTTTAAAGGATCGTATTTATAATGCCTGCAGGCCGAGGAGCCTTCCACTATCCCTTTTTTGCTGCAAAGAACCACGCTTCTGTCCTTGGGACTTCTGCCGTAGAGACAGTTTGAGCACTGTGCCGTATATTTTTTTTTGCTTAACATTTTCTGTTTCATAATTTCACCTGCTTATTTATCTTGCTTTCATTTTAGCATAAAAGTGATTTTTTTTCAACCGATAATTCGTAATTACTTGCTTTAAATATGATTTTGTGGTAAAATCTACAGGATTAATTAAGGAGCAGATTTTAATGAAAGAAGTTACGGTATACACAGACGGAGCGTGCTCGGGAAATCCCGGTGCAGGCGGATGGGGGACTATCCTCGTTTATAAGGGCATAGAAAAAGAAATGTCGGGTGGAGCACCCGAAACCACCAATAACCGTATGGAGCTTACTGCCGTTATCGAGGGACTGAAGGCTCTCAAAGAGCCCTGCAAGGTCACGGTGGTCACTGATTCTCAGTATGTGGCAAACGGCATTAATCTCGGCTGGGCGCAGAGCTGGAAGGCAAACGGCTGGAAAAAGAAGGACAGAAAGCCTGCACTGAATCCCGAGCTTTGGGATGAGCTTCTTAGTCTCATTTCCGAGCACGAGGTTACCATCGAATGGGTTAAAGGTCACGACGGCCACCCCGAAAATGAACGCTGCGATAAATTGGCAGTGGCAGAGAGTCAGAAGTATCTTTGATGCTTTACGGTGTTAAATAATGTTCAATATGATATAAAATTTTGCCTTGTTCTTCATCAAAACTATCTGAAAATTAAGGTGCAAAGCAGTTTTTATTGAGATATTTTTTTGGTTTGAGGAAGTGACAAAACCACCGCAATACTTGCGTATTACGGTGGTTTTTCGCAATGTCAAAGCGGAAAACAGCCAATAAAAACATTAACTTCCTTATGAAGTGCCGCCCAACGGGTACTTTTTTATCTGTCAATGGCCTCTTATATCGCAGTCGAGTAATTTCCAAAAGAAATTTTCTGAAAAATAGCTATCAAATGTACCGGGGTTGTATCGGACTAATTCAACCATATAATTATTTTTGGTACTGTCAAAGCTTTTAAATTCCTGCTTCGGAAAGTATTCACTGATAACAGGGCTATCCATTTTTTTGATTACAATGTATTCGTCAACTTCAGAGTAATGAGCATATAGTTCTTCCTCTGTAAGCTCTGTAGTAACAAGCAGCTGACCTATGTACTGCATACCGTTACCGTTTCCGTAAAGCTTGCCTGCCACCGAATTTGTTTCAGCTAACTGTGTTTTTTCAGGAAGGGGAAATACTGAAAGCTCTTTTTCGGTTTTGTTTGCTGCAATATCATTTACGAGCATAACCGTAACGCTGAAAATGCACGGTATCAGTAAAACTGATATGATTATTTTTACGGACTTCTTCATATGAAACTCCTGTATTTCAGTAAATGTATATTTGCGGGAATAAATTATATTTGTTTATGAAGCCTACCTTGCGATTTCGGATTTGCGAATTGTTATTATTGATTAATAAGCTCCTTTACTACCTCTCCTGCGATGATAAGTCCTGCTGCCGGCGGCACGAAGGAAATACTGGCGGGTACGGGGCTGCCGCCGCAAGGAGTCTGTGCGGGCTTTTTCGGCTCCTCGGGTGAAAACAGTACCTTAAGCTTTTTTATGCCTCTTTTTTTCATCTCATATCTCATCACTCTGGCCAGCGGGCATACAGAGGTTTTATAAATATCTGTTATTCGGAATGCGGTGGGATCGGTTTTGTTTCCCGTTCCCATAGAGGAGATAACAGGTATTTTTTCTTTGCTTGCCTTTTCGATTATGGCTATTTTTCCCGAAACGGTGTCGATGGCATCGACGACATAATCATAGACGGAAAAGTCAATGTCATCGATGTTTGAGGGCAGAACGAAAATGTTATGCTCTGTTATTTTTATGTCGGGATTTATGTCGGTCAGTCTTTCGTGTGCCACGGCGGTTTTAAGCCTTCCCACCGTAGAATGCAGAGCGAAAATCTGTCTGTTTATGTTTGAGAAAGAGACCGTGTCGTTATCGAAAAGGTCGAGACTCCCTACTCCCGCTCTTGCCAAAGCCTCTGCCACATAGCCTCCGACTCCACCAATGCCAAAGACTGCCACACGGCAGTCTTTGAGACGTGAAAGGGAATCCTTTCCTATTAACATTTCAGTGCGTGAAAAAATATCGTTCATTTCTTTTTACCTTTTGTAAAGGGGTTGCCCCAGAATATAAATATGAATGCAGGAATGAGACTCACGAGAAGAAGTAAAAGCATAAGCGGGTGGCTCAGAAAATAGCTGAACATAGCGGCAAAGGCTTTCGGCTGAAGCATAATGACCAAGCCTGTAATGACAGCGAAGCAGGCTGCGGCAAGAACTGCACCTGCGGCGGCATCCTTGGCTATACGGCCGTATTCACTGTGCTGCTCCGAGGCCAGATTTACTGCGTTTTCTACGGCGGTATTTATGATTTCGGCCGTCACCACCAACGCTGAAATCACCACTAAAACGGCATAGTCCGTCCTGCTGAGGTCGAACCAGTCCGTGGAAAGCAGTATGCTGAACATATAGGTGATAAAGGTAAGATGTATTCTGAGGTTCCGCTCGTTTTTTATGCAGTGAAAGACTCCGTTTCCGGCATAATAAAAGCTTTTGAACAGTCTTTTGATTTCTTCCATATCAGTTTTCAGTAGTATAGTAGCTTCCGCTTCTGACCAGACCGAGCTGAGTGAGAACTGCCTCTTCCTTTTCTCTCATACGTACCAGCTCCATTCCTCCGGGCTCGTGGTCGTAGCCTAAAAGGTGAAGCATGGAATGTACGGTCAGGAAGGCTATTTCTCTGTCGAGACTGTGTCCGTAAAGCTCTGCCTGCTTGTAGGCGTGCTCTATGGAAATAACTATGTCTCCGAGCATTCTGGCTCCTGTGTCGTTATTTATGTCATAAACACCGTCCACACCTAGGGGGAAGGAAAGAACATCAGTAGGTCTGTCGATGCCTCTGTGCTTGAGATTAAGCTCATGGATGGAAATGTCATCTACGATGGTAACGCTGATTTCTGCGGAGCCCTTGAAGCTTTCATTGACCAGCACGGCATTGCAGCAGCGACGGATAAGCATACGTATACCGGTAGGAATGCGCACCGTATTCTGACCGTTGGTAATGATTACCTTGATTTTGTCTTTCATTTCTTTTTACTCTCCTCATATTTCGTGTAAGCTTTGATAATATCCTGCACAAGCTTATGTCTTACGACATCCTTTTCCGAAAAACGGACGGTTTCGATGTCATCCACATTTTTCAGAATTTTTATCACATCAACCAGACCTGACCTTTTTCCGTCGGGAAGGTCGATCTGTGTAATGTCACCTGTAACCACTATCTTCGAGCCGAAGCCGAGACGGGTAAGAAACATTTTCATCTGTTCGGGAGTAGTGTTCTGTGCTTCATCGAGAATGATAAAGCTGTCGTCGAGGGTTCTGCCTCGCATATATGCCAGAGGTGCTACCTCTATGTTTCCTCTTTCCTGATATTTCTGGAAGCTTTCGGGGCCGAGCATATCAAAGAGTGCATCATAGAGCGGTCTGAGATAGGGGTCTACCTTTGACTGCAGGTCACCGGGCAGAAAACCCAGCTTTTCTCCTGCCTCCACGGCGGGGCGGGTGAGGATGATACGGTTTACCTCCTTGGCTCTGAAGGCGCTTACTGCCAGTGCCACTGCCAGATAGGTTTTACCTGTACCTGCGGGCCCTACACCGATGACCACCGTATTCTTTTTTATGGCATCCACATATTTTTTCTGACCGAGAGTTTTAGGTTTTACGGGCTTTCCTTTGGCACTGATGCAGATGCAGTCCGAGCTGAGTGAGGTGAGCTTATCGTCGTTTCCCTCTTTCACCATAGCGATAACGTAGCGGATGTTCTGTTCGTTGAGCACCTCGCCTCTGTTAATGAGTGAGAGCAGATTTTTTATGACTCTCTTCGCCTTATCGACATTCTCTTCGTCGCCCTGTATTTTTATGTCACTGCCACGGCAGATTATGGCCACGGAAAATTCTTTTTCGATAAGCTTTATGTTTTCATCGAAGGAACCGAACAGGGTAACTGCATGTTCCATTCTGTCTATGCTGAATGTCTGCTCGAACAAGTTTTGCACCTCAATTAAAATAAAAATCTGTATACGATAAAATTTTATCACATATTTTCAAAAAAGTGAAGAGTTTTACAGAAATTTTTGTGTAATTATTTTTATTCATCGGACAAAATCGGCTTTTCTTCACCTATAAAATCGATTAAAGTATACTTCCCGATGAGTATTAGTGAATTTTCGCGGCTCTGAATTTCCTCGTTCTTTTCCGTGACGGTGGAGTTAGAATGACTGACATATATACCGTGCTGCATCTTTTCCATACTGTGAACGGAGTGGTTTTCCTCTGCGGCTTTTTCGGCAGTGTAAGCTGTTTTCTTTTCAATGTAAAAGGGCAGGCGCAGTCCGTTTATGCTTAGTGTTTTTCTTTCGGTGAAAAGAGTGTCATTTTCCTGCATTTTCAGAGAGCCTACGGGTATTTCTGTGCCGAAAAAACCGATTACATAGCCTTCCTGTGATTTTATCAGCTTTTCAGCGGCTTCGTTTATGCTTTCGGTAAACCGAATTTCAGCTTCGTGCAGAGCGGTCAGCCTTCCCTTGGCGGCATAAAAGGTGGTGGACATATCCTCGTTCACTATGGCGCCGCTGATGAGTAAATCTCCCTTTTTGACACCGATTCCTCTTTTCACCGTGCAGTCGCCGTAAAAGGTTTCTGCCGAAAGTATCACTCCGTCGAAATCGGCTATGATATTGCAGGGAGAGTCATCCCGGGTGTCGCTGATTATCCGGTCGTCCTCACGCAGCTCTATTACGGCAAGACTGCCTTTGATGTTTACTGACAGCCAGGTAATTTTTCCGCCGTAGTCTGCGGCGATATTACGTGCCGCACGGATTTCGTCGAAGCCCTTTTTCAGTGTACCGGGGGCAAGACCGTAATCGGCCGCCAGATTTATTATTTCACTTTTGCTGATGTCGGAGTTTCCCTTCACATCCACACACCAAACAAACATACTCAGAATAAGATGTATGCTAAGAAACATCAGTGTGCCGACGGCAAGACCTGCTCTTTTGTTATATTTTCTGTATTTATAAATGAGACCGTTTTTTTGGAGCAGAGTGATTTTTACTCCCGATTTTTTGGCAGGATTACGCAGCCTTATAAATCGGTCTCTGCTGACACAGAAGGTTAATTTATCACCGTGCAGACACACATCCCACAGGCTTATTCCCTGTGAATAGCAAAGATTAAGAAATCTTTCGGGAAAGCCGCCCGAAGCACATACACGAACATAGCCTCTGATGTATCTTAATAAAATTACTGCATATTTCATATCAGGCACCTTCAAAATCGAGAGATATTACGGTCCCGTAAACGCTTATCCGTTCTGTGGAGTCAGATTTGATGGTGAGGTCTGTCCCCGTTATTTTCACTATCTGCTCTTTGCAGTTTATCCGCACCAGAGAGGAATTATATTCTATTATCCCTGCGCAGCCCTCGATATATACCTCTTTATTTGAGCATAAATCTATGTGGGGCGTAAGCAGCTCCGAGGTGTCCAGCACAGAAAGGTCATCAAGCTGACGTTTAACTTTTTTAAGCACAAATATCACACCGTTTCTTTAAGTCTGATATATATTTATGATGAAGTGCGGTGCGAATATAATAAAACTTTCGTTTCTGAATAAATATATATTGAGGTGTTAATATGAACGTACTGAAAAAAGAAATTCTGTCTCGTAAAATCAATAAGTCCGGCATCTTCGTGGTCCGTTATTTATTATGCTCATTTATAACTTTTTTTATGGCTTTTCTTCTTTTAAAATTTCCCGCTCTTTCGGTGGCGGGAGTGAAAAAGGGGATAGAGGTATGCACGGAAAGCCTCATACCGTCTCTTTATCCCTTTATGATAATAACCAATGCATACATATTATCACCGGTATCGGAGATGAAGCTGCCACCCCTCGAAAAGCTTTGCCGCTTTTTATTCGGTCTTCCCGGCAGTGCAGGTGCAGTTATACTTTTCTCCTTTACGGCAGGTCTGCCCGTAGGTGCGGAAATGTCTGCAGGTCTTTACAGAAAGGGCATCATTTCACGTCAGGAATGCTCCAGACTGCTCTGCTTCTGCGTAAACCCCGGCCCTGCTTTCGTTATTTCTGCAGTAGGAAACGGAATGCTCGGCTCCTCTGCGGCGGGCGCTCTGATATATGCGAGTCTGGTTATTTCTTCTCTTATTATAGGCTTTTCCACCCGTTTTTTTGCTACGGAAAACGAAACATATATTTCTCTGCCGTCGCAGGTCAGAACGGGTGAAAGCGGCACAGGCAGCATAGAAAAGGCGGTGGTAAAAAGCTCAAGAGCGATTTTTAATGTCTGCGCATGGGTGGTAGCCTTCTCTTGTCTGAGCGAAATTATCGGAAATTCAGGGCTGCCCGAGGGTGCCAAAGCATTTTTACTGTGCACATCTGAAATCACAAACGGAAGTCTCATAGCCTCTGAAAAATTTACGGTGCCTGTAGTCGCATCGGTTATCGGCTTCAGCGGCTTCTGCGGCCATCTTCAGATTATGGGTGCGATAAACACGGCGGAAATGGAGTATAAATATTTTCTTGTCAGCAGGATAATAAATTCAGCTCTCGCAGCGGTTATCTGCAGTCTTCTTATGAGGCTTTTTCCCGTGGCAAGAGAAACCTTCTCCGTGGGCATAAAGCCCGACGGGAGAGCCACATCCGGCTCGGTGGTGCTTTCGGTTCTGATGCTGATAATGGCGGTATTGTTTGTCATCGGTGATGACTATAAGCTTAACAGGAAAAAATCCGAAAAAGTTTAGCTTTTGCGAAAATATTTTAAAAAAACTATTGACAATACAGGGGAGAATGTATATAATAGGGAAGTCGCTTGACGAAAGCGACTATATCCGGGTGTGGCGCAGCTTGGTAGCGCGCTTGACTGGGGGTCAAGAGGCCGCAGGTTCAAGTCCTGTCACTCGGACCATAGTGAGTGTTCATAAAGTACTTATGAGCACTCACTCTTTTTTTGCACGAAAATTCTATGTGTTGAGCAGGTTTTAAGCCTGCTCTTTTTGTTTTATGCGGATTGCGGAATATATTCCACCGCAACCCCTTGTCTTGTGTTTACAATATAGTTTTCATCGTCAGTGTCAGGTATCTCAATATAGCCTACAAAACGGTAATGGATAACTACTCTCTGTGTTCTGTTTTTGCCCTTACCTTCAATATGATAAACATCAATGTGGTCTATCAGTTCACGAAGCAAAGGTCCCGTAAGAGTTTTCATTTCCATAAACTTTCTGACAGCAGATATAAAGCTTTCTTTGTTTTGCTCCATAGAGCTTAAATTATCTATCTGTTCTTTTAATTCAGATATCTTTGTTTTAAGTTCAAGTCTTTCCACCTCGTATTTGTGTGATAATTGCATAAACCATTCATCAGTTACCTTACCCATTGCATTGTCCTCATAAACCTTTTCATATAGCTTTAGAACCGTATCATTTCTCACAACGGCTTTCTGTAATTCCTCCTGAAGATGCTTCTGTTCTGCTATCATATCTTTGTTAGTTTTCTCTGCAAGCATATTAGCGAAGGTAAGTTCATCGCTTTTGAGAAACTTTGCAAGCCTCTGCAATTCTTTCATAACAACATACTCAATAGAGTCGGCTCTGATAAAATGTGTCGTAGGACAAGTACCTCTGTCGCCTTTGTAATTGGAACAACTAAAACAAGGAAGTGGTATCTTGTTTTTCTTGATGTGAAACCACATTTTGCTTCCACAGTCACCACAGTACAACAAGTCGCTGAACATATGCCTTTCCTCTTCAGGCTTTTTCCTAGAACGGCGTTTCGTTTTGCCAACAAGTTTCTGCACGAGTTCAAAAGTATCTCTGTCGATAATAGGCTCGTGAACATTCTTGAAAATTGCCCAATTCTCAACAGGATTTTCTATACGGGTTTTGTTCTTGAAAGATTTTGAGTAGGTTTTGAAGTTGATAACATCACCGCAATACTCTTGCTGTGCAAGTATTCTTGCAATGGTTGATTTACACCATTTGTAAGGATTAGGCTGACTTTTCTTTCCACCTCTGCCAAGACCTCTCTCAAACCAATATGCCATCGGTATTTTTATCTCACTTTCTTGAAGTATTCGGGCAATGGTTTCATTGCCTTTCCCTTCAAGTCGCATACGGAATATATTGCGCACTACTTTAGCTGCCTCAGGTTCAATTATCCACCTCTTTTTGTTGTTCGGATCTTTTAAATACCCGTAAGGCGGTTGTGATAATGGCTCTCCAGCATTTCCTCTTATACGGTGAGATGAACGCACCTTTCTTGAAATATCTCTTGCATACATCTCATTCATAACATTGCGGAATGGAGCAAGCTCATTTTCACCGTCGGCACTGTCAACACAATCATTAACCGCTATAAAACGAATGTTACGGTCAGGGAAGTAGCTGTCGGTGTAATAACCTACTTGCAAATAATCTCTGCCGAGTCGCGACATATCCTTTACGATAACTACGGATATATAGCCCATATCCATATCTTCTAACATTTTCTGAAATCCCGGTCTGTTGAAGTTTGTGCCGGTATAACCGTCATCAACATAATACCTTGTGTTGGTAAATCCATTTTCTTTGGCATATTTGCTTAATAGCTTCTTTTGATTTGAAACACTGTTACTGTCACCCTCCATACCGTCATCTCGTGACAGACGGCAATACAATGCTGTGATACCTATGATATCTTTATCTTTTTTATTCGACTGCATTTAGTCCTCCTTCCCGGCAGTCGAGTACACATATCGGTTTAATTATATCCTTAGTGGCGTTATTATTCAAATCTGTGACACACTTGCCAAAACGGTCTTTTATTGATGTTTTGTTTTCAAGGGGCTCAAATTTTGATTCAACAATATATTTTACATTGTTAATTTTATAAACAGATTTACCGCAACCCATACCATAAATGAATCCTTTGATTTTATTTTTCATCAAATCACCTCGCATCTCTATCCTTCAACTTAATCAGATACTTTCTGTAATACTCGCAAGCCTTCAGTACAAACTCTTCAAGGTCTTTCTTATCCGCTCTTGGTGAAAACTGTTGTAACTGTTCAAGCGGAAACTTAATGGTTTCTCTTTGATTTGCTTTATCCTCTTGCATAATGGTTTCAATCTGATCTGTGTCTAATTCATTACTCTGACTCAACTTTTTAAAACGGACAGCCTGCGAAAATGACGGCGTGCGTTCTTCTTCCTCAATAGTATCAAGCAGAACATACTGTTGGTCTTCTGCAAGATAGGAAAGTTCAACGGCAGGGGTGAGAGCAATTTTGCCTTCGTCAACAAGGTCAAGCAGTTCAGGGATAAGATTTGTCAGGCGGATATATCTCTGTATTTGGTTACGGCTTTCGCCAGCCTGTTCAGCGATAATCTCGTCTGTTCTTAACTTTGTCCCAACTTGGGACGAAGTTTTACCCTGATGTTTTAAAGCCTCCATTTTCAGCTTATACGCAAAGGCTTTCTCGCTAGGTAAAATATGTTCTCTATGCAGATTGCGGTCAACGAGCATAATTGCCGCTTCGTCACGGGTTATGGCGCAAATTAAAGCAGGGACTGTTTTAATCCCTGCCTTTGTTGCTGCATGTAAGCGTCTGTGTCCGCTTATCACTTCGTATTCTTTTTCTGCTTCTTCAATGGGTCTGACAATTATCGGAGATAAAATTCCTTGCTCCTTAATACTCTCAATGAGTAACGCCATCTCCTCATTGTCTAATACTTTATAGGGGTGTCCCTCAAATGAATGAATTTTTTCTGTCGGTATGTTTACCGGAGCCTTTAATTTTTTACTTGCCATTTTTAATAGCCTCCTTTTTAATTTTTCTGATTTGATTTTTAAGCTTATTGTCATAGTGTACATAGTGCATACGGTGTAAGCTTCTGTCTGTTTCGTACATCATTTTCTTTACGGCTTCAAGTTCTTCACCAATCGGTGTATTCTTTAAATCATATTTCAGACAAAGATTTCCGATAGCAGAGCCAACGTTTCTGAATGCCATGAGAAATTTTATAGCCTCTTTGGTAGGTTTCTCTTGTATCGGATAGCCTGCTATAATGTACCGCAGAAGTGCTTCCTTCGGGAAGAAGCTTCTTTTTACATATCTCTGTATCTTTTCGTAGTCCTCATTTGTTATGCGTACCGCTATTCTGTTGTATATTGTTCGCATTGTTTTATCTCCTTTTCAATTTTTGGTATCAGTTTTTCAATATCCCTTAATGCTTCCCGCAGCATCGGAACATCAAAAACTACTTTGTGCCACAGTCGGTCTGCGACACTTTTCACTCGGTCAAGAATTGGGTTTAATGATTGAGTAAAAGCGGCATAGTTCATTTTCGGTGTAGGTATCATTTCACTTTCTCTGATTTGTTTTCGTACAAATTCTGACCGTGTTAGCCTTAACGATGCCGCATCCGAATCAAGCTCTTTTAATTCTTCATCGTCAAGGTAACAGTATAAGGTTTTTGTTAATTTCATTTCTATCCTCCTTTCATCGGGTGTTAGGGGTGCGGGTCTCCGGTGGAGACCTTTGAATGCATTTTGCATTCAAAAGCACCGACCGAGCCGGCAGGCGAGAAGTCCTTAACAAGCGGATTTGTATGCACAAATCCAGTGCTTGCTAAGACTAATGCCATCTTTTCTGTGTTTAAAATT
>SVPD01000035.1 GCA_015066045.1 Oscillospiraceae bacterium
CCGTTTTTATCAATACTGTACTCAACACCGTCTATAGTATAATCTTTTCCTATAAGATATTCAGTTTCCGCAACGGGTGCTTCCTCGGTTACAGTTGTTTCCTCAACCGTCTCTTCCGTTACGCTTAAATCCTCGGCATCAGTCGTCATTTCTGCCGTTGTATTCTCTTCGGCGAGGGTAGTTATCTCCTCGGCAAAAGCATTCATAGGAAGAGAAGTAAAAAGCATAAGAGCTACAAGAAAAATGCACAGCATTCTTTTAGTCTTGGCCATAATATTCTCCTCCTTTTTCTTTTCTTCTTTTATAATTATATCATCCATAATAAATAAAGTCCATCCTTTCAAAGGAATTTCGGATAAGCCTCTTAATATTGAAACAAATATATGCTAAAATAAGTCGAACGTCTGAGGACTCTCACAACTATAAACGGATTAAAAATTATAAAACTTACAAAAAAATGTAAGTTTTTGTAAAATTCTTCCGTTTAATATTATGAACGTCTAAAAAACAAAAGCAGGAGCAGATATATGTTACTTTTTTACACTCTTCTCATAGAAGAAGACAATGACAAAGCAAAGTTCGAAAAAATTTATGCCTTATACAAAAAGAAAATGTGGTATACGGCAAATTCCGTTTTATCCGATTCTTATCTTGCCGAGGATGCAGTACATAACGCCTTTATCGGCATAGCGAAAAATATAAAAAAAATAGATGCTGCAGATTCCCCGAAAACTCTTTCTTATGTCATTACCGCTGCTAAAAATGCCGCTCTTGACATATTAAGAAAAAACAAAGGCTTAACCGAAGCAGATATTGACGAGCTTTACGATGTCAGCGACAAAGAAAGCAGTTCTTTTTATCAGAACCTCGAGGCCGAGGATTTTGTCGTAAAAATTCTCGCCGCAATGCCCGAAACCTACAGAGATGTACTGTATCTTCTCGTCGTGGAACAGATGTCCGAAAAGGAAATAGCTGAGCTTTTGGGCAGAAAGCCGGGCACAATCCACCAACAGGTTCGGCGTGGCAGAGCGATACTGAAAGAAGAGCTTATGAAAGGAGCAAAAGTCAATGGAAATCAGTGACACTATGTTAGCCTCAGCTTTGATAAAAGTAAAAAGCTATGACGTTTCCTCTATTCCGGATAACAGTCAGATAGACCATACCTTCAGTGCAGACTTTGAAAAAAGAATGAGCAAGCTTATCTCGTCTCTTGATAAAAAAGAAAAGAGTATTTCCTTTTACAGAAACGCTCTTAAAAAAGCTGCAGTAATAATTCTCACCTTTTGCATCGGTGCCTTTTCACTCATTATGATAAGCCCTCAGGCAAGAGCCGACTTTAAAAATGCAGTTATGGAATTTTACGAAACTCACATCAAGTTCTATTTTCTCACGAGCGATGAAGCTGCAGGCGATTTCACGGCCTACGAAAGCATTAAAGCAGAATATGTTCCTCAAGGCTTCACACTGAAGGAAAAGCATAACGAATACGAAGCCGTCGTATACAGATACGAAAACGAGGCAGACGGTCTTGCTTACGACATTTACGCCTCACTTAATGACGGTCTTGCCGTCAGCACCGATAAAGACAAGAATAACATTGAAAGCATCCGCATATCGGGAAGAGACACATATCTTATTGCGGGCGAAAACGAGGGGAAGCCCTATTCGACTCTGATTATAACCGGAGGCAAGATAACCGTCACCGTTTACGGCCAGCTTGACAGAGAAGAGATTATCAGGGTGGGCGAATCGCTTAAAGAAGAATAAAAAACTTAAATGAGGTGTCGCATTAAGCGCAGACCAAAAAGCAAAACAAAAAACTAAACGAAAAACAGATGTGTTTAAGCTCTGACTTTTAACACATCTGTTTTAATTATTATGTGGAACAATATGGCGTTGCATATAAATTTGCTTTTTCAGACGTTTTTCGCCCTCCCGAAGTATAATCATACGTCTTCAGAGCGAAGAAAGCATCTCCTGCATATTACTGCAACAACCCCATTTTTTGTTTACATATACAGATAAAAACAACACCTTCGACACAGTGACGGTAGTCGGTTGTGCGCCCGACTGTCGGCTTTCAGGGGTTAGTCGCTTTTGCCGCAGCAGCATCAGGCCTTATGTCGTTGTGTGTCCGGTCTGCGTTGGGACAAAAGAACAACCGTCTCGACATGATTTGTATGGGGGAACATATCCACCGGCTGAATTTTCTCTACTCTGTATCCGTTTTTACACAGGTATGAAAGGTCTCTTGCCTGAGTTTCAACATTACAGGAAATGTAGACGATTTTTTTCGGTGCGAGAGTCACGGCACTTTTCAGAAACTTCACATCGCTGCCTGCACGTGGCGGGTCCATAAAAAGCACATCTGCCTTTTCATTGTCTCCGGCCATAGCTACCATAAAATCGCCCGCATCGTCGCAGTAAAAGGATACATTGTCTGCATTGTTGAGTCTTGCATTATTTTTAGCATCTCTTACCGCCTGAGCATTAAGCTCCACACCGATGACCTCTTTCGCCCTGTCTGAGGCCACCAGACCGATGGTTCCTATGCCGCAGTAGGCGTCGAAAACTCTCTCCTTACCCGTAAGAGCGGCAAAATCTATGGCAGTGCCGTAAAGCTTTTCCGTCTGCACGGGATTGATCTGATAAAAGGATTTCGCTGAAATGCGGAAGCTTTTTCCGCAGAGAATATCCGTAATGTATCCTTTTCCGTACAGCACTGTTTCCTTTTCTCCCAGGACAAGACTGGTCTTTCCGCCGTTTATGTTCCATATAACGGTGGTTATGTCTCCGTGCTTTTTAAGCAGTGCACTGACAAACTCCTCCTTTTTAGGGAAGATGTTTGTTCCTGTCACCAGCACGACCATTATCTCTCCGGTTGCAAAGCCTCTTTTTACCAGAACGTGACGGAGAAAGCCTCTGCCCGTATCCTCATTGTAGGAGGTAAGTCTGAAGGAAGGAAGCAGCCGTCTGATGTCGCTTATAATCTCGTCCGCCTTTTCGTCCTCTATCATACATTTTTCTACCGGAACGATATTATGACTGGAGGACTGGTAAACGCCCGAAATAATTCTGCCTCTCGTATAGCCGAAGGCCGCCTGCACCTTATTACGGTAATGGTAAGGCTTTTCCATGCCGATAATCTCTTCCACATGACCGAAGCGGCCGAGATTTTTTATGGTCTTGGCCATTTTAAAGCTCAGCTGCTCCTCATAAGTCATATTCTGAAGCTGGCAGCCGCCGCATTTTTTGTAAAAGGGACAGGAGTTACCCTTTCCTTTTTTCTGTTTAGCAGTATTTTGTTTCACCTTTTATCTCCTGAAAATAAATCTGAGAGGATGCTTTCTGCCTCCGCCCGTATACTTTTTCATACAGTGCTTGGCCGATGCACCTACGATTACGAGAGTAGTGAATGCCATAAAGGTTGCCATAGGCTCTGAATTCTTTTTCATTTTAACTTCCGCCTTTCGCTTTTCGGTTGACTGTCTGCCCATTAAAACATCAGTGTAAATCCGTATTTATATTCCCTGCCTGAAGGGTTTTTATATTCGTCTAAGGTGTGTGAGCCCCAGCTGTCGTAGCCGCCCACACCCATCTGCCGTGCCACGGCTCTGAAATAGAGAGTGTCACTCTGCTTAAGCTCGTGGATATGAGGAGCGTTTTCCAGCTCATCTGCCGTATACGGTGACAGATTAATTTCCATTTCTCTGTCGGCGATAAAGGTAATGGCATCGGAGCCGTCGCCTTTTTTGACCGTCGCTCTTCTTACGGATGTTCTTTCACCGTACTCCTGTGGCTTCTGATAAGGAACGAAAAGGTCCTTTACGGCAGTTTTATAAAGGCCGATATATGCACCGTCATTTCTGTCGATGTAGTTTTCCTGCGGTCCCTTGCCTAAATATTCCAGCCGCTCATAATCAGCAGAGATGGGGAAAATCACAGATATTTCGGGAATTTCAGGAAGACCTGCCTCAGCAGTAAAGGAATAGTCTATGTGCATACCCCTGCTGCCTACGGTGAAGATTATCTTTCCCTCACATTCGGGAGAGGTGTATACCCTGAAGCCCATTTCCACCGTAACGCTTTTACCGTTATTTTTCACCTGACCGATGCCCGTGCCGGCTAATTTTCCCGCATATTTCCAGCATCCGCAGCGTACTGCCTGCTTGTTTCCTCTGTCGTTATCGGTGATTGCACGCCAGAAATTAAGCTCTGCATCACCCTTAAGAAGCTCCTTACCCTTATGCTTTACGGAATAAAGCTTGTGGTTTCTGCGTGAGAAGCATACCTCCGTATCGCCGCCGTAAACTCTGACCGTGCCGTAATTTATCTGCACATTCATATCCTCGCCTGTGAACTCTGCTTTCGGGAAGAAGAATTCATTAATAACGAACTGTGCTTTGGCTACGGTGTGTCCCGCCTTACCCCAGATAGTGCTTCTTCTGAGCTCTATCATCACATTAAGATAGCATTCTGCAGAGGGCACTCTGTCCAAGCCGAGCTCTACTACCGTGCTTTCATCGGGCTCAAGATCGAGAGAAAGGTCGCCGCTGGCATTCACCCTGTTTTCGCTGACTAACTGCCAGTGAAGATTATATTCGTTAAGATTAGTAAAAAGGAAATTATTTCTGACTTCAAATATTCCCTTTTCGGCAGCTATGGCCTTAAAGGAAACATTCTGATAAAGGTGCTTGATTTCCTTGATAGCAGGCTTTAATTCTCTGTCGGCAAAGACGAGACCGTTTCCGCAGAAATGACCGTCATGGGTGATTTCTCCGCTGTCTCCGCCGTAGCCGATAAAGGAGGTTCCGTCATCCCTTTTAATTCTGACGCCCTGATCGACGAAATCCCACACGAAAACGCCGAAGAAGCAGGGATATTTGTCCATAAGCTCAAAATATCTGTAGTTGCCGCCGCAGGAGTTACCCATAGAATGAGAGAACTCGCAGAGCATCCACGGCTTTTCCGGATGGGCAATAATATCCCTTTCCAGATCCCACGGATAGGGATACATCTGTGAATAAATATCGGTTACATTTTTATCGAAATCAAAGGTTTCTTTGGCCCAGACGGACTCATAATGAACAGGTCTGGAGGGATCCTTTCTGTTAAGATAATCGTGCATCTTAAGGAAGTTTTCACCGCCGCTGCACTCATTGCCCAAAGACCAGATGATAACCGAGGGATGGTTTTTATCTCTTTCATAAAGAGACTCTATCCTGTCCATACAGGAGGGAAGCCATTCCGCTCTGCCGTCGGGAAGCAAGGGCGTTTCCTCGCCTGCGGTCATAAAGCGTGTGCCGTGAGACTCGAGATTATTTTCATCGATAACATAAAGACCGTATTCGTCACACAGGTCGTACCACATCGGATGATTGGGATAATGTGAGGTACGCACGGCATTTATGTTATGCTGCTTCATAATGAGTATGTCCTTTATCATCATCTCCTTAGTGACCGCTCTGCCTTTGTCGCAGCAGAACTCGTGGCGGTTTACACCCTTGAGAAGGAGTCTTTTACCGTTAAAGTAAAGGACACTGTCTTTTATTTCAATATGACGGAAGCCCGCCCTTGTGCTGACATATTCCATATATGCACCGTCACGGTTTCTGACGGAAATGACCACATTATAAAGGTAAGGCTTTTCCGCACTCCAGAGAGTGATATAGGGCAAGGTAGCCTTGAGGGTACCCTTGTCCTCATTTTCCGCACAAACGGAGTCGGTGGCTACTATGTCACCGTTCATATCGTAAACCGTAAGCTCCAGCTCCGTGTACTCTGCCCTTTCGCCTAAAAGCACCTCGGCCTTAAGGGTACCGTTTTTATAATCTGAGGTGTCGGGAGAAGCCTCCACCTTAAAGTCAGCTATATACTGCTTACCCGTGGTATAGAGATAAACCTCTCTGAAAATACCGGCCAGACGGAAAAAGTCCTGATCCTCCATCCAGCTGGCGGTGCTCCAGCGGTAAACCTCCACTGCCAGAGTGTTTTCCCCCTCGGTGAGCAGCTCGGTAATGTCAAACTCACTGTGTCTGAAGGTGCCCTCACTGTAGGCGCATCTTATGCCGTTCACATAAAGATAATAGGCACTTTCCACACCCTCAAAGGTGATAACCACTCTTTCCTTTTTAAAGCCTGCGGGAAGAGTGAATTTTCTGATATAGCAGCCTACGGGGTTATACTCAGTGGGAGCGAAGGGAGGCTGAGGCTCCTGAAACTTTTCCCAGGGATACTGCGTATTGGAATAGATAGGGTAATCATAGCCCTCCATCTGCCACGAAGAGGGCACGGAAATGGTATCCCATTGCTCAGAGTCGAAATCGGGAGAGAAAAAATTCTCCTCCTTTTCTCTGTAGTTATCATAAAGACGGAATCTCCATTCTCCGCACAGGTCGAAAAATCTTTCCGACAGGTATCTTTCACCCTTTTTAGCACCGTCGAGACTGTCGTAGGGCATAAAGGTAGCCTTGGAGGGGAGTCTGTTTATGCCCGTCACCGTGGGTTCACTGTACCATTCGGTAAAGCCGTTTATTTCTTTCATATTTTTTATCTCCTTGTCTGAGCTTTGCCGTGTTATTTGAGATTAACCTTATTCTCTAATATGTAGCCTGTAAGGAAAAGAAGTCCTAAAGCTAAAAGTCCGCTGAAAACAGTACCGCCCACACCGTAGGAAAAAAGTGCGTCCTGCACCTTGTCCATCTGCTGAAAGGCAAAATATACGGTGTCATTTCCCAGATTAAAGGAAAGAGGCAAATAGGCCGTAAGCATATTTCCCACGGTATTATTAAGTGAGAAAATACCGAGAAAAACCAGACCGCCCAGAATTTTCGGATGTGACTGAAAGGCTCTGGTATTTGCCACGGTAACCGTGAAATAAACGAAGGAAACATAGGTAAAAATCGTTATAACTGCCCATATCGCCGCCACTGTCAGAAGCTTTACCACCGTAGAGGCAGAGGGAAGCAGCTCTAAAATTCCGCTGAGGCTGATAGCCTCGGACATCATGGAAAAATAGCCTGAGCTTTTCTCTTTGGCATAAAAGAAAATCATAATCATAGTAAGAGCCATCAGCGCAAAGGAGGCCACTATCCAGATAAAGGAAACGATTACCTTGGAAATGAGAAGACTGCTGCATTTTACGGGAAGGGTAAGAGTGAGATAGCCCTGTCTGCCGAAAAGAGTGTCATAAAAGTTTTTTATCACGGATACAAGAGTGACTATAACCGCTATGATGCCTGTCAGATAAAGAGCACCGCAGCTCATTACGCCCAGCCACGTGGCCGAGGAAAGAAGTGAAAGCCCCATAACTGCTGAAATAACGATAACCGCAGCATAAATAGCCATAGTATATCTGGCCGAATGACGAAGCTCGTGCTTTATAAGCTTACCAAGCATAGCTGAACACCTCCTTGAATACCTCTTCCACGCTTTTGCCCTTTTCTCTGATTTCGTCCACGTGAGAGTTTACTATAAGTCTGCCACCGCTTATCATAAGCACACGGTTAAAAATCCTCTCTACATCACCGATAAGGTGAGTGGAAATGAGAACGGTGGAGTCTTTGGCATAGTTATTCAGTATAAGGTCCAGCACGAAGCTTCTGGCTGCAGGGTCCAGACCTCCCAGAGGCTCATCCAGCACATAAAGCTTCGCTCTGCGGCACATAACGAGGATAAGGTTCAGCTTTTCCTGCTGACCTTTGGACATGGTCTTAAGCCTCTGGTTTTCGTCCAGAGCGAAATCACGGACCATCTTTTCTGCCTTTTCTCTGTCAAAGTCAGCATAAAAATCGCTGAAATAGCCTATGGCATCCTTCGGCTTCATCCAGTCGGGAAGATAGGATTTGTCGGGAAGATAAGCCACGATGCTTTTGGTATAAGGGCCCGGCTCCTCGTTATCTATTCTGACGGTGCCTGTATGGTCCTTTATGAGTCCCGTAAGGATTTTTATGAGGGTTGTCTTGCCGCAGCCGTTAGGACCTAAAAGTCCCACCACGGAGCCCTCTGCGATTTCGAAGTTTATATCATCCAGCACGGTTTTTCTGCCGTAGGATTTTTTAAGAGAAGAAACGTGAATAATACTCATTTACTTTTTCTCACTTTCCCGATAAGTCTGATTACTGTCTTTTTTACCTTTTTTCTGAAATCGGCGGAAACCACCGCATAGCAACCGAACGCCCAAAGCGACTGAAGAATCACGATGGCAAAGGGACTGCGGAAAAGAGGCATATTAAGGAATACGGAAAGGAAGGTAAGCACCAGAGCCACTGCCTGTCCCGAAAGGAGCAGACTCGAGGCCAGCCTGTCACTGCTGTAAAGACCGTGAGCCTTTACTGCCAGCTCTGCGAGAGAGCATTTGCTTTTAAGGCATACGAGTGCCGTAGCCTTTCCCTTTTCACTGTCCTTTCTGTAGGAGGCTACTATGTCAGCGGCCTTCTGAGAAATAATCTTTACGGATATCACATCCAGAGAAAGTCTCTCTGCACATTTGCTTTCGTCCAGACAGGGCTCCTTACTGCTCACCAAAAGAACGAAGCCTGTCTTTTCAAAGGCGTGAGCGATTTTTCTGAAGGCGGGAACCACTCTGTATTTTACCAGGAAGGTAGCCACCAGCTGCCCCTCCACTGCCACATACATAACGCTCTTTTTGCCTGCATAGGCTTTTTCCTCTGCCTGTGTGGGAGCGTCTATACTGTGCTCGGTAAGCATTTGTCTGTTACCGACCAGAACTCTTCTGTCTGCTACCCAGCAGGCAAAGCCTAACTTCTCCTCATACTGCAGGTCACTTGCCTCGGGCAGAGTGATACCCAGTGCATCAACGAAATCAGTGAAGCAGTCACCTGCCATTGAGCCGCCCGCCTTAAGTGCTGCGGCAGCAAAAACGGCTGCATCGCTTTTAGAAATATGAGAGCCCTTTACTCTGCGGAAGGAGGAAACCTCACAGGTGAAAAGCTCTTTGGCATCGGCTGAAAGTGCTTTGGCCTGAGAGAGCGTTTCGAGAGATTCTCTGTCGTTTACCGCTACACCTCTTTCGGAAAGATGTGAAGAAGTGAAGCAGAAAATTATGCTGCTTACCAGCTCGTTCATCACGGGAAGGCAGAAGCATACGCAGGAAACGAGAGGAGTGATAAAGGAAACCGCATCCTTGTTTCTCGTAAAGAGAATAATACCTGCCACGAAGCCCACCAGAAGCACCGCCATAGCCGTGAAGGAATAAAACTTTTCCTCGTCCTTTCTGGGAGCCTTGTCTTCTCTGATGCCTGCATCCACACGGCTTTCCGCACCGTAAATTACTGTGGGAACCGTCTTTTCGCTGAGTCCGTGAGCGACCACGAGAGCATCGTTTTTGTTTGAGATGTAATGTATGCCCTCATACTCCCCTTTTTCCGAAAGCGCCTTTACACTTTTGTGGGCAGCAAGATCGTCAAGATAAGAGCCTGCAAAGCGCACCAAAACCGAAAATGCAAGGCAAAGAGTATAGGGCTTGACACCGCTGACACCCGATGTGCCCAGAGCGACGGTAATGATGTCGAAAAGCATTACAAAAACTGCCACGATAAAGGTGACGGAGTTTTCGTCGGGACTGAGATAGCGGATATTATTAAAGCCTAAGGTAAGCTCATTTTTCGCCAGAACACAGATAAGAGCTACGGCTAAAATGTGTAAAAGGCCGTAAATCAGACCGTGATGTGCGCCCTGCAGACCGTAGGCGGAAAAGGGCACCGTGAGAACCGCACTCACTGCGAAGGCCACCAGAGCAAAAATAAGCTTTTTCTTTTCCTTTTTTAATTTGACGTTCAGCTTTTCATCGTAATCCTGTAAGGAAATAAAATTCTGAGACGTATTCAGGCGATGTCTTTTTTTCTTTTTCTGAGCCTTTTCCACTGCTTCGAAAATATCCTCGCCCTCGTCAGCCTTCACCGAATCCATCATACTGTCCTTGCCCTTACCTGTGGGTGCGGATTCGAGTATGGTTTCATCGGACTCCTTATTTTTCAGAAAGCGGAAATGCTGGGTAAAGGCCACCGTCTTTTTCTGTCCCTCCTGTATGGATTTTCCCGCTGAGCGGATATAATCCTTCAGGTCGAAATGACGGGTAGCACCCACATCTGTCTTTTCATCCTTTTCTGAGTCAAGACTGAAATATTTCGTTCCCGAAATATCCCCGTCCTTTTCACCGTCAAAGGTCTTCACATCCTCATCAAAGTCGGGAGCCTCATCAGACACAGAGGAAATGTCCTCCATAGCCTCTCTGTCTCCCGTGTAGGCCTTTACCTCTTTTTCACCGTCGGAGGAAATGTCCTCGACCTGCTGCTCTGCCCTTTCGGCCTCTGCTATTTCCTCGGGTGTGGGAATACCCAGATTTTTAAGCAATTCATCTATGTCCACATTCTGCTCCTCGTAAAGGCTTTCATCCTTTACGTAAACATCAGCCTTGATTTCCTCCACCGGAGTGTGGGGAACGAAGGGCTTCAGAGGCTCTCTCGGCTTCGGCGGAGTCTTTTCCGCTGCGGCACGAGCCTTCTTTTTATCCTTTTTATCCTTCTTTTTCTTTTCGGGCTTCTTTTCTTCCTTTACGGGGAAATCCTCGCCCAGATCGAAAATGTCATACTCCGGCTCGGGAGTGTCAAGAATTTCTTCCTTTTTCTTTTTTTTGCTCTTTTTCTTCTCTTTTTTGACTTTTTTTGAGCCGAGTCTTGTCATAAGATCACTGTCGGCAAAGTCGTCTATAAGCTCTTCGAAGCTTCCGTCATCCTCCTCTACCTCAGTGTCGGAGGAATTGATATCTTCTATTAAGGAGTAAAATTCTTCCTTCTTTTTCAGAAACTCTTCATCATAAAGGTCGGAAGGATTATTTTTATCTGACATAATTTACATTCCTTTCTGAAAAATTCAGCTTTATTTTGCCTTGATTCCCGACCTTTGTCTGGAAACCTCGTACATAAGTATTCCTGCAGCCACGGACGCATTCAGAGATGTGATTTTTCCCTTCATGGGCAGTGACACGATAAAGTCGCTCTTTTCTCTGATTAGACGGCTGACACCGTTACCCTCGGAGCCTATAACCAGTGCCACACCGCCCGCAAAGTCTGTTTCGCACCAGTTTTTGCCGTCCATATCTGCCGAATAAACCCAGATGCCCTTTTCCTTAAGCTCGTCCAGCGTGGAGGCAAGATTACCCACACGGGCTACGGGCATATATTCCACGGCACCTGCCGAAGCCTTACCTACTGCCCAGGTGAGCGAGGCATTTCTTCTTTTCGGTATGATGATGCCGTGAGCGCCTGCAGTTTCGGCGGTACGGATGATGGCTCCCAGATTATGCGGGTCCTCGATGCCGTCACAGACGATGATAAAGGGTGACTCCCCTCTTTCCTCTGCCAGTGCCAGTATATCCTCCACCTCAGCATATTCATGAGCTGCTGCGTAGGCGGCTACGCCCTGATGGTTGCCCTGACCGCACATAAAATCGAGCTTCTTTTTATCTACCTCTTTGATTACGATTTTCTTTTCTCTGCACTCGGCTAAAATTCTGCCGATGGAGCCGTTTCTTTCACCCCTTACCACGAGCAGGGTATCAATGGCTCTCTCACTGCGGAGTGCTTCAGACACGGCATTTCTGCCGATAATGAGATTTTCATTCTGTCTTTCGTTATCCTTTTCCATAATTTATAAACCTCCGTTAAGGCACAATACTCCAATATCTATAATCGGTTAATTATAACATAAACAAAAAAAATATTATTTCTTATTTAGAATTATAACATCCTCTCAGCCTTTCAATTATATATTTTCTTACAAAAAAGCCGAAATTACTTAAAAGCACTTGATTATTGGAGAAAAAATTGGCATAATATTGTCTGCAATAAAGTAAACGGAAAGGGACCGCAATGATATTTAAAAAGAACAAGGAATACACGGGAACATTCGAATATATGATAGTAGGTCTGGGCAATCCGGGCAGACAGTATGAGGGAACCAGACACAATGCAGGCTTCATCTGCATCGATGCTCTCGCTGAAAAATACTCTCTCAAAATCAACAAGCTCAAATTCAAATCCCTTATGTGCGAATGCAGAATTGAAGGGAAACGCTGTCTCATTCTCAAGCCTCAGACCTTTATGAACCTCAGCGGCGAGGCAGTCCGTGATGCTGCGGAGTTTTATAAAATCCCGCCCGAAAGAATCATCGTTATTTCCGACGATATCAGCCTCGATGTGGGTAAAATGCGCATCAGAAGAAAGGGCAGTGACGGCGGCCAGAACGGTCTTAAAAACATCATCTACCACCTTAAAAGCAACGAATTTCCCCGTATAAGAGTGGGTATCGGAAAAAAGCCCAACCCCGAATATGACCTGGCTGACTGGGTGCTTTCACACTTTTCAAAAAAGGAAGCCGACGAAATAAAAAAATGCGCCGAAAACGTAATCGACGCACTGGAAATTATGGTTACGGGCGACATAGACAAGGCTATGAGCAGGCATAATTCATAACTATGATAAAGAGCGTAATTTATAAAAAGGACAGGCTATCGTAGCCTGTCCTTTAGTGTTTATTTCACTTTTACTTTTATCACCTTCGAAAATGCACCTGTGCGCACAAGGGTGACACCCATTTCCTTCTGCATTTTATCATAAGCTCTGACCTTATACTGATGGGTTTTGCCCTTGGTGACCTTTTTAAGTGTGGCAGAGGTGCCCTTTACCGTGGCTACCTTTTCCCACTTGTCTTTCTTTTCGTTGTACTCATAAACCATATATTTATCGGCATCCTTTACCTTATCCCACGAAAGCTTAAGAGTAGTTCCCGAAAGTGATTTTTTCACATTCTTTACAGTGCCGATGTTTTCGGGTACGGTTACTTTTAAAACCTTACTGAATTTACCGTAGATGCTGCACATTTTATTTCCGTTATATTCACCGATTCCCACTGCCCTGACCTTAAAGGAATAGGTCTTACCGGGCTTGAGGTTTTTAACGGTAAAGTCCGGATAATCATAGGCATCTGATCTTCCGACCTTTTTCCATTTTCCGTCCTTAAGCTGATAAATCTGATAATGGTCGAATATTTTCATGCGGTCATAGGGGGAATCATCACCGATATGCCACCAATAAAGACCTACGGAAGCACTGTCACCCTTTATTTCTATCTTTTCATAATTAAGTCCCTTTACCCTCTCGGGTGTACCGTGAAAATATACAAGGTCATAAAATGTACTGATACCGCCGTTTCTTTTAAGCACCGCCTTGATTCGCACCTCGTGCTCATAGCTCTTTTCCACATTTTCCAGAACGAAGCTGTTGCCCTTTGTTTTGCCAACATAATCGAAGTTTCCGTCGGCATCTCTTTTAAGAATTACAAACTCGGTTATATCATCCTTATCCACCGACTTCCATGTAAGCTTTACGGTCGTACTGTCAAGATATTTTATTTTTATATCCTTTGCTCTGCCCGAAGGGGTACCTGTAAGAGCTGCTTTTTTACTGTCAGCCACATAAACAGGAACGCTTTCAGTATGTAAACAGGTTCCTCTTTTATCCAGTATCTTAACATAAATCAAGGTGGCGCCGTAGCCCTTTCCCTTTATGTAGCCGTTTTTGTCTACAGTAGCCACCGTTGTGTCATCGGAGGAATATTTGTAAGTAAGCTTATATTTCTTTTTCACTGATTCGAGCAAGGGATACATTTTAATCTTCTCACCCTTACCTATCAGCAGGTTTCCGCCTACAGAAAGCTCGACCTCCTTAGCCGGAGCATCCAGAAAAACAGAACCTCCTCCCGAATCGGTAAACACGGTATTTTTCTTATAAGTAAACACATGATAATTCTGTATAAGCCCTTCGGGTGTAGTTTTTATAGGAGCCAAGGGAAGCTTATCTTCAAAAACCTGATACCTTACATAAGTATCGGCCTTACCCATTATTTTTTCTTCGCTGAGCTTTTTACCGCCGTCTGTTTTCTGATATTTATATGCGGTGTACGGCCAGTGATAGCTGATATTATTATTTAACATAATAATACCGCCAACATCTGACGGTTTTCCGTTTTCATCGAGACAAACTATCTTTCCGTCCTTGCAGCACATAGCCTCACCGTAGATATATACACCTTTATAATAAGGAACCAGATTTTCTATGTCCTTAAAATAAACGCCGCTAATTATATTTTTCTTTTCAAGTTTAAATTCTTCCCAAAGAGTATCAACGAACTCCCATTTGCCGTTAATATGCACCATATTCCAGGCATGTCCGCTTTCTCTCTGATTAACATAAAGCTCTTCCTCGCTCTGTACCCATTCACCCGTCATAGAGCCTCGCCAGCCTGTAACAGTTACGGCAGGAACGCCTGCATATCTTAAAAGATCACGGGTAAGATTTGCATAACCGTAGCACTGAGTTTTTCTATTGTTATAAACATCAATAGAAAAAGAACTGTATATTCTATTATAGGAAACATTCTTCCCTACCCACTCGTAAATCTTTTCGGCCTTCTGCTCATCGGTCTTTGCACCCTTGGTGATTTTTTTGGCCGCTTTTTTCAGCGTCTGTTTATCCTTATAGGAGCCCTGATAAACAGTAAGAGCCGCTTGGGGGTTCTTTTTAATATAAAACTCATTCAGATGCGCTATGGCCGCTTCGTATCTTTTTTCCGCTGCATCTGCTATCCCCTCGCCGGCAAAGGCAGAGAAGGACAGCATCAGCACCATAACAGCTACAGCCATCATTACCTGCAAAACTTTTTTCTTCATAACTTTTTCCTCCTTATTTTCTTCTGATTTCATTGTACTGCCGTAATGTCAAGCCTGTCAATGAGCATAATAGCCAAATATCAGACCTTCATAATATATAACGGAAAAAGAAAGCAAAACATTACAAGAAAAGAAAAATCTTTTCTGATTACTATTATAATTCCTAATTTGTAGAATGTCAATCATCATTTTATATCTTTTATTCTGTATATTTATTTCCAAATTACTAATATAATTTATTATGGTGATGATAATGAATATAAATCAGAAGGATAAATATATAATGCTCGGGCTTAACATAGCCTACTACCGCAAGCTGAACGGCTTCACACAGGAGAAGCTGGCGGAAAAATTAGGACTTGACCGTACCACCATCAGCAAAATTGAGCTTGCTACCAGCGGCGTTTCCCTCGATGTTATTTTCGAGATAGCTGACCTTTTCGGTATCAAGGTCGAAAAGCTTTTTCAGTTCAGAGAATGACCTCTCCTTTACGGAGAGGCTTTTTTATTTCTTATAAAAAAGGACACGGAAGTCACCAAACTCCGTGTCCTTGATTTTTTAAACGTTGAAAAGGAAGTGAACGATGTCTCCGTCTTTCATCACATATTCCTTGCCCTCACTTTTTACAAGCCCCTTTTCCTTAGCGGCGGCCAGTGAGCCCAGCTCCATAAGAGTGTCGAAGGAAACTACCTCGGCACGGATAAAGCCGCGCTCGAAGTCCGAGTGAATCTTGCCTGCTGCCTGAGGAGCCTTGGTGCCCTTTTTGATGGTCCAGGCTCTTACCTCGGGCTGCCCTGCGGTAAGATAGGAAATGAGGCCTAAAAGGTTATAGCTTCTCTGGATAAGAAGGTCGAGACCGCTGGTTTCTACGCCAAGATCTGTGAGGAACATTTCCTTGTCCTCTTTGGAAAGAGAGGAAATTTCAGCCTCGAGACCTGCACAGATGGGAAGCACCTCGCTGCCCTCAGCCTTGGCCACCTCGCATACTGCCTTATAATTTTCGTTGGTGTCGATGCCCGAAACGAAGTCCGCCTCACTCATATTACAGGCATAAATAACGGGCTTGGAGGTGAGAAGTGCCGCACCGTCTAAAATAGCCTTTTCCTCGTCGGTGCATTCCACGCTTCTGGCGGGCTGCTCGTTTTCGAGAGCTGACTTAACTCTTTTAAGGAAATCCAGCTCTGAGGCAAGACTCTTATCGCCCTTCATTGCCTTGGATACACGGTCGATTCTCCTGTCTATCATTTCAAGGTCGGAAAGAATAAGCTCGAGGTTTATGGTTTCCATGTCTCTTCTGGCGTCGATAGAGCCGTCAACGTGGATAATGTCGTCATCCTCGAAGCAGCGTACCACATGAATAACCGCATCCACCTCACGGATGTGAGAAAGGAATTTGTTTCCGAGACCTTCACCCTTTGAAGCGCCTCTTACGAGACCTGCGATATCCACAAATTCGATGGTGGCGGGGGTGAATTTCACGGGGTTATACATCTCTTTTAATTTGTCGAGTCTGTAGTCGGGAACGGCAACCACACCCACATTGGGCTCGATGGTGCAAAAGGCGTAATTCGCACTCTGTGCGCCCGCATTGGTGATTGCGTTAAAAAGTGTACTTTTGCCTACATTGGGGAGGCCTACTATACCTAATTTCATTTTAAATCCTCTTTATTATTTATTTTGTAGCTGAAACCAGTGCCTGCTCGATGTCTGCGATGATATCCTCCACATCCTCGATACCTACCGAAAGGCGGATAAGGTCGCTTCTTACGCCCGCCTCCTCTAACTGTTTGTCGGTAAGCTGACGGTGAGTGGTGGAGGCGGGATGAAGAACACAGGTCTTACTGTCCGCTACATGGGTAACGATAGAAGCCAGTCTAAGTGAGTCCATAAACTTAGTGGCTGCCTCTCTGCCGCCCTTGACGCCGAAGGAGATAACGCCGCAGGTGCCGTCGGGCATATATTTTTTAGCCAGCTCATACTGGGGATCGCTCTCGAGTCCGGGATAGGATACCCATGAAACGAGCTCGCTTTTTTCGAGATATTCGGCTACTCTGAGAGCATTTTCGCAGTGCTTTTCCATTCTCAGAGCCAGAGTTTCGAGACCAAGACCTAAAAGGAAGGCATTCTGCGGTCCGGGGATGGAGCCGAGGTCACGCATCAGCTGAACTACACACTTGGTGATGTAGGCTCCCTTGCCGAAGCGCTCTGTGTAGGTAACGCCGTGGTAGGAGTCGTCAGGAGTGGTGAGTCCGGGATATTTGTCACTCGCCGTCCAGTCAAAATTACCGCTGTCTACGATTACACCGCCTACCTGTGTAGCGTGGCCGTCCATATATTTGGTGGTGGAGTGGGTAATGATGTCTACCCCGTACTTAAAGGCCTGACATTTGATGGGTGTGGGGAAGGTATTATCCACGATAAGAGGCACACCGTGAGCGTGAGCAGCCTTGGCGAACTTTTCGATATCGAGCACCTGAAGGGAAGGATTGGAGAGCGTTTCGCCGAAAACCGCCTTTGTGTTTTCTCTGAATGCGGCATTGAGCTCCTCCTCTGTGCAGTCGGGTGTCACGAAGGTAAACTCGATGCCGAGCTTTCTCATTGTGACATTGAAAAGATTGAAGGTACCGCCGTAGATAGCAGTAGATGCTACCACGTGGTCACCTGCCGAGCAGATATTGAAAATAGCGAAGAAATTGGCAGCCTGTCCCGAGGAGGTAAGCACTGCGGCTACACCGCCCTCAAGGTCTGCGATTCTGGCGGCTACTGCATCGTTGGTGGGATTCTGCAGACGGGTGTAGAAATAGCCTGAGGCCTCCAGATCGAAAAGCTTACCCATTTCCACGCTTGAGTCGTATTTATATGTGGTGCTCTGACAGATGGGAATCTGTCTGGGCTCACCGTTTTTCGGTGTATATCCGGAATGGATACATTTGGTGGCAAGTTTATAATTACTCACGGTAATCATCCTCTTTTCTTTATGTAAATTACAGTGTTTTTCACTTTTGATACTATATTATATTACATCGGGAGATTTAAGTCAAGATTAACCCCAAAATAAAAAGTGCAGGGCTGCCGCAAAAATGCAGCAGCCCATACAACGAAGCCTCATAAGGCCTTATCTCTGAATTCACTGTGCTTATGCCGAAAACATCAATACGGCACTTTTACAGTCGGATTAATAGGTCTTACCGTTGCCGATAAGATTTATGATGATGCCGGCGATAAAGTCGAAAATCGAAGCGAGCTTGTCACCGATTGCGAGAGACTCAAACTGATAAAGGACACCCTCTGTAGTCGTGGTAGCGTTATAGCGTCCCTCGTATTTAAGAGCGCCACCGCCTACAGTAATGTAATAGTAGCCCTCTGCCTCGAGACCGAGCCCCTTAAGGTTGAGGTGAAGCACACCGTCCTTAAGATATGCATCGCCCGAGCCGATGGTTCCCTTTTCCTCTCTGGCGAGCACGTCCAGAATATTTTCTTCCTTTTCTGCCGAATAGTAAACGGTAAACACTGCATCTGCTGCCAGCTCTGTGTACTCAGCGGCTACGGGAATTTCTGCACTGGAAACTGTGGCGAGTCCTCTGAATTTAACCACGCCCTCACCCAGCTCTGCAGGAAGATTGATTTCCAGCGCCGAAGCACTGACACTCAGGCAACCGAAAAGCATCATAACTGCCATCAATACGGATAAAAGTTTTCTTGTCTTCATTTTTCTTACCTCTTTTCTTATTTTTTCGCAAATGTAAATTTTATGAATATTTTTTTAACATCTGCGATGGTTTCATTATACAAATAAATCCCCACAAAATCAATAGGTTTAGTGGGGATTAATCATTTTTAATTTTTACGCATAACCGTTGTAATATATCTTGCCGCCCTCGGCACCACCCTTTCTCGCCTCTAAAAGCTCCGAAACGGTAACGAGCTGATAGCCCTCGGAGATAAGCCACGGAATAATGATTTCCGACGCAGCGGCAGTGGAGCCGTAAAGGTCGTGCATAAGGATAATCGAGCCGTCACGGACATTTTTCTTTATGTGAGAAACCACCTTCGGACTCGAGCGGCTCTGCCAGTCGAGAGTGTCTACCGACCAGTGAATGAAGGGCCTGTCCAGAATTTCAGCTGCCTTACCCACGGAGCCGCCGGGAGCACGGCATAAAACAGGTGTCTGTCCCGAATATTTTTCGATCAGAGCATCGGTCTTTTCAATTTCTTCACGCACAGTTTTATCCTTGCTTACGCTCAATGTGACATGAGAGTAGGAATGGTTTGCGATTTCGCAGCCGAGCTCAGCCTGTCTTTTCAGGCAGTCCTTATACTCGGTTATTCTCGAGCCAACCACAAAAAAGGTAGCTCTTGCCCCGTGCTTTTCGAGAGCATCGAGTATTCTGTGAGTGTTTACGGGATGAGGTCCGTCGTCATAGGTCAGAGCCACCATGGGCTTTGCGGGATCCACACCCCTGTTTGTGACCACAGGTGAAAAAGCGGTTTTGCTTTTACCCATAACGGCTCTCACCTTATAGGAAAGGAAGGCCTCGGCGTTTTTCACCTTATCGGTATAAGCTGTCTTTTTGGTTTCCGTTAGCTTTTTCCATTTTCCGTCGCCGGTCCTTTTATAAAGCTCGTACCCTTTGGCACCCTCTTTTTTCTCCCAGCTCAGTTTCATCTTTTTCCCGTCTTTTTTCAGTGTAAGGCCGACAGGTGCTTTTCTGCAGGTGGCACTGAGGGACTCGCCCTCATAAACACTGCGGCTGTACCCCGATACTGCCTCGACGTAATAATAATATTTTTCTCCGTCCTTTACCGTCTTGTCTTCATAAGAAAGAACAGAGGCAGAAACGGTTTTTGTTTTCTTCCATTTATTACTTCCGTCGCTTGCACGGTAAACGGCATATTTTTCTGCCTCTCCGCTCTTTTCCCAGCTGAGAATCAGACCTTCCGCACTTTTCTTCAGAGAAAGAAGCTTAGGTGCGACGAGTCTGCCTGCCTTCACCTTCGAGGCTGTGCTGACCGCCTTCCCCTTGGCGCTTTTCACGGTGTAGGTATAAGCCACGCCCTTTTCAGCCGTCGCATCCGTAAATGAAAGCTTCTCTGTTTTACCCAAACGCTTATTCTTTCCGCCGGCCTTTTTACGGTAAACGGTGTAGCTCTGTGCACCCTCGGCCTTCTTCCATTTAAGAGTAATGCCACCGCTGCTTACGGAGGATTTTTTCATTTTGGGAGGAGCAAGATAAACTACTGTCTCCTTCTCGCTTTTCAGCTTTTTCCCTTTTTTTATGTAATAGGTATAGGTTTCCCCGCTTTCAAGCTCCTTGTCGGTGTATTTTTTACCCTTGACCTCAGCGACTGCGGTAAATTTACCCTCACCCGTCCTTTTGTATACGGTATAGCTTTCCTTTTTACTGCCGTTCCAGGTAAGCACGACACTGTCAGCGTTTCTTTTCAGCTTAAGGCTCAGCTTAGCCTCAGCCGAGGAAGCACCCGAAAGCATAAGGACGCCCAGACATAAAAGCATAAAAAGAGAAAGACACTTTACGGCTTTTTTCATTTTCACTACCTCCTTTTTTACCTTATATACATTATAAACTTCCTACCTTTTTTCTGTCAACAAATTTTGACAAAATACACACATTTTTTTACCTCTTGATATTTCCTTAATGTAGTGGTAAAATATACGGGAAAGGATTCTCAAAAAAAATAAAAAGGAGAACTGAAAATGAGTAAAAGTGCAACACTTGTAATTATGGCAGCAGGTATGGGCAGCCGTTTCGGCGGTCTCAAGCAGATAGAGCCCTTAGGTCCCTGCGGAGAAATCATTCTGGACTATTCCGTTTACGATGCGGTCCGTGCCGGCTTTGATAAGGTGGTTTTCCTCATTAAAAAAGAAATCGAAGAGGATTTCCGTGCCATAACCGACGGCAGATACGACAGTAAAATAAAGGTAGAATATGCCTTTCAGGAGCTCAGCAACCTTCCCGAGGGCTTTGCCGTTCCCGAGGGCAGAGTAAAGCCATGGGGCACCGCTCACGCTATCTATTCCTGCAAGGATGTTATCGACGGTCCCTTTGCCGTTATCAATGCCGATGACTACTACGGAGCACAAACCTTTAAGGTCATTTATGACGAGCTTACGAAAGAAAAGGAAAGCTCAGATGTTTACGATTTCTCTATGGTAGGCTTCAAATTGGAAAACACTCTTACCGAAAACGGTCACGTGGCACGAGGCGTATGCAAAATCGAAAACGGCTATATGACCGACATAACGGAAAGAACCAAGATTATGTACCGTGACGGCAAAATTATGTTTACCGAGGACGAGGAAAGCTGGGAGGAAATTCCCGAGGGTACACCCGTCTCCATGAATCTGTGGGGCTTCACACCCGAAATCATCACGGAAATCGAAAGCCGTTTCGCAGCCTTTCTCAGAAAAAATCTCGACACCAACCCTCTCAGGTGCGAATATTACATTCCCTTCGTAGTGGACGAGCTGGTAAAAGAGGGCAAGGCAAGGGTAACCGCCCTCACCACACCCGAAAGGTGGTACGGCGTAACCTATAAGGAGGATAAGCAGTCCGTTATGGATGCTCTCAGTGAAAAGCACAATGAGGGGCTTTATCCCACACCCTTGTGGAAATAAAATTAAAATAAAAAGGGGCTGTTGCAGTAAGATGCAGAAGGCATTTTCTTCGCTCCGAAGATGTATGATTATACCTCGAGAGGGCGAAAAAACGTCTGAAAAAGCAAATATTTATTATATGCAACACCATATTATTCCGTAAAACAATTAAAACAGATGTGTTTTATAAG
>SVPD01000036.1 GCA_015066045.1 Oscillospiraceae bacterium
AGTTATTTGAAAGTGCATATATTTCCTTTCCGTTTGTGTCAAGGCTGAAATCGACGAGTGTAAGCTCGCAGTAATTCTGCACCAGCATTCTTACGTCTCCGCCCGCTTTGAGAGTACCGTTTCTGAGAGTTACCTTCGCACCCTTTTCCAGATGCATAGCCTGACTCTGTGTGCCGTTTGAGCCTACGAGCTTTCCGTCTACGGTGTAGGTATATCCGCCGAAATCGAAAATAATATTCTTGTCTCCCGCTACGAAAATGCCGTCACCGCTTAAGTCACAGTTAAGCTTCACCGTAGCCTCGCCCTCTGCGGCATCCACTGCCTGCTGCAGGGATGCATAGGCCTTTCCTTCACCGTCCGAAACGCAGGGAATCACTCTGTAGCCCTCATCCGCTGCAGCTACTGTATGGTATTCTGCACAGTAATCTGCCACATCGGCATCCGAGAAGCTACCGCCGTAAACCGTAATGTTTGCCTTTTCAGCGAAGTCTGATGACTTTTCTATCTCGCCGAGGAAGGTGCCGTTCTTTATGGTGAGAGCTACCTTTTCTGTCCAGCCCTCAGTGTTCATATTCTTATATGCGCCGTATTCTATGTTACCCTTAACCGTACCCTCGTAGTTTTCGTCGAAGGTCACGCTTATGCCCTCGGGATATCCGCCCTGAAGGTTATACCACAGGTCAAAGGCTGCCGCCTCACTGGTAATATTACTTTTTCCTGTTACAAGCACATTGCCGAAGTTATTTGAAAGTGCATATATTTCCTTTCCGTTTGTGTCAAGGCTGAAATCGACGAGTGTAAGCTCGCAGTAATTCTGCACCAGCATTCTTACGTCTCCGCCCGCTTTGAGAGTACCGTTTCTGAGGGTTACCTCTGCGCCCTTTTCCAGATGCATTGCCTGACTCTGTGTACCGTTTGAGCCTACGAGCTTTCCGTCTACGGTGTAGGTATATCCGCCGAAATCGAAGATAATGCTCTTGTCTCCCTTTACGAAGATGCCGTCACCGCTTGCATCGCAGAGCAGCTCGACGGTCTCTCCGTTCTCCGCTTCATCGGCAGCAGCCTGCAGAGACACATAAAGCTCCTCACCTACCGCCGCTATAAAATCTTCCTCTGCGGCGAAGGCAGGTGTGATTCCCACTGAGAGAACCATAATGAGAGCCATGGCAAAAGCCGTAAGCTTCTTTAAAATACAGGTTTTATTCTTTTCCATTTTCATACGCTCCTTTTCATAGCTTTATCTGACGGAGACTTTCCGCATTTTTAAAGTGTATACCGGTTATTCCCAGCTCACCGAGCCTTTCCACATTCGGAAGACTGTCATCTACCATGTAAATCTCCTCGTATACCTTGCCGAAGGAGGAAACACAGTGAAGATAAATCCTCGGATCGGGCTTGGCTATTTTCAGGTTACAGGAAATAAACATTTTATCAAAAAGCTCAGTGATGCCGTTTTCCTCGAAAATCCTTTCCACGAAGCCGAGAGGTGCATTTGAGAGAAGAGCCACATCTGCCTTTTCACGGATTTTTTTTATTTCCTCCACCATATAGGGGCGAAGATGAATAAGCTCATCCCACTCACGGAGAATATCCTCCTTTTTCATTCCCAGCTCCCTCGACATACGGTCGAAAAGCTCCTCACGGGTTATCTCGCCCAAATCGGCAGGAATGAAATATTTATCCTTAAGGACTCTCGCCGTTTCTTCGTCGAAATGCCTTCTGAAAAACGGAGGTGCGATTTCATCGAAGATAACACCGAAGCAGTCAAAAATAACCAGCTTATTTTTCATTCTGTTTCTCCTTTTTTATAATATCTGCCCGTACGCTTGAGATATTCTACGAGCATCATGGTCCAGTCAGTCTGAATAAAGTCGTAGCCCTTGTCTGCCACCCAGCCCCAGCCGTAATCCTCGCCGACTGTCAGAGCACTGTCATCACTGTGACCGCCCGCAAGCTGCTTACGGTGATCATAAATTATGGTGTTTGCCCAAAGAAGCTTTCCGTCGGAGTGCATTTTTTCTATAAACTCCTCCGAGGCCAGATAAGAGTCGTCTTTACTGAAAAGCACCTCTGCACCGATGTAATTTATGTTTCTTTTCATCAGCTCACCGTGACAGGTATGCTTTTCCTCCACTATAGGGATAAAGGGCAGATCGGGGGCAAGATTTTCCAGAAGCTCAAAAACTCTTTTTGAGGGCTTGCTTTTAACCAGACACTGCTCGACCATTCCGTGAGCCTTAATGGCACTGTAGATTTTTTCGGGTGCTGACCAGAATTTATCGATATTTATGTAGCATCGGTCCTTAAAGGCATCGAGAAACTCATCGAAATCCGGCACAGTAAACTGAGTTTTTGTACGGTCGTAATTCACATAATGCTGCTTTTTGATTACACTCAGAGGTAAAAGCCGGAAGCAGGGCAGCATACCGAAATGTGCCGGCTCCATAAACGGATGAAAAAGATAAAGCTTACCGTCACCGCTGACGCTTACATCCGCCTCTATCATATCTGCCCCCTGTCTGAGAGCGATTCCATAGGAGGCGAGAGTATTGCAGGGTATGTTTCCTCCGCAGGCACCACGGTGAGCCACCACGATTATGTTTTCCTTCGCTTTTTCAGTAATTGTTTTCATCCCGCTACCTCTTTATATATAATTATACATTATAAGTATAATGCAAACTTTCCTTTTAGTCAAGAAAAACAGTATTGACCTTAAAAATTTTTTATGATATTATATCTGCGGAGGAAGGCACAGAAGCCCTCTTCCTGCATAAAAGTTAATAAAAAACGTTACAGGTGTCGGGCAGACGGGCTTATCCGTCTGTCAGGTGAAAAGGGAAGCGGGGTGAAAGTCCCCCACGAACTCGTCGCTGTAAGGAAGGAGTCCTCTCCATTATGTCATTGTCCCACGGGATGAGAAGACGGAAAAGGATGCTGATATCCGAAGTCAGAAGACCTGCCCGTAACGATATTGTGGAGCTGCGAGTAACCGGCTTAACGCAAGGACATTTTCAGAGCTGCGGATATATCTGTAGCCCGGGGTAACTGTGTGCCTTTGCGACCTTTTCAGGTCGTTTTTTGTTTCCTAAAAATGTTTGCTCACAATCTTTTTATTGACAAGCAAAAAAGAAAGGAAATGAAAAAAATGAAAAAGAAACACATTATCGCCATCCTTCTGACGGTAATTCTGGCCGCAGGTATGATTTTCGCATACTCTGTTTTCAGCGAGAAGCCCACAGAGGGAACCAAGGAAATCACCATCGAGGTAGTGAATAAAAGTGAAGAGGCCACTGTCTATGAGGTAAAAACCGATGCAGAATATCTTATCGGTGCCATGGAGGATGCAGAGGGACTCACCTTCGACGGAAGTGAAGGACAGTACGGCTTTACCGTAATCGAAATTAACGGTGAGGTGGCTGACTTTACGGTTGACGCCTCCTATTGGTCCTTTTATGTGAACGGTGAATACTGTAATTACGGTGTATCCGAGCAGCCCGTAAACGACGGCGACGCTTTCAGAATAGTTTACAGCACCTACTGATATGAAGGGTAAAGCTTCTGCTTTTGATGTGGCTCTCGTAGGCATAATGGTGGCCGTTATCGAGGTGTGCAAGATAGCCATGATGGAGCTGCCGAATATCGAGCTTACCTCCTTCTGGCTGCTGATATTTTCTAAGCATTTCGGTAACAAGGTTTATTTCGTCGTGCCCGTGTTCATACTGCTGGAGGGTGCCGTCTTCGGCTTCGGAGACTGGTGGGTGATGTACCTTTACTCATGGCCTTTGCTGGTGCTGACGGCAAGATTTTTCCGTAAAAGCGACGAGCCTCTGACCTGGGCGATGATTTCAGGTGTCTTCGGCCTGCTTTTCGGTTTCCTGTGTGCCATAAGCAAAAGCCTCTTTTTAGGCAGTATTCCCGCCGCCTTTGCCTGGTGGATAGCAGGTATTCCCTGGGATCTGGTGCACGGTGCAGCTAATTTTATTCTGATGCTGCTGCTCTATAAGCCCATGGAAAAAGCCATAACGCAGATAAAGAAAAAGGCCTTCTGACAGGCTGCACAAAAAAACAATAAAGGCACTTTCGGTGCTGCAAAAAAAGTTATGCTTTTTTGCAGCACCTTTTCTTTATTTCCTTATTGACAACTTTATACGCAAAATGGTATTATTATTCTGTACAATTATATCCGAGGAGGAAACGAAATGAAAGCATATAAATTCTGGTTCTGCACAGGCTCACAGGACCTTTACGGTGACGAATGTCTGCGCAATGTGGCAGAGCATTCAAAGATTATCGTAGACGAGCTCAATAAGAGCGGCATTCTCCCCTACGAGGTAATCTGGAAGCCCACCCTTATCACAAATGAGCTTATCAGAAAAACCTTCAACGAAGCAAATGTGGACGAAAGCTGCGCAGGTGTCATCACCTGGATGCATACCTTCTCCCCTGCCAAAAGCTGGATTCTGGGACATCAGGAATACAGAAAGCCTCTGCTTCACTTACATACACAGTTCAATGAGGAAATCCCTTATGACACCATAGATATGGACTTTATGAACGAAAACCAGTCCGCTCACGGTGACAGAGAATATGCTCACATCCTTTCACGTATGGGCATCGAAAGGGAAACAGTGGTAGGTCACTGGTCCCTTAAGGCAGTCAAGGAAAGAATCGCTGCGTGGATGAGAACGGCCGTAGGTATCGCAGAAAGCAGCCACATCAGAGTTATGAGAGTGGCAGACAATATGAGAAACGTAGCCGTTACCGAGGGCGACAAGGTAGAGGCCCAGCTCAGATTCGGCTGGGAAATCGATGCTTATCCCGTAAACGAAATCGCCGAAAGCGTGGATGCGGTTTCGCCTTCCGACGTAAAGGCTCTCACCGACGAATACTACGAAAAGTACGATATAATCCTCGAGGGCAGAGATCCCGCTGAGTTCAGACGCCACGTAGAGGCTCAGGCTCAGATCGAGCTCGGCTTCGAGCGTTTTCTCAAAGAGAAAAACTATCAGGCCATAGTAACCCATTTCGGTGATCTGGGCGCTCTGAAGCAGCTTCCCGGCCTGGCCATCCAGAGGCTGATGGAAAAGGGCTACGGCTTCGGTGCCGAGGGCGACTGGAAGGTAGCCGCTATGGTCCGCCTTATGAAAATTATGACCGAGGGTATGGAGGGTGCCAAGGGTACCTCTATGCTCGAGGACTACACCTATAACCTCGTTCCCGGTAAGGAAGGCATCCTGCAGGCTCATATGCTCGAAATCTGTCCCTCCATCGCTGACGGTAAAATCGGCATCAAATGTAAGCCTCTTTCCATGGGTGAAAGAGAGGACCCCGCCAGACTCGTATTTACCTCAAAGGAGGGCGAGGGTGTCGCCTGCTCACTGGTAGATCTGGGCAACCGCTTCCGTCTTATCATCAATGAGGTTGACTGCATAAAGACAGAAAAGGAAATGCCTTCTCTTCCCACTGCCACTAATTTCTGGGTACCCAGACCTGACTTCTACACAGGTGTCGAGGCCTGGCTTATGGCAGGCGGCGCACATCACACTGCCTTCAGCTACGACCTGACCTCCAAGCAGATGTGCGATTGGGCAGATGCTATGGGCATCGAGTCAGTCGTTATCGGTAAGAACACAAATATCGCTGAGTTCAAAAAAGAGCTTAAGCTCGGCAGCGTTTACTACAGATGAGGTAAAAAATGGATAAAAAATTAATGATTACCGAGGGAAGAACCGCTTTAGGCATAGAGCTCGGCTCCACCAGAGTCAAGGCAGTTCTCATCGGCGAAGATTCACTTCCCCTCGCCTCCGGCAGCCACGAATGGGAGAATAAGCTGGAAAACGGCTACTGGACCTATTCTCTGGACGATGTACACACCGCTCTTCTCTCCTGCTTCGCAAAGCTCAAGGCAGACGTAAAGGAAAAATACGGATGCACTCTCACCACTACGGGTGCTATGGGCATTTCCGCCATGATGCACGGCTATCTTGCCTTCGACAGAGAGGGAAAGCTCCTTACACCCTTCCGTACCTGGAGAAACACCACCACGGGAGAGGCCTCCCGCAGTCTGACAGAGGCTCTCGGCTTCAATATTCCTCAGAGATGGACTGCCTCTCACATCTATCAGGCTATTCTGAACGGTGAAGAGCATGTTCCCGAAATCGCCTATGTAACCACTCTGGCAGGCTATGTCCACTATATGCTTACAGGCGTAAATGCCGTAGGTGTCGGTGAGGCATCGGGCATTTTCCCCATCGACAGTACCGTAAATGACTACGATGAAAAAATGCTGGAGATTTTCGACAGAATGACCGCAGAAAAGGGCTTTACCAAAAAGCTGCGTGACATTCTTCCCCGTGTTCTGGTCGCAGGCGAAAAGGCCGGCTGTCTGACACAAACCGGTGCATTTTTACTGGATGAAAGCGGCGAATTCAAAGCTGGTGTCCCCTTTGCTCCCGCCGAGGGTGACGCAGGCACGGGTATGACCGCCACCAATTCCATCAAAGAGCGTACAGGTAACATCTCTGCAGGCACCTCCGTATTCGCTATGCTTGTGCTGGAAAAAGGTCTGAGCAAGGTTTATCCCGAAATCGATATGGTAACCACACCCACAGGTAAGCCCGTAGCTATGGTACACTGTAATAACTGCACCAGCGACATAAACGCCTGGGGAAGCCTTTTCCACGAGTTCGCTGCCGCTTTAGGTATGGACATATCAAAGGGTAAAATCTTCGATATGATGTATGAAAAATCACTCGAGGGTGACGCTGACTGCGGCGGTCTCCTCTCTTATAACTACTATTCGGGTGAGCCGGTAACGGGACTCGATGAGGGAAGACCTCTCTTTCTCCGTACACCCGAAAGCAAAATGAGTCTCGGAAACTTTTTCCGTGCTCAGCTTTACTCAGCTATGGCTTCACTGAAAATCGGTCTTGACCTTCTCTTTAAAAACGAAAGCGTTAAAACCGACAAGCTTTACGGTCACGGCGGCTACTACATCTATCCCGGTGTCGGCCAGAAATACACGGCTGCCGCTCTCGGTGTTCCCGTCTCCGTAATGAAAACTGCAGGCGAAGGCGGCCCGTACGGTATGGCCCTTTTAGCCCTCTACACACTTAAAAGCGATGAAATGAGCCTCGATGAATTTCTGGAAAACGAGGTCTTTGCCTCGGCTGAATGTGTAACTGCCGAGCCTGACGGGGAAACCTCAGAAGGCTTCGCAAAATTCCTCCAAAGCTATGTTAAAGGTCTTGACTGCGAGAAAAAAGCAGTCGAGTGCATTTAAAAAATACAGAAAAGGAGTAAAATAAAATGAAAAAAGTAATTTCTGTTTTTCTTTCAGTTCTTATGATTTTCTCTCTCGTTTCCGTAGGAGTCTCTGCAGCGGAAAAGGAAGAGCTCAAAATCACCGTAGCAAATGACCTTCACTATAACAAGCACCGTGCAGAGGAAGCATCAGGCAAATACGCTTCAGCGGATTATGGCCATGTTTCGGGCAACGGTCAGCTCTGGGTAGAAGCAACACTCATCATCGACACCTTCTTTGCAGAGTTTCTTCAGAGCGACAGTGACATTCTTCTTATCCCCGGTGACCTTGTTGACCGAGGCACCGATGCAGAGCATCAGGAGTTTTCCGAAAAGCTCGCTGAGCTCGAAGCAAAAGGCAAAACCGTTTACGTAGTCCCCGGCAACCACGACTACTACGGCGGCATCTCTCCCGAGCAGTTCGCCTCCTACTATAATGCCTTCGGCTACGATGAAGCCATCGCAAAGGACGAAAGCTCTGCCTCTTATGTAGCTGAACTCGGCGACGGCTACAGACTTTTAGCCGTAGACAGTTGTCTTCCCGGTGACGGTATTTCCGGTATCGACGAGGAAAGAAAGGCATGGATAGAGGAGCAGGCCCAGCAGGCTCAGCAGGACGGCAAAAAGCTCATCTCAATGATGCACCATAATATGCTCAACCATTTCATTTTCGGTGATATTCTTCATCCGGGCGGCTTCGTTAACAGTGAAATCGGTCTTCCGGAGCTTTATGCACTGTACAATGTAAAATATACCCTCACAGGTCACACTCACGCCCATGACATAAAAGCCTACACCGGAGCAAACGGTGTTACGATTTATGACATCCTCACCTCCTCACTTAACCTTTATCCTCTTCCCTACAGAACTATAGTTCTGGGCGATGAGGCAGTAATCAGAACAGAAATAATCGAAACCGTAGATATGACGAGCAAGCAGGGAATTATTTCCGATAACTGCTACGCTCTGGCCACAGAGGATTTCCAGGCCTATGCTCTTGAATGTGCAAGATACGGTCTTGATGCCACTATAGATTCCTATGTGTCTGCTTCTAAGATAAAGAGCCTTCTCAAGCTCGACGAAGAAAAGGATGCAGATGTCTGCGCCATTATCGACAGAGTTGTTCCCCGTTTCGCAGAGCTTCTGGACACTCCTATGTATATCAAGGATGCTCAGGGCGGAAAAAGCCTCGAGGCATATGCCGATGCTCTCAATCTCGACTTTACCGAAACTGACATAAAAACCTTTAAAGAATTAGGATCCTTCTTCTATCAGTGTTATGTGGAGGGTGACGAAAACTACGGTCTTTTCAGTGCCGAATATATTCTTCTCACCGCTTCGCTCACCGTTATTCTCAATCAGGTTTTAGCCGAAGTTACAGCTGAGGATTACACTAAGCTGCTTAACTTCCTCATCGACTACTTTAACCTTAAATCTATCGACTCAGTCAATGCATACGCAGGCGACGCCATCTCCAGAATAAAAGGAATAGACCTTTTCGTTTCCGCTCTGGGCAGCTCCATTCTCCTTTACTTCACTACAGATGATCTCCCCGCAGATAACAATACTACCCTCCCCGGCTACGCAGAGCCCGCCGTCGATGAGAGCAGCCTTTCCATCTTTGACAGAATCGTGAACTTCTTCCTTAATCTCTTTAACACCATTTTACGTATTTTCGGTGTAGGTAAATAAAAGCCTTCCTTTATCTGAGGGCTGCCTAACGCCGACACCCCATAAGGAAGTATTTCTTTAAAAAGTGAAATAACATCACAATAATGCGTTAAAAATCACCGATATGCGTCAGCATTATCGGTGATTTTTGCCTTTTCCTGCAAAGCTATTTCGCATTTTAAAAGTGCTTAGCAGTTTCGTAAGAACTGAAAATTTCTTGTATTGAAGCCACAAAACGCAGCAAAACTGTCGCCTTGCGAGGCTTCTCTGCAAAAATACGGGAAATTTTGTTCGAAAAACAAATACTGCCTTATGGGACGTCGGCGTCGGCAGTCCTCTTTTTATTTGCGTAAATGTCATTCTTTTATTTCCGTAAAGAAGTTGACAAAAAGGATAAAGCATAATATGATTATTATGTATCACTATTTTTCGAAAAGGAGGACGGTTATGCAGTTTATCACCGCAGTTTCGAGATTTATTTTACCTGCCATAACCCTGATTATAATAATAAAGTGCATTCTATCCCTGTGGCTCGGCCATCCGAAGGAAAAAACCTACGGTTATATCATCGATATGATAAAAGGCGAGAGATATGCTCTGAATATGTGGGAAACATCCATCGGCAGAGGTGCCAGCTGCGACATCACTCTTTCCTACGATAACGTGGCCCGTACCCACGCAGTTTTTACCCGCCGTATCGACGGATGGTATATCCACGACATAAATTATGTCAAATGGAAAAAGCTGGCAGAGCTGGAGGGCAGGCTTTCCCGCTCCTCACGTAAAAACACCTCCAGCATAATAAAGGTAAACGGGGTAAAGGTGGAGGACAAGGCTACCGTTTCCGACGGCGATATTATCACTCTCGGAAATGTCCGTCTCAGGTTTGAGGTGGCAGACGATCCGGTACAGAGGGCCGGCAGAAGGAAGAAAAAGAATAAAGCCTCCGTACCGCTCCCCGTAAAGCAGGATACGCCCCTTTACGACATCGACCGTCATCAGGAGGAAAGCGGCTCCTACACCGTAGAGGCTCCCGAAAAGCACACCGCTCCCAAAAAGACCTCTCAGCCGAGGATTATTAACAAGGATACGGGCGAGGCCTTTATTCTCTGCGGAAATGAGGTTACTATAGGCAAGGGAAGGTGTGACATCAGGCTTTCCTCACGCCATGCGGCGAAAAAGCACGCTCTTCTCATCCTCTACGAGGACGGCTGGGCCATTTCTGACTGCTCGGGCAAAAAAGGCACTATGCTTAACGGTAAGCTTATCACATCACCTCAGCTTCTTTTCAGCGGCGATGTAATCGCCATAGGTGACGAAAGACTCTTTTATGAAGGAGGCAGACGATGACTCGTAAAAAAAGAACAGAACAGATTCACGGTGCCTCCACCATGACAGGAGGAGACAGAATACGCCGTAAATTCAGATATGTAGACCGTGCATTTATTCTGTCTATGCTCACGGTCTTTCAGTTAGTGTCGTTTATTCCCGTAATTTTCAGTGATGACAAGGTGTATTTTAAAATAATTTTACAGTTACTCTTCTATATCTCCTTTGAGTGGTTTTATGTAGGTGTAATGAGAATTTTCGTAAAGAAGGTAAATTTCGAGCTGGAATTCATCGCCTTTTTCCTCAGCGGTATCGGTCTGTGTCTGACGGCGAGCGTGAATAAGGACAGTATGCTCAAGCAGCTCATCACCGTCATGGCTGGCATTATCGTTTACGACATACTTCTGTGGTATCTGCAGGATATAAAAAGAGTTATGTTAATAAGGACACCCCTGGCGGTTTTCGCTCTTTTATTTCTCGGTGTCTCCTTCGTTTACATCAGGCTTTTCGTCGGACCGATAAACGGTGCCTATAACTGGCTTTCCTTCGGCGGCTTTTCCCTGCAGCCCTCTGAATTCGTAAAGATAGCCTTCGTTTTCGTAGGTGCGGCCTCTCTGGACAAGCTGCTTTCCTCAAAGAACATATATATGTTCATTATTTTCGCTATGGGCTGCATAGGTGTGCTTTTCCTGATGAAGGATTTCGGCACCGCCCTCATTTTCTTCTTTACTTTCATCGTTATTTCCTTTATGCGCTCGGGCGACCTGAGAACCATAGTGTTCATCTGTGCCATCGCTCTTCTGGGCGCACTGCTGATTATCTACTTCCGTCCGCACGTAGCTGCACGCTTCGCTTCCTACCGACACGTGTGGGAGGATATCTACGGCAGAGGCTATCAGCAGACCAGAGTGCTTATCTATTCTGTCAGCGGCGGTCTTTTCGGTGTAGGTATAGGCAACGGCTGCCTCAGAAATGTTTACGCCAGCACCACTGACCTTGTTTTCGGCCTTATATGCGAGGAGATGGGAATTTTTATAGGTGTCATCATCGTGGTAGCCTTCGCCTCAATAGCTATTTACGCTATGATTTCTTCGAGAAGTGCACCATCTACCTTCTACTCTATTTCAGCCTGCTCGGCGGCAGCGATGATACTTTTCCAGACTTGTCTGAATATATTCGGTATTGCGGACCTTCTGCCTCTCACGGGCGTTACTCTGCCCTTTATAAGTCAGGGCGGCTCGAGTATGATTTGCACGTGGGCCCTCTTTGCCTTCATAAAGGCGGCAGATGTCAGAGCCTATCCGAAAATTTACAAAACCAACTGAGGAGGTGGCATTTTGCGTACTATAACCAGAAGAACTTATATAGTAATTTTTCTCGTCCTGGCTTTTTTCGCAGGACTTGGGCTGATGCTCTACTCCTTTTATACCAACGGCGGACTCTGGGCATCCAACAGAGCCAACAGCCACATTTATTCGGGCGGTGAGCTTACGGTAGCGGGTACCGTCTACGACCGTGACGGTGAAGCTCTCGTTTCCACGAACAGAAACGAAAGAGTTTATCACGAGGACAAAAGCACACGTATGGGTACTCTCCATGTTATCGGTGACTCGCAGGGCTTTATCTCCACAGGTATACAGACTGTTTACCGTGCGGAGCTTATCGGCTATAATTTCATCGACGGAATCTACAAAACCATAAGCTCTGACGAGGGCTGCGATATAAAGCTTACCGTAGATGCCGATGTTTCTGCTGCAGCCTATAAGGCTATGAACGGAAACAAAGGCACCGTGCTCGTTTACAATTACAAAACCGGTGAGGTTATATGCATGGTGTCAGCACCCACCTATGACGTGTATAACAAGCCCTCGGATATCGACACCGATACGAGCGGAAAATATGACGGCATTTATCTTAACCGTGCGCTGACAGGTGTCTTCACTCCCGGCTCCACCTTTAAAGTGGTTACTGCAATCTGTGCCATAGAAAATATTCCCGACATTTACGAAAGAACCTTTACCTGTAAGGGTAAATACACTACAGGCAAGGGCAAGGGCGACGGTGATGTTATCTGTAACGGGACTCACGGCAAGCTTACCTTCGAGCGTGCGCTCAATGTTTCCTGTAACAGTGTTTTTGCCCAGCTGGCCATAGAGCTCGGCGCAGAAAAAATGACCGAAACCGTCAGATCACTCGGCTTCGGTAAAAGCATATCCTTGGGTAAAATCAAAACCGTAAAAAGCACCTTCAGCCTGTCGGACAGTACGAGACTGGATATCGGCTGGGCAGGTATAGGACAGTACACCACTCTCGTAAATCCCTGTCAGATGCTTATGCTGATGGGTGCCATCGCTAACTCAGGTCAGGCGATAACTCCCTATCTTGTCTCCAGCCCCACAGAGCTTCTTTCCTCCGTGACCTCATCTGTTTCGTCAAACATAACCTTAAGCACCGAAACGGCAGACAAGGTGAAAAAGCTTATGCGCAGCAACGTGAAAAACTATTACGGTGACAGTAAATTCCCCGGCCTCGAAATGTGCGGAAAAACAGGCTCCGCCGAGGTTTCAAACGGCAGAAGCCACGCCTGGTTCACGGGCTTTTCCGTAAAAAAGGGTTTGCCCTATGCTATAGTGGTGTGTCTGGAAAACGGCGGTCTGGGCTACACGCACGCCATACCCGTAGCCAACAAGGTTATGCAGGCCGTGGCTAAAATGGACTGACAACACAGCTCTTAACATAAAAAAAGGGGCTGCAAAAAAGTGCAGACCAAAAAGCAAAACAAAAAGCAGATGTGTTTAAGTTGCTTCAGACTTATAAAACACATCTGTTTTAACTTTTATATGTAACAATATGGTGTTGCTTTAAATCTATGTCCGGGGAGCCAAGCCCCTGTATACAGGGAGCAGCGACGCCCCCGTGGGGCGCCGCTGCTGACCGCCTGCGGTCGCTTGGCTCCCCGCTGCGAAAAAAAATCATAGCTGCTTTTTTACTCCGGCAAAACGATCATAAAAGGGTAAAAGTATTACCGTATTCACGATATTGAAAACGATATGGAAGACAGACACGGCAAGCGACGGATTACCGAGCCGTGAGAGCCACTCTCCCACTGGCAGAACAGCACAAAGAGGAAGGAAGAAAAGACAGCCTGCTATATTGAATATAAGGTGAATTTTACCTATCTGCCTTGCCTCACCCTTTCTGCCCGCAGAAGCCAGAATAGTCGTAAACACCGTGCCGATATTCTGACCTAAAACGACATAAACCGCATCCTCCATACCTACAAGCCCTTCTGCAGCAAGTCCCTGCAAAATACCCACCGTGGCAGAGGAGCTCTGTATGATTACGGTCATAAGTATACCGCTTAAAATTCCTCCTACCTTACCCGAGGCGGAAATTATCATATTCAGAAAAACGGTATTATCCCTGAGTGAGGAAAAAGCTCCCGACATAGCCTCCAGACCTGCAAAAAGCATACCGAAGGCCAGTATAACCTCACCGCCTGCACGAAGCCTCGGTCTGCTGCATAAAAGCTTTATAAAAGCTCCGACAATGATGAAAAAAGGTGCTAAAGCGGAAAAGTCAAAGGCTATAAGCAGACTTGTCACCGTGGTGCCCATATTGGCGCCCATAATAATACCCACTGCCTGAAAAAGAGATACTATACCGCTTTCCGCCAGAGATACGAGCATCACCGTTACTGCTGAAGAGCTCTGCACCGCTGCCGTAACGGCAGTGCCCGTAAGTATGGAGGAGCATTTCCCCCGTGCAGTCCTGCCTAAAAAGGACTTAAGCCTGTCACCGAAGGCCTCCTGTGTTTTTTCACTCATTATGTTTATACTGTAAAGAAAAAGTCCTATACCGAAAAGCAGGCCGAAAAAACCCTCGTACAAAATTACATCACCCAATAATAAATATTAAGGCACGCAAGAAAACTTTACCGATATATTGAAAAACTTGCTCTTATAATATATAATCATAATGTAAGAAACCGCAAGGAGGAGAAAATATGCAGCTTAACATTATACCTAAACCGAATAAAGCCGAATTTTTCGGCGGCGAAGTGTGGATAAAGGACCTGCCTGTCCGCTACGAAACAAACGACCTTCACCCCGAGGAGTTTTACTGTCTCGAAATAAAAAAGGATGAAATCGTAATAACCGCTAAGGGAGAAAAGGGTAAATACTATGCTCATCTTTCCTTAAGCCAGCTGGAGGAGGCGGGCAAGGCTCCCCTTATGAAAATCACAGATATGCCTGCGTTTCCCTACCGTGGCTTTATGATAGATTCTGCCAGACATATGCAGACCGTGGATGAAATCAAGCGCTACATCGAGGCTGCAGCGAGATACAAAATGAACATTTTTCACTGGCATCTCTGCGACGATCAGGGCTGGAGAATAGAAAGCGAAAGACATCCTCTGCTCAATCAGAAGGGCTCATGGCGAGACTGCCACGGCTTCGGCTCAAAGAATATGCAGAGATACGGCGGCTACTACACCAAAGATGAAATCAGAGACATCGTAGCCTTCTGTAAGGAGCGCTTCATAGAGGTTATCCCCGAATTTGACCTTCCGGGCCACACCACTGCCATCATATCCACCTACCCCGAGCTTTCCTGCAGAGGTGCTCAGGTGCCCGTGGAAACAGTAGGCGGCATTTTCAAAAACATTCTCTGTGCAGGTAATGACGAGGTATTGAAATTCTGTTATGACATTATCGACGAGCTCTGCGAGCTTTTCCCCTACCCCTTTATGCACATCGGCGGTGACGAAGCGCCCAAGGCACGCTGGTGCAACTGCGAAAAATGTCAGCAGAGAATCAAGGACGAGGGACTGGAAAATGAAGAGCAGCTTCAGGGCTGGTTTGCGAATAAAATCATAGCCTATCTAAAGGAAAAGGGCTACACTGCTCTGGCCTGGAATGAAAGCCTTAACTCGGGCATTATCGACGGCGACACCGTAATCTGCGACTGGATGGACAGAGGCAATAAATGTGTGCCCTACGCTAACGGCGGCGGCAAGATAATCATTGAGGATTTCTACCACTATTATCTCGACTATGTTTACGGTATGACTCCTCTTAAAAAGACCTATAGCTATAATCCCTATCTTGACGGACTTACAGAGCAGGGTAAGAAAAACGTTTTAGGTGTGGAGACTCCCATCTGGACAGAGTACATCGAGGATTTCGACCGTATGAGCTATATGTGCTTTCCCCGTCTCATCGCCGTAGCCGAAAGAGGCTGGACAGAGCCTGACAAGGCAGACTATAACTCCTTTAAGGTCAGAGTGAAAAATCAGAAGGATTTTCTCGCTTCTCTGGGCATCACTCTCTGCCACGAAAGCGAATGGGACCCCAATGCCCTCATAAGAGTAAAGGAAAGCGTGGGCAGACTCATAAAAAGCATCACTCCCGCCTCCATAATGGCGACAGTATTCCCTAATGTGGACGAGAAATGATTTAAAAAGAGGTGACTGCGGTCACCTCTTATATTATTATAAATTAATGTATTTACCTGCAAAGCTCTCAACCGTGCTCCAATAAAGCTCCGGATTTGTTTTGGCACTTCTAGCATGCTTCGCACCCTCTACCACCAGCTTTTCCTTCGGGCAGGCCGCACTGTTATACAGTTTATCGAGCATATAAAAAGGTACATAGGTGTCCTCGCTGCCGTGAATAAAAAGTGTCGGTGTTTCACTCGATTTAACAGCTCTAACACAGCTTGCCTCTTTAAAAGAAAAGCCCGCTCGGATTTTACATACGAGTGAAGCGATGTAAACTACAGGGAAATCGGGTACAAAAGGTATGTATAATCTTATAACATTTCCTACTTCCTTATAAACACTCGTAAAAGCGCAGTCAGAAACTATCGCCTTTACACATACCGGCAGATCTTTTTCTCCTCCCGTAAAAAGCACCGTTGCGCCACCCATCGAAACACCGAAAAGTAAAACCTGCGCATCGGGATCAGCCTTTACTATTTCATTTATCCACAGAATAATATCTCTTTTTTCGATATAACCCATTCCTATTAACTTTCCTTCACTTTTTCCCGATGCTCTGGCATCAGGACACAGAACAGACATTCCCATATTATAAAGTCTTTTAGCATAGGAAGACATAGTAGTTCCGTCACCGGAATATCCGTGACAAACAACAGCATAATTATGCCCTGCACCGGGATTTTTTACAAAATATCCGTTAAGCAAAAGTCCGTCATCAGAAATAATCTGCTTTTCTTCACTGTTTTTCTCTAACCAGTTAAGCTTTTCTTTTTCCGAGCTGACAGCTGACGGCTCCCTGACGAGAGCATAGCTGTATATAAAATTTCCCACAGCGAAAAAACAGACAGTACCCGTTATCAATAATATACAATAGATTTTTAGAATTTTTCTGAATATCCCTTTCAAAGAAATCCTTCCCTTACCTTTTTTGCTTCGTAAAAATTATATCACAGGTAAATCTCTGTGCACAATAAAAAACCGTTATTTTAAGAAAATCTTAAAATAACGGTTTCAATAATTAATCTGTTTGAGCTTATCTTGGCGGGCTGTCTCTTTCAGTTAAATCGAACCTTCCCCGCCATTTTGCATTCTGCATTTTGCATTTATTTAAGTCCCTTCATAAACTCTACATAAAAGTCAATGGATTTTTTGAACTCTGCCACGGGAAGTCTCTCATCTTCATTATGAACAGAGGAGAAAAGCTCGTTATTAATGGCGAAAGCACCGAAGCGGTATGTATTGCACAGATGTGCGAAATGTCTTGAGTCGGTGGCTGCATTAAGAATAAAGGGCGCTACACCCACCTCGGGATAAACCTTTTTAACGGTCTGTTTTATGTATTCGAAGCCGTCGGTGTGGAAATCTGAAATGGGAGGAGCCTCTCTCTTTCTTTCTTTCTCGATTTCGATGTCCTCGCCCACTGCCTTCTGAATGTGGGCTAAAATATCGTCGAACTTATCCTGAGGAGCGAGTCTCACGGAGTAGGTAGCCGTAGCCTCGTCGGGTACTGTTCCCTTTTCATTGAAGGCCTTGAGAGAGGTGAGGGTAATCTGCGTTCTTACCATAGCCGCAGCGTCGGGAATGGATTCCATAGCCTTTTTAACCACGGGCTTGAGAAGTCCGATGTTATTGAACACCTGCTTTAAGGGTGCATCCACATTGGGAGCGAAGGCCTTGAGCATACCCTCGAGCGCAGGAGTAATGGTAGAGGGAGTGGGATTTTTGCTTATAGCATTTACCGCATCGATAATCTGCTCGGGTGCGGACTTTTTGCTTGAAACGGACTTTGCAGAGTGTGCGGCACTCTTACTGTAAGCCTTGAGAGTAACCTTTGCGAAGCCCTTTTCGGAAAGGCCGATCATAGCATAGGGAATCTTGACGCCCATGGGAAGCTCAAGCATAATCGCTCCGCCCTCATCGAGAACATACTCGGGTGTAATGCCGTTTGCTTCGAACCACTTGGCGATTTCGGGCATAGTCTCGCCAGCCACCTCTTCATTATTCGAGGAGGCGAAATATATGTCTCTTTCGGGGGTGAAGCCGTCCTTTATGAGACCTTCCATCGCCTCTAAAATAGCGGTGAAAATACACTTGTTATCGATAGTGCCTCTGCCCCAGATAACATCGTCGATTATCTCAGCCTCAAAAGCAGGATGCTGCCACTCCTGTCCCTCGTCGGAAACTACATCGTGATGAGCCATAAGCACCACAGGCTTACGTGTGCTGTCCTTACCCTTCCAGTGAATAAGAATACCGAACTCATTGATAAGCTGACATTCCACGGTCTTAAAGGTTTCGGGATAAAGCTCCTTTAAAAGAGGAAGAAAGGAACGGAATTCCTCCTTATAAATCTCGTCGTCCTTATTGGAAACGGTCTTAACTCTTACTATTTTCTGAAAATTCTGCAGAGCCAGCTCCTTATTGATTTCTGCCATTTTTTACATCTCCTTTATAAATCTGCCCATAATGGAAGGGCCGTCCTCTATGTAATTACCCGTATTCTTCGCTGTTTCCTCGGTGAAGGTATCCACTCCGTTCTTTTCGTTCTTTTTGTGATAGATAAGATAGGGAACGGGATCGCTTGCATGGGTTTTGGTAGCGATGGGAGTAGGATGGTCAGGTAAAATCATAATCTTGTAATCGTCATACTTTTCCATTTCCTTAAGAAGCAGAGAAAGTATCCTTTCGTCGATAAGCTCGATAGCCTTTACCTTGTTTTCGGGCTCGTTTCTGTGTCCGCACTCGTCGGGTGCTTCCACGTGGATATAAACGAAATCCTTTCCGCTTTCCAGCTCCTTAAGTGCGGCTTCAGCCTTGCCGACGAAGTTAGTGTCGATGTAGCCTGTGGCGCCCTCCACCTCGGGAGTGCTCATTCCTGCGCTGATACCGATACCCTTAAGCAGGTCAACGGCGGAAATTACGGAGCCCTCTATACCGTAAAGCTCCCTGTAGGAGGGAAGAACAGGCTTATTGCCCTCGCCCCAGAGCCAAATGGAATTAGCAGGTCTTTTTCCCTTGCTTATGCGGTCAAGATTTACGGGATGGTTCTTCAGCACCTCATAGCTTCTTTTCATCATAGAGATGAGCTCTTTCGCATTTTCGCTCTGTGAAATATAGGGGCCGATTACTCTGTCGCTGATGTCGTGAGGCGGTGTCATATCGCCCAGATCCGTGGTGCCCTCTGAAACCACGAGACAGTGACGGTAGCTTACACCGCTGTAGTATCTGTATTTTTCATTACCGAAGACCTTCTCTACTGCTGCGATAAGCTCAGCGGCCTCCTCAGTGCTGATGTCGCCCGCAGAATAATCCACCATCGTTCTCTCCTCGAAGCATTCCTCCTCAGAGAGAGTGACCAGATTGCAGCGCAGAGTCACATCGTCATCCTTCAGCTTTACACCGATGCTGACCGCCTCCAGAGGAGAGCGTCCCGTGTAATACTTTTTCGGATCGAAGCCCATAACGCTCATATTGGCCACGTCACTGCCGGGCTTTAAGCCGTCAGCTACCGTTTTGACCAGACCTACCTCACTTTTCGAGGCAAGATAATCCATATTAGGCTTGTGTGCACACATCATCGGAGTCCTGCCTCCGAGTGCGTCCACGGCATAATCAGCCATACCGTCACAAAGAAGAACTATATATTTCATCCTTATCTTCCTTTCAAAATACTTTAACTTAACTATTTTAGCACACACTAAGCATATTTTCAATATTTATTGACATATTTGATATTTTCCCTTTGCATAAAAGAGGCTTTTTAGTAAAAGATATTAAATAACAAATATTTTCCTTAAAAGTATTGACATTTCACTGTTTTTAATGTAGAATAAATCACGCTTTCAGATGATCCACTAGCTCAGTCGGCAGAGCACTTGACTTTTAATCAAGGTGTCCGGAGTTCGAATCTCCGGTGGATCACCAAAAAATCCTGTTCTTCTGCTTGACATAGCAGAGGACAGTTGAGGTGAAAGATACGGTGTAGTCAATCACGGCTACACCGTGTTTTCATTTTACGAAGCTCTTTTGGCGTTGGCTTTCATTTCTTCTTTAGCTTTTTCTAACATTTCAGCATCAGGAAACTGCATAACACCTACGCCTACAAAGTGTATTTTTATAGGTACAGACTTTTTTCCGTCTTCACCTATAACTTTGTCAAAAACCTCAATTTTAGTAATCAGCTTATTAACAATAGATGGTGTCAGCTCCTTCAAATCGGTATATTGACGAATATTGGAAATAAAATTTCTGACATCGATGTTTTCTTGCTGTGCGGTATTGATAAGCTTCTCGGCTTCCTCAACCTTTTGCAATAAATCGCTTTGCTCTTTTTCATAGCTGTTTAGCATACGGTTGTATAGCTCATCAGGTAATTTGCCAAGAACATTTTGTTCAAATACCGCCTCAATAAGTTTATCCAGCTCCTGTATGCGTTTTTTGTTTTTCATAAGCTCGTATTTAGCTTCTCTGAGGTTGTTTGCAATACTAAGTTTGTGCTGTTTTGAGAACAAATAAAGAAACACGTATTCATATTCCGTGATATATTCTGCCGCTTCACGGATAGTGCTTAATACCATCTTTTCTAACACTACATTTCTGATATAATGAATTGAACAAGTACCTCTGTTTTCTTTGTAAGCAGAGCAACGGAAGAATTCCTGATATTCTTTTACACTTTTTGCGGCACAAAAATATAATTTCGAACCGCAATCTCCACAGAAAACCAATCCCGAAAATATGCTTTGCCTACCCGTCGCTGTATTCCTGCGGCGGTGTTTATTTATTTCCTGAACTCGCTCCCAAGTATCCATATCAATAATAGGCTCCTGCGTATTTGGTATGATAACCCAATCTTCAGCATCATTGTGCACTGTTTTATGAACCTTGTAGCTGACAGTTGTAGTTTTAAAATTAACCGTACAGCCTGTGTATTGCATATTGCTCAGCATATGCTCAATACTTGGTTCAGCCCAAGCGTATGCAGTAGTTAACGGAT
>SVPD01000037.1 GCA_015066045.1 Oscillospiraceae bacterium
GGGAGCAGCCTCCTCCTTTTCGATGCCGAAGCCTGTAGCGATAACGGTGATGCGCATTTCGTCGCCCATTTCCTCATCGAATACAGAACCGAAGATAATGTTTGCATCGGGATGTGTAGCCTCGGAAATAAGTGTACCTGCCTGCTCGATCATATCCAGAGACATATCGGAGGAGCAGGTAACGTTAATGATAACACCGCTCGCACCGTCGATAGCAGTTTCGAGAAGAGGACTGGTGATAGCCTGCTTGGTAGCCTCGGCTGCACAGTCGGCACCCTTACCCGAACCGATACCCATATGGGCAAGACCTGCATCCTTCATTACACTTTTGATGTCAGCGAAGTCGAGATTGATATAGCCGGGAACCTTGATAGTATCTGAAATGCTCTTTACGCCCTGCCATAAAACGTCGTTTGCTTTACCGAATGCATCCTTCATTGAAAGAGATTTGTCACCGAGAAGCTTCAGTCTTTCGTTAGGAATAACGATAAGGCTGTCCACGTGCTTTTCGAGCTCTCTGATGCCGTCCTCTGCCTGCTGCATTCTCTTTCTGCCCTCAAATTTGAAGGGCTTGGTTACGATACCGACAGTGAGAGCACCGAGCTCACGGGCAATCTCTGCCACTACGGGAGCTGCACCTGTACCTGTACCGCCGCCCATACCTGCGGTGATGAACACCATATCTGTAGAGCGTAAAGCATCAGCGATTACGTCACGGCTTTCCTCGGCAGCCTTTCTGCCGATAGCGGGATCGCCGCCGGCGCCCATGCAGCCTGTAACCTTTTCACCGATCTGAATTTTGTGAGTTGCTTTAGAATTTTCGAGAATCTGTCTGTCAGTATTTATAGAAAGGAACTCTACACCGATGATACCTGACTCGACCATTCCGTTAACGGCATTACCGCCGCCACCGCCGACACCGACTACTTTAATCTGGTTATAAGCGATGTTTTCGTTATCCATTACGAAGCCCATTTTACTTCCTCCTAAAATATATTTGAATCTGATAAATTTTAATTTTTATGTCGGCCCCCAAAGGGCACAACAACCTATTATTCAAGTCATTATAACACAGTATTCCAAAAAATACAATAACAAACCGTATATTTTTTATTATGTTATTTTTTCATACTGCCCGGCTTAAAGGTGGTCTGCCCCTCATAGCGTGTTTCGATGTAGCCCGTCTGACCGTTTATGATGTCCTCATCCTGACCGATTACGTTTATGGCGGCCTCCAGCTGAGCCTCAAGCCTGCTGCAGTCACCGAGATAAATATTTATTCTCGAATCGTAGATAACGCTGACATCCTTAAGGTCTGACACGTTGATTGTACCCTTGGCGAACTTACCCGTTTTTTCGAGAACGGCCACGATTTCTCTGACCGTTTCGTATTTCTCTTTATTGTTTTCCGAAGGGACGAAGCTTTCACCGACAGTCACCTTCTGCTCCTCAAAGCCTTCGGCAAGGAAGCGTCCGTCGGTAAGCTTTTTCTTTTTCAGAGAAAGAATCTTTCCGTCTCCGTCGAGACAGATGTAGCCCGTACCGTTTACCAGAAGGATTTTTTCCTGAGTAGAGGTTATGTTCAGAGTGAGAGTGTCGGGGAACTGATAATCGACCTGCACATCCTTTATATAGGGAAGAGCTTTGGTAACGGCTTCGTTTACGGTCTTTTCCCTGACACTGAGCATATTGATGCCCGTGTAAAGGCCTGCCGTCTCCGTTATTTTTTTATCCTTATACTTGCTTTCGCCCACGATATTGATAACGGCAACGGCGGCACCGTTACGGTAAACGTAAATTCCCCCAAAGGAGAACACCAGCACCAGCGACAGAAGCACCGTTATGACGGCGATGATTTTCGCCTTACGTCTGGTATCACGGCTCTTTTTGCTTCGCATTTCATCATAGGAAACGCCCTGTCTGCTCTGCCTGTTTACCTTTTCCTGAGACTTTGCGCGCTCACGTGCTCTCTTTTTCTCCCTCTGGAGTCTGGCCTGCTGCTGACGCTTATCTGTGTTTCTGGTATCCTTGCCCTTCGGCTCACGGCTTTTACTGCCTACAGGTCTTTTTTCCTTTGACGGAGCCTTTTTTCCGTCCTTGGGAGTGCTTTTGGCTTTTTGCTGCGGCCTCGGCTGCTTTTTTCCTCCCTCGGAAATCCTGTCTCTCGTCACATCAGTGCCGGAGGGCCTTCTGCCCTGAGCTTTTTTCTGCGAAGAGGCTTTTTTCCCGCCTTCGGACGGTGCTTTTTTCGTCTGAGGCTCCTTTTTTCCGACAGGAGTATCTTTTTTAAGCGAAGGTCCTGCGCTGATAGGCTCCCACATGGATGAGGTTACATTCTGCACTGTCCTGCCGACGTTTTTTTCATCGTATCCGCCAAAGGGATTATTTCTGTCTGCCATAAAAAACACACTCCTTTCAAAAAAAATACGGCAACCCCGAACGGCTGCCGAAAAAATGAGTTATCAGTTTACACGCTTTATGTCTGCTCCTAAAATTTTAAAGCAATCCTCTATTTTTTCATAGCCTCTGTCGATATGACTTATGTTTTCTATTACTGTGCTTCCCTTGGCGGCAAGACCTGCCACCACCAATGCGGCTCCGCCTCTGAGGTCAGATGCCGTCACGGAGGTACCGTAAAGCTCTCTGACTCCGTCGATAAGAGCTATCTTTCCCTCTATTTTTATTTTTGCTCCCATTCTCGAAAGCTCGCTGACGTGCTTGAAGCGGCTCTCAAAAATGTTTTCGATTATCACGCTCGTACCCTCTGCCACCGAAAGCATAGCCATAACGGGTGCCTGCGCATCGGTGGGAAAGCCGGGGTAAGGCATAGTTCTTATGTCACGGACGGCACGAAGCCTTTTGTCCGACCTTATCCTTAAAAGGCTTTTTCTGTCCTCCACGCAGCAGCCTGCAGCCTCAAACACAGGTATCACCGTGCGGAAATGGTTAGTGTTCACGCCGTGCAGAGTGATGTCTCCTCCCGCTACGGCAGCCCCCGTCATATAGGTAAGGGCCACTATGCGGTCCGCCATAACCGAGTAACGGCAGCCGTGAAGCTTTTTCACGCCCTCGATAACCACGGTGCCCTGCATACGGAAGCTTATTTTACACCCGCATTCATTCAGAAAGGCCACGAGGTCATAAATCTCAGGCTCTCTGGCGGCATTATGGATTACCGTTCTCCCCTTTGACAGTGCGGCGGCAAGAATAATATTTTCGGTAGCACCCACACTCGGAAAGGAAAGGCTGATAACCGAGGTGCGGTTTTCCTTTACTCTTTCGCATCGGATGTGACCGTAGTCCTCCTCTATCCTGCAGCCCATAACCCTGAGCGAGCTCAGATGCAGGTCGATAGGTCTGAGACCTATTTCGCACCCGCCCGGTGCCGAAAGCTCCGCTTTACCCGTTCTGCCGAGAACAGAGCCGAGAAACACGATAGAGGACCTCATTTCACGCATGAGAGAATCCGGTATATTATAGCACGACACATCGGAGGAATCAACAGTAACGGTGTTTTTTCCTGTTTTTACTTTGCAGCCGAGATGGCGCAAAATGGCGATAGCCGCCTGAGTATCGGTCAGATCAGGACAGTTATGTATCTGGCATACACCGCCCACCAGAACAGTAGCCGCCAGAATGGGAAGAGAGCTGTTTTTAGAGCCCTGAACTGTTATCTCCCCCGCAAGCGGTCTGCCTGAATTAACGATTAAACTGTCCATAAAATCACACCTTTCACCCCATTCTATGCAAAAAGGGTGAAAACGGTGAGTTTTTATATTAAAATCTTATTTTTTTATCAGCGAAATTACAATATCCGCTATCTGCTCTTTGGCATCAAAAACTGCCATAGCCTTGGCATTCTGCTCCATTTCCTCTCTTTTGGCCTTATCCTTTATGAGTGAGCAGAAAAGAGCATCCATTTTTTCGTCCGTAAGCGCCTTTTCCTCGATAACATAAGCCGCTCCCCTGTTTACCAGAGCCATAGCATTATGATACTGGTGATTTTCCGCTACATTGGGAGAGGGAATGAGGATGGAGGCTTTACCCAGAGCCTGCAGCTCGGAAAGGGATGACGCACCCGCACGGCAGATAACCACATCGGCCGCAGACATACATCTGTCCATATCGCTTATGTATTCACGGATTTCCACATTATGAGCTTTTTCCGTGTCAACACCCATTTCTCTGAGCTTTTCGGGAACCCAGAGTCCGTACTGCCCCATAGCGTGGAGAAAGCGCAGCTTTTCATCCTTATGGTGTGCTGCGATAAGCTTGGTCATAGCGTTATTTATGGTGGCGGCACCGAGGCTTCCGCCCATGGAGAGAACGAGTATTTCGTCGTCTCTTATGCCCATTTCGGCTCTGGCGAAGTCTCTGTCCGCTTTCAGCATCTCCCCTCTTACGGGCAGACCTGTAACCACGGGAGGATTTTTACACTGAAGATATTTTTCCGCATCCTTTGCCGTAAGCATTACCCTGTCCACTGCTTTGGCCAGAGTCTTATTAGTCACTCCGGGGAAGGCATTCTGCTCGTGTATGGCCGTGGGAATACCCATTTTGGCCGCCATACGGAGCACGGGGCCGCTGACGTAGCCGCCGAAGCCCACCACCACGTCGGGAGAAAAGTCCCTGATTATCTTCTTCACCGCAGAGGATGATGTGAGCAGATAAAAAACGGCGAGAATGTTTCTGATGATGTTTTCGAGAGAGATTTTTCTCTGAAAGCCCGCAATACGGATGGTTTTAAGCTTAAAGCCCGCATCGGGAACAAGCTTCGTCTCCATTTTACCCTTGGCGCCGACGAAAAGCAGCTCAGCATCGGGGTATCTTTCTCTGATTTCACCTGCCACGGCCAGAGCGGGATTAATGTGTCCGCCCGTACCGCCGGCTGCAAATAATATTTTCATTCCTTTTTACCTCTCTTATTCTTTTTCGACCTTGGAATTTCGCGAAACCGACAGGACTATTCCCATCTCAATCAAAAGCACCAGCAAGGCTGTACCTCCGTAGCTGAAAAAGGGAAGAGCCATACCCGTATTCGGTATAAGGTCCGTAACGACGGAAATGTTTATAATAACCTGCAGTGCCACCTGAATCATAATGCCCATTACCACAAGAGAGCCGAAAAGGTCCTTGCATTTGGCGGCAATCATAAAGCCTCTGCAGATAAGAGCCGCAAAGAGAATAATGACAAACGCTGCACCGATAAAGCCGAATTCCTCGCAGAAAACGGGGAAAACGAAGTCGTTCTGAGGCTCGGGAATGTAGAGCTGCTTCTGTTTGGAATTACCGAGTCCCACTCCGAAAAGACCTCCGGAGCCGATGGCGTAAAGTCCGTTTACGGTCTGTCTTCTGTTTTCGATGTAAGCGGGATTATCCTTATCCAGCCAGCACATAATACGGCTGGCGGCAAAGCCGAAGCCCTCCAGAATCTCAGGCTTGATAATAACCAGAGCCACCACGGCACCTATGGCACCGAAAACTGCGGCAAAGTAAATCTTTTTGGTGCCGCTGAGCCACGTCATGGCGATAGCCATAAGCATAAGAAGAATGGCGGCGGAGTAATGCTTTTCCAGCAGCACGAGTCCGAAATAGGACACTGCCACTATAGCCAGAAGAACACAGGCCGTAAAGGGTGTTCTGGCGAAGGAGAAAAACTTCCTTTCGAAGCCGGTAAGGGTGTCTCTTTCGGGAGTGAACTTACCTATTTTATTTTTAGGTGCTCTGAGAGCGTTTTTCATTACACATATCATATATGCCATTACGATGATAAGGGTAAACTTGGCAAACTCAGAGGGCTGAATCTGCATACCGCCGATGTAAATCCAGCGGCTCGTATCCGAGTTCTTACCGAGATTATAGATAAGTGTGTAAATGAGCACCGCCACCGTCGTGAAATAAGCGAAGGGGGCGAAGCGTCCGTTGAAAACCCTGTAGTCAATCTTGCTGAAAACAGCCATACAGACAAAGCCGATTACGGCATTTTTAAGCTGAGAAAAGAAAAATTCGTTTGCGTCACCTCTGTTATAGGTGGCATAGGCATAGGAGGCCGAATACATAGCGATGATGCCTACAGTGAAAAGAAGCAGCACTATGCAGGCAAAAACCACGTCAAAGCTTCCCCGCCGGATAAAATTGGTCCTTATTTTTCCCTTAAGAGAAGTGAGCTTTTCGGCAGGAGCCGTAAATTTAATTTTTTTCTTTTTTTTCGCTTTTTCTTTCATAACTTTCCCTCCTGCCTCAGAATTTATTTCAAGAATTTACACTGTAAAATACATAACTGCCACACCGATAATGCAGCCGATAAGGCTTACGGTGCTGAACACGGCCACGATTTTATTTTCACTCCAGCCCGACATCTCGAAATGATGATGGATGGGAGCCATTTTGAACACTTTCTTTTTGCGGATTTTGATAGAGCCGATCTGGATAACGTCGGAAAGAGCCTCTATAACATAAACTATACCCACGGGAAGAAGGATAACAGGACAGTCCACCGCATAAGCCAAGGCTACGATAAGACCGCCGAGGAACATAGAGCCCGTGTCACCCATCATAACCTTTGCGGGATAGCGGTTCCATACCACATAGCCTGCGCAGCCGCCGGCGAGAGCAGCACCTAAAATGCCTACGGATGTGGTTTTCATCATCAGTGCGATTACGGCAAAGGCCACACCTACGGGAATGGTTACCGTGCCGCAGAGGCCGTCGATACCGTCGGTAAAGTTTACTGCATTGATAGCTCCGTAAATCACACAGACGCTGAAAATGCAGAAAAGCACGATGCCGCCTACGGAGTCGAAATTGATTTTTCCGTAGAAGGGAATATACATCGAGGTGCTTTCGCTAATGATAAGAGAAGCGAGATAAGCACCGATAATGAGCACCTGAGGAATGGTTTTCTGTATTTCCGTCAGACCTAAATTTCTCTTTTTGACTACCTTTATGTAGTCATCGGCAAAGCCTACGAGAGCAAAGCAGATAGCCATAAGGATACCCGCATAAAGCTTGGTGTACTGCTGATATCTGGTGATATCCAGCTCAGCAAAAATCTGAAGCCCCGTCAGCTTGCAGATAAGGAAGGTAACCGCAGTGGCGAAAAGAGAGCCGATGATGAACATTATGCCGCCCATGGTGGGTGTACCCTGCTTTTTGGCATGCCATTTGGGGCCGATATCGGTGAGGATATTCTGGCCGAACTTTAGGTTATGAAGCACGGGAATGAGCACATAGCCCAAAAGTGCGGTAACTCCGAAGGAGATTACCAAAGAAATAACGAGTGATAAAGTACTGTTCATTTTAAACATTCCTTTCAAATAGCTTTAAGGCTTGTCAGTGTCCGATTATACTCATCAACCTAACAGCTCCCGAATAATTTTTCTTTCGTCCATAGGGATTTCCTCTCCCCTGACTGTCTGAGTAGTTTCGTGACCTTTTCCTGCCAGAAGAATTATATCATTCTCCTGAGCATTTTTCAAGGCAAATTCTATAGCCTTTCTCCTGTCCTGACGGATAAACATGGGAGTCCGGGTGCTTTTTACGGCACTGACTATGTCTCTGATGATATCCATAGGCTCTTCGTCTCTCGGATTATCGCTGGTCACGATAACCATATCCGAATAGTCAGCGGCTATTTTACCCATTCCGCCTCTTTTTTCTCTGTCTCTGTCTCCGCCGCAGCCGAAAACGGTTATTATTCTGTTTTTCGGAAAGCTGCCGAGAGTCAGCAGCACCTGTCTGAGACTGTCGGGCGTGTGGGCATAGTCGATGATTATTTTAAAATCCCTGTCGGTGGGAACTATCTCAAATCTGCCTCTGACACCGTAAAAATTTCTCAGTGCCGCCGAGCATGAGTCAAGAGAAACACCCAGAGAAAGCGCAGTTATTATCGCCGCCATGGAGTTTGACACGTTATATGCGCCGGGGATTTTCAGCTTTATGCGGTGTATGAGACCGTCGGAAACGATGGCGTAATCTGTTACACCCTCGCTGAATTTGATACATTTGGCGGTAAAATCCGCCTCGTCGCTTTTCAGAGAATAGGTCTTCACCTCTCCTGCGGCAGCAGATATGAAATCATCCCTGTAGCTGTCGTCATCGTTTATAACCGACAGACGGCTGGAGGAAAAGAGAAGCCTTTTAGCGTTTTTATAGCTTTCCATATCGCCGTGATAGTCCAGATGGTCCTCGGTAAGATTAAGAAAAACACCCACCTCGAAGTCAAGACCGTAAAGTCTCTGCTGAATGAGGCCCTGAGAGGATGCCTCGATTATGCAGTATTCCGTGTTACATTCGGTCATTTCTCTGAACTTTTTATGCATATAAAAGCTATCGGGAGTGGTAAGAACAGACTCGCTGCTTTCTCCGCAAAGCTTATTGCAGACAGTACCGAAAAGAGCGCACTTATGCCCTGCCATGGTAAGGATATTATAAATCATGGTGCTGACGGTGGTTTTGCCGTTGGTGCCCGTGACACCGATAAGACGGAGCTTTTTATGGCTGAAGCCGAAAAAGGCGGCACACAAAAGTGAATAGGTCTTTCTCGTATCCTCTGTGATAATCGTGTTTTCACATACTTCCTTTTCCGCTACTACCGCCACGGCACCCTTTTCTATAGCCTGACGGACATAGTCCTCCCCTTTTTCGTGGCATACGAAGAGTGTGTCCTCTCTCACCTTACGGGAATCGTCGGTAATATATTTTATATCCTTATCCTCGTTTTTATACTCGATACCTGACTGAAAAAGCAATTTGGAAATAAGCATGGTGTTCCTCCGTTAAAAAGCTGCGGTATTAATCGACTGCTATATTTTCCTGTCTGAAATATACCGTGATGTTCGAGCCTGCGTCCACGGTGGTATCCTTGCCGATGTCCTGATTATAAGAGAGAGCACCTGCACTCTCCGCAGGACCTGAGAAGATTACATTCAGACCGTTTTCTGTAGCAAGCGTGTTTACCTGTGCGGCCGTAAGGCCTTTGAAATCGGGAACTTTTACTTCCTTTGTTTCTGAATCCTTTTCTGTATAAAGAATGATAACGCCGTTTTTCGGTATACTCTGTCCCGAGGCGGGAACCTGTGAAACGACCGTGTCACCCTTACCGATGACCTTGGCAGTGAAGCCCTCAGCCGCAGCAGCTACCTTGGCTGCACTTACGGTTTTACCGATGAGTGTGGGAGTGACTCTGCTTACAGAGGCCAGCTCTTTGGCAGTGTACTGAGGCTCCACATTAAGATAATCAAGTGTGGCCTCCATAACCTCTTTGGCTATGGGTGCAGCCAGCACGCCGCCTCCACGGTAGGGACCGGGAGCGTTATCGACACCGACCAGAATGGCTATTTCGGGATCATTGGCGGGAGCAAAGCAGACGAAGGAGGCGATGTAGATGTCTTCATCGGTGCCGTCATCGAGCTTTTCTGCCGTGGCGGTTTTACCTGCCACACGGTATCCGGCGATATAGGCGTTTTTACCCGTACCGCTCTCTACAACGGCCTCCATCATCGAGCGCACCTTGGCAGCGGTGGACTCTGAAATAACCGTTCTTCTGACCGTAGGCTCTGTTTCCGAAATAACATTGCCGTCGCTGTCTACTATCTTGTCAACGAGATAGGGCTTCATAAGCTTGCCGCCGTTAGCGATGGCACAGGTGGCGGTGATAAGCTGCAGAGGGCTTATTCTGACCGACTGGCCGAAGGAGGTGCTGGCAAGGTCAACCTTGGACATCGTCTCCTGCTTATGGACATAGGGATAAGCCTCGTTGCCCGTGTCGATGCCTGTTCTTTCGGTGAAGCCGAAGGCCTCGAAATATTTGTAGTAGTTATCCTTGCCGAGCGTCTGTCCCACATTGATGAAGCCGCAGTTACAGGAATTCATCAGCATCTGGGTAAGAGTCTGGGTTCCGTGAGCCTTATTCTGGGCGCAGCGGTAGGTGATGTCGGCTATTCTGCAGGCGCCGTGGCAGGTATAGGTGGTGTTAAGAGTGGCCGTGCCCTCCTCCAGAGCGGCAGATGCCGTGAAAATTTTAAAGGTCGAGCCGGGCTCGTAGGTATCCGTAACACAGAAGCTGCTCCACTGGTCATAGAGAAGACGGCTGTATTCGGCATTATATTCCTCACTGCCCTCTTCGAGCTCCTTGAGATGGCTTTTATCTGCCGACTTTATGAGCTTACCGGGCTGAGTGAGATCGAAATCGGGCTTGTCACTCATAGCGAGAACTGCACCTGTGTCCACATCCATAACGATGCCGTAGACACCGTCAGGCTTGATGCTTTCGAGAGCCTGATCGAGAGCGTTTTCCAGATAGGACTGAATGTTTTCGTCGATGGTCATCACTACGCCGTTACCGTCGGTGGCGTCAAACACCGTCTCATAGCTGGACTCGAGAACATTTCCTCTGGAGTCCTTAGCCGTTACGATTCTGCCGCTTTCACCGCTGAGCACATCGTTATAGTATTTTTCTATACCGGTTTCACCGTTACCGTCGGCATTTACCACACCGATAAGAGTAGAGGCGAATTTTTTCTGTGTATAAACTCTCTTACTGTCGTTTTCGTAGGAGAAAAATTTGGCAGGTCTTATCTTCTTTTGGCTGAGCTCAGTCGAGGTCTGTCCCCATTTGGTAACCTCCACGGGCACATCGAACACGTATTCTGTCTCAAGAAAGGTCTGCAGGGCGATTTTCTGAGTGGGAGTAACCTCTTTTTTTACACGGACATATTTACTGTCCTCACGGGTGATGAGAGCCTTGACATCCTTTGATTTCGACGAAACTGCCTTTGCGATGCCCTTTGAAAGATAGGTGTAGAACTCATCGAGATATTTACTGTCCACCTTTTCGAAGGCCTTTCTTATTTCGTTGGGATTGGCGCATAAAATCCACGCCGAGGTGCTCGTTACCAGAGGAGTCATATTACGGTCGTAGATGGTGCCTCTGACGGCATCGATGGTTTCATCGTAAAGCTGATTACGTGCGGCAGCCTCACGGTACTCCTCACCGTGAACCACCATAATATAGCCTACGGCACCGAGGTTTATACAGAAGAAAAACACCATAAACAGAGCCACCAGACTTTTTACCCTGCGGACAAAAAGAAGGTCGGTTTTTCTTTTAACTCTGTCTTTGAACACCTGTATGTACACCGAAATTCACTCCTTTATATAATTCGAAACAGGGGCTGCATAGTAAATCTTACTTTTACAGTCCCCTTTTTATCAATATTCATCTTATACGGTAAATATTTTCATTATTCAGCATTTCTTGCCAGAACAACTCTGTTACCCTTATCTGTGCCGAGGTAGATTTCGTTCTCGGGCGTTACCTTTACCAGACCTAACTTTTCCACGGCAAATTTATCGATGTTCTCTACGCTTTTAAGAGCGGTAAGCTTAGCGCCGAGCTCTTTGTTCTCCGCCTGACAGATAACGAGCTTCTCATTGGCGGCCTCGAGTCTGTTTTTCGCCTTATCCTTGGTAATGAAGCTGTTACAGGCCACGGCAAACATAGCCAGAGCCACGCACAGGAAGGCAGCTGCCCTCATAAGCTGAAGAGTGGCCTTTTTTCCCTGAGCAGCCTCAGACTGCTGAACCTTATTTACATTTATCTGCTGCTCGGTTTTCTGCTTTCTTTTTTCTCTTTCGAGCGGCTGAGCCGGTGCGGCATTGCTATAGCCGTAGTCGTACTTATAGGCATATTCTGCTGCCATATCTTTCACCCCTGAAACTATAGATTATTCTTTCTCTCTTATTCTTTCCACACATCTTAGTGTCGCACTCCTGGAGCGCTGATTTTCTTCGATTTCTCTTTCTGAAGGAAGGACCTTTTTAAAGGGAAGGGAGCCCTCCGGTGTCTTTCCGCACACACATACGGGGCAGCCCGGCGGACATTCGCAGCCCTTACAGTAGGAGGCGAAGGCCTTTTTTACTATCCTGTCCTCGAGGGAATGGAAGGTGATTATCGCTACTCTGCCTCCCACATTCAGTGCATCAAACATATCTCCTACCGTTTCGCTTATTCTGTCCAGCTCGAGATTTGTTCGTATTCTGAGTGCCTGAAAAACTCTTCTGGCCGGATGGCCGCCCGTTCTGCGGGTAGCGGCGGGAATGGCCTGCTTTACGATTTCTGCGAGAACGGTGGTGGTTTTTATCTCTTCTCTTTCTCTGTAGGCGACTATGCTCGCCGCAATCCTCTGGGCGAATTTTTCCTCGCCGTAGTCTCTGAATATCTGCGTAAGCTCCCTCTGGGAAAAGGTGTTTACGATGTCTGCGGCCGTCATACCCTCCTGAGACATTCTCATATCGAGAGGTGCTTCATTATGAAAGGAGAAGCCTCTTTCCGCCGTGTCAAGCTGATGGGAGGAAACACCCAGATCCGCAAGCACACCGTCCACTCTGTCTATGCCCAGAGAGTCGAGTATTTTTCTCAGATTTGAAAAATTATCGTGAACCACGGTAACTCTGCCGTCACCGCCTATTCTTTCTTTGATTATCGCTATGGCATCGGGATCCTGATCGATGGCTATGAGTCTTCCCTTAGCCGAAAGCCTTTTAAGGATTTCACTGCTATGCCCCGCACCTCCGCAGGTGCAGTCCACATAAATGCCGTCGGGCTTTATGTCCAGAGCATCCAATGTTTCCTCCAGCAGAACGCTTATGTGAGAAAATTCCATCACGCCGTCCCCCTTTTAACCGAGATTGAGGAACTTGCCTTCGGACTGATACTGACGGTAAATATTCTCTTCGCTCTCGAGAGCCTCCTCGTCAGCCACATGTGATGCAGTGATAGAAGCAAGATATTTTTTGTAATTGGCGGGACTCATAACCTCTATGTATTCGCCGAAGCCGACGAAAATGCAGGTCTTTTCGATTTCTGCCGCCTCGGTAATCATCTGATTGAGCACCACTCTGCCCTGACTGTCGCAGCCGGCAGTGTCAGTGCCCAGATGAAACTGTGCAAGAATGTTTCTTTTTTCGATGGGAGTTCTGGCTCTCATAAGAGCCTCCTCACGGGAGCGTTCAAACTCCTGTGCATTATAAAGCTGAACGGACGGGTACTTGGAGGCGTGGAATTTACAGATGAACTCTTCACCGAGGCCTTTACGGAACTTCGCGGGAAGTATTACTCTGTTTTTTCCGTCAAGAGTATGTTCAAAGGTTCCTATAAAAAGCATTTCAAGCACCGTCCTTTCTTTAAATTTCGCTGAATACTCACCCACAAATCGCCACTTTATATATCGCAATTTGGGACAAGACTCCAAATTCGTATTTTTATTATAATATGTAAAGCTCTGAAAGTCAATGGATTTTTCAATATTTTTTAATCTTTTTTCTGCGGAAAAATTTCTTGTAAACCTTTATAAATAAAGGGTTTTCGGAGCTTTTTACAAAATATAGCGGAGTGAAACCGCCTCCTACCCAAAGGCTTGTTGCGGAGTGTATGATTTTAAAGTTTATAATTAACAATTTGTTAATATTTGACTTTGTAAAAGCTTCAATCTGCCCTCAAAAATGCTCAAAAACGCAAAAAAATCACCCTGAACTCCCCTTTTCAGAGGTTCAGAGTGATCAAAAATCATTTTTTTACCTTATCCTTTAGCATCGTACCAGGTTTTTCCCGAATGCACATCCGCTAAAAGCTTTACCTTCATTTTACAGGCGTTTTCCATCTCCTGCTTCAGCACTATCTCCGCTGCCTGTCTGTCCTTTTCGGCACACTCGACTATCAGCTCATCGTGCACCTGCATTATAAGCTTGGCATCGAGCTTTTCCTTTATAAGGCGGTGATAAACTCTTACCATAGCGATTTTAATGATATCGGCAGCAGTTCCCTGCACAGGCATATTTTTCGCCACACGCTCACCGAAGGCCTGAAGCATTTTATTGGACGCCGAAAGCTCGGGAAGATATCTTCTGCGGTGAAAAACAGTGCTCACATAGCCGTCATCCCTCGCCTTTTCCACTACTCTTTCCAGATAATCCCTGACTGCACTGTAGTGATGAAGATAGCCTTTGATATAATTGTCCGCTTCCTTTCTCGTTACACCGATATCCTTGGCCAGAGAGAAGGCGCCGATGCCGTATACGATACCGAAATTTACTGCCTTGGCACGGCTGCGCATCAGAGGTGTAACCATAAACAGAGGTATATTGAAAACCTGTGAGGCGGTGATAGCGTGGATATCCTCACCGTTATTAAAGCCCTCTGTCATAGCTGCATCACCCGAAAGATGAGCCAGCACACGAAGCTCTATCTGCGAATAGTCGGCATCCACGAGGCATCTGCCCTCATCGGAGGTGAAAAAGCGTCGCATTTCCTTGCCGAGCTCAGAGCGAACGGGAATGTTCTGTAAATTCGGCTCCGTGGAGGAAATTCTGCCCGTTCTGGTCTCTGTCTGGTTAAGAGTGGAGCGTATTCTGCCGTCAGAGTCGATAACCTTAAGCAGACCTTCGCAGTAGGTGGACTTAAGCTTGGCCAATGTCCTGTATTCGAGAACATCTGCCACTATGGGGTACTCCCCTGCCAGCTCCTCCAGAACATCTGCATTGGTGGAATAGCCGCTTTTGGTTTTTTTCTTACAGGGAAGACCTAATTTTTCGAAAAGAGCCGCACCGAGCTGCTTGGGTGAATTGATGTTAAACTCGAAGCCTGCCTCTGCATAGATTTTTTCGGTAAGCTCCTGCACCTTAAGTGAAAGCTTTTTACCGAAGTCCTCTATTCCCTCTCTGTCCACGAGAAAGCCCGTATTTTCCATATCGGCTAAAACCAAAGAAAGAGGAAGCTCGATGTCGCAGAGAAGCTCTGTCTGTCCGTTCTCCTCTATGAGAGAGGCCAGCTTGCCGCAAAGCGTCTTAAAGGAAACGGCAACCACTGCCTTTTCTCTCTCAGCCTCATCGCACTGAGCGTCACAGAGACAGGAATACTCCTCACAGAGCCTGTCGGGAGCATAGGAGGAAGCGGAGGGGTTAAGGATATAACCGGCCAGAGCCGTGTCCATAACTGCATTTTTTATTTCTATGCCCTTTCTGAGTGCATATTTATAAAGCGATTTTATATCGGCGGTGTGCTTTTTACTCTCGGAGGAAAGAAACTCTCCGATAAAATCACCGAAGTCAAAGCAGTCCTTGGCTACATACTCGGCACCGTCATCAAAGGAGAAATAAAGCCTTTCTATCTCACCGTCAGCACCGAAATCCGTGAGAAAGTAAGCCTCGTCCTTAATTCTGCCCAGAAGAAAAGGTAAATCTCTCTGCTCTGTGAAGTGCTTTTTCTCCCTTTCGTTTTCGGGAATGACCTGTATTTTTTCCTTGGTAAGCCCTAATTTTTCTATAATGCCGAACATTTCGAGAGATACAAGAAGTGAAAGTGCCTTCTGCAGGTCGCCCTCACCGATAACATAACGGTCCATATCGAGGTCGATAGGTGCCTCAAGACAGATAGTACCCAGTGTACGGCTGAGATAAGCCATATCCCTGCCTGCCAGAAGCTTATCGTGAACACCCTTTTTTATGTCAAGCTCGTCGATATGCTCATAGATATAGTCGATGCTGCCGTAGCTGCGGATAAGGTCACCTGCGGTTTTCTGCCCTACACCCGCCACACCGGGAATATTATCTGAGGAGTCACCCATAAGAGCCTTGATTTCTATCATGCCCTTCGGCTCCACACCGTATTCCTCCATAAGCTTTTCCTTATCGTAGACCGTGGTAACGGCCTTGCCCATTTTGGTAGAGGCCAGAAGCACCCTCGTATTATCGGAGACGAGCTGGAGGGAGTCTCTGTCCCCCGTGGCGATAAAGCATAAATCCTCACCCTTGCATCGGGCGGAAAGAGTGCCTAAAATGTCGTCTGCCTCATAGCCCTCCTTTTCCACCACGGTGTAGCCCAGAGCAGTGAGAAGCTCCTTCAGCACAGGCATCTGACTGCGCAGCTCTTCGGGCATACCCTTTCTGCCTGCCTTGTATCCGTCATACATTTTATGGCGGAAGGTGGGAGCCTTAAGGTCGAAGGCTACCGCCGCCCTGTCAGGCTGACACTCCTCTCTGAGCTTGATAAGAATATTCATAAAGCCGTAAATACCGTTTGTAAACTGTCCGTCCTTGGTAGTGAGAAGCTTGATGCCGTAAAAGGCACGGTTTACGATACTGTTTCCGTCGATTACGAGAAGTCGCATAAAAAACACCTCTGTTCAGTTACTGAAAATAAGTATACCACACTTTCAGCCAAAATGCAAAGCTAAAAATCAATCGCCACACTGAATTAATGATGATGGTGATGGTGATGATGGTGGTGATGATGCTCCGCCTCTGCGCTGCTGACCTCACAGTGCTGCTGCTCACACATTTCATCCGTGGTTTCTGTTTCGATTACCGAGTGTGTTATGCCGTGGTGAGAAAGCTCGTGGCGTATTTTTTCCTTTACTGCGAAGAAATCCCCGTCGGTTACCACGTGCATAGTGACGCAGTTACTGTAGCCGTCCATAGTCCACAGATGTATGTGGTGCACATCGGCTACCTCATCTAAAGAAATAATATGCTCTCTTATCTCCTCCACAGACACTCCGTCGGGAGCCCTTTCGAGAAAGACGGAAACGCCCTCTCTGAGATTTTTGCAGGAATTAATCAGTATAAACACTGCCACGCCTATCGACATAAGAGGATCGATAAAGGTAAGCTCCGTAAAGCGCATTATCACCGCTCCCGCCAGCACGACTATCCAGCCGAGAGTGTCCTCGAGCATATGAAGATTCACTGCCTTACGGTTAAGTGAGTCACCGTCACGGGTGAAAAGCACGGCAGAGAAATTTACGGCAGTGCCTATGACGGCAAAGACAATCATACCGTTATAGTTTACGGGCTCCGGATTAAGCAGCCTTATAGCCGCCTTATAAATAACGAGCACCGAGCCGAAAAGCAGTATGACCGTTATCATCAGACTGCCCAGCACCGAATAGCGGAGATAGCCGTAGGTATAGGTATCATCGGGTGCTTTTTTGCTTTTACGCTCGAAAAAGTAAGAAAGGCCTATCCCCGCAGCATCACCCATATCGTGAAGAGAATCAGAGATAATGGCTACGCTTCCCGTAAACGCACCTCCGACAAATTCGAAGACCGAGAAAAACAAATTAAGCAAAAAAGCGACTAAAATTTTCCTGTCTGTTTTCATTTCACACCTCATTCTATAACGTGCTCAAGGCCGAGATTTATAATGTCTCTCACGTGCTCATCGTCGAGCATATAAAATATTATCTTGCCCTCTCTGCGGCAGCGGACGAGCTTAGAGCTTTTAAGAATGCGAAGCTGATGGCTGACCGCCGAGGCAGAAAGACCGAGCATTTTCGCTATGTCGCTGACACAGAGCTCCGTGCCCGAAAGGGCGTAAAGGATTCTGATACGGTTTGAGTCGCCGAAAATTTTGAAAAGCTCCGCCAGATCAAAAAGCACATCCTCATCAGGCTGACCTTCGGTGAGCTTTTCCGCAGTCTCTTTTTCTATTATGAGATATTCCTTTTCCATTTATGTCACCCTTTTATTTTATCATTTGAACATCTGTTCAAATATGATTATATTACCCTGTGCTTATCTTGTCAAGGTTTTTCAAAAAATATAGTGCATTTTTCCCCGAGTTATGATATAATATACTGAGTTTTTTAAAGGAAGATGATAAATGAAAATAGGTAACATAGAAATAAGCTCCCGCTCCGCCGCTTTAGCACCTATGGCCGGTGTGGCAGACAAGGCATTCAGAGAGCTTTGCGTGGAATACGGAGCCACTTATGTAGTAAGCGAAATGGTCAGCAGCAAGGGACTGACTATGTGCGACAGAAAGAGCAAAAAGCTGCTTTCCCTGTCAGAAAATGAGCATCCTGCCGCAGCACAGATTTTCGGCAGTGATCCGAAGATAATGGCAGAAAGTGCCGCAAGCTGCCTTGAATACAAGCCCGATGTAATCGACATCAATATGGGATGTCCCGCACCGAAAATCGCAGGCAACGGCGGAGGAAGCGCTCTTTTAAAAAATCCTGAGCTGGCCGAGGAAATAATGAGAGCGGTCAAAGAGGCCGTAGACATCCCCGTTACGGTAAAAATCCGTCTCGGCTGGGATGCCGACAGCATAAACTGCATCGAAATGGCTCAGCGGGCCCAGCGGGCAGGCATGGCAGCCGTCACTCTTCACGGCAGGACAAGACAGCAGATGTATGCTCCCCCGGTGGACCGCAAAATGATAGCCGAGGTGAAAAGAAGCATCGACATTCCCCTCATCGCCAACGGTGACATCACCGACGGTCTCTCTGCGGCACAGATGATAGAGGAAACGAACTGCGACTACCTTATGGTGGGCAGAGGTGCTCTCGGCAGGCCTTGGGTATTCAGCCAGATTACGGCCTATCTGGAGCACGAAATAATCCTGCCCGAGCCTCCCGTCAGCGAAAGAATGCGGGTTATGGTAAAGCACATAAAGCGTATCTGTGAATACAAGGGCGAAAGAGTCGGTATCCGTGAGGCAAGAAAGCACGCCGCCTGGTACATCAAGGGAATCAAGGGTGCCGCCGCCTACCGTCAGCAGGTAGGTATGCTCGAAAGCGTAGAGCAGTTAGAGGAGCTGGCATTTAAGATAATGACGGAGAATATGTAAGGCATTAAGCGTTGGATAATTAAAGCATCCTTTGGATTTTATTCAAGGGATGCTTTATTGTTTTTGCTTTTATTGTCGGCTATTACATAAGTTGTGGGGCAGAGAATAACAGAGGTTGTTTTAAGATAAGCAAGACAGGTTCAGTGAAAGCTTACGAACCCTTCCCGTAAAACCTCTCTGAAAAGCAGACAGAGCGGGAAGCGACTGTCGGGGTACGAAACAAGAGAGTTTTACATCTGCTTTCCTCCGCAGAAAAAACCTTTAGGTTTTCAACGCTCAAGCCGCTATGGCTTTTACTTTGGCACATTCGCCTCGTAAAAGTCACCTTTAACAGGCCTCCCCGTAAAACCTCTCTGAAAAGCAGACAGAGCGGTGAGCGACTGTCGGGGCGGAGGTGCTTAAGGGGTAAAAGCATACATTAGACGAAATATCTGTGCGGGGAGGGAATGCGGCAGCGATTTGTTTCCTCATTCTTTTTAAAAAGCACTCTGTACGCTCTCTCTTTCTGTAAGGCAGTACATAGAACTGAAAATAACGGTAGTGCAGTGAGGTTGTTTTTATGTAAACGGCAGACTGAGGTAGATTGATAAATTCAAAGTAAAAACCTTACTCCGTTACTTTTCTTCGTTCGGATTGTTTCTGACAAAAAAAGCGGTTTTGGTGACTTTTGCCAAGCACAAAAGTCACTCTGCGAAGCAATGGTACATAAATTTTTTTCGAAGCATATAAGCGGATAACTGCTATTAAACGATATCGTAACTAAGACAGACACGATGAAAGATAAGACAATAAAGTCACAGTATTCGCTTTCCTCCGCAGAAAAACCTTTAGGTTCTTAACGCTCAAGCCGCTATGGCTTTTACTTTGGCACATTCGAGCGCCAAAGTAAACAAAGCACCCTTTTGCCTCGGGAAAATCCTTTCCCTCGGTGGCCGCCTTCGCAGGCTTGGCGGAGATAATGAACTGCCGTAGTTGAAACTAATTTTTGTTTTACTTCGCCCCGTTCAAAACCACTGTTTCGCATAAACACTCTTTCAGTACCTCATAACGGTAAAAGCCAGAGTGGGCACACCGTGGCATCGTCACCGAAGCGCTCCCGGTGGGAGATGAAGCAAGGTGAGGATGGCGCAGCGGTCAAAATCGCTCGGCGCTCCAAGCCGTAAAGCGATTTTGGGAACCGCAAGAGGTAGGGTGCAGACAATGAGTAAAGCTTCGGGTTAAAAGAGAGACTTTACGCTACAGTTAGGTTTACGAAGCTCACCGTAGAACCTCCCTAAAAAGCACATCGAGCGGTGAGCGACTGTCGGAGCGAAGGTGCTTAAGGGGTAGAAGCATACATTAGACGAAATATCTGTACGGGGAGGGAATGCGGCAGCGATTTCCTTTCTCGTTCTTTATAAAAAGCACTCTGTACGCTCTCTCTTTCTGTAAGGCAGTACATAGAACTGAAAATAACGGTAGTGTAGTGAGTATGTTTTTATGTATGCGTCAGATTAAGGTGGATTGGTAAAAACAAAATAAAACGTTACTCCGTTACTTTTCTTCGTTCGGACTGTTTCCACCCAAAAATGATTTTGCCTACTTTTGTCGTAACAAAAGTAGGTCTGCGAAGCAATAGTACATATAATTTTATTTAAAACATAAAAGCGGATAACAGATACATAGATTTCGTCACCAAAGCAGTCACCGCTAAAGATAAAACAATAAAGTCACAGTATTCGCTTTCCTCCGCAGAGAAAACCTTCAGGTTTTCAACGCTCAAGCCGCTATGGCTTTTACTTTGGCACATTCGAGCGCCAAAGTAAACAAAGCGCCCTTTCGCCTCGGGAAATACTTCCCTCGGTGGCCGCCTTCGTAAACTCGGCGGAGATAAACAATCACCGGACAATTAAAAATATACGCTTCATTTAACCCCGTTCAAAACCACTGTTTCGCATAAACACTCTTTCAGTACCTCATAACAGTAAGAGCCAGAGTGGGGCACACCTGGCAGGTGTGCAGACAGTCGGTAAAGCTTCGGATTAAAAGGGAAGCTTTACGCTACAGT
>SVPD01000068.1 GCA_015066045.1 Oscillospiraceae bacterium
TCAGAATGAAGAATACACTTCAACGACTGAATACACAGATGTATTCGGCGACGGCAGAAGTCAGTACATTATGAATGACAATGCTGCCTATGAGGCTGAGATGGAAGCCATCTACACTGAGTTTTCAGAATGGCTCGCTGAGTGGGAGCTTTGATAATACGGGAAACGGTTAACGGGCAGTGAGCTGCCGTCATAAAAAGCCGAAGCTTTCTGCAGAGGGAGCCTCGGCTTTTAAATTTTCTTTTTCATACTGTTGCTATATTTTTCAGTTTGGTTTATAATATCACTGAGGGAAAATTAAGCCCTAAGAGATGAGGGGGAGAAAATATGTATAACCTTAAAGTAAAAGACAACGAAATTTTATTTACACGCTACACCGAGCTTATCCGTATCAGCGCCTGCGGTAAAAATGCCATCCGTTTTCAGTCATTTCCCGACAATCAGGTGATAGACGAAAACTATACCCTTATGCCTCAGCGTGCCGATGCTTTAATCGAAGAGCACGAGCACGATGTAACCCTGACCAGCGGCTCTCTGTGCGTGAAGCTGGAGCCGAACGGTAAGCTGACATTTTCTGTCGGTAACAGAGTGATACTGCAGGAAAAGCCTGAGCTGACCTTCCACAGTAATTTCCGTCACTTCGATAACAAGGGAAGCGGTCTGTGGTCTGCCAGAATTACCTTCGAGCCGAATAAGGACGAGCACTTTTTCGGCCTCGGACACAGCTGGGACAATGAATTTGATCTTAAGGGCTCTTCCGTAGACATACGTAATGTAAATGCGAAGTGTACCATACCTTATGTTTATTCCTCTCTCGGCTACGGCTTTTTATGGAATATTCCCTCCACGGGGCTTTGTGAGCTTTCCAATAACCGTACCCGCTGGAGCAGTGACTGCTGCAGATTTATGGATTTCGTGGTTATGGCGGGAAATCCTAAGCAGGTGTGTACCACACTGAGTGATTTGACGGGCTATGCACCTAAAATGCCCGAGTGGGCGACAGGCTTCTGGCAGTGCAGACTCCGTTATGAAACTCAGGAGGAGCTTCTTTCCGTGGCGAGAAAATATAAGGAGTTGGGCATCCCTCTTTCGGTTATCATAGCTGATTATTTCCACTGGACAGAGCAGGGTGATTATAAATTCGATCCGAAATATTGGCCCGATGTCAGGGCAATGACCGACGAGCTTCACAGTATGAATACGAGGCTGGTGGTGTCTACCTGGCCTACTGTAAATGAGCACAGTGAAAACTATTGGCATATGAGAAACAGTAATATGCTTATGCGCACTGCACGAGGCCCCGACAGAGTTTTCGATTTTTACGGCTGGCAGAATGAAATAGATGTCACAAATCCTGCTACCAGAGACTTTGTATGGAGCAGACTCAAGGAAAACTATATCGATAACGGTGTCGATGCTCTGTGGTTTGATGAGGCTGAGCCGGAGATTCATCCCGAGCATTTCGATAACCTTATCTGGTATAAGGGCAGGGGAGATATGGTAGGTCTTCTTTATTCCTACTATTACTCGAAAATGGCTTACGACGGCTTTAAGGCTATGGGCAGAGATGACATAATCACTCTGACTCGCTGTGCTTATCTCGGCAGCCAGAAATTCGGCTCGCTGGTATGGTCGGGTGATATCGAGTCCACCTTTGAGTCCTTGGCCTGTCAGGTCAAGGCAGGTCTTAACATGGCGATGTGCGGTATACCCTGGTGGAACACCGATATAGGCGGCTTTTACGGTGCGGATATTGGAAGCGATTATTTCAGGGAGCTTATCGTGCGCTGGTTCCAGTTCGGTCTTTTCAGTCCCGTTATGCGTCTTCACGGCTCGAGAATAAGACATTTCGAGCCTACACCGGGACTCAAAGAGCCCAGCGGTGATCCTAACGAAATATGGAGCTTCGGCGAAAGAAACTTCGGAATACTTAAAAATCTTATCCTCATCCGTGAAAGGCTCAGACCGTACATTCAGAAACAGACGGACATAGCAGCCGAAAAGGGATATCCCGTTATGCGACCTATGTTTTTTGAATATCCCGACGATGAAATCTGCTATACTCTCGACAGTCAGTATATGTTCGGTGATGACATTATCTTTGCTCCCATAGTAAATCAGGGGCAGACAGTCAAAACCGTCTATATCCCCGCCGGAGAGTGGATTTTAACCAAGGATAAAAAGACATATACCAAGGGCAGCTATGAGATTACTGCTGAAATCGATGAGTTTATAGCCTTCGTCAGAAAGGGCTCGGAGGTTATAGCTTGCTTTTGATAAAAGAGACGGGCCGCTGCCAAAGTGCAGCAGTCCGTTTTAATTTTTCGCATATATGAAAAACACACTTTGCACCCGATAGTAAATGTGTCGGTGCATTTTCCGTAAGCTCACCTTCCGCAGACTGTCCTATGACCGAAAAAACTTTTGCTGCCGTAAAGAAAAATGCAGTATACCGAAAAAATTTCTGAAAAATCACAAAATACCAGAAATTTATATTACTTTTTTAAAGATATTTACTTTTTTATTCGCTTGATGTATAATCAAACCGTAGGATAGGTGGGTTAAAATGGATAAAACAGATTATGAAATTCTGGCGTGTCTTAAGGAGAACGCCCGTGAGAACGCTACCAATATCGGTGCGAAAATAAATCTTTCGACCTCTGCGGTTATCGAGCGTATAAAAAAGTTCGAGGCTTCGGGGCTGATAAAGCAGTA
>SVPD01000038.1 GCA_015066045.1 Oscillospiraceae bacterium
AAAAGTGAAATAACTTCACAATAATGCGTTAAAAATCACCGATATGCGTCAGCATTATCGGTGATTTTTGCCTTTTCTTGCAAAGCTATTTCGCATTTTAAAGTGCTTTGCAGGTTTCGTAAGAACTGAAAAATTCTTGTATTGAAGCCACAAAATGCAGCAAGGCTGCCGCCTTGCGAGGCTTTTGGCAATAATACAGGGAATTTTGTTCGAGAAACAAATACTGCCTTATGGGATGTCAGCCGATGTTACAGCTCCTTTTTAGTTTTATTTGAAGTAAAAGTATTATAATAAATTGATTTTTATCCGGTTATCTGATAGAATCAAGGGAGAAAGGATGATAAAAATGAAAAATGTGAAAAGAATAATGCTTCCGCTTATGATATGTGCTTTGCTGGTGCTTGCTTTTACTGCCTGTCATTCTCACGAAGCCGAGTGGAAAATCGATACGGAAAAGCATTGGAAGGAGTGCTCCTGCGGAGAAATCAGCGAAGAGGGTGTGCATAGCTTCGAAGACAGTGTCTGTACTGTCTGCGGTGCCGCAATGATAGTGAACGAGGATGAAACTGAAAGGTTAGAGATTTCTAACGGTTACGGCGACTGGACACAGAGACTGTATTTCGATAATGAGGGGAATTTCTCAGCAGAGGATGTGGCTGAATATACCTACGATGAGGACGGTAATAAGCTTACAGATAAGATATATAACGGTGACTTCCTGACCTCTTCGGGAGAGTATGCTTATGATTCAGAGGGCTTTACCTATAAAAAATATGTAACCGAATATCATGATGACGGCTCTGAGATAGTCTATGAGTATAACGAGACAAATGATAATCTGGGATATGTGGTTTATGATGAAGAGGGTAACGCCGTGGAAAGCATCCGCTCAGAGTATATAACCGATGAAAACGGTGAGCTCGTGGGTGAAAGGGTTTATGAAAACGATGTCCTCTCTCAGGAAATGAAATATGCCGCAGGAAATGACGGTGAAGAGGAATATTTTTACATCGTAGAAAATGTGCTTTACGATGAGGACGGCAGTAAAACCGTAGAAACCTATGATGAAGCGGGAGAGCTTATAAAGGAAGCCTTTTATGACGGTGACGGAGAGAAGATTTACGATTATGATATAGAATATTTCTATGACGATGAGGGTAATCCCACATCCGTAGAAAAAAGCGAAAAGGGCGAGCTTAAGGAAAAAACAGTTTATGAATATGACGAAAACGGAAATATTCTGGGCGAAAAAATCTATGAAGGAAACAGACTCGTCAGAGAAGTGGAATATGCCGAAACGGATTTTTATATGTATGAGTCAAAGATAATAATTTATAACGAGGACGGAACCACTACTGTCGAGGAGTATGACGAAACAGGAGAATTAATCGGATAAAGCCTTAAACAAAGCGAAAAACAGATGTATTTTAGTCGTAGCTGACTTTAATACATCTGTTTTTATGTCTTTTAACAAGAGAAGCTTTCTGCTTTTACAGACTTTTTTTGCCCGTTCGGACCGAGGATAAGCTCAGCAGCCCGGATGCACATAGGTGGCAGCCAGTCCTCCCTGAGAGGTCTCTCTGTACATAGCGTTAAGGTCCTTGCCTGTCTTGTACATAGTCTCGACGACTGTGTCGAAGCTTATTTTTCTCGTGGTGGAAAGGAAATTGGCCAGTGAAAGTGCATTTATTGCTCTCATAGCTGCCACGGCGTTTCTCTCAATACAGGGTATCTGCACCAGTCCGCAGACAGGATCGCAGGTGAGGCCGAGCATATGCTCCATAGCTACCTCTGCCGCATATTCTATCTGTCCGAGTCCCATACGGAAAAGCTCGCAGAGAGCTGCCGCTGCCATAGAACAGGCAGTGCCTATTTCTGCCTGACATCCGCATTCCGCACCGCTTATAGAGGCATTCGTTTTGACCAGATTACCGATAAGGCCGCCTGCGGCCAAAGCACGGCACACATCGTCATCGGAAAAGCCTTTTTTATCCTGCATATATTTCAGCACGCTGGGAAGCACCGCACAGGCACCGCAGGTAGGAGCCGTTACGATGACACCGCCGCCTGCATTCTGCTCACTGACGGCGAAGGCATAGGCGCAGATCAGTCGGTTCTCTTTGGTTATGTCGCTTTCGTCTATGTGGCTCTGGTTAAAAAGGAATTGAGCCTTTCTTTCTACATTAAGTCCGCCGTCAAGAACCCCACGGGTGGAGAGGCCTTCATTTATGGAGTTTTTCATCGTTATCCAAATTTCGTGCAGGTAATTCCATATATCCTTGCCCTCGCATTCCTCCACATAATCGGAAAGGCGCATATTATGAGTGCGGCAGTAGTCTACTATCTGGCCGAGGGTGCGCAGAGGATAAATATCCTCCTCGTCGAGCTCGGGCTTTCCTTCGATTACGATGGCTCCGCCTCCCACAGACATTATTCTTTCCTTGGCGATTTCCTCTCCGTTTTTATAGGCGAAAAACTCCATAGTATTTTCGTGGGGGAGACCTTCTGTTTCTCCGCTTCCGAAAACAAGTTCTGTATCGCAGCCGTCAAATACGTCGAGAATTGCTTCGTCTGTTTTATGTCCCTTGCCGGTGCTGGAAAGAGAACCGTAAAGAATAACCTTGTAGCTATCTGCATCGGCGTAGGTGCTGCGGAAATATCTCGCAGCTTTGTCGGGGCCCATAGTGTGGGAGGAGGATGGCCCTCTGCCGATTTTATATAAGTATCTTAAGCTTTTCATATTTTTCTCCTGTTTTTTTATTGTTAGTTTTGCTTCTGTACTACCTTATACTCATCGTAGGGTGTAAAGTAACGGCAGTAGTCCATATTACCGCTGACATACTTTTCCATTTCGTCCTCGTCTAAATTAACGGAGCAGTAATATTCGTCATATTCCTCGTCGTAGTTATAATAAGCACACTGTTCGCAGCAAAGACTCATTTTTACACCCTCTTTCTTTTTTTATTATAAACCGGGAGAGTGTTTTTATCAAGAGGTAATTTTCAAATTCAGCCTGCAGGGGAGCCAAGCGACCGTAAACGGTCACCTGCGGCACCGCAGGCGGCGCCGCAGGTCCCTGTATACAGGGGCTTGGCTCCCCGCCCCAAAGGTACCGCACTTTTTTAATAAAAAAACTTACCCTGCCATAACGCCGACGAGTGGTAAGGAAGTATTTGTTTCTCGAACAAAATTCACTGTATTTTTGCGGGGAAGCCTCGCAAGGCGACAGCCTTGCTGCGTTTTGTGGCTTCAATACAAGAAATTTTCAGTTCTTACGAAACTGCGAAGCACTTTAAAATGCGAAATAGCTTTGCAAGAAAAGGCAAAAATCACCGATAATGCTGACGCATATCGGTGATTTTAAGCATTATTGTGTTGTTGTTTCACGTTTTAAAGAAATGCTTCCTTTCCACTCGTCGGCGAAGAACATAGCAGGGTAAAATATCAGTTGTCGTAATCAGTGATTGTTGTCGAGTCCGAGATTTCTTACCTGTACGGAATACTCGCTCTGGAACTGCTTGTTAACTGCGTTGATGTTATCGAGACTCTGCATAGCCACATTCTGATAGCCTGCCAGACCGTTTGTAACGAAGCCTCTTGCACCTTCGACGATGCCGATGGTCCATTCCTTGGCTCTTGCCTTGAGCTCCTCGCAGTCCTCGGTGGTCTTTGCGATCATAGCCTGAGTTTCCTGCTCAGTGGCAGCCTTGATCTGCTCACTTCTTTCTCTGGCCATACGGGTAATGTTATGCTCCTGAACCATTTCTTCAGCCTGAGCCTGAGCACGGGCAATGATTTTGGCAGCATCCTCCTGGGCCTTTTTAACGGTTTCGGAGTAGTATGTTTTAGCACTGTTTGAGATTTCTGTTTCCTGCTTGCGTGCAGCAGCGATGATAGAGTTGCTCTTTGCGGTGGCATCGTTGATGATGGTTGTTTCTCTGGAGATGATGTCGTTAGCGGAAACGATTTCGTCGGGGAAACGGCTCTGGATGTATTCGGCGAGCATAGCGATGTCCTTGCCGTCTACTATTCTCTTGGTTTTAGAGAAGAAAAATCTTTTGCCTCTGGATACGAGACCTTCCATCTCTACTACGAGCTGGTCGAAATCCATGCTGCCCCATCTTGCCTCTGCGTCGGCTGCATTGTAATCGCCGAAATCGGTGATTTCCTCGTATTCTTCTTCGTAGCCTTCTTCCTCGGAGGAAACTACATCTTCTACTTCAAGGTCTGTTTCAAGATCGTAAAAATTTGACATTTTTGACTTATCCTTTCTTTAACTTTTCTATTATATCATTTGAAATTTCTGCCGGGATAAAAAGGGAAATATCTCCGCCGAGCATACATACCTGCTTTATCATGCTTGATGAGAGGAACATGTGCTCGGTATCTGCTGCCATAAAAACCGTTTCCGTATTTCCGTTGAGCTTTTTATTGATCAGAGCCTGCTGAAATTCGTCCTCAAAATCGGAAACGGCACGGAGACCTTTTACGACTGCCGCTGCGTTTTTCTGCTTGGCATAGTCTGCTAAAAGTCCCATGTATGAATCAACGCTGACGTTTGGTATGTCCTTTGTGCATCTTTTTATGAAATCCACCCGCTCGTCTACTGTAAAGGCGTAGGAGCCGATTTTGCGGTAATTGGACATAACGACAACTATAATTTTATCGAAGAGCTTGGCACTTCTTCTGATAATATCGAGATGACCGCTGGTCACGGGGTCAAAGGAGCCGGGATAAACTGCTATTCTTTCTTCCATCAGTCTTCCTCCTTTTCCGGTATGCGATAAAGGAAAAGCCCCGTTTTACCGTAACGGTATTTCTTTTTCAGCTCGAAAATTCCCACCCTTTCGGGCAAAATATCATTGAAGGGGGCTTCGCAAATGATGACGCCCGTCTCCGTCATAACATCCGGTATTTTTTCGAGTGCTTTTTCGAGAATGCCCTTCGAATAAGGGGGATCAAGAAGAGCAATATCGTATTTTTCCGTCCTGCGTGAAAGGAAGGCTACGGCATCACTGTTAACCACTGCAGCCTTTTTATCGAAGCCGGTGGCCTCGAGATTTTTTCTGATGATATCGATGCTTTTTTTGCTGCTGTCCACTATTACGGCATTTTCAGCTCCACGAGAAAGAGCCTCGATAGCTAACTGACCGCAGCCGCCGAAAAGATCCAGAACCTTACTTCCTTCGATCTCAAACTGGATGATGGAAAACATCGCTTCTTTAACTATATCCGTTGTAGGCCTTACATCATCGCCCTCTAAGGTGATGAGCTTTCTGCCTCTGGCGGAGCCTGTAATAACTCTCATGGCTACACTCTCCTTGGCATAGTAATTTAGTATATATTATCACATTCTCGGGCTAAAATGCAACAGTATTTTCGTTTTTTCTCTCTTTTTACTTAATTTTACATTCTTTTCGGGCATTTTTTGCCTCAGATAAACAAAATGTGACTTTATACGTCATTTTTTACACCGTAAAAACAGTTGTCTTATTGACAGTCGGAAAGAAAAACATTATAATTTTAAGTGTGAAGAAAAACATTTTTATTATGAAAGGAAGTTGATTTTTATGCCGGGACCCGGTGGCGGAAGCAGAGGCGGAGGCTTTGGAGGCGGCTCCTTCGGAGGGGGCGGCAGAGGCGGATTTTCAGGCGGCGGAGGCTTCGGAGGCGGTTCCTTCGGAGGCGGTTCCTTCGGAGGCGGACCTCATCATACTCCACCACCGCACAGACCGCATCATCACGGACCTTATTTTCACGGCCCGTTTTTCGGCGGATGGGGTTGGGGCAGAAGACGTTATGGAGCCGGAGGCTGCGGAACGGCTATCTTTATTTTGATTTTTGTAGCGTTTTTTGCTTTATCTGTGCTTATTCCCGAGGAGGGAATAGTTATAGGCGGAGAGCCTGTTTCGGCTATTCCTGAGAATTATGTCGGCTATGACGAAGGTACGATGCAGGACTACGCCAACGAAAAATACAGGGAGCAATTCGCCGACTACGAAAACTATGAAAATAATATTCTTTTGGTTTTCCTTACCAACGAGGCCTGTGACGGCTATTATACTATAGCCTGGGTAGGCGATAATGTCAGATATGAGATAAATGAGATGTTCGGTGAGTATACCGAATACGGTGAAGCTCTGTCAGAGTATATCAATCAGGAGTATTATGCCTATTCTCTTGACACCGATCTTACGGCGGTAATAAAGAAAATGACCGTCAGTATTGCAGAGCTTGGTCTCGGCAGTCACTTTAACAGTAATGTCGCAGATTATGAGCTTCCGCCCTCTGAGACAGTAAACAGAACGGGGCTTGAAATGAATACGGAGCCCGTAAATGCAGCTCTTGCCGACTTTACTGCGCAGACGGGTATACCTTGTGTGATAGTTGTCGATTCGGCAGAAAGAGTCTTTCAGACGGAGCCCTACGACGTGACGGTGACGGCTTCGGACAGCTCTTCATCGGATATAGCAATAATCGGCGGTGCTGACGGCCCTACACAGGTAAGAGTAGGTGGCGGTGTAAGCTATATTTTTATCATTGCAGTGGTTCTTATTGCTCTCGTTGCTCTCGGTCTTTTCCTTCGTCTTAAAAAGGGTAATAAGTTTACCGAGGAGGCAAAGGAAAAGAAAAATGAAGGATCATCCGTCGGCAAGGATGAAAAACCGCCTTGGGAGCTGTAAAATAAAACAAGGGAAAAATTTGTTTTTGAACTAAAACTATTTCATTTTTTCAAAAGTTGTGATAAAATTAAGAAAAAAGAAAAAGGAGAAATTTTGTTATGACACTTATGTCTTTTCTTCGTGTGGTTATGGCTGTTTTTATGATAGGCTATAATCTTTTCAATTATGCTTTCAATGACTATGCATATCCTGCAGTAAGCACAGAGGGTGCATACCTTTTCTGCTACTTCGTGGGAAATGAGCCTGACGAGCAGGCCATTCATTTCGCCGTAAGCACAGACGGCTATAATTTCGCCGCTCTTAATGATAACGAGTCGGTTATCGACCAGACCAAGGGTACGGGCTGCGTCCGTGATCCCTACATTTTCGCTGCCAAGGATGAAAACGGTAAGGACTGCTATTACATCGTGGCTACGGATATGGATGCAGGTCTCGGCTGGACCTCTAACCATTCTGTCATTTTCTGGAAATCCTATGACCTGCTTAACTGGGAGGATGAATATGTTCTCGACTTACGCAGCTTCGAGGGCTGGGAAAACTGTAACAGAGCCTGGGCACCTCAGGTGATATGGGATGCCGAAGAGGGCAAGTATATGCTTTATTTAGCTCTTTCCTCCTTCGATGATCCTGCTACAGAGGAAAACGAGGACATCGCACAGCACTATTATCTTTATACCGATGATTTTAAGAGCTTTACTGCTCCCGAATATCTTTACGGCAGAAGAACCGAGGCCTTTACCCGTGATGACGGCTGGTCAGGTGTAGGTGTTCAGTGTATCGACGGTGATATGATTTATAACGAAAAGGACGGATATTACTATCTTTACTTCAAAGAGGACCTTACCCAGAAAATCGCTTATGTTAAATCAAAGAATGCCGCAGGCCCCTATGAGGGTGATTACACTGTCTGCTCACTAAACTGGTGGGGAGTGGAAGGCAGTACAATGTATCGAATTACCGGCACCAACGCATGGGTAATGATTATGGACGAATACAGCGAAGGCACATTTTTCACTCAGATGACACGTGATTTCGAATCCTTCCGTCAGGTGCGCCGTGCAGGAATGGCGGTTGACCATTTAAGACCTCGTCACGGCTCGGTGGTAGCCATCAGCGAGGACGAATATTTCGCACTCTGCGACCACTACGGTGTGTCAGAGATACCGAAAAAGTAAATAAAGAGGGAATGCCGCAGTAAGCGCAGACCAAAAAAGCAAAACAAAAACAGATGTGTTTAAGTTTCTTTAAACTTTTAAAACACATCTGTTTTAACTTTTATATGGAATAATATGGTGTTGCATATAAATTTGCTTTTTCAGACGTTTTTTCGCCCTCTCGAAGTATAATCATACGTCTTCTGCAGCTTTATAAGTCAGTATAGCTTTGAAAGCTCGTCGTTTGAAAGGATTTGCTCTGCTATTTCGGGGTGAGTGCCTGACATATCCTGCGGCATCTCTATTATTTCTCCGAAGCCCGTGTATTTTTCGGAAAAGGAAACGGTCCCTGCTTCATTCATCGTGAAAATCTCCGCAGTAGGTGCAGCTCCCTCGTAGCAGGCAAAGCAGATAATTCTTCCTTCAAAGCGGTCGAGGAATGAGGTGTCGAAAAGGTAATAGATAACACCGTTTTTCTCGGCTGTTCTTACATCCTCGCAAAGGGTGGTGCTATTAGTTTCCCAAGGCTCTCTGCCGTAAACTAAAGGAGTGATTTTTATGGGAAATCCGCCGTTTTCCGATGTGAGGTCTATGCCGTCACGACCTCTTATAGCGGTGACGAAATATTCTCTGCCTTCATCGGCAGTAAAACCGTCACAGTGATTAAGGAAAGTGCCCGAGGTAATTCCCAAAACAGTAAAAGCATATTTTTCGTCTCCTTTTTCATAAGGCAGCTTTTTTGACGCTTTCCATCTGTCCTCAAAGTCTGTAAGAGAATCCTGAAAGTCTGCTACGGTGGCATCGGCAGAATACTGAGTCGGCTCGGCAAAGGTACCTGCGGATAAAAGAACCGTTACCGCTATAACTGCAGCCAGAATACAGAATGCCTTTCCTTTATTTATAATCCGTATTCTGCTCTTTTTTTCTGTTTTTTTCATAGCTTCTGTAAAAACCTTTTCGTAATCGGGCGAAAAAGAAAGCCCGTCAATTTCCTTTTTGTACTTTTCTTTAAAGCTCATCTGCGAAATCCTCCTTCAGTGATTTTTCGAGCATTTTTCTGGCTCTCGAAAGCCGTGTGCCTACTGTGGCTGCGGGTAAGGATAAAATTTCTGCTATTTCCTTAATGGAATAGCTTTCGTAATAGTAAAGATGTATCACCACTCTGTATTTTTCATCCAGAGACAGTACATAGGATAAAACATCGTCACGCTTTTCACTGTAGGGAATCTCTTCCGTTAAAGGCAGATTTTTTCTGCGTGCGGATTTGAGCATATTTTTACTTATATTGACGGTGACACGGAGAAGCCACGCTTTACAGTGTTCATCGTTTTCGAAATCCGGAGCCTTGGTGATAAATTTTATAAAAGCCTCCTGAACCGCATCCTCAGCATCGGATGTGGATTTAAGAAGTGAAAAGGCTGCTTTCAGCATTGAGGATGAATATTTTTTTACTGTCTCTTCTATGTGTTCGTTGCCGGCAAAAGAACGCACAGTTTTCAACCTCCTTTCGCTTATTATACAAACGGGAAGAACTCTATTTTTCAAATGCGGGATTTTTTATGAAAGAAAGAGAAAAAGGGGCATATAAGCGCATAATGAACAAGCCGCAAAATTTATTTTTTAATGCTAAAAAGGGCTTCTGCGGATTTTTAAAATCCAAAGAAACCCTCTGTTTGTTTTGGCTTAGGGTGACGAGCATAATCCGAACCCCGTTTTTTACGGGCGGATTTCCGCCAACACTTCGTTAAAATACTCGTAAATCCGATAGGATTTACTGCGTTTTGTGCCTTGTCTTGCCAAAAATCCGCTCCGCAAAAAATCGCAGACCCAAAAGTGCGAATTTTTGCAGGATTTTTGGATATTGAGGGTGCCGACAGGCTGACGCCTTTCAAAACCGAAATGCCGAAAAGCTGCGAAAATTCACGCTTTTGGGCGGGTTCGGATTATACTCGTCACCCTATGCGGTCTGCGTTTTTTACAGCCTCTTTATTATCCGATTTCGTCTCTGAGCTCAGCAAAGCCCTTCATCAGAGTAGAGGCAGTGCTTTGACCGAGAGAAATAGTTTCGTGGTAGTGACCGAAATCGATGCACATAAGATAATCGTTATCGGGCACGATGTAGCCGACTGCATCGTTTGCCATACCGAAAACGAGGATATCCTCTCCGAAAAGCTCTGCGAGAGTCTGCTCACTGAAATCTCTGCCCCGGGCACTGTTTTCTGCCTTGAGAGAGGAGCCGCCGTAAGCCAGATCTGCACAGAATTCACCGGGAACGAAGGCTATCTTAAGGTCTTCGCCTAATTCCATATAACCGATTTCGGTAGTGATAAAGCAGTCACCGCTTTCTGTCTTTTTGGCGGTATAGTTTACTAATTTAAGCTTGGCAGCTAAAAGGATAACGGGATTGGTTATCTGAACCTCTACATTTTTAAGCTTTATATTCAGCAGGGGAGCGACCTGTCTTTCCGTTACGGGTGTCCAGCCTTCATACCAGGGAGTGTAGCTTCTGCCTGCCAGCTCCTCTTCGGTGAAGCTGAGCCCCATAAGATAACTGTCGGCTTCTATTTCTGTCTGAGTCATCGTAAGGGCAAGAGTGATTTTACCCATTTCCTTGCCATAGGCGGCGGCCTTATCTACTCTGCGGTCTGTGTTTACGTCGGGGGTGTCCGTGTAAATGCCGCAGATAGCACCGTTAAAGAACATAAAATCATAGCCTGCACCGTTGATTACTTCACCCATATAGTAAACGTAGTCACCGGAAACACCGTGTCCCTTTACAAGGTCACTGTCACTGCCTGTAGCCAAACCTGCGGTGCTGGGGTGAGCAGCCATATTTACGATAACGGTGGGTGTGCTTCCGCTGTCGGGAGTGAAGGTAAAGCGCTTTATTCTGCCGTCGAGGGCATCTGCCGAGGGACGGTTATCTATCGAGGCATATTTGGTGCCGAAGTCCTTTTCGGCATAAACCAGAGTACCCTCTTCCATATCTGCCACTGCTGCTTCTATGGCCAGACTGACCTTTTCATAAAGGAAGGCCATATATCTGTCGCTGGTGCCGCCGTAATAGTCGCCCATACCCGTATAGCCCTTGATGAAGGCAAAGGGCCAGGTTCCGAGAATATCTGTCCATAAGCCCTGAGTGTCAATGCCTGAATGGCTATGGGTGGTGAAAATATTTATTGAATTGATACCCTTTGCCTGAGCGAAACCGTCAAGCATTCTTCTGATGCCTTCCACGTCGGAATTGCCCAGACCTATGGAGTCAATAGTGGCGAAAACCGCCGTGCCTCTGCCTGTGCCGTCGCTCATAGCTATAACACGCACTCTCATATCGTCAAGAATTTCTCTGACATCGTTTGACATATAGTTGTCCGTGGACATATAGCCGCCGAGATAAAGGTCGGAGTAGGTTTCCCAGTCCTCGGGGACCAGAGATGCGGATGCAGAGCCCAAGGACCAGCGTGCATCGGCAGGTGCCTCGGAAAGGAAAAGGTCTGTACCGTCATAAAGGCCGCCGCAGAGACTGTCGGAGAGATATTCCTCCTCGCTGATGAAATTGTCACCCTCTCTGATAGGAGCCACTATTCCGTTTACGAGACCTTCGAAAACGAAGGCAAGAGCCTTACAGAGAACATCGGTAACTACCGTTTTTACTTCAGCTATATCGATGGCTGAGGCAGGTGTCACGGTAAGAGTGAAAATCATAACCGCAGAAAGGATAAAAGCCAATATTTTCTTCATAACGATTTCTCCTTTGTTTTTATTGCTTCTGTATAAAAACTGACTGAAATTGATATCTTGTATCAGAAATCAGACTGCTTATTGCGCTCAGGGATTTTATTCGAGATTAGCCTTTACTGTTACTTCTTTTCTGCCGTGGTTATAAAGCTTACGGTTATCAAGTGCCCACATTCTCTGTGAAAATTCGCCCTCATTAAGGTCAGCGGTGGCACTTGTGATTTCGTTTACGGTGGCATCTAATTTGTCTAATTCGCTTAAAATTTCAGCCTCCAGAAACATAGGACGTACCGCCGCTCCGAAATCGGGCTCTCCGTGGTGGGATATTACCATATGCTGCAGAAGCATAGCCTTTTCTGAGTCGATGCCGAGCTGTCTTGCCTTCTCCTCGATTTTGACGGCACCCATAACCAGATGTCCCAAAAGCTCGCCCTTGACCGAATAGCCTGTAACCAGTCCTGCGGAGCTTATTTCGAATTCGTCGATTTTACACAGGTCGTGTACGATGGCACCGCACATAAGCAGGTCACGGTCCACTGCGGGATAAATGCTGCATACGCTCTCACATAGCTTCAGAATGGAGAGTGTGTGGTAAAGGAGACCGCCCCTTATGGCGTGATGAAGCTTGAAGGCGGCGGGCCAGTAGAGAATTTTTTCCTCTCTGTCCTTTACCAGAGCGAAGGTCAGATGCTTCAGCTCCTCGTCCTTTACTGAGGCTATGATGTTCATTATCTGTCCGAGCATCATTTCACCGCTGTATTCTGCAGTGGGAACGAAGTCGGCTATGTTTACGCCGTCAGCTTCGGTAACCTTTCTGATGCGGTCTATGCGAAGCTGGTCGTTACCGTTGAACTGGGTTACGGTGCCTCTGATTTTTACCAAATCGCCTGCCTGATAAATGCCGTGTGAAAACTCATTGTAGTCCCAGAGCTTACCGCTGATTTCACCCTTTTTGTCGCATAAAACCAGGTCAAGATAGGCCGCACCCTTTACATTTACTTTTTTGTCGGCAGTTTTGATGAGCCAGAAGCCGTCGTTGCTGCCGCCTGTACCGAGTGTACTGTTCATTCTTTTTCCTCCTGTATAATCATTCCGAAAATTTCGTTAAGCCTTTCCGTTTCACCCTTAAGATAAAGGTAGCCGATAAGAGCCTCTAATCCTGTGGCAAGATGATAATCTGCCTCGCTCATATTTTTAGCCTTATGGTTTACATGGGCGTTTCTGCCTCTTCTGATGATGCTCTGCTCCTGCTCGGTGAGTCTGTCTCTGATTTTTTCCACGGCCTCGGCCTGAGCTGAAGCCTTTACCATAGAGGCGGCCTTGTTATGGAGCTTACTGACGGGGCGGTTGGCCTCGCATACCAGCCTTTCTCTCACGAAAAGGTCGAAAACCGTGTCACCTATAAAGGCAAGATTAAGAGGACTGAGCATATTTACATCACATTTTGTTTCGGTTAATTTTTCCATATATCAGAATATTCCTCAGTTCATAAATTCGAATTCGAAGTCATAGATGCTGACTATGTCGCCTTCCTGTATGCCCTTTTCACGCAGAGCATCGATTATGCCGCTGGAAATGAGCACTCGCTGAAAATACTGCAGAGATTCGTAGTCGTCCAGATCGGTCTGACAGAGAATACGGATAAGGAAGGGTGCCTCGACGATGTAAACATCCTCCTCGACGGTGATGGTGAAGCCTGTATTCTGCTTTTTGAGGAGAGCTTCGAGGGGGATTTCCTCTTTTTCGTATCTCTTTACCGGAGGAAGGGTAGAAAGCTTGGCTGCGACGGCATCGATAACCTCCTTGGTGCCCTCGAGAATAGGAGCGCACATTTCGAAATAGGTATATCCCTTGTCCTCGATGTATTTTCTGAAGGCTTCTCTCTGTTCGTCTGTGGCAAGGTCAATCTTGTTACCGGCTACTATCTGAGGACAGTTTGCCAGCTCGGGATTAAAGCGTTCCAGCTCCAAATTGATTTTTTCGAAATCTTCGACAGGATCTCTGCCCTCACTGCCTGCTACATCGACGATGTGAAGGAGCATACGGCAGCGCTCTACGTGTCTGAGAAACTCGTGGCCGAGACCTATGCCTTCGCTGGCACCCTCGATAAGGCCGGGAATGTCAGCGATAACAAAGGAGGAGCCTTCGCCCATGGATACCACGCCCAAAACAGGGGTAATGGTGGTGAAATGATAGTCGGCTATGATGGGCTTAGCCTGACTTACGACGGAAATAAAGCTGGATTTACCTACATTCGGAAAGCCTAAAAGGCCTACATCGGCTAAAAGCTTCAGCTCGAGGGTAACCTCCCATTCCTCACCGGGCATACCTGCCTTGGCAAAGCGGGGAGTCTGTCTGGTGGCCGTAGCGAAATGACTGTTTCCCCAGCCTCCCTTGCCACCCTTAGCGGCAACGAAGCTTTCGTCAGTGGACATATCAGCCATTATGACTCCGCTTTCGCTTTCACGAATGACGGTGCCTCTGGGAACCTTGATAATCAGGTCCTCGGCCTTTCTGCCGTTTCGTCTGCTGCCCTGACCGTCTGCACCGTTAGGAGCCTTGTATTTTCTTTTATATTTGAAGTCGTTCAGTGTAGACAGATTATCGTCTACTGTGAAGACGATGTCTCCGCCCTTGCCTCCGTCGCCGCCGTCGGGACCGCCCGAGGCTACATATTTTTCACGGTGAAAGGCCACGGCACCGTTGCCTCCGTTACCTGCTTTTATGAAAATTTTCGCTTTATCTACAAACATTTTTCTGCCTCCTGATGGATGGTAATGTTATTTAACGGGTATAATCAATTAATTATACTATATTATCGGAAAAATAGCAAGAGTGCAGAGTTTTTATGTCTGCCGAAATGTTTTTTTGCATAGTTCTTTTTAATGTTTTAAAGGGTTTCTACGGATTTTTTTTATCCATAGAAACCCTCTGTTTATCTTGGTTTATGCGGTCTGCACTTTTTTACGGCCCCTTTATCGTATAAATCCGTTTTAGTAAAGATAAATCAGGTTATTCAAATTCCTGATAGTTCACCTTATAGCAGGTGCTCGTATAATCTGTAGCTCTGCGGTTTCTTCCGTACCAGACTACCTCTCTGGCGTATTCGGTGAAATCTGTGACCTTTTGTTCATCGTGTACGGTGAGCAGTATATGCTTTTTTTCGAGAGGATGGTAGGTGTCTGAGTAAATGTTATTGAAGTAAGAGAAAAAGTCATAATCCGATTCTATTGAAATATTATCTTTGTTTATCTTTTTTATTATGTCTGACTGATAGACGAAAAGCGAGTCAATAACTTCATTTTTTTCAAAGCAGGAGGTGATGAAAGCTTTGACTTCACTGTAAAAGGACTCTCTGTTTGAGAAACAGTCGAGATAAATCAGCTCATCAAAGCCCCATAATATAAGGCCGGTTTTATCAAAGGCAGCAAACATTTCATTTTCTCCGTTTATGATTCCCCGACATAGATTGCTGATTTTCATATATATACGGTTAAGGAATGTGCCGGTATTCGTTTCTGACCATTCAATGAGCCTATTATAGAAATCAGAATAGCTGATTTTATACTCATTGCAGATATAGATTGCGACGGCACGGAGCAGGCCGAGATTGTGTAAGCCCTGAATATAATTTGAGAAAAGCAAGGATTTAACCCACTGATTTTCATTCATAGAATAGGTAGATGTTATATATTCCGAATATTCTGTTATGATGCTCGAGTCGTTGCTTTCGACAGAGTGTATAAGCTTAAATGGTACACGGGTGCTCTTTATGCAGTATTTTTCCATATATGCCGTCTGTCCCATCTGAGAGTTAGGCAGAATCTCGCAGGGGTAAATATTTATGCCGAAATGCTGACCGCTTTCAAGCAGGGTGTTTATTCCTTCACAAAAGGACTCATAGGTTTCTCCGGGAAGACCGAGGATAAGCTCTGAAAAGGTAGCGATATTTAACTCTTTGTATTTTACTAAAAGCTTTTTAAAGAAATCGACAGGGATATTTTTCCTTCCGATGTTTTTCAGCACCTGTTCGTTCATACTCTGAAAGGATATGGTTTTTGCCTTGTCGAGTCCGCTTCTGAAAAATTTCGTGCTGACATCGAAAACGAAATCAAATCTGTTTTTGGTGAAGAAGACTCTGAATACCTGCGGATATCCGTATTTTTCTTTGCACTGTACCACATAGTCAGCTATTTCAGCATCACGGTCAAAAAGGCAGAAGTTTGCATCTACACAGTAAATGTACTCTATTTTGTGCTTCGCGAACCAGTCAAGCTCAGCCTTAACTCTTTCCATAGGGAAGAGTCTTACTTTAGAGCCAAGCTCACTCCAGTCACAGAAGGAGCAGGAGTTAGGACAGCCTCTGTTACTTTCGAAAAGGGCAGAAAAGCTGATATCATCCTGCAGTATTTCGTCAAAGGTACCCTCTAAATACGGAGATGGGTAGGAGGTTCCCTTCTGAGGCTCATGTCTTGTAGTTATTGTTTCACCCTCATTATTACGGAAGGAAAGATTGCTTACATCCTCTAAGGGCTTATTTAAGACAAGACTAATCAGAAGCTTCTCGGTGGGCTCTTCTCCGAAATGATGTACGATAAAATCTACGAAGCTATACTCCTTGAGCTCTTTTCCGTAAGCTGAAACATTATGACCGCCGAAGACGATGAAACAGGAGGGATATGCCTTTTTTACGGCAGCGGCAAGAGCTTTATTATACTCCATATTCCACACAGAGCAGGAAAAAAGCAGCATAAACGGGTTTTCGAGACGGGAAATTATAGTATCGATAGGCTCTTTTTTATAAATAAATTTACCGAAATTATAGCTTTCGGTTATGGTTTTATTTTTTTCGCAGTATGCCTGTATGCAACCGACGGCATAGGGTATATATATACTTTTTTTATCTGTGCCGTAAATGTCGCTTACCTGTACGAAATACACATTCTTTTTCAAAGCTCTCTGCCTCCAACGATAGGGTGATTTATCTTTTATTTTTGTAGGTTAAACACCGACAAAAGTACGCTTATTTTTTATTATATCACACCTATTTATAAAAGTAAATTCACAAAGTATAAATTTCCTTAAAAAGGAGATTTTATGTCGGTTGAAACAGAGCTTCTTTTATGATATAATGCTATGCAGAAAGAAAAAAGACGATAATTATCTGAGGGGCGTAGTAAGGCTATGGCAGTTTTTAAAATTAAAACAAAAAATCAGATGGATATAAATAAAAAGCCAAGAGTGTACTTTACCTGTCATCCTGATGATTTTGAAAAATATTTCATGAAAGTTTGCGATGATATTTTTAAAACCCATGACTGTGCGGTTTATTATACCGAGGATATGACGGAGAGAATACCCGAGGATGAAAAAACTGTAGATCTCGGCAGAAATAACCTGTTTGTAGTGCCCGTTACATATAAGCTTCTTTCGACCTCGAATCGTGCAATGGACGAAGATATACCTTATGCGCTGAAAGAGCATATCCCCGTTCTTCCTATCATGATGGAAACAGGAATCGATGTGCTTTATTCACATCCAGACAAATTTGGAGAGCTACAGTATCTTAACCCGTTCAGCACGGATATAACGGAGATTTCTTATGAAGAAAAGCTGAAAAAATATCTGGAATGTGTTCTTATAAGCGATGAAACGGCAAAGCGTATCCGTGCCGCTTTCGATGCATATATTTTCCTCAGCTACCGAAAAAAAGACCGTAAATTTGCTAATGAACTTATGCGCATTATTCACAGTATTCCCGAGTGCCGTGATATAGCTATATGGTTTGATGAGTTTCTGACTCCCGGTGAAAGCTTTAAGGAAAGTATAGACAGAATATTACACGACAGTAAGCTGTTTACCCTTCTGGTCACCCCGAATATTTTAGAGGAGCCTGACGGAAAACCGAATTTCGTAATGAGAGAAGAATATCCTGCGGCATATAAATCAGGCATAGATATTCTGGCTGCAGAAATGGAGGAAACCGACAGGGAAGCTCTGAGAGAAAAGTTTGAAGGAATTTCGACCTGTATAAAGCCGGATGATGCGGAGTTTCACGAACTGTTTCTGCAGATAGTTTCGAAAATCTCTATTGATTCCAATAATACGCCGGAGCATAATTTTCTCATAGGTCTCGCTTATCTGGACGGTATAGATGTGGAGGTAAACCGTGAGTATGCTCTTGAACTGATTACAGGTGCGGCAGAGAACGGTTTGCCTGAGGCAATGAAAAAATTACGGAAAATGTATGATGAAGGTATTGGTGTCGCAATAGATTACAGAAAAGCAGATGTGTGGGGGAAGAAGCTTGCTGACTATATGAGCGACAGGTACGGTAAAAAACATCCTGACACACTCGCAGCTTTAAACGATCTTGCCATTTCATACATTAGGTCAGGCAAATATACAGAGGCAGTGAAAATTCTGGAAGAGGTTTATGTCACTCGTTGTAAAGTTCTGGGAGACAAAAGCTTAGACACCCTGGATTCATTGAACATTCTTGCCTGTGCTTATGATAAAACGGGGGCTTTGGATAAAGCGATGGATCTTTTTAAAAAAGCATATATTCTTTACTGCGAGGTTATGGGTACAGAGCACACGGAAACACTTACGGTATTGGCTAATATGAGTAATGCCTACACTGAATTGGGGGATTACAAAAAGTCTGCAGAGGGCCTCCAAAAGGTTTATAATATTTTTGTTAAGCTTCTGGGTGAAGAGCATTCTGATACACTAACGGTATTAAATAGTATTGCTGTATTATATTGTAAAATGGGTATTTATGAAAAAGCAAAGGAAACTCAAATAAAGTCATACAGGCTTTTTTGTAAGGTATTTGGGAAAAAACATCCGAACACACTCAGAACATTAAATAATCTTGCTTTCCTTTATTGTGACATGAAGGATTATAGAAAGGCTTTGAATGTTCAGAAAAATATATATGCTTGTTTTTGCGATGTTCTGGGTGAGGAGCATCCTGACTCTATCGCATCGTTAATACATCTTTCGTCCGTTTACAGTGACATGGAAAATTATGAAACAGCATTGGATCATCAAAAGAAAGCATATAAACTTTATTGTAAAACACTGGGTGAGAAAAACATCGAAACTCGTTATTTGTTGAAAATTATTAACCTGACTGAACAGATAATGATAGTATCTTCTTTGTGATTATAGTGAAAGAGGGCAGCAATAGTGAGGCGTTCACCTCGCTGCTTTTTACTCTATCTCCCACTTATAGGGTATCTACTTGCTGGTGTGTTTTTATTATTGCAGCATAAATGATTTTTAAAGTAAATTCACCCAGTATAAATCTCCTCAAAATACAGATAATAACAACACAATTTGCATTAAGAGGAGAAAGATATATATGAAAGCAACAGGTATAGTCCGCCGTATCGACGACCTCGGGCGTGTCGTCATCCCCAAAGAAATCCGTCGCACAATGAGAATCCGTGAGGGCGACACGTTACATACATCATTGACACCGTATGAAAGATTCTGTTATGCAATACTCAGCTTTTCTGAGCGCTGCATCGGATAATAAATTTATCAAAAGCGACAGTACAGTTTGAGCCGTGCTGTCGCTGAAATTTTAATTATACAATTCTTCACCAGTGATGCAGTGAAACAAGTCATCCTCTTTTTCATAGCCTGACATTGCTATGAAACCAATTTTACCGAGCGTCAGGCCTTTAAGATTTCTTTTTTTCTCGGCTTCCTTATACATCTCACCCTGTGAGAGCGGAGATGCATAATACTTTGCTTCATAAACATCGTAAGCAAAATCAGTTTCTATGCCTTTTTTCTGCAAAACAACATCGAACTCACCTGAACTCTTTGTTGTACTGTCATCATAGTAGAAGGTACCGATATTTGTTATGCCTTTGAGTTTTCCCGATATAGCATTCAGTGAAAAATATGACCGACAGATTTCTTCAAATCTGAAAGAAATAAATTGCTTTAACGGTTCTTCTATATACTCGTTGTAAAAAGTTTCTGCACCAAGAACCTGCAAAGCGCTTTTGTTTTTGTAAATAAAGGCATAGTAAAATCTCAGAAGATTATCATTGATTTCGTAGGAGGTTTTTTTATTGTCATCAGGCTTGTTAATGGGATATGTTTTTGAAATTATTTCCATACCTGTCAGTGCGGCTAACTGTTTTGAAAGGAGACCGTTGTTTTTCATTTTAAGTCGGTTATACTTTCAATTATTTATCACAATGTTATACTTTTAATTTTTTTTTCATAAATTATTTACAAATACCAAATTTTCTGTTATAATAAATTCAAATAATTTAAGCGGAAAGGTTGACAGGTCTTATGAAGTTTGCGACAATCTATCAGACAGACATAAGCTCTGTTTATTTCCGTGCGACTAATATTTGGTAATTAACTGTTCAGGTTCACTATGTGAGCTCGGACGGTTTTTGTATTTTTCATTATGAAAGGAGACAAACAATGAAAAAAGTATTATCAATCATTCTTGCAGTCTTAATGATTGCAACAAGTATTCCTTTTGCCTTTGCGACAGATCATTCTCACGGTGAAGTGCTTTTTAAAAGAGCTGTCAACGATGACGAAACTGCTTTCTGTACCGTTTATAAAGACGGCTGTGCTGTTGTTGAAGGCGAAGGCTATGCCGATTTTTACAAATGTTATATGTGGGGATGGCAAGAGGGCTACGATTTCTTCCGCTTAGAAACTGTTTATATCGGTGAAGGTATTTCAGAAATTATCAATATTGAGTCAGGTATGGAGTTTGTTAT
>SVPD01000039.1 GCA_015066045.1 Oscillospiraceae bacterium
AGCACTTTTGATGCACTTGGCTAAAAGAGCACCTGCGCCGCCGATAGCGCCGAAGTAAACACCGGTGTATTTTTTCATAGCGTCTACTACCTCGGGAAGTCTTGCGCCCTTACCGATCATACCTCTTGCACCGACGGACATCATTGTGGGAGCATAAGCGTCCATTCTGCCGCTGGTGGTGGGGCCTGCAGAGCCGATAACGGTACCGGGCTTAGCGGGTGTGGGGCCTACATAGTAGATGGTAGCGTTCATGGGGTCGATGGGTAATTCCTCGCCTCGTGCGAGAGCCTCACACATTCTCTTGTGGCCTGCGTCTCTGGAGGTGTAGATGATACCTGTGAGAAGAACTCTGTCGCCTGCTTTGAGTGACTTGGCAATTTCCTCGGTGAGGGGTAATGTAATTTTCTTTTCCATTTCAGATTACCTCCGACTGATGACGTGTTACGTGGCAGTTAATATTGATAGCACAGGGCATACCTGCGATGTGGGTAGGAAGAGTTTCGATGTTGAGACCGATAGCTGTGGTCTTGCCGCCGAAGCCCTGAGGTCCGATGCCGAGCTCGTTAATCTTTTCGAGCATTTCCTTTTCCAGCTCTGCATAGTAGGGATCGGGGTTTTCAGAATCGATAGGTCTCATAAGAGCCTTTTTAGCTAAAAGCGCAGCCTTGTCAAAGGTGCCGCCGATGCCTACACCTACCACCATAGGAGGACAGGGGTTAGGACCTGCAGTTTCTACGGTTTCGATGATGAAATCCTTTATGCCCTGAAGACCTGCAGAGGGCTTGAACATACGGATTGCACTCATATTTTCACTGCCGAAGCCTTTGGGGCCTACGGTGATTTTAATGTTTTCGCCGGGAACGATTTCAGTGTAGAGCATAGCAGGTGTGTTATCGCCTGTGTTACCTCTTCTGATGGGATCCTTGACCACGCTCTTACGGAGATATCCCTTATCATAGCCTCTGCGCACGCCCTCATTGACGGCATCTGCTAAATTTTCGCCTACGATGTGTACATCCTGACCGATTTCGAGGAATACACATGCCATACCTGTATCCTGACAGATAGGTACGTTTTCATTGTCAGCGATTTTATAGTTTTCGATAATGTCATCAAGAATGCCCTGAGCGATGAGTCCGTCCTCACACTTACGGCAGGATTCGATGGCACACTTCACATCACCGGGAAGGTGACAGTTTGCCTCGATGCAAAGCTTTTCGATGGTGTCTCTGATAATATCTGTGCTGATTTCGCGCATTTGAAAAGTCCTCCTTATCTTTCGTGTCTTGCGTATTTGGGAAGAAGAAGGGGTGAAACCTCCTCTGTGGCAAGACCTGCTTCTTCGAGCTCCTTGGCATAGGAAACGATGTGGTCAAGATTCATCTCACCGAGCTCTACGTTCTTTGCCTTGGCGGCTGCAGCCTTACCTGCATTTCTGCCGAATACGATGATGTCGAGCAGTGAGTTACCCATAAGTCTGTTTCTGCCGTGGATACCGCCTACTGCTTCACCGGCTACGAGAAGGTTGGGTATAACCTTGGTAAAGCCGTCACCGCCGATTTCCAGACCGCCGTTCTGATAATGGAGAGTGGGATAAACGAGGATGGGCTGCTTTCTCATATCGATGCCGTAGTTAAGATACATACGCATCATAGCGGGAATCCTCTTTTCGATGGTGCCTTCACCGCCTAAAATTTCGATCATCGGAGTGTCGAGCCATACACCGCTGCCTAAAGGTGTGTCCACGCCCTTTCCGTTTGCACATTCACGGATAATGGCAGAGGCGGAAACGTCTCTGGTTTCCAGAGGATGAGCATAAGCCTCACCGTCTTTATTTACGAGCATAGCGCCCAGTGAACGTACCTTTTCGGTTACGAGAGCACCGAAAATCTGTGAGGGATAGGCAACACCCGTGGGATGATACTGGATAGTATCCTGATAAAGGAGAGGTGCACCGAGTCTGTAGCCGAGCACCAGACCGTCAGCAGTAGCACCGTAATGGTTTGAGGTGGGGAAGCTCTGGTAGTGAAGTCTGCCTGCGCCGCCGGTAGCGATAACTACTGTCTTTGCCTTGGCTACGAGGTAGTCGCCTGTTTCCATATTAAGGAGAACTGCGCCTGCTACCTGTCCCTTATCGTCCTTGATAAGCTCCACTGCAGAGGTGAACTCGACAACGGGAATATTTCTGTTAAGAACCTCATCACGGAGATTTCTCATAATCTCAGCACCGGAATAGTCCTTGCAGGCGTGCATTCTCTTTCTGGAGGTACCGCCGCCGTGGGTGGTAACCATTCTGCCGTCCTCGTCCTTATCAAACATAACGCCTAAATCATTAAGCCATCTGATAGCGTCGGGAGCCTCCATAACGAGTCTGCGAAGAAGCTCAGGTCTGGCTGCGAAGTGACCGCCGCCGAAGGCATCAAGATAATGCTGAACGGGAGAGTCGTTTTCTTTGTCAGCGGCCTGAATGCCGCCCTCAGCCATCATAGTGTTTGCGTCACCGATGCGCAGCTTGGTAACGATCATTACGTCTGCGCCTGCCTCGTGAGCCTCGATGGCTGCCGATGAGCCTGCACCGCCGCCGCCGATAACGAGAACATCGGTTTCATAGTCAACCTTTGAAATGTCAACCTTATCCTTTAAAAGTCTGCTGTTTGAATGAAGAAGGTCTGTAAGCTCCTTGGGAGCCTTCTGGCCTTTATTGGGACCTACCTTGATTTCTGCGAAGCCGTCCTCACGGTAGTCAGGATGGTAAGCCTTAAGAAGAGCGTCCTTTTCCTCGGCAGTCATTCTGCGGGGCTCAGTCTTCATTCTTTCTTCTCTGGTAGCCTCTACCTTTTTGATTGATTCGAGCATATCAGCTGTAAACATTGGCTTTCCCTCCTTATTTCTCGATTTCTCTGGTGTTATAAAGTTCTTTCATCTCGGTGATGGGCTTACACATAATCTGTTCGATAAGCTCATCGTAAGCACCCTCATTTACCTCGTCTACTCTTACCTTGAGATGCTCGGTTTCGGGAGCGATGTACTTACCTACGAGACGTCTGGCTAAAAGGCCGACCATAGGATGAGAGATTTCTGCGGGGCATCTCACGCTGCAGCAGCCGCAGGCCACGCAGTCGAAGGACTCCTCAGCGCACTTTTCGTATTCGCCTCTCTGAGCGTATGCGATGTACTGCATTACGTTAAGGTCCTGAGTACAGGCATTAGTGCAGGCATTACATCCGATGCAGCTATAGATTTCGGGATAAAGCTCCATCATAATCTTTTCTGTGGGCTTTATCTCATTAATGTCATAGGTTCTCTTATCTGTGGGGAAGAAGGGAATGGAGGCTACATACATACCGTCCTCTACCTGCTTCTGGCAGGCAAGACAGGTTTTGAGTGTATTGTCACCCTTGATTCTGTAAATGGTGGCACAGGCACCGCAGAAGCCGTGACGGCAGCCGCAGCCTCTGGAGAGAGTGTAGCCTGCATATTCCATAGCAGTCATAATAGTCATTTCGCCCGGTACTTCATACTTTTTACCGAAAAAATATACATTAACTAAATTACTCATAATTTATGATGTCCTTTCCAGATTAATACTCGTCGGGTAATTCGTCTACTTCGTCGCAGCGGAAAACAGGTCCGTCCTTGCATACATATTTCGAGCCGATATTACAGCGTCCGCATTTGCCGACACCGCATTTCATACGAAGCTCGAGTGTGGTGTACGCCTGCTCCTTTGAGAAGCCCATCTCGGTAAGAGCGGCCAGAACGAACTTAATCATTATCGGCGGACCGCAGACCAGAACTGTTTTGTCGCAGGAAAGCTCCAGCTCCTTCAGATAAGCGGGAACAAAGCCTACGTGACCGTCCCAGCCGTCCTGAGGTCTGTCGATGGTGAGATAAACGTTTACGTCCTTTGCCTTCATCCACTTTTCCTTTATTTCCTTAAGCTGAACAAGGTCATCAGCGGAGCGTGAGCCGTAAAGGATGTCTACCTTGCCGTAGTTTTCGCGGTTATCCAAAACGTAATTGATAACCGAGCGCAGAGGAGCCAGACCGATACCGCCGGCTACGAAGAGAAGGTCCTTTCCCTTAAGCTCTGTTTCCACGGGGAAGGCATTACCGTAGGGACCTCTGACGGTGATTTCGTCACCTACCTGAAGATTATGGAGATAATCGGTAAGAACACCGCACTTTTTGATGCTGAATTCCTGATATTCCTTATTTGTGGGTGAGGAGGTGATGGAGAACATAGCCTCACCGATGCCGGGTGCATAAAGCATGGCACACTGACCGGGCATATGCTCGAAAAGCTTACCGCCCTCGGGAGCATTCACTCTGAAGGTTTTTACGTCGGGAGTTTCCTGACGGATGTCTGTGATGACACCTACCTGAGGCACGAGGGTGTCAAGCTTATAATTCTGATGACAGTTACAATCACACATTATTTTTTACCCTCCTCTTTTTCGAAAGCCTTGATTACCTTTATGATGTTTGCAGATGCGGGGCATTTATCCACACATCTTCCGCAGCCTACACAGGAATACATTCCGTCGTTATTGGCAGGGAAGTAAACGAGCTTGTGCATAAATCTCTGACGGAAGCGCTGCAGCTGGCTGGTTCTGTTATTACCGTGTGCCATCATAGTGAAGTCGGAATACATACAGGAGTCCCAGCAGCGGTAACGCTGAATACCGTTTTTGGTTTCGTAGTCCTTAAGGTCATAGCACTGACAGGTAGGACAGATAAAAGTACAGGTACCGCAGCCGATACAGGGCTTATAAAGGTCTGCCCATACGGGAGAATTAAACTTCTCAGCGGTGGCTTCGCCGTGCCATGAGTCAAGAGAAATATTCATGTAGGGAAGAAGCCCGGTAATCTTTCTGATTTCCTCCTGCTTTTCCTTTACGGGTGCTTCATCGGCATCGGAAAGGAGAGAAGCACATTTCTCTGTGAGTGCCTCACCCTTTTCGGTTTTGGCATTCCAGAAGTAATAATCACCGCAGTCGTAAAGAGTTACATCACCTGCAGGCTCGGCACAGTCGATGCCGAAGGCCTTACAGAAGCAGCTTTCCTCAGGCTCGTTACAGGCGAAGGACACGATAATGCCGTGGTCTCTTCTCGCCTTATAAAAGGAGTCTACAGGCTCGGAGAGGAATACTCTGTCGAGAACCTCGATACCCTTCACGTCACAGCCTCTCACACCGAAGAGAACGAAATCTTCGTTTTCGAGCTCTTCCTGAGTGATGCGGATTTTTTTGTCTTGTCTGGTTACCGTGTAGAGAGTTTCACTCTGGGGGAAGAAAACCTCCTTGGCACTTTTCACGGTTTTCAGAGTGTCAAGATCTACCCTGCTGTTTTCATTGTATATAGCGTAGTTCGTCTGACCTGCGTGAGACACGGGAAGATAAACTCTCTCTTTTTCGCTTAAGAGATTTAAAAGAGCGGTAAGGTCTGATTTCAAAAACTTTTTCATTTTCTTATCTCCTTTCGCCCGGTTCAAGGTCAACTAAGGTGTAATCCGTAAGAGGACCTTTCGTTTCTGCATCTTCACCTGCGATAAATTCACCGTAGTATTCGTTGATATCCTTGATGAACTTTCTGTTGAAAAGATGGAGAGGAATGCCCTGAGGACATACACGGCTGCATTCGCCGCAGTCAGTACATCTGCCGGCTACATGGAATGCACGGATAATGTGGAACATGCTTTCCTCGAAGGGATCCACATTTGCCTTCTGCTCTGCATCGAATTTGGTAGAATCGAACACACACTTTCTGCAGGAGCAGGCGGGGCATACATTACGGCAGGCATTACATCTGATACATTTGGAAAGCTCCTTACGGAAGTATTCGAACTTTTCCTCAGGTGTGAGACCTTCGATGATGTCCACATCTGTGAAGCGGTCGCCGTCACAGGTGTCGGTGCTCTCGAGCATAAGCTCGTCGTAAATCTTATGCTCTTTGCCCTTACATACGTGGCAGCGCTCGAGCATGGCATCACTGTAGGCTATCTTCTTTTCGCCGTAAACGGTTTCCACCGTGAGCTCGTCACATTTACCGCTGATTTCAGCACCCTTTACGGAAAGAATGCCCTTTATGCCCTGAGCTTTGATTTTTTCGATGTCGAGCTTACCCTTGCAGCCTACACCTATAATGTAAACCTTGTCTCTGAGAACTCTGTGCTCTTTAAGAAGCTGGTTAAAGGAGTAGGTGTCGCAGGGCTTGAGAAGGATAAGGGTTTTACCCTCCAGATTTGAGCCCTTTATCATATATTTGCTGAGGTTCGCACCGCAGAAGCCGTCATAGATGAAATCCTCCAGCTCCTCTACAGATGAGAAATAGTGGGGCTCGGGGTTATAGCCCAGATCGCCCTTTTTCCAGCCGAGAACACGCTGAACGGTACCGTCGGCCAGAAGCTCTTTCATTCTGTCAATTAATCTTTGCATCTTAAATCCCCCAATCTTCTGTTCGGGCCCAGCTCACGGACTGCCGAAACAAATTCGTTCATAGTAGTGGAGAACTTAACACCCTCTGCTGCGGAAACCCATTCCACACGGGTTCTTTCTCTCTCGATACCGAGATAGTCGAGCATAGAAAACAGGAGAGTCATTCTTCTTCGTGCATAGTAGTTACCTGTACTGTAGTGACAGTCACCGGGGTGGCAGCCGCAGATGATAACACCGTCAGCACCGCGCTCGAAGGCACGGAGAATAAACATGGGGTTTACTCGGCAGGAGCAGGGTACACGGATAATCTTTACATCGGCGGGATAGGAAAGTCTGCTTCCGCCGGCAAGGTCAGCACCTGCATAACTGCACCAGTTGCAGCAGAATGCGACTATTTTCGGTTTAAATTCCTGATTTATCGACATATAGCATCCACCTCCGCAATAATCTGTCTGTTTGAGAAGCCCTGAAGATCCATAACACCTGACGGACAGGCAACGGTACAGGCACCGCAGCCCTGACAGAGTGCACTGTTGACGACGGCGACTCTGTGAGTCTTTCTGATACCGTGGTCATTGATGAGCTTATCCTCGTAGCTGATGGCACCGTAGGGACATACATTGGCGCAGGCGCTGCAGCCGTTACAGAGAAGCTCGTCTGCTTTGGCGGTACAGGGATTGGTGAGGAGCTTATCCTTGGCTAAAAGACCGATAACCTTTACTGCGGCAGCACCTGCCTGAGAAACGGTTTCGGGAATATCCTTCGGTCCCTGACATACACCTGAAAGGAACACACCGGCGGTGGGTGACTCTACGGGACGAAGCTTCGGATGAGCCTCTGTGATGAAGTTGTTTGTGTCAATACTTGCAGTAAGCATTGTTGCGATGCTTCTTACCTCGGGTGAGGGCTCGATAGCGGCTGCGAGAACAACCATATCTGCCTCGACCTTCAGCTGCTTGTTATCGAGAAGGTCCACACCGTGAACGGTAAGCTTGCCGTTCGGCTCGGGAGTAACCTTGCCGACCTGACCTTTGACGTAGTTTACGCCGTATTCCTCGACGGCTCTTCTGTAAAACTCGTCGAAGTTTTTACCCGGTGTACGTACATCGATGTAAAAGACGGTTACGTTTACATCGGGATATTTATCTCTGATGAGGATAGCGTGCTTGGCGGTGTACATGCAGCATATCTTTGAGCAGTAGCTCTTTCCCTTGTTATCTGCACATCTGGAGCCTACACACTGGATAAACACGATATTTTTCGGTGCCTTGCCGTCTGAAAGACGCTCGAGATGTCCCTTTGTGGGGCCTGCTGCGTTCATAATTCTCTCCAGCTCAAGAGAGGTGATAACGTCCTTTGACTGACTGTAGGCATACTCGTCATAATTGTCGAGCTTGATTACCTCGAAGCCTGTGGCTACCACGATAGCACCGTACTTACGGGTAACGATTTCGTCCTCCTGCTTATAGTCGATGGCACCTGCCTGACATACTCTTTCACAGAGACCGCATTTGCCGTTTTTAAGCTTAAGGCACTGTGAGGGATCGATTACGGGAACATTGGGGATAGCCTGTGCGAAGGGAGTGTAGATGGCAGGACGGTTACTCAGACCGCTGTTAAACTCACTCAGAGCCTTTTTGCTCGGGCATTTTTCCATACAGGCACCGCAGCCCGTACACTTGTTCATATCGACATATCTGGCCTTTTTACGGATGTCCACGGTGAAATCACCGACGAAGCCGGACACCTTTTCCACCTCACTGTAGGAGTAGATATTGATTTTTTCGTGAGCCGCAGCATCCACCATTTTCGGTGTAAGGATACAGGCGGAGCAGTCGAGTGTGGGGAAGGTTTTGTCTAACTGTGCCATCTTGCCGCCGATGGAGGGAGTCTTTTCTACGATGTCTACCTCATAGCCTGCATCTGCGATGTCGAGAGCGGTCTGGATACCAGCGATACCGCCGCCGATAACGAGTGCTCTCTTTGTAACGCCGCTTTCACCTGCATAAAGAGAGGTGTTAAGGCTTACCTTGGCGATAGCGGCACGGGTAAGAATAACTGCCTTTTCGGTACCCTCGGTTATGTCCTTGTGTACCCATGAGCACTGCTCACGAAGGTTAGCGATTTCCACCATATAAGGGTTCAGGCCTGCCTTTTCGGCACATTTTCTGAAGGTGGTTTCGTGCATACGGGGAGAGCAGGAGCAGACAACCACGCCTGAAAGATTTTTTTCCTTTATCGCTTTGGCTATTCTTTCCTGACCGGCCTCGGAGCACATATACTGATATTCCTCAGCGTGCACCACACCGGGCTCGAGCTTAGCCATTTCCACTACCTTTTTAACGTCTACCGTAGCTGCAATGTTACTGCCGCAATGACAGACGAAAACGCCTATTCCGTTCATCTGCTCACCTCCTGAATTTTCTGAATGCACTTACGAGAAGCTGCTGGGGAACATCGTCATCGATAAGTGCGGGGATTTCATTGGCTGAAAGATAATTACCGCCCTTCTGTCTTACGACCATCTGTCTGGCCGCATCGACTATCTTACCGGGCTTGACATCTCTGGGGCAGCGCTCCACGCAGGCGAAGCAGGAAAGGCAGTACCAGAGAGATTCGCAGCCGGCGAGAGCCTCGATATCTTCGTTAACCACATAGGACACAAACTGATGAGGCTTGATGTCCATTTTTTCGAAAGCGGGACAGGAAGCTGAGCATTTGCCGCACTTCATACACTTGAGAGGATTTGTACCGCTGATTTCGGCGATTTTAGCTGCCGCCGTCTTACTGTTTGCACTGCTCATTATTCTTCCTCTCCTTTCACGCCTAATGCCTCGGCCAGAAGCTCCGTAAAGTAGTAAACGGGAACGGTAGCCTTGGAATTCTTTGTAAGATTATACTGACAGAGGGGACATGCAGTGATAAGCATATCCGCACCGAAGCCCGATGCACTGTCCATAATGTTATCGCACATCTTTGATGCGAGATCCTTTGCCTTGAGAGAAATGTATCCGCCGCAGCATTCATTGCGGTAGGGATAGATAACGGGCTCAGCACCCAAAGCACGGATAAAGTCCTCGATGATGGTGGGGTTTTCGGGATTATCGAAGCCCAGAATTTCGCCCGGTCTGAGCAGAAGACATCCGTAATATGCTCCTATTTTTTTACCTGTAAGGGGGTTGACCACCTTTTTCTTAAGCTCGTCAAAGCCTACTCTGTCACGGAGAACCTCGAGGAAGTGAAGAACCTTTGCTTCACCCTCATAGGGCTCGTCGAGCTTCATATAGTTGTTTGCCTTTACCCTGATATCTTCCACATTCTGCATATCGTCGTTTACTCTCTTGAGCACGTGATAGCAGGCAGAGCAGAGGGTAACCAGCTCCTGACCTTTTACCTTTGCCTCGTTAAGAGCACGTACGGAAGAAAGCTTGGTAGCGATTTCGTCGCTGCTGAGGGGATAAACACCGCCGCAGCACTGCCAGTTTTCGATTTCCTCCAGCTCGAAGCCGAGAACCTCTGCGGACTTTCTCGCATAGGTGTCAAGGTCCTTTGCCTTTGTTCGTAAGGTACAACCCGGATAATAACTGTACTTCATACATCTATGATCCTTTCTGTGAAAAATAGTTTTTGGGAGTGTTGAGGTCTTTAAAAGCTTAAAAGTACTCCGTTTCTCTCCTGTATTTAAGTTCATAAAACACCAACATAGTCCATTCGGTTAATCATAACATTTTTTCGACAAAATTTCAACTGTTTGAAAAAGAAAAAACTTCCTGTCGAGAGGGATATTTATATTTTTTTGATATAACGGTATACCGAAATGCTAATACCTCCCGTTATTTGAAACCTCCCCCCGCCCATTCCGCATTCTGCATTCAAATCTCCCCTTTATAATACTCGGAAAACTGCCCTTTTTTGCGCACTTTACGCAAAAGTAATGCCATTTTCCGCAAAATAAATTTTACTTTTCCGGAAGCCTTGACAAACACGTATTTTTCCCCTAAACTTAAATTATGACAGAAAAAAAATCCTTTCCGCAAGAGGATTTGTACTGTCTTCTTTTACTTTTTTAAGGGGGAAATGTCAATGAAAAAAGCTTTACTTTTACACTATGATTTATTCGATACATTCAGTCTTCTCTCCGATGAGGAATTAGGCAGACTCATCCGTGCAGTCTTTGAATACGACATGAGCGGTGATATGCCCGATTTCGAGGACAGACTGCTTATGGCCTGCTTTATGCGCATAGCCGAATGTCTGGACAGAAACAATATCCGCTACGAGCAGGTCTGTCAGAAAAAGGCTGAAAGTGCCCGAAGACGATGGGAAAAAATCAGGCAGGCAGGTGTGGAAAACTAAAAAATCAAAGGTCAGGCGATGCGGAAAGCTCCGTTGCCTGACCTTTAATTTTATGCATTTGCATAATGCTTTAAAATGCTTTAAAACGCTTTTACAGTTTTATATAAATAAGGATAATAATAAAATAATGATAATAATAAAAATTATAAAAATAATTATGTTAATAAGAAGGGTAAGGGGATTTTTCCGGGGTGTGGAAAACTTTTCAGTGTGGAAAACTTTTATTTCAAGGTATGACGATACATCAAGGACACCGCCCGCTACATTACCTTTCCGTCAGCCTGTCATCCCCTGTTATCTGAACCCTCCCATTCTGCATTCAAATAAAAAAGTCCGGCATAAAGCCGAACCTTTCAGATCTCAGATATTGACTTATTCTGTGAAGCCTGACTCTACGAGCTTGACAAGCTCCTCTACAGCCTGCTCCTCATCGGAGCCGCCTGCGATGATGCGAATGTCTGTGCCGCCCATAATGCCGAGGGAAAGAACGCCGAGAAGGCTCTTTGCGTTTACTCTTCTCTCTTCCTTTTCAACCCAGATGGAGGATTTGAATTCATTTGCCTTCTGGATGAAGAAGGTAGCGGGACGAGCGTGAAGACCAACCTGATTCTGAACTTTTACATCTTTAACAAACATATCTATATCTCCCACACATAAATTTTTATTTTGAGTGTCGCTATATATTATACCACAAAACTTTTCTTCGTCAATGGTTAAAACGGACTTTAAAAGATTTTGGTTGCAAGACTAAACATTCATAAAAACAGAGGTGTGTTTTTGTGCAAAATAACCACAAATTATTTCCTTTAAAAAGCACTATGCACAATCCGAGACCGTTTTTTACTCTTTTTCTCCGTTTTTCAGACTTTTTTTGTACTCCCGAAGGTACTCTATGTCCTTTTTGGAAAGCTCTGCACCTGAAAGCATATCGGGACGGCGGTCATAGGTTCTTTCGAGAGATTTTTCACGGCGGAACCGCTCTATATTTTTATGGTGCCCCGATAACAGTATATCGGGAACAGTCCGTCCGTGCCACTCATAGGGGCGGGTGTACTGCGGATATTCAAGCAAGGAATTATAGTGGCTTTCCTCGGTGTAGGCATCCTCATTGGCCAGCACACCGTCGAGCATACGGGAAATGCTGTCAGCCAGAATAAGTGCGGGAAGCTCGCCGCCGGTAAGCACATAGTCACCTACGGAGATTTCTTCATCGACTATTTCCTCGATAACTCTCTCGTCTATGCCCTCATAGTGTCCGCAGAGAATGGCTATATTATCCATACGGGAAAGCTCCTTTACCCTCTGCTGAGTCAGAACCTTGCCCTGAGGCGACATAAAGATAAGGTGAGGTCTTTCCCCTCTTTTTTCGCAGAGAGCTTCAAAGCAGTCATAAACCGGCTGCACCTGCATAATCATACCCGTGCCGCCTCCGTAGGGAGCATCGTCCACACGACGGTGCTTATCGGCAGAATAATCTCTTATCTGTATGCAGTTTATTTCCACCTTTCCCTCCTGTCTTGCCCTGCCGATAATGCTTTCGGACAGAACAGACTCACACATTTCGGGAAAAAGGGTAAGTATATCAATCTTCATCGTCAAAAATTCCTCTCAGGGGACGTATTTTTATGATACCCTCAGTCACATTCACATCGATAACCACGGGAGGAATGGCAGGGATAAGGTATTCCTTGCCACCGTCAGCTTTAACGTGCCACACATCGTTGGCACCGGTCTCACTCACATCGGACAGAATGCCGTAAACCTTTTCCCCATCGTCGGCATCGATAACCTTACAGTCGAAAAGCTCCTGCATAAAGTAAAAGCCCTCGGGCAGGACGGCATCGCTGCGCCTGATATAAAGGATACGGTTTCGCATTTTCTGCGCATCCTCGGGGGTGTCGATGCCCTCCGCCTTCATTATGGCCATGCTTCCGCCCTGTCTGATTTTCACCTTAAGAGGCTTTTCGCCCTTTTTATCAAGATAAAGAGTAGGGAATTTTTTCATAAAATCCACACTGTCACACCAGGGCTGAACCTTCATTTCGCCTCTGATGCCGTGGGTAGAGGTGATCTTTCCTATCTCAAGATATTCTTTTATCATTAGAATTTCCTTTCACATAAAATCAAAGGCTGTCAAAGAGACAGCCATGATATTCAGTTATTTCTCTTCGGGGAACATTGTGTCAACATAAAAATCGTCGTTGGGTTCTTTTTTCTCATCCTCACAAACGAGCTCATAGAGCCAGTTCCAGAGCTTGGTGAAAAATTCGTCAAACTTTGCCCAGAATTCTGCCATTGTCATAATGTTTTTCCTCCTTAAAAATTTTCTTGAGTACATTATATACCATTAAAAGGCAAATTTCAAGTGGGTGCACTACTTTATTTGACAGTGAGGCGGATTTAGATTATAATTAAGGCCTAATCTTACTTTCAGGTGATAAAATGAGCATTATTATCTGCCCCGTGTGCGGCGAAGAACTAAAGGAAGAAAACCGAAGCCTTATATGCACAAACGGCCACTGCTTCGACAGAGCGAGAGAGGGCTATGTCAATCTTATGGCAGGCAACCGCAAAAACGGCTCTCTTATCGGAGACAACAGAGCTATGGCACTTTCACGCAGAGCCTTTCTCGAAAAGGGATATTTCGACTCGCTGCTGCAGGAGCTTATCGGCATAATAAAGGATAAGGCTCTCCCCTGCCCCGACATTCTCGACATATGCTGCGGTGAGGGCTACTATTCCCACAGGATAAGAGAAGCGGTAAGCTGCAGAATGTACGGCTTCGACATTTCAAAGGAAATGGTACGTCTGGCCGCCAAGCGTAAAAACGACTGCGAATATCTGGTGGCTAATCTTGCCCGCATACCGGTAAAGGATAAAAGCGTAGACATCGCCTTTCACCTTTTCGCTCCCTTTCACGAAAAGGAATTTTCCCGCATAATGAAGGACGGCGGCACCCTCATCACCGTGGTGGCGGGCGAAAATCACCTTTACGAGCTCAAGGAAATCCTTTACGATACGCCGTACAAAAACGATGAAAGGCCTCCCGAAACACAGAAGCTTACCGTTAGGGAAAAGCGGAAGGTTTCGGCGAAAATTCACCTTTCCTCACGTGAGGACATCAACGCACTTTTCGAGATGACACCCTATTACTACCGCACGGGCGACAAGGACAAGGCTAAGCTTTCAGCCCATGAGCAGCTGGACGTAACGGTGGAATTCTGCATTTTTATTTACTGAATAATCCGCAGTGAACAGGGAAATACAAAAAATGAGAACACATAAAATTATCCCGCAGAGACTATTTACAGAAACTCTGTGGGATTTTTTGTTTGGTGTAAAAATAGAGCATAGCATAAACATCAGAGTCTTTTGGTTCCGTATCGGTTTTCCGCTTTTATGCTTCGGATAAAATATATGAAGTATAGCTTCGCAGAGTGACTTTTGTGCTTGGCAAAAGTCACCAAAACCGCTTTTTTGTCGGAAACAATCCGAACGAAGAAAAGTAACGGAGTAAGGTTTTATTTCATTTTTATCAATCTACCTCAATCTGCCGTATACATAAAATACACTCACTGCACTACCGTTATTTTCAGTTCTATACTCAGCCTTACAGAAAGAGTGAGCGTACAGAGTGCTTTTTAAAAAGAAAGAGAAGCGAAATCGCTGCCGCATTCCCTCACCGAACAGATATTTCGTCTAATGTATGCTTCTACCCCTTAAGCACCTATGCTCCGACAGTCGCTTCCCGCTCTGTGTTCCTTTCAGAAAGGTTTTACGGTGAGGTTCGTGACTTTCCTTTTTAACCCGAAGCCTTACTCATTGTCTGCACCCTACCTCTTGCGGTTCCCAAAATCGCTTTACGGCTTGGAGCGCCGAGCGATTTTGACCGCTGCGCCATCCTCACCTCGCTTCATCTCCCACCGGGAGCGCTTCGGTGACGATGCCAGGTGTGCCCACTCTGGCTTTTACCGTTATGAGGTACTGAAAGAGTGTTTATGCGAAACAGTGGTTTCGAACGGGGTGAAGTAAAACAAAAATTATATTTCACTATGGTGGTTTTCTATCTCCGCCGAGTTTACGAAGGCGGCCACCGAGGGAAAGGAGTTTCCCGAGGCGAAAGGGCGCTTTGTTTACTTTGGCGCTCGAATGTGCCAAAGTAAAAGCCATAGCGGCTTGAGCGTTGAAAACCTATATGTTTTAATAAACTTATTTGTTTTTATGCTTTGAATAAAATTTATATAGTTGTTGCTTCGCAGACCTACTTTTGTTACGACAAAAGTAGGCAAAATCATTTTTTTGGTGGAAACAGTCCGAACGAAGAAAAGTAACAGAGTAAGGTTTTTACTTTGAATTTATCATTCTACCTCAATCTGCCATTTACATAAAAATAACCTCACTGCACTACCGTTATTTTCAGTTCTATACTCAGCCTTACAGAAAGAGAGAGCGTACAGAGTGCTTTTTATAAAGGAAGAGAAGTGAAATCGCTGCCGCATTCCCTCCCCGCACAGATATTTCGTCTAATGTATGCTCTACTCCTTAAGCACCTACACCCCGACAGTCGCTTCCCGCTCTGTCTGCTTTTTATGGAGATTCTACGGAAAAGCTTCCAAAAGTTTCTTATAAATCCGAAGCTTTACTCATTGTCTGCACCCTACCTCTTGCGGTTCCCAAAATCGCTTTACGGCTTGGAGCGCCGAGCGATTTTGACCGCTGCGCCATCCTCACCTCGCTTCATCTCCCACCGGGAGCGCTTCGGTGACGATGCCACGGGGTGCAAGCAGGACTCAACTGTTATGAGGTACTGAAAGAGTGTTTATGCGAAACAGTGGTTTTGAACGGGGTGAAGTAAAACAAAAATTATATTTCACTATGGTGGTTTTCTATCTCCGCCGAGTTTACGCAGGCGGCCACCGAGGGAAAGGAGTTTCCCGAGGCAAAAGGGCGCTTTGTTTACTTTGGCGCTCGAATGTGCCAAAGTAAAAGCCATAGCGGCTTGAGCGTTGAAAGCCTGAAGGTTTTCTCTGCGGATGAAAACTGCTACGGAAACTTAATTGTTTCGCACTCCGACAGTCGCTTCCACTTTTAACCCTGTAATCTCCTGATATGAATACAATTTTCTCTACCTTTCTCTTCAACTTTTTTCCTTAAAGCTATTTATTTTACGGTAATTATGTAATATAATAAAAAGGCAAGGTGCTGCGGCACCGAAGGAGGATTTCTTATGTCAGCTTTCGAAAAAATCCTCAGTAAGAGTGAAGAATACCTTAAAATCAAAGAAAATGTACGTCGGGGGGTATATCCTTTCGGCGTTATCGGTCTTTCTCGCATCCATAAGGCCCACTATATCTCCTCTCTGATAAAGGAAACAGGCAAAAAGGCACTTATCATCTGTCCCGACGAGGGCGAGGCAACCAAACTCTGTAAGGATATTTCTGCCTTTTGTGAGGGGGCACAGCTTTATCCTGCACGTGATTTCCGCTTCCGTGAAAGCGAGAGTAAATCCCTCGACTTCGAGCAGAGGAGACTGGGCGTGCTTACGAATATTCTCGACGGTGACTGCCGTGCGGTCCTGTGCAGTATAGAGGCGGCAACTCAGTTTACCGTTCCTCGCAGTGAGCTGGAAAAACGCTCCTTTAAAATAGAGGTTTCTCAGGAAATATCCACCCACGAGGCCGTGAACGCTCTCATATCCGCAGGCTATACCCGCACCGAGCAGGTGGAGGGTACGGGACAGTTTTCCCTCAGAGGCGGCATTCTCGACATCTTCCCTCCGGGAAACGAAAGCCCCGTCAGAATCGAGTTCTGGGGAGATACGGTGGATTCCGTTTCCTGCTTTGACACGGAAAGTCAGCGCAGAAAGGATAGTCTTGACTCAGTGAAAATAACTCCCTCCCGTGAGGTGCTTTTTTCTTCGCCCGAGGAAATGAAAAAACGCCTCGAGGCCTTTCTTGCCACAGTAAAGGGCAAGGGCAGCGTGAAGGCGAAGGCTCTCATCAACGAGGACATAGAAAGACTCAGCCACTTTATGAGCGTGGCTAACGATAAATATATCTCTCTGGCCTATAGCGAAAAGGAAACTGTCTTTGACTATATGCAGGATGCTATCGTTTTCATATGCGAAAGCTCCTCTGTAAAGCAGAAATTCAGCTCCGTTTCAGCTCTTCTCACCGAGGACATCAGGACTATGTTTGAGGAGGGTATACTTACAAAAGGTCTTGACACCTTCGCTCTGAGCTGGAATGAGGTGCTCTCATACTACGAAAAGAGCAGCACCGTCTATATGGATAATCTGGCCAGAGGCTCTTTCGACACACCTGTCAGGTCGCTGGTTAGCGTAAACGCCTCTCTGCTTTCCCGTTGGGACGGCACCCTTTCCTACCTTAAGGAGGATCTGGAGCCGCTTATGAAGCTGGGCTTTACCGTAGTGGTTATGGCCGGCACGGAAAAAAATGCCGGAGAGCTGGCTTACGATCTGGAAACCGAGGGCATAAAGAGCCACTATTTTCCCGTAATTCCCGCAGAATTCCCCGAAAGGACCGTCAGTGTTATCGCCGGCAGCGTTTCCTCGGGTATAGAATATAACGGTCTCAGATTTGCTCTGTTTACCTACGGCAGAGCCGTGGAAAAGCAGCAGCGGAAAATAAGCCCTGCCTTTAAGGGCAGAAAGGGTATCACCTCCTTAGAGGAGATTTCCCGCGGCGATTATGTGGTTCACGCCGTACACGGTATCGGAATTTTTGACGGCATCACCACTATGACCGTTTCAGGCAAGATTAAGGATTTTATCAAGATTAATTTCAGAGGCACCGATGTGCTCTATCTTCCCGTAACTCAGCTGGACCTTATCGCCAAATACATCTCACCAAAGGATACGGATAAGGTGATAAAGCTGAACCGTCTGGGCAGTGACGAGTGGAAGAAAACCCGTTCACGGGTAAAGAGTGCCGTAAAGGATATGGCGGCGGAGCTTACGAAAATCTATTCGGCAAGACTCAATTCTCAGGGCTTCTCCTTTTCACCCGACATGGATATGCAGAGTGATTTCGAGCGACGCTTTGAGTTTGAGGAAACTGACGACCAGCTGGAGGCAGTAAACGAAATCAAGCGTGATATGGAAAGACCGAGCCCTATGGACCGTCTTCTCTGCGGTGATGTAGGCTTCGGGAAAACCGAGGTGGCTTTACGTGCCGCCTTTAAGTGCGTGGCAGACGGAAAGCAGTGCGCCATTTTGGTGCCTACGACTATCCTCGCCTTCCAGCATTTCCAGACCATAAAAAAGCGCTTTGACGGCTTTCCTATAGAGATAGATATGCTCTCCCGCTTCCGCAGTCAGAGTGAAAGAACGAAAATCAAAAAGGCTCTGAAAAGGGGCAGCATAGACATCATAGTAGGCACCCACTCCATCATCGCCAAAAGCGTTGAGTTTAAGGATTTAGGTCTGCTCATCGTCGATGAGGAGCAGCGCTTCGGTGTGGCACAGAAGGAAAAGCTTAAGGAAAAATTCCCTTTGGTGGACGTGCTTACTCTTTCGGCTACGCCAATCCCTCGCACCCTTAATATGGCTATGACCGGAATCAGAGATATGTCCGTGCTGGAGATTCCTCCCGTGGGCAGATATCCTGTTCAGACCTATGTGGTGCCTCAGGATATGGAAATTTTAGCCGAAGCTATGGAAAGAGAAATCCGCAGAGGCGGACAGATTTATTATCTTCATAACCGTGTGGAGTCCATCGAAAGACGGGCAGCAGAGATAAAGAAGTATCTTCCCCATGCGAGAATAGGCATCGGACACGGTAAAATGAGTGAGGACGACCTGAGCGAAATTTGGCGTAAGCTTTTAGAAAACGAGATAGACATTCTTATTTGCACCACCATAATCGAAACGGGTGTGGATGTACCGAACGCAAACACCCTCATTATAGAGGCTGCAGACAAGATGGGACTTGCCCAGCTTCACCAGATAAGGGGACGTGTAGGCAGAAGCTCACGCCGTGCCTATGCATATTTTACCTATAATAAAAACAGGGAAATCAGCGAAATAGCACAGAGGCGTCTTTCTGCCATAAAGGAGTTTACCGAATTCGGCTCGGGCTTCCGCATTGCTATGCGTGATCTGGAAATCAGAGGAGCAGGTAATGTGCTCGGTGCTCAGCAGCACGGACACATGGAGGCGGTGGGCTATGATATGTATCTGCAGATACTTTCCGAAACCATCGAGGAGGAAAAAACAGGTGTCGAGGTCAAGGAAAAGCAGGAGTGTCTTATCGATATTTCCGTCGATGCTCACATTCCCGAGTCCTACATCGACTCAGTGAAAAACCGAATCGGTATGTATAAGAGAATAGCCGAAATCGAAACATCAGAGGATGCTATGGACGTTTTAGACGAATTTATCGACCGTTTCGGTGAGCCGCCGAAGGCTGTGGAAGGTCTGGTGGAGGTAGCACTTCTCCGCTCGAGGGCTGCCAAGCTCGGTATTTACGAAATCAAGCAGCAGAACACTATGCTTTTAGCCTTCGTCAGCGAGCTGAAGCCTCAGTTTGTGGCAGCAGTAGGCCACAGGCTCAGAGGAAAGGCGATGATAAGTGCGGCAAAAACCAGCCCCTATATCTCCTATAAGCTGAAAAATGTCAGCCCTGTGGAGGGTATGAGAGAGCTGGTAGAGGCTTTATCGGAATAAAAAAACAAAATGTGATTTACAGGGTGCAGACAATGGGCAAGGTTTCGGACTTAAAAACAAGTTTTCGAAGCCTTCCTCGTAAAACCTCTCTGAAAAGCAGACAGAGCGGTGAGCGACTGTCGGGGTGCGAAAAAATTAAGTTTCCGTATCTGTTTTCATCCGCAGAGAAAACCTTCAGGCTTTCAACGCTCAAGCCGCTATGGCTTTTACTTTGGCACATTCGAGCGCCAAAGTAAACAAAGCGCCCTTTCGCCTCGGGAAATACTTCCCTCGGTGGCCGCCTTCGCAGGCTTGGCGGAGATAATGAACTGCCGTAGTTGAAACTAATTTTTGTTTTACTTCACCCCGTTCGAAACCACTGTTTCGCATAAACACTCTTTCAGTACCTCATAACAGTAAGAGCCAGAGTGGGGCACACCTGGCAGGTGTGCAGACAGTCGGTAAAGCTTCGGATTAAAAGGGAAGCTTTACGCTACAGT
>SVPD01000002.1 GCA_015066045.1 Oscillospiraceae bacterium
AAAAGGCAGCTCGATTCGGCAGTAGCCGACACACCCGACAGGCCTGTATTTTTAATGCACCACGAGCACGTAAGAGATACGGTCTACGGCAGCACGAAATTTGACGGCTGGGGTAATCCGTTTTTTTCGGAGATACTCAGAGCTTATCCGAATGTAGTGGATTTTTCAGGTCATTCCCATTATCCGATTAACGATCCGCGCTCGTTATGGCAGAGGGAATATACCGCCATCGGCACCGGCTCTCTGAAATATGCCGAGCTTACCGTGGACGGTGAAAGATGCGTTCATCCGCCCACATATAAGGAATGCTCCGTTTTCTGGCTCGTAGAGGTGAATAAAGACGGCGATATCCGTCTCAGAGGTATTGATTGCGAGGCGGAAAAAATACTGTGTGAGTATTTTCTGAAAAATCCTGCCGACAGTAATAACAGAGAATATACCGAGGAAAAGCAGAGGCTGCGCTCTGCGACACCTGCCTTTGATGAAAATGCGCAGCTTACTTTATCTGTAAAGGACGGTAAGCTTTATGCGGAATATCCTGCTGCGAAAAGCACCGACGGTATGCCCGTGTTTATTTACAGATTATCGGCATCGGATGAAACGGGGGAGAAAATCCTGCAGGGAAAAACCGTTCCGTCTTATTACCTTTATAAAGCGGAAGACAGACTTATAACATTGTTAGGCGATGCCGTAAAGGGCAGATTTACGGTCAGGCTGACCGCAGAGAACGCTTACGGTATGCAGTCTGAGGCGATAGAAAAAACGATAGAGATTTAAGGAGAAACAAAAATGGGTAAATTAAAGGAAAAACTTCAGAAATTTATGGACAATCCCGACGTGGCTTTTAAAGAGCAGGTAGGTTATGTATCGGGCGTTTTCGGTAACTGTATGGGGCAGGATTCCGTGGGAACATACACGGACCAGTTTATGTATGACTATATGGGACTCAGGTCGAGTCACGTGGTTGCCATGAAATCCACCACTACGGCGGCCAATATTCTTATCGCTCCAATAGTCGGTGCGCTTTTAGACGGTAACCGCTCGGGCAAGGGTAATGCGAGAAGCTTTATGATGGCATCCGCCATTCCCTTTACTCTGGCCTCGGTGCTTCTTTTCGTGGTGCCCTCGGGCTCACTCGAGTTTAATGTAATATGGAGCTTCGTGCTTTATCTTACGTTCAATATAGCCGATACCTTTTATGATGTGGCACTTTCCACTCTTTCGGTACGAATGACACCCAATGCCAAATCGAGAAAGAATTTCTACACCGTGGCACAGGTCGCCTCCACTTTAGGCTCTATGTTTCCCGGCTGGCTTGTCCCGATTATAATTGAGGCGATGGACGGTGACTATAACACGGAAAAATGGGCTTTTTTCACCGTGGCTCTTCTTTTCGGCATTCTCGGCCTTTTCACTATGCTTGTGCCCTGTATGACGCTTAAGGAAAGAAATCTCGTTCTTCCGCCCAAGGAAGGTAAAAAGATTAAAATAGACTATAAGCTGATTCTTCTAAACAGACCTCTGCTGCTTCTGTGCCTTTGCAACTGCATCGAATCCGTGAGAAAGGTATGCTATAATGCGCTTCCCTTCTTTTACAAGCAGACTCTCAATAAATACAGTATGAAGGCATATGTGGAAATGGCGTCATCGGCTCTTTCCTACGGCGGTCTTTTCTCCGTTCCCTTCCTCGGCAAAAGGTTTTCCTCCAGAGATATTGTGGTTGCGGGCTATATGCACACGGCCGTCTGCTACATCCTTCTGGCACTTTGCGGCTATAAAAACCTTTGGATAGTGGGCATTCTTATCGCTCTCGGCGGTCTTCCGAATGCAGGTATGAGTGCTGCGAAAAGAGTTTTACTTGCTGACTCCACGGACTATATGGAGTGGAAAAGCTATCAGAAATACGGCGTGGCTCAGCGTAACGAGGGTATGGTATTCGCTTTCAGCACCATGATGTCGAGAATAGCCGACCTCTGGAAGGAGCTTCTCGTAAACGGCGGTCTGGCACTTATCGGCTATCAGAGTGCTCAGATGGTTGACGGACAGATGGTTGAAGCGGTGCAGACACCCGAAACCCTCCACGGCATTTTCCTGCTTGTGGCCGTACCCGGTATCGTGGGTAACCTTCTTCCCGGTATCATTATGATGTTTGATAATTTTACCGGTAAGCGTAAGGAAAAGATAATGGCAGAGCTTGAGGTTATCAGAGCCGAAGCCAAGGCAAGGCTTGAAGCTGAGGCTACTGTATAAGATGAAGAGAAAAAAGGAAATAACGGATGATGAAGCATAAAAAGGAGGAAGTGAAATGATACCTGAAAAATGGGGACAAGGCCAGCTTTTTGCTTTTTCTGCCCTCGACGGAGAATCATATTTCACCGATGATTTCACAGGGACTCTCTCGGGGGATAAAATCGGTGTTATCTTTCATACCCGATGCCGCAGAGCTCTTTACTTCGGCAATATGAATAAGCTTTTATCACCTCAGATTAAATGTGTTCTGTCGGATATGATTACGGCCGAAACGCTTTTGGGTAATCTTAGTATGGTTTTCGCCGGCAGGCATCTCGTAGTGGGTGAATATACGGACATAAACGGTATATATGTAAGTGCAGACGGTGACTGTGAAACCGTCAGAGCGGACGGCGTGGAAATACAGGACACCAAAGACGGCGAATATACAGCCCTGCTCAGAGAAAACGGCAGGTTTGCCTTCTCTTTTGCCAAAAGTGTAGGGGAGGCCGTCAGCCTTTGCCGCAGGGGAATCGACACAGATATCGCAGCGCTTAAGGAAACAAAGAAAAAGCCCTTTGAAAATCTGTCCTGCAAAAGAAGTGAGTATGCCGCTCTATACGCTAAATGTATCAGCGTGATGAAAAGTCAGCTTTATTCGCCCGAAGGCAATATTAAAAGAATATGGTCAACACCCGACCGTCTGCCTCACAGAAATATGTGGCTGTGGGATTCGGTTTTTCACGCCATCGGACACAGACATCTTGATACAGAAATTGCACAGAATCTTATTCTTGCACTTTTTGATGTTCAGCGTGAGGACGGCTTTATTCCTCATATGGCAAGACCTGATTATATCTCGGACATCACTCAGCCTCCGGTTATCGGCTGGGGTGCGTGGCTCGTTTATGAAAAGAGCGGGGACAAAGACTTTCTCAAAGCAGTTTCAGAGAATAATAAAAGATTTCTGCTTTGGTGCCGACAGAACAGACGAAAGAGCGAAAAAGAGCTTTACTCATGGCACACCAACCCCGAAAAGAATAACCGCTGCGACGAGTCGGGAATGGATAATTCTCCGCGCTTTGACACGGAAAGCGACCTTTTTGCCATTGACTTTTCCTGCTATATGGCAAACGAGGCACGTTATATGAAAAGGATAGCGCAGGAGCTTGGCGACAGTGAAAACGCAGAGCTTTTCGGCAGCTGGTCCGAAAAAATCAAAAATGATATAAATGCTGCTCTGTGGTGCGAGTCAGACGGCTTTTACTACGATTACGACATACAGAACGGCTGCTTTAACAAGGTTCAGTCCGTGGCTTCGTTTTTGCCGCTTTTCGCAGGTGTATGCCGTAAGGAACAGGCCGAATCTCTGATAGCTCATCTCGTAAATCCCGACGAATTCGGCACAGAGCTTCCCGTTCCGAGCATATCGAAAAGGGATAAGACCTTCGGCACGGATATGTGGAGAGGCCCCGTGTGGTTAAATTTCAGCTATATGATTGCCAAAGGCCTTGACGATTACGGCTACACTGCTCTGTCAGAACAGATAAGAAATAAAACTCTTGACTCAGTGAATATGTGGTATAACAGAACGGGCACGGTGTATGAGTTTTATGACAGTGAAAACAGGGTTCCGCCTTTCTGCTTTAACAGAAAGGGTGAGGTTTTTGAGCCCTACGATTTCAGAGTCAAATATCAGACTATCCGTGACTACGGCTGGAGTGTGACTCTGGTATTCGATATGCTTAATAGCTGAGGGGATGAAGCACTGAGCACAGACCGAAAGCAAAACAAAAACAGATGTGTAAGTTGCTTCTGACTTTAAAACACATCTGTTTTAATTATTATGAAGTATAATCATACATCTGCTGCAGCTTACTGCAGCAGTCTCTTTTTATACTATTTTTTTACAGAATATTGAATTATCCCGTGGGTTTATGTATAATAATCTCAAAGCTTTGAAAGGGGAGAATTTATGCTTTATATTTGTTTTGCAGCAGGTCTTGCTATCTTGGGCTCGGGCGTGTACTTCGCTTATAAAAAGCGGTATAACACTCAGGAGTGGATTTCCGCCATAACCTTCGCTGCGCTTCTGGCGGTATTCATTATGATATTACCCACTCCGTGGAAAAACAGTGACGGCTCACCCATAGGCTGGTTATATAATCTGATTTCCGCACTCCAGTATTCTCTTAAGTCTCTTTCGGGAAGACAGGGACTCGAGCAGCTGAATTATTTAAAGGATAGCGGTGTTTTCGGGTATATATATGTTTTCGTAAATTACATTATTTATTTGATAATACCTATATTAGGCACAGGACTTATTATATCCTTTGTGGGTGATACACTGGCTAAAATAAGATATTTTCTTCCCGTTTTCGGAAACATAGTGGTCTTTTCCGAGCTTAACGAAAACTCTTATCTCATAGCAAAGGGGCTTCGTGACAGTGACAAAAGGTATAAAATAGTCTTTTGCGGCACGAAAAAGACTGATGTGAAGCTGCTGGAAAAGGCTCGCAGCATCCGTGCCGTAAACCTTTATAAAAGGTGCGAGGAAATGCGGCTTAAGTCGGGACACGACAGGTATGAGTTTTATCTTGTTTCCGAAAATGAGGATAAAAACACACAGACCGCCCGTGCGCTAATCAGTAAATACGGCGGCATAAAGGATAAAAGTATATACATAAAGGCCTTCGTAAATAAAGGCCCCGAAACCGAGCTGCTTGAAAGAGTGGTGTATTCAATTTATCATCCCGATCCGAATAATACAGGCTATATTGAGCAGAATATCAATCTGAGCTTTATCGATAAAACGGAGCTTTTCTGTAATAATCTGGTTTATGAGCACCCGCTTTACGAAACGGCAGACGACGGGAAAAACGTCTCTGTTATGATAGTCGGCTGCGGTGAAACGGGTATGACTATGCTTAAAACCGTTCTCTGGAGCGGACAGATTTACGGCCACAGGCTGAAGGTTAGGGTTTATGATAAAAATGCAGACAGATGCCGTGCCGTTTTCGAAAAGAAATGCCCCGAGCTTGATAAAGCTCACGGCTATGATGTGAAGTTTTACAGTGTGGATGCCGAAACCTCGGATTTCGAAAGGCTCATTACCTCGAACGGTCAGGCTGAGTCTGCTACCGTGGCATACGTGTTTACGGGAGACGAGGATTTCAATATAAACACCTCTGTTTTTCTTTACGGTATTTTCCGTAAAAACAGAGACTTCGGTAAAACACCGCCCATCTACACCTGGACGAGAAGCGGCGAAAAGCTCGCCAATTTTTCCTCTCAGAATAAGGAATATCTGGAAAAAAGAAACATCATTCTTACGGGAAACATCGAAAGCATATACGAAAAAAAGATGATTTTCCTCACCGAGCTTGAAAGACTGGCTCTCGGAGCGCATCTTTGCTATAACGGTGCTCTGGGCGAAAATGAAAATACTGACCGGTATAAGCAGGCACGGCAGAGCTTTGTAAACACAGAATATAACAGACGCTCCTCTATGGCTGCAGCCATCCATTTCCGCACGAAGCTTTACATTTTCAATATGTGGCTTAAGGAAAATATGCCCGATAGCAAAGAGGGCTTAAGAGATATATTTGAAAGGACCGTCGGAGACAAAAATTCAGAAATTGCCGTTATTTTAGCTGAAAATGAGCACGAACGCTGGAATGCCTTTATGCGCAGTGAGGGCTATAGCAGCACCGACACAGAAACTGCTCAGAAGTACGGCAGGGACACAAAAAAGGACAGAGACGATTATTCTAAGCTGCACATGTGCATTACCGACTGGGACAGTCTGGATGAAGCCGAGAATAAGTTTAATGCTTTCGGCTACGCTAAAGAAAAAAAGGATTTCAAAAAAAGTGATTTTGATATTTGCAGTAATATTTTCAAAATAGAAGATTATGCTGAAAAAATGAAGGAGGTTAGCTTTTATGTATAAACCTGAACCGATTGACACTTCGGCTATCGAGCTTTCTGCGGAGCTTCTGGAGCTTACGGAAAAAATAGCCGAAAATGTCCACGATGTATGGGCAGAGAGAAGAATCAGAGAGGGCTGGAGCTACGGTGAGACACGGGACGATGTGAACAGAAAAACACCCTGTCTTGTGCCCTATAATGAGCTGCCCGAGTCTGAGAAGGAATATGACAGAAGCACTGCGCTGGAGACAGTCAAGGTCATTATTTCACTTGGCTATGAGATAAAAAAATAAATTAAACAGGAGGAACTGTATGCAGTCAATATTTGTTTCAAGCACATTCCGTGATATGAACTTTGAAAGAGATGTTCTTAACAGGGAAATCGGCCCCGCACTTAATTATGCACTCAGTAAATTTAACCGAAGCGTCAGAATCTCTGACCTGCGCTGGGGTATTGACACCTCAGATATGGCAGAAAAGGATGCTACGGCACGTGTGCTTTCAGTCTGCTTCGACGAAATCGAAAACTGTAAGCCCTACATAGTCATCCTTTTGGGTGACCGCTACGGCTACATTCCCGATCAATACGACAAAAGTGTAACTCATATGGAGATTTTAAAGGGAGTTATCGAAAAAACAGACCGCTCCAAGGTGTTTGTTTATATGAGAAACGCTGACTATTCCGATATGCCCGATGAGCTCAGAAGGGAGTTTATCGAGCAGAATCCGTCTGCTGCCGAAAAGCTTACCTCTTTAAAGAGGGAGCTAAGAGAAATTCTTCCCGACCGATGCAAGGAATACGACTCTCACTGGTCTGCCGAAAAGGAAAGGCTCGTTTCGGAAAGCTTTGAAAAAATGGTTTTATCGGACCTGCGTGAAAGCTTCGAAAAGGAGTATGCCCATCTCGTTTACAGGTCTTCGATGGAGAAGTATCTTTTAGAGAGTGAATATGCCTTAAAGGAAAACACTGAATTTGCCTACAGGAATGAAGAAAAGCTCGCAGAGGATGTAAAATACATTCTTGAGGCTAAAAAGCCCGTCGTCTTCGCAGACAGTTCCGGTGCGGGCAAGACAGTGTATTTATCGCTTCTGTGTAATGAGCTCAGAGACAAGGGTAAAAATGCACACATAATCTACTGCGGCGATAACGCTTTCAGCTCACGTGTGAGAAATATAGCTGAAACTGTTCTGTATCTTATGAGCGTATCCTGCGGAGAGGATTACGACTTTAAAGCCAATTCCTCTATGGGATACGAGAGTATTAAAAAAACTATTTTAAAAAAACAGGACTCAGTAAAAGAAAAGCTTTATGTGCTTCTGGATGCGGCGGACAGGTGTGAAAGCGAAGTTTACCAGCTTATAAAGCTCTTTGGTACACGTGCAGCAGGAAAGGTAGGTATTATTTTCTCGTCAAGAAGGACAGAGGAGCTCGCAGAGACCGAGAGATCCTTCCTTGTAAGACCTCTGACCTACAGTAAGGACGATATGAGAAGTATGATGTGTCAGCTTCTCAGCAGACAGAAAAAGGAGCTTCCCGAAAGCATTACTGAGCTTGCCGTGAACAATGCTGAGACACCCATTGAGCTCAGGCTTATGCTTCATTATCTGCTTTTACTTAACAATGATGATTTCCGTAAAATTTATTCTGCCGGCGGACAGATTGATTCGATAAATGCTTACATTGAAAGCACCGTTAGTGAGCTCAAGGGTGCGGAAAGCATAGTCAGAAAGCTCTGCCAGAGACTTTTTGAAAACGAAGAAACCAAAAGCATGTTTGAAGCACTGATATCGTGGATTGCTTTTTCCGAATACGGATTATTTGAGGATGATTTGCAGCAGCTCGCCGAGTTTGCAGACTTAAAATGGGTGCAGCTTGACTATCATAAGTTTTTGGCTAAGTTCTCTGTATTCATATATGTGTATGAAAATGCTCTTCTGGATATCTCTCACGATACCATAAGAACGGCATTAAGAAAAATATTTTCAGATGAGGCTGAGGATATATACGGCTACATCGCATGGAATTGCCTGATGAAGAAAAATCTCAGCACCTTTGATGTCCGTAATTTCTTTTATGCAGTTAATAAAATCGATGAGCCTGCTCTTCTTAAAAAGTTCATACTTGATTATCATCATTTGTTTTCTGAAAATTCACAGGATACGGAGAGGCTTGTTTATCAGATTGCCAAAAGCTTCAGCTCTTTGGTAGTTAATGATGACGGCAAATACTATAAAAAAGTACTGGAAATTTGCGAAAGCAGTGATGAGCTTACATTTGTTCAGTCTTTTTTCATTTCGAGCTTTAAGAGATACAAGAGGGTTTACTCTGAGGAAACTCTTCTGAAAATAGCTCATCTGGGAATGCATTTATCTGTGAATTCAGATGCCTTCGGTAAGTATTTAGGCCGTGACAGCTTGCTTAGCTGCCAACAGCTTCTGGGAGATTATTACGTACCGATAGAAAAGGTAGAGCAGTTTGTTTCTCATTACCGGAAGCTTTTAGGTTTAACCGAATATACATTGGATAAAATAGTTTCAGATATGATTTCTCCCGATACCTCTATGGTTGATTACAATGATTGCTTCCAGACATTGATAAAAATTATAAGACTGATGGTAGAAAGCAGCAGTCAGGCGGATGAGGCCATAAAAGCACTTCATATAATCGAGGAAAAAGGCGTATGTAATGCCATTGAGGAAATCAGAGATATAGTAGAAAGCCACATCAATGCTTTTCTCAGTCAGGCATATAAAACTAAAAACGACTGGGAAAATGCCGTTAAATATGCGGCCAGAAATGTTGAACGCCTGAAAAAAGCAGTGACAGATAATCCGACTGATGTCAATGTTCTTCAGTACAGAAAGTATTTGTATAATCTTGCCAACACTCTCGAAGCGAGAGCTCTGCGTGAGGACAGGCCCGAATATTGGGAGGAAACCTGCACCTGCTTTAAGGAAATCTATGAGGAATCTATCATAGCCTCTTTAAACAGTAAAGACAGTGATGAATACATTAAGCACACCGGAATTATGCACGCATACGCCTTTGCTCTGTTTAAAACAGGTAAAGCTTCCGAAGGTATGAGTGTGCTTCGTGAGTTTGTAAAGCTTTCAGAAGAGAACAATGCGCACGGAGAAAGACCGGAGGTTATTCTGCTCTTTACGGAAACTGCTTTAGACGGAATGTGCCGTATGCTGAGCATTGATGAGTTTGAAGCGGCCGATTTATACATTGAAACAGCAGAAAGCTTTTTAAATGATATGTTCAGGTACTATGAAGCATACAAACAGGATGTTCTTAACAGTGTAAACGGTGCTTTAACGTTTATCTATGAAAAATTAGGGGATTACAGAAAAAATCAGTTATCGGTACCTTTGGAGTTTTACGATGCCTGCATAAGGCTTTACCGTGCTATTCTGCCCATAACGGATAATAAGCTCGGAATAATTTCTATGTACACGGCCAAGGGTAACGACTGCTTCGATGTAAAGAAAAATTACGAGGAGGCGGCAAATACCTATGAAGAGCTTCTGAGTGAGGCCTACGACAGCCGATGGCTCAGTGAAGAACAGAACGGCGAACAGAACCAAGATCTTACAGCCAGACTCTGCGCAGCGTACACATCTCTGCTCGTTTCTCTGAACCGCATAGGGGATAAGGAAAGACTCAGTAGCTCTCTTGACAAGGCAATAAGCTATGTCAGCTATTTCTCTGAGCAGCTTGAGGCCTTTAAGACGGACCCTGCGGCACTGATGCATAAAATCGCAATGCAGGTAGCGGTAGAGAATAAGTATATAGCTATGGCGCTTCTGTTTAATGCTCAGGCGTTTATGATTCCCGGAGAGCTCGAAAATGACCTTTCGGATAAATACGAAAACGAAAACAAAAACACCAAAATAGCTATTATGTTAACCATAGCGAAGCTTTCTCAGAAGGACACGCCCGAGGAGAACGGATAACGGTTATTGCAAAGCATTGATATCTGTGCTATAATTACATAAAATATAAAAAATATCACAGGAGGAATATCTATGTCATATATCGAGCTTAATTCCGCAAACTTCGCCGAGGAGGTCACCAAGGAAACGGAAATGCCCGTTCTCGTGGATTTCTGGGCTCCCTGGTGTCAGCCTTGTCTGATGCTCGGTCCTACCGTAGAGGAGCTGGCCGATGAGCTGGACGGCGAGGTAAAGGTGTGCAAGCTTAACTGCGACGAGGAAAACGAGTATGCCGTAATGATGGGTATTATGTCCATTCCCTGTCTTGTGCTTTTCGCGGGCGGGCAGGAAAAGGAGCGACTCGTCGGTCTTCACACCAAAGAAGAGATTATCGACTTTATAAACGCAAACAAATAATAAAAGGGGATGTAAGAAACGCAGGTTTTTTACATCCCCTTTTATGTGTGGAAAGAAAAAAGGACTCTCTCTTTCGAGAAAGTCCAAGGATTACCGATATACTAAAATCAGATAGCGCGAGTAACCTTACCGGAACGTAAGCAGCGAGTGCAAGCGTAAACTCTTTTGGGTGAGCCGTTTACGATAGCCTTTACACGCTTAACGTTGGGTTTCCAAGTTCTGTTTGAACGTCTGTGTGAGTGGGAAACTTTGATGCCGAAAGCGACATCTTTACCGCAATATTCGCATTTTGCCATGTACCGCACCTCCTTAAAATAATTAAACATACATAAGCAGAAGATATAATAGCAGAAAAGAAACGAAAATGCAAGTGTTTTTTGAAAATATTTTAATTTATTTTTTGACAGTTAATTTTTAATCTATTTTGAAAAAACTGTTGATTTTTCATTTTAAATAATGTATAATAACGCTATCGAACATTTGTACGACACGGAGGATAAAATTATGGCAGATAAAAACAGTGCATTGAACGCCGCTCTGGCGCAGATAGAAAAGCAGTACGGTAAGGGTGCCGTTATGAGACTCGGCCAGACCACGGAAATGAATGTGGAGGCTATCTCCACCGGCTCTCTCGGTCTTGACCTTGCCACAGGCATCGGCGGACTTCCGAAGGGCAGAATAGTGGAAATCTACGGTCCCGAATCCTCGGGTAAGACCACTCTCGCCTTACACTGCATAGCCGAAGCACAGAAGGCAGGCGGTGAGGCCGCTTTTATCGATGCAGAGCATGCTCTCGATCCCGTTTATGCCAAAGGCCTCGGTGTCGATGTGGACTCTCTTCTCGTTTCTCAGCCCGATAACGGTGAGGATGCTCTTTCCATCACGGAGGCACTCGCACGCTCGGGTGCGCTGGACGTTATCGTAGTGGACTCGGTAGCCGCACTCGTTCCCAGAGCGGAAATCGAGGGCGAAATGGGAGACAGTCATGTGGGACTTCACGCCCGTCTTATGTCTCAGGCTCTGAGAAAAATCACCAGCGTAGTCGCCAAATCAAACACTCTCGTTATCTTTATAAACCAGCTCCGTGAAAAGGTCGGTGTGGTTTACGGTAATCCCGAGGTTACCACAGGCGGCCGTGCGCTTAAGTTCTATTCCTCTGTACGTATAGATGTAAGAAAGACCGAGCAGATAAAAGCTCCCGGTAATGAGTTTATCGGTGCCAGAACCCGTGCCAAGGTAGTCAAAAACAAGGTCGCTCCGCCCTTTAAGGAGGCCGAATTTGACATTATGTACGGTACAGGTATTTCGAAGGTCGGTGAAATCGTAGATTTAGGCGTTAAGTTTGATGTTATTAAAAAAAGCGGCGCATGGTTCTCCTACGGTGAAACCCGTCTCGGTCAGGGCAGAGATAATGTAAAGCTTCTGCTTCAGAAGGAAAAGGCACTCTGCCTCGAAATCGAAAATAAAATCTGCGACTGTGTAAAGAAGCTCAAGGAAGAAAAGTCAGGTGTCAGAAAGGAAGACAAAGAGCCTGAAATTTTCGTGCCCACACCCGTAAAAAGAAGTCCGTCGAGCGTCAGAGCGAGAATTGACATCGCAGTAGACGATGACGATTAATCCGTATTATATATAATGAAACTGAATTTCAAAGAAGGTAAAGGCGATAAAATCCATGTTCTTGTTGACGGTGAATATTATTTCACCGTTGACAGGAATTATTTTGCCGTTATGGGGATTTATCAGGGTAAAGAGGTGGAAAAGGATGAGCTGGCGCTGCTCGGTGAGCAGGCCGAAAGGCGCAGAGCATATAACTGTGCCGTGGGCTATCTTTCCCGCCGTGACCATTCCTCTGCGGAGCTGCTCCTTAAGCTGCGGCAGAAGGGCTACAGGGAAAGTGCGGAATATGCCGTGGAAAAGCTGAGAAATGAAGGCTACGTGGATGATGAACGCTTTGCCCGTATGTATGTCAGAGAGCTTATAAACGTAAAAAAATACGGCAGAAAGCGTGTCGTGCAGGAGCTTTACCGAAAGGGCGTGGACAGGGAGGTTATCTCTCTTGTCCTTGAGGAGACTCATTTCGATGAGAGTGACCTGTGTGCTCTCATAAGCAGGAAGTATCTCCGCTATCTCTCTGATGAAAAGGGAATAAAGAAAACCGTGGCTGCACTGATGAGAATGGGCTATAGCTTCAGCGAGATTAAGTCTGCTCTCGGCAGGATAGCTGAGGATGAAGAATATAATTTTGAGGTGTCAGATGAATAAAATAGGAATGATTTCTTTAGGTTGTCCGAAAAATCAGGTCGATGCTGAAATGCTTCTCTCGACACTCTGTGACAGTGGCTTTCAGATTGTGCCCGAGGCAGAGCAGGCCGATGTGGTTATTATCAATACCTGCGGCTTTATCGATGACGCTAAAAAAGAGGCGATAGACAGTATTTTATATGCCGCCGAGCTGAAAAACGACGGTATTATAAAGGGTATAGTGGTTACGGGCTGTCTTGCCGAAAGATACAAAGAGGAAGTAATGAACGAGATTCCCGAGGTGGATGCCTGCATCGGTATCGGTGCCAACGGAAAAATAGCCGAGGTGTGCAGAGATGTCCTCAGAGGGGGCAAATGCGCCCTTTTTCCGTCCAAGTACGATTTATCCCTTGACGGGGGAAGACTGCTTACCACACCCCCGCACTGGGCTTATCTGAAGATTGCAGAGGGCTGCTCGAACTGCTGCACCTACTGCGCCATTCCCTTCATCAGAGGTAAATTCAGAAGCCGTACTGCCGAAAGCATCATAGCCGAGGCCCGTGAGCTAGCCGAAGGAGGCGTAAAGGAGTTAATAGTCGTGGCGCAGGACACCACACGCTACGGTATCGACCTTTACGGTGAGTACAGGCTGCCCGCACTTCTGCGTGAAATTTGTAAAATCGACGGTATAGAGTGGATAAGGATACTTTACTGCTATCCCGAATGTATGACCGATGAGCTTATCGACACGATAGCCGCTGAAAAGAAAATCTGTAGCTATATCGACCTTCCGCTGCAGCACGCTGACGGTGAAATACTGAAAAGAATGAACCGCCGTGGCTCGGTAGAGGAGCTCACCGCACTCATAAAAAAGATAAGAGCCAAAATCCCTGATGTAGTTATCCGTACCACATTCATCACCGGTTTTCCCGGGGAAAGTGAGGAGCAGTTTGAGACTCTTGCCGAGTTTATAAAGGAAAATGAGTTTGACCGTCTCGGCTGCTTTGCCTATTCTCCCGAGGAGGGCACACCTGCGGCTAAAATGGAAAATCAGCTGGACGATGAGGTGAAAAATCACCGTGCCGAAATCATTATGCAGCAGCAGTATGAGATTTTCTCACGTAAGCAGAATGCCCGTGTAGGCACGGAAATGACCGTTATGGTGGACGGCTTCGACGACGAAAATCTGCTTTATATGGGCAGAACCTATATGGATTCGCCTGAAATCGACACCAATGTTATAATTTCCACCGAGCAGGAGCTTTATCAGGGGCAGCTCATCAGAGCGAAAATTATCGCCGTGGATGACTGCGATCTGGTCGCAGAGAAAATTGACTGAGGTCTATTTTATTTTGTCAAAAGAAAGATCAAGGTCTGAAAAACGCGCAAAACCGGCATTTTTTAAAATACCCCCATATGCACCCAAAACGGCCGTTTTTTGCGCACTTTACGCAAAAAACACCCTAAAAACGTGAAAATAAAAATTAAATTTTCAAAGCTATTGACAAGTGAATTTTTTCGTTCTAAACTTAATATATAGACAGTATTTTTCTGCAGATAAGCTGCAGTCTGTACTGTCTTTATTCTCTTTTTTCGGGGAGAAAATCATTAAAAAGGAAGGATAAAATATGAAGCACGCTATGCTTGTTCACCACGATTTTGAGCGTATGTTTGACAGACTTTCCGACGAGGAATGCGGAAAGCTGCTAAAGGCAGTTTTAAAATACGATATCCGCAGGGAGGAGACCGTTTTCGAGGACCGTGCGCTGATGCTCTGCTATGACCGCATAATAGACTGTCTGGACAGAAACAATGAAAAATACGAGGAAACCTGCCGTAAAAGGGTAGAGGCGGCGAAGAAAAGATGGGAGGACATAAGAGAGACCAAGGCAACCTATGCAAGCTGATGCAAATGCATTTTTTGCATCTTTTTCTACCAAATAAAAAGAATAATAAAAAAGAAAAAAATAATGATGTAAAAAAGGATGGTAAGGGAACTTTTCCACATCCTTCATTTTGACTGAAATGTGGAAAACTATGTGGAAAACTCTGCAGAAAGCCTGCAACCGAACACATTTTTTAACAGTCAGGTGTCTTTTAAAAATAAAGTTGACAAAACTGCCTTTACTGTGTATAATGTACTAAGTAAATATTCAAATGCGTTTAAAGGGAGAAGTAATCACATCCCCTTCATCTCAGAGAGGAGCAGTAAGGTGAAAGTGCTCTGATGAAGAAGTGATGAAATGCACCCGTCAGCACCCGAGGGGAAGCCTTTCAGTATCCGAGGGCGTAGGTCGGCGTTAACGGCAGAGCTATTATAATGTAGCTTTGAGTGATAAGTCAGAGTGGAACCGCGTTTTTTACGCCTCTGTCCGAATTTTTTCGGTACAGAGGTTTATTTTTTTATAAATAGGTGGTAGAATATGTTTGACAGATTAAAAGAAGACCTTCAGTGTGTCAAAGACCGCGATCCTGCGGCGAGAAGCAATATAGAAATAATGCTCCTTTATCCCGGCTATAAGGCCGTAAGAGCCTACAGGAGAGCCCATTGGTGCTATAAGCACAAGATGTATTTTTTAGCACGTGCTATTTCCCAGCACTGCGCTAAGCAGACAAACATCGAAATTCATCCCGGTGCGCAGATAGGCAAACGCTTTTTTATCGACCACGGAACGGGAGTGGTTATCGGTGAGACTGCAATCATCGGTGATGACTGTACCATTTATCAGGGTGTTACCCTCGGCGGTACAGGTAAGGACCACGGAAAAAGACATCCCACTTTAGGAAATAATGTTTTAGTCGGTGCGGGTGCCAAGGTGCTCGGTCCCTTCCGCATCGGTGATAACTCTAACGTAGCCGCAGGCTCGGTGGTGCTTTCGGAAATTCCCGATAACTGTACCGCAGTCGGCACACCGGCGAGAGTAGTCAGGAGAAACGGTAAAAGGGTTGACAGACTCGACCATATCCACACTCCCGATCCGCTCTCTCAGGAAATTTGTGTATTAAAAATGAAAATAGAAAAATTAGAAAAACAATTAAAGCAAATGGAGGAAAAACAATGAAAATTTTTAACACTCTCACCAGAGAAAAAGAGGAATTAATCCCCATTACCGAGGGCGAGTATAAAATCTATGCCTGCGGACCTACGGTTTATAACTTCATTCACATCGGTAACGCCAGACCTCTCTGCGTTTTCGATGTAATGCGCCGCTATCTCGAATACAGAGGCAATAAGGTTAATTTCGTTCAGAACTTCACCGATATCGACGATAAAATCATCCGCCGTGCAAACGAAGAGTGTGTGACCTTCAAGGATATTTCCGAAAAGTATATCGAGGAATTCTGGACCGATGCCAAGGGTATGAATGTACGTGAGGCTACCGTGCATCCTAAGGCTACGGAAAACATCGGTGAAATCATCGACATCGTTTCCACTCTTATCGAAAAGGGCTATGCCTATGAGGTAAACGGTGACGTATATTTCAGCACTAAGAAATTCGCTGAATACGGTAAGCTTTCCCACCAGCCTCTCGAGGATCTGGAGGCAGGCGCACGTATCAATGTGGGTGAGGTAAAGAGAGAGCCTATGGATTTCGCTCTATGGAAAAGCGCAAAGCCCGGTGAGCCCTACTGGGAGTCCCCTTGGGGACAGGGCAGGCCCGGCTGGCACATCGAGTGCTCAGCTATGGTAAGACGCTATCTCGGTGAAACCATCGACATCCACTGCGGCGGTCAGGATCTTGTGTTCCCGCACCACGAAAACGAAGTGGCACAGAGCGAATGCTGCAACGGTAAGCCCTTTGCCAGATACTGGATGCATAACGGCTTTATCACCGTAGACAAGGTTAAAATGTCAAAGTCTCTCGGTAATTTCTTTACTGTACGTGATGTGGCCGAGCAGTACGGCTATGAGCCCATCCGTTATCTGATGATTTCCTGTCAGTACAGAAGCCCCATCAACTATAGCTTCGACGCTATCGCACAGTGTAAGGCTTCTCTCGAAAGACTTTATACCTGCCGTAATAATCTTGACTTCGCACTTAAAAACGCAGTCGAGGCAGCAGGGGAGAAGGATGCTGAAATCATCGCTCTTATCGACGGTAAAAAGGATAAGTTCATCGAGGCTATGGAGGATGACCTTAACACAGGTGAGGCTCTCGGTGCGGTCTTTGAGCTTGTCCGTGACATCAATACCAATGTTAACGAGGGTGTTCAGTCAAAGGCACTCGTAGAATATGCGGTAAAGATTTTCGATGAGCTTATGGAGGTTCTCGGCTTACTTTATAACCGTAATAAAGAGGATAAGAGCCTCGACGATGAAATCGAAGCACTTATCGCCGCCCGTAATGAGGCCAGAAAGAACAAAAACTGGGCTGAGGCTGACCGCATCAGAGATGAGCTGAAGGCACAGGGCATCGTTTTAGAGGATACACCCCAGGGTGTCAAGTGGCACAGAGCATAATATGAGGGGCTGGCATACAGCCCCTTAATGAATAATGAATATTGAATGATGAATAATGAATAATGAATAATGAATAATAATCGTGTAGTGGCGGTCATTGTTCGTGAAAATGCGAAGAGGTATCATTATGAAGGAAGATAAATATAAGGATTTATTGAAAACGGTTTCAATACCCGTTTGGATTTATTGTTCCGTTGAATTATTGTACTGTATGGTTTCTTTTATTATTTACAGTTTGGAACTCTATAATGCTTTCGATGTAATGGCGGAAATATCTCTCTTTTTCAGTATTATGACTTTATATTTTGCTCTGCCGGCAGTTGCTCTTGTGGGTTTTCTGTGGATGGCAGTATATCATTCAGTAAAAAATAAAAGTATAAAACCTTTACTTAACGCAAGACTTTGGGTTACAGCGGTAATAATTGTAATCAGCACTGTCTGCAGATTTGAGCTTATCAGTAATAATTTTTAAAATGTAGGGGACGCCCCCCCGACGTCCCATTATTTTTGAAGGTGCAAATATGAAATACAATTATCAAAGCCCCATAGCAGTGGTCGATTCCGGTGTAGGCGGTATAACCGTGCTGCGTAAGCTTTACAGACTTATGCCCAATGAGGATTACATCTATTTCGGTGACTCGGCCAATGCTCCCTACGGGGTTAAAACCAAAGAGGAAATCAAAAATCTGACGGTAAAGGCCTGCGAGTCTCTTATGGAGAGAGGGGCCAAGGCTATAGTCATAGCCTGCAATACCGCCACCAGTGCCGCCGCAGAATATCTCCGTGAAAAGTATCCTGACTTCATTTTCATCGGTCTCGAGCCTGCACTGAAGCCTGCGGCTCTTTCGTCGGAAAAGCCGAGAGTTCTCGTTCTGGCCACACCTCTTACTCTTAAGGAGGAAAAGTTTGACCGTCTTATGGCAAGATTTGAGGGTAAGGCAGAGTTTATAAAGCTGCCCGCTCCCGAGCTGGTTAAGTTTATCGAAAGCGGTAATCTTGACACATCCGAGGAAATAGCCTATCTTGAGGAAATTCTCGCTCCCTATGCGGGAAATAAGGTGGATGCGGTTGTTTTGGGATGCACACATTTTCCCTTTGCAGAAAGGTCTATTCTGAAAATTTTGGGCGATAAGGTTCTCGTTTTCGAGGGCAGCAAGGGTGCCGCCGAGCACTGCAGACACTGTCTGGAGATTAAAGGACTGCGCTGTGTTTTAGACAGGGAAGGTGACATTTCCTTCGAAAACAGTGACGAAAACAAAATCGAAATAAGCAAAAAAATGTTTTATTATAAAGGCTGATTGAAATGAAAATACAGGACGAATTAAAAGAATATCTTCTCTCTCAGGGTGCATCGGATGTGGGCTTCTGCTGCCTTCCCGACGGTGATTTCGGTGACTGCAGATATGCCGTGAGCATAGCGGTCAGGCTTTCGGACACCATAGTGGATGAAATCGGTGCAGAGCCGACTCACACCTACTTTAACCATTATCGCTCCGTTAATGCCTTCATTGATTCTCTTCTTTTAAAGGCGGGGCTTTTTCTGCAGAGCAGAGGGTATAATTACATTACCGTGGCGGCTTCTCAGAGCATTAATAAGGACGGATGGCACTATAAGGGAAGATACTCCCATAAAAAGGCCGCCTGCCTTTCGGGACTCGGCACCGTGGGTAAAAGCTCCATGTTTCTCCACCGGAAATACGGTGCAAATGTAAGACTCGGTACCGTGGTTACGGACTGCCCCTTCGAAACGGAAAAGACAGACTATGTTTCTCCCTGCCTTGACTGCGATAAATGCGTAAAGGCCTGCCCGTCGGGTGCTATTCTCGGTAAGCTGTGGGATGAAAACACCACCAGAGAAGAGATGTTCGATCCCGAAAAATGCAGCACCTATATGAAAAATCATTTCAAGCATATCGGCAGAGGTGCCGTTTGCGGTATATGTATGAAGGTTTGTCCCTACGGGAAATAAGGCTTTAGGGATGAAAGCTTAAAAAATATGTGTATGCAGGTGAAAATATGTGCACTGACAGAAAAATCGCACTGATAACGGGCGGAAGCTCGGGCATAGGCAGATGCACCGCCGCAAGTCTTTTAAGGATGGGCTGCAGGGTGTACGAAATCAGCCGACGTGATATTCCCTCTCAGGGTGTAACACATCTTACTGCCGATGTTACCGACGGGGACTCGGTAAAAAATGCCGTCGCCGCCGTAATAAAAAATGAAGGTAAAATCGACATTCTGGTAAACTGTGCAGGCTTCGGTATTTCGGGAGCAGTGGAGTTTACCGCTGAGGCTGAGGCTAAAAAGCAGTTTGATGTAAACTTTTTCGGCACGGTCAATGTAACGAAGGCAGTTCTGCCCTTTATGAGGGAGAAAAGATGCGGCAGAATAGTCAACGTCAGCTCCGTGGCTGCCGTGGCACACATACCCTTTCAGACCTATTATTCCGCCTCAAAGGCTGCCATCGAAAGCTATACCTGCTGTCTTGCCAACGAGGTGCGCCCCTTCGGCATCTCCGTAACCGCAGTTCAGCCGGGCGACATAGCCACTGAGTTCACCGCCGCCAGAGAGAAATCCTTTGACGGAGACGACATCTACGGCGGCAGAATAGGCAGAAGCGTGTCGGGGATGGAAAGAGACGAGGAAAAGGGTATGAGCCCTGAAAAGGCAGGGGAGTACATAGCCGAAATCGCTCTTAAGAGAAAGGTTAAGCCTGTTTATGCTATCGGATTTACATATAAACTTCTGGCAGTTCTCTGTAAGGTTTTCCCGTCTTCTGTGAGAAATTACATAGTCGGTATGCTTTATGCGAAATAAAATTAATCACCCTTACATCTTGACAACGGTGTGAGGGTATTATATAATAGTGAGCAATGAGCCGGTGTGTTGGAATTGGCAGACGAGGCGGACTCAAAATCCGTTGGTAGCGATACCGTGCGGGTTCGACCCCCGCCACCGGCACCAAAAAAGAAAAGTCGCACGGCAGTGTGGCTTTTATTTTTTTAATATTTCAATTACGATTTGTAAAAAAGACTTTACAAAAGTGTTAAAACAGTATATAATCTATCTGTAAAAATTTGTATATAAAAGGGGACAGGATAATGAAAAGAAATTTTAAAAAGGCACTTTCTCTCGTGCTGGCACTCATTATGCTTATGAGCCTTGCAGTGCCTGCCTTTGCTAAGGAGACAATGTGGATTTCACAGAGCCTCAGTGACGTTCCTGTTATCCGTATTTCGGGTGACGGTGAAAAGCTTGTAGATGAAAACGGTAATAAGGTTTTCCATTACAAGGATTTCGCATCTCTTCTCGAAAGTGACGAAGAGGAGGAAGAGGAGGGAGACAGCTCACTTATCGAGTCTGTTGCCAATATTTTAATGCCCTTCCTTATCGACGGTCTGCTTAACGATAACTGGGAGCCCTACTACGAAAACCTCCAGAAGGAAATCGGTGAGCTTTTCGAAACCTCACTTCTCGATAAGGACGGTAACGCTCAGTACGGTACAGGTCTGCGTCAGGAAAGAATCGATAAGATGAATAGGGTAAGACATAATGACCAGATGTGGTCAAACGAGCAGAGCAGCAAGTTTTATGTTCACGACAGATATTGGTTCTATTATGACTGGAGACTCGATCCCATCGAAACTGCAAGTGAGTTTAAAGCTTATGTAGACGATATATGTGCCTCCACCGGTTGCGGTGAGGTTGGCGTTATCGCCAGCTGTCTGGGTACTAATGTGGTTACTGCTTATCTCGCAGTTTATCCCGAGCACGCATCCGAGCACATCAGAGGTGTTGCCTTTGACGGCAGCGTCGTCGGCGGTGCAGAGATGCTCAGTGAGGCCATCAGCGGTAAATTCAATATCGATGCTGCTGCCATAAACAGAACTCTTATTGACTGCGGCGCAATCGGTATGTTCGACATCGATGGCTTTATCAATACTACACTCGAAATGCTCGACAGAACAGGAGCTCTTGATGCAGTTATCGGTAAAACCAAGGACTGGATTTACTATAAATTAGTAGAGGGCGTTACCTCTGCCCTTGCTCTTTCCACCTTCTACACCTGGCCAAATTACTGGGCATGCGTATCTCCCGAGGATTATGACACTGCCATGGAATATGTTTTCGGTCCCGAGGGAAGCAAAAAGAGAAGCGAATATGCAGGTCTTATTGCAAAGCTTGATAATTATAATGAGGTGGTTCGTCAGAGAATACCCGAAATTCTTACACAGACAGTAGAAAACGGTGTTCATTTCGGTGCTGTTTCCAAATACGGCTTCCAGACTCTTCCCATCTGTGAGACAAATTATCTCGTTTCTGACCAGTTCGCTTCAGTAGGTCGCTCCTCCTTCGGTGCTACTACGGGAACTATCTATAATGACCTTCCTGAAGACTACATAGCCGACAGAATCGAAAAGGGCTTCGGTGAATACCTTTCTCCCGACGGACAGATAGATGCATCTACCTGCCTTTTCCCCGAAAGCACGTGGTTTATCAAAGGCTCGAGCCATTCCAACTGGTCCGACTGGGAGCTTCGTCTGCTTTACGACATAGCCTCATCCGAGGAGCAGCTGACTGTAGATAATTCCTGCTGGCCCTCACAGTTTGTGGTTTATTCCTATACTAATCCCGACGAGGACAGTGACGGTGAAATCGAGGCTATGACCACTGAAAACTGCGACACGGAAAACTGGGAGGCTGACGACAAAATCGACAATCCCACGGATAAATACGGCAGAATTTTCGTAGCAGTTACCGCTCTCATTAATTGGCTGATGGAGCTCGTAAAAATGCTTTTCGATTTAGCCTGATAATTCTACCTTAAATAATAAATGCGGCTGCAAAAAAGTGCAGATAGCATAAGCTTATACGATTGAAAAGGCGTTGTAATTTTACGACGCCTTTTATTTGCGTTTTATATGCACCTTTTATTTTAATTTTCTGTTTTTTCTCTTGTCTTAATTAATATAGTATGTTATAATAGCTTAATTGTTAATGTGAGGTAGTGTTTGTTTATGGTTATTTTAGGAATAGATCCCGGTTATGCTATAGTCGGTTACGGTGTAATCAGCTACCGTAATAACCATTTTTCCGTCATCGATTACGGAGCCATCACCACTGATGCGAAAACACCCTTCAACGAAAGGCTCGAAAGCATTTTTGATGAGCTGACGGCTATCATCGAAAAGCATTCTCCCGAGGCTATGGCCATCGAAAAGGTTTTTTATAACAGTAATGCCAAAACCGTTATCGATGTCAGTCAGGCCAGAGGTGTGATAATGCTTGCCGCTCAGAAAAAGGGGCTGCCCGCCTATGAATACACTCCCTTACAGGTAAAGCAGAGTGTGGTAGGCTACGGCAGAGCCGAGAAAAAGCAGGTGCAGGAGATGATAAGGCGTATCTTAGGTCTGGAAAGGGTTCCGAAGCCTGACGACACCGCTGACGCTCTGGCTATGGCGGTATGTCACGCACATGCCAGCGGCTCACTTATGCAGAATATGAGAATTAAAAGAGGTATCTGATTATGTTTTACAGTCTTACTGGTAATGTGGTTTATAAGGGACTTACGGAGTTTGCCGTGGAATGCGGAGGCGTGGCCTTCCGTTGTCAGAGCTCCTTTGCCACTCTTTCAGAGATAATACCCGGTGAAAAAATGACCGTTTACACCTATCTGAATGTCCGTGAGGATGCTCTCGACCTGTTCGCCTTTACCACGGAATATGAGCTCGAATGGTTTAAAATGCTCATCACCGTAAACGGCGTAGGCCCCAAGGCGGCTTTAGCCGTTCTTTCCGAGCTTTCTCCCGACAGACTGGCTCTGTGCATTTCCGCCTCCGATGTGAAGGCTATTACCAAGGCACAGGGTATAGGCCCGAAAATAGCCCAGAGGATCATCCTCGACCTTAAGGACAAGGTTAAGGGTATCGCTCCCGCCTCGGAAGCATCGTCAGACATTACTGCAGTTTCAGCTGCCTCCGATATGCCGAACACGAGTGAGGCCATAGCCGCTCTCACCATGCTCGGCTACACACAGTCCGATGCGGCCGTAGCCGTCAGTAAGCTTGACAGCTCGCTTTCGGTGGAAAATCTTATCAAGGGCGCACTTAAATTATTATCATTAGGGTGAAGATAAATGGATTTTGAAGAAAGAATAATCGCTCCTGACCTTACCTCCTTCGACAGTGAGATCGAAACCTCTCTCAGACCGAAGGTGCTCACCGACTACATCGGACAGGAAAAGGCCAAGGAAAATTTGGAAATATATATCAAAGCTGCCCGTGAGAGAGGAGAAAGCCTCGACCACGTGCTCCTTTACGGCCCCCCCGGCTTGGGCAAGACAACCCTCGCAGGCATCATTGCCAACGAAATGAACGTAAATTTCCGTGTTACCTCGGGCCCTGCCATCGAAAAGCCGGGTGATCTGGCGGCACTGCTTACCAATCTTAACGAGGGTGACGTGCTTTTCATCGACGAAATACACCGTCTTAACAGAAGCGTAGAGGAGGTTCTTTATCCCGCTATGGAGGATAATGCCCTCGATATCATCATAGGTAAAGGTCCCTCGGCACGCTCCATAAGACTCGACCTTCCGAGGTTTACTCTCGTCGGTGCCACCACACGTGCCGGTCAGCTTTCGGCACCTCTTCGTGACCGCTTCGGCGTCATACTCAGACTGGAAATGTATACTCCCGAGGAGCTGGCTCAGATAGTAACACGCAGTGCAGGCATTCTTGGCATAGACATAGAAAAATACGGTGCTCTGGAAATCGCCTCCCGCTCGAGAGGCACACCCCGTATCGCAAACCGTCTGCTTAAAAGAGCGAGAGACTTCGCACAGGTAGTCGGTAACGGCATAATCGACGAGGAAAGTGCCGACCTTGCCCTGAGCAAAATGGAAATCGACCATATCGGTCTTGACTCCATAGACCGCCTTCTGCTTACTACTATGATTAAAAACTACGGCGGCGGCCCTGTCGGACTGGAGACCATAGCGGCGGCTATCGGCGAAGAGGCAGTAACCATCGAGGACGTTTATGAGCCTTATCTTATGCAGATCGGCTTCCTCGGCAGAACACCGAGAGGCAGAGTGGCTACCGCTGCGGCCTATGAGCATTTGAGTATCCCTATGCCGGGACAGCAGAAATTATTTTAACGGAGATTAAATCAGTTATGAGATATACTAAAGACTGGAAGGATTATGAGCTTATCGACTGCTCATCGGGTGAGCGACTGGAAAGATGGGGAGACATCATCCTCGTCAGACCTGATCCGCAGGTTATATGGAAAACACCCAAAACAAATCCCTTATGGAAAAAGGTTAATGCCTATTATCACCGCTCCAAATCCGGCGGCGGTGCATGGGATGTCAGAAGCAAAATGCCTCCCTTCTGGAGCATAAGGTATAAGGATCTGACCTTTAACATAAAGACTATGGGCTTCAAGCACACGGGACTTTTTCCCGAGCAGGCCGTAAACTGGGACTATACCAGAGAAATCATACGTAAGGCGGGCAGACCTGTAAAGGTGCTGAATCTTTTCGCCTACACGGGCGGTGCCACCGTAGCACCTCTGAGCGAAAATGCACAGGTGGTACACGTGGATGCCTCAAAGGGTATGGTAGCCTGGGCCAAGGAAAATGCCGTTTCCTCGGGTGTGGCTGACGGCAGTGTCAGATGGATAGTGGATGACTGCGTTAAGTTCGTTCAGCGCGAAATCCGCCGCGGAAATAAATACGACATCATTATTATGGATCCTCCCTCCTACGGCAGAGGTCCGGGCGGTGAGGTCTGGAAATTAGAGGATGAGGTTTACGGTCTGGTGGAGCTGTGCAGTGAGCTTTTATACGAGGATTCACTGATGATGCTCATTAATTCCTACACCACAGGTCTTTCGTCCTCAGTTATGGAATATATTTTAGGTGCCGTCGTTAAAAAGAGATTCGGCGGCAGGATATCTTCTTCGGAAATCGGTCTTCCCGTGACGCATACAGGTATGATTCTTCCCTGCGGTGCATCCGCTATATGGGAAAAATAAGAGGTTAGCTTAATTTATGAAAAATTACATCGAGTTCGACGGCGTTTGCTTCGCTTATGAGGAGGACAATGAAATCCCTGCAGCGGAAAACGTTATCGAAAATATGAGTCTTAAAATCGAAAAGGGCGATTTCGTCGCAGTCTTGGGGCATAACGGCTGCGGAAAGTCCACTCTTGCCAAGCTCTGTAATGCCATTTTAGTGCCTCAGCAGGGCAAGGTTTACATCGACGGCATCGATACTGCCGACGAAGAGAGGATTTATGACATAAGACAGAGAGTGGGTATGGTTTTCCAGAATCCCGACAACCAGATAGTAGCCACCGTAGTCGAGGACGACGTGGCCTTCGGTCCCGAAAATTTAGGCGTGGAGCCCGCTGAAATCAGAAAAAGAGTGGATGAAGCGCTCAGAGATGTGGGTATGTATGATTTCCGCTTCTTCGAGCCTCATAAGCTTTCGGGCGGACAGAAGCAGAGAGTGGCCATAGCAGGCATTATCGCCATGAAGCCCGACTGCATCGTTCTGGACGAGCCGACGGCTATGCTCGATCCGAGAGGCCGCCGTGAGGTTATGGATACCGTGAAGCGTCTGAATGAGGAATACGGCATCACCGTAATTTTCATCACTCATTATATGGATGAGGCGGTAAGGGCAAACCGTGTCATCGTTATGGACAAGGGTAAAATCCTTCTCGACGGAGCACCCAAGGAGGTCTTCGTGAACACGGACACCCTTAAGGATATAGGTCTCGATATTCCCGAGGCTACCGAGCTTACGCATCTGCTTATCGGAAAGGGAATAGACCTGCCCGAGGATATACTTGACATTGACGAGCTTTATTCTCATATTATAAGGCTCACGGAGGAGAAAAATTGAGCATTTCGATTTTAGAAACGAAAAACCTTACCCATATTTACTCAAAGGGTACCACGTCTCAGGTGGATGCCATCAGAGACATCAGCCTTAAAATCGAAAAAGGTGAGCTTGTGGGCATAATCGGCCACACAGGCTCGGGCAAAAGCACCCTCATTCAGCATTTTAACGGCCTTTTAAAGGGTACCTCGGGTACGGTTCTTCTCGACGGCAGAGACATCTGGGAGGATAAAAGCAAAATCCGTAATGTCCGCTTCCGTGTGGGCATCTGCTTCCAGTATCCCGAATATCAGCTTTTCGAGGAAACGGTTTATAAGGACATCGCCTTCGGTCCGACGAATATGAGGCTCGACGAAAAGGAAATCGACCGCAGAGTCAGAAATGTAATTAAATTCGTAGGTCTGGATGAAAGCTATCTGGAAAAATCACCCTTCGACCTTTCCGGCGGTGAAAAAAGAAGAGTGGCCATAGCAGGAGTTATGGCTATGGAGCCCGATGTGCTTATTTTAGATGAGCCCTGCGCAGGTCTCGATCCGAGAGGCAGAGACACGGTTCTTTCTCTCATCCGTGACTACAGAAGCAGCACCGGCAGCACGGTTCTGGTGGTTTCACACAGTATGGAGGATATTTCCAAAATAGCGACAAGGGTTCTCGTTATGAACGAGTCGAGGCTCGCTTACTACGACACGGTGGACGGAGTTTTCTCCCACAGTGAGGAGCTTAAAAAAATGGGACTCAATATCCCTGTTCTCACCTCGCTCTTTCTCAGACTTAAGGAAAAGGGCTATAATGTCCGCACGGATATCTACACTGCGGAAAAGGCCTGTGACGAGCTTCTTTCACTTCTGAAAGGGGGCAGTGTTGAATGATTTCCGACATTACCATAGGTCAGTATTATAAGGGTGACTCCTTCGTTCATAAGATGGATGCACGCATAAAAATCATTATCACCGTGCTTTTTATCGTAATGATTTTTATGTGTAAAAACTTCCTTTCCCTTCTGCTGACGGCGGTTATCCTCGTCGCCGCCATAGCGGTCTCGAAGGTACCCTTCAGAATGTTTTTTAAAAGCCTTAAGCCTATCGTTCCCATAGTGCTTTTCACGGCTGTAATAAATATTTTCTACATCGGCGGAGGAAAAGAGCTTCTGTCTCTCGGCTTTATTACCGTTACGAGCAAGGGAGTTTTCACGGCGGTATTTATGGCGATAAGGATAGTTCTGCTCATAATGAGCAGCTCCATTCTCACCTATACCACCGTACCGACGATGCTCACCGATGCCATAGAGAAGCTGCTTTCACCCCTTAAGGTGTTTCATATTCAGGTGCATACTCTGGCTATGATGATGACCTTGGCTTTACGCTTCATTCCCACTCTTATCGATGAAACGGAAAGAATAATGAATGCCCAGAAGGCCAGAGGTGCAGACTTCGAAAACGGCAGCATCGCCGAAAGAGCGAAGGCTCTCGTGCCGGTGCTTATTCCGCTTTTCGTTTCTGCCTTCAGACGTGCCTACGAGCTTGCCTTTGCTATGAACTGCCGATGCTACACGGGCGGTGAGGACAGAACCAGAATGAAGCAGATGAAGCTTAAGGCCTCCGATTTTGCGGCCCTGTCCGTTTTCGTGGCAGGCACTGTCGGGGTAGTCCTTATCAATAAATTTTTCGGTGTGGTAATTTAAAATGAAAAAAAATGTTAAGCTTTTGATTTGCTATGACGGCACCGCTTATCACGGCTGGCAGATGCAGGAAAATGCTCTGACCGTGCAGGAATGCGTGACGAAGGCTGCCGAAAAAATCTTTTCGCAGAAAATCACGGTAAACGGCTGCAGCCGTACCGACAGCGGAGTACACGCCAATGAATTCTGCTGCAATTTCCGCTTTGAGGGCGAAAGGGCAGAGGATAAAATCATTCTCGGTATGAACTCTCAGCTTCCCGAGGATATTCGGGTTTTCGGCTGCGAATATGCGGACACGGATTTTCACGCACGCTTCGACTGTAAGGGAAAGGAATACATCTATAAGGTCTGGAACGGAAAAACGGGAAATCCCTTTATGAGCAGATATTCTCTTTTTTATCCCTATGAGCTCGACGAGGAGCTTCTGGACAGTCAGGCGAAGTATTTCATCGGCACACACGATTTTGCCGCCTTCTGTGCCGCAGGGAGCATAGTAAAGGATACGGTGAGAACCGTAAAGGATTTTTCGGTAAAAAGGGAAGGGGAGCTGGTGACCTTTTCCGTCACGGGCGACGGCTTTCTTTACAATATGGTAAGGATTATGGTCGGAACCCTCCTTTACATCAATAACGGCAAAATAGAAAAGGATACCATCCCCGAAATCATTCTTTCCGGAGACAGGACAAGGGCGGGCATAACCGTCAGACCGGAAGGTCTTTATCTCAATAAGGTCTTTTACTGATACAGGAGAAAATTATGGACAAGAAAAAGAATAAAGGACAGGTAAAGCCGTTTGACGGCAAAAAAAAGAAAAGGAAATCACGCCGTAGCAGCCGATATGCTCTCGTGGGCGCAGTGGTGCTCACTGCAGTGCTGATAATACTCGGTGCGGCAGTTTTTTCGGCTGACAGAGTGATAGATGACGGCAGCGTTTCCTCTGAAAACAGTGAGCTGCTTTCCACGGTCAGCAGTAACGAAATGGGCTTTCCCGTTACCTTTTCAAATAACGACATAATCAGAGTCGAGTCCTTTTCATCGAGGCTTTTCGTTCTCGGTAAAAAGATACTCACCTGCGTGTCGGACAGAGGTGCGGTAAAATATAATCATATTTTTACCTTTACAAATCCGGATATGACTGTCAGTGAAAATTACGGACTCGTTTATGACAGAGCCTCCTGCAGATATTTCATTTTCAATGAAAAGGGCATTATCTATGAGGGAGAATCGGAAAATAAAAAGCATATCATAACCGCTAAAATCAATAACAGAGGCGACGTGGCACTGGTAACCAAAAGTGACGATTCGGCGTGCCGTGTGTCTCTCGTCGATAAAAAGGGGCGTGTGCTTTACATCTGGGCCTGCGCCAATGAATACGGGGTATGTTTGGATATGTCAGAGGACAGCAGAGAGATTCTTTGCGGCACCATCGGCTCACTCGAGGGCTCCGTTTACTCAAAGCTGTATCTGCTCGGTATCTATTCGGACAGTGATGTAAAGGAGATGACAGTGGAGGATAATGCGGTGGTGGATGTCAGACTCAGCGGCCGCAGGGTAATAGCTACCTGTAACGGGGCAAGAGTCGTCTTTACCGTCAGAGGCTCCGAAATCACTGAGGAAAAGGTGACCTATCCCTCTAAAATCATCGCCTTACACAGTGATAAAAGCGGAAATACGGCAGTGGTGACCAATAAGGTAGGCTCCTTCGGCACCAACGAAATAACCGTATACAATAAAAACAATGCTATTTCTTATGTAGGTTTCACCGACGGAGAAATCGTCGATGTTATCTGCCGAGGTAAAAGGGTTTATCTTCTTACCGATTCGGCTATATATGAATCCTGCTCCGACGGAAGCTTCAGCTCAGTCGGTACCAAGGAAATTTCGGGTGAAGGGCTGGTGATTTGCAAAAGCAGGCTTTATTATTACTCAAAAGGTCATATTGATATAAATAGTTGATTTTTCTATTGTTTATGTGATACAATAGCAGAAAATATTTTTCAGGAGGCATTTAATGACTTACATAGTTGATATAATTATTATTGCGGTCTTTCTGATTTCGGTCGTAATTTCCTACAAAAAAGGCTTTTTCAGAAGTCTGTTTGACCTTATCGGTACTCTTGTTTCCGTGATGGCTGCCCGTCTGGTTTCGGCTACTCTGGCTACTCAGGGCTTCGAAATACTTATTCAGACTCCCGCAAGAGCTGCTCTTACCAATTCGCTCGGCACGGTAGGCACCACCGACTACGGTGCGCAGGTGGAAAGTGCTCTTAATTCCATTCCCGACTCCTTTAACGGCATAATGAGTCTTATCGGTATCGATAAGAACGCCATACTCGAAAAGGTTTCCTCCTCCGAGCTGGCGCAGGGAAATCTGGTGGACAATATAATGGAAAACATCGTCGCACCCGTAGGCACCGCCGTTATCCGCTTCGTGCTTTTCGTGATTTTGGCCGTAGTCTTCACTCTTGTGCTGAAGGTGGTCGTGAAGCTTCTCGATTTCGTTATTAAAAAGCTTCCCTTCGTAAAGAGCGTGAATAAAGGTCTCGGCATAGTAATCGGTGTGCTCAGAGGTCTTATCACCGTTCTCATCGTTTCCATGCTTATCGCTACCGTGGTCAGCTTCACGGGAAATGAAGAGATAATCGCAGCGGTAAATAATTCCGTTATCGTTTCATCGGTACAGAATCTTATGTCGTCCTTAAGCGGCGCAGTATTAAAATTATAAAGTGAGGTAAAAATAAAATGAAAGACTTATTTAAAGGATGGGCTACAATCCCTAATTTTCTGTCACTTACCAGAATCGCTCTTACACCTGTAATTGCTTATCTTTTCATCAATGATATGAAAATTGCCGCAGTTATCATTCTCGCTGTTTCTGCTCTTTCCGACACCTTCGACGGACAGATAGCCAGAAGATTCAATCAGGTCAGTGCCTTAGGCAAAATTCTCGATCCCGTGGCCGACAAAATCCAGCAGATTACCATTGCAGTCATTCTTCTTATCGAGTTCCATAATGCTACCGATCCTCTTATCAAGGCATTCGGTTATGTGTTCATCGTATTTTTGGCCAAGGAAGCTATTATGCTTATCGGCGGTCTGGTTATGCTTCTTCTCGGCATCAGACCGGGTGCAGCCGAAATTTTCGGCAAATTGGCTACTCTCTGCTTCTATGTAGGTATGGTGGTTATTCTGCTTTTCGGTCCCGAGGTCGGCGCATTCAGTCAGTATTTCATTCTTCCGAACTTTATTACGGGTGCCATCGTGGTAATCTGTGCCATTATGACCATCGTAGCTTTCGCAAGCTATATGCCCGAAACCTTCAGACAGTTCAAGGAAAGATTTACTAAGGAAGACAAGGCATAAAATCAGGCAAATACTCAAGAAAGGAAAGGCTGCTTTCCGGCAGTCTTATGGCGTTTATAAATGAAAAAGGTTACTTGCAGCAGATGTAAAAAGCGTCCTGCAGTCATATTTATTTCGAAAATCATCGACGGAAAAACCGTTCCCGAGGGGCTTTGCCTTAACTGTGCCATGGAGCTGAACATAGGTCCCATAAAGCAGATGATGGAAAGCATGGGCATTACCGAGGAGGACGTGGACTCCATCAGTGAGCAGTTTTCCAGTATGTTCCCCGACACGGATGAGGAGGGCGGCTTTGAAGCAGGTGGTTCACCGACTATGCCCTTTATGCAGGGACTTTTCGGTGACCTTGCAAACAGTCTTACCGTAAAAAATGAGGGCTCGGAAGGTCTGGCCAAGGCTGCTCCCTCCGAGCAGAAAAGCACAGGCAAAAAAAGAAACAGAAGCAAAGAGAAAAAGCGTAAATTCCTCTCTCTTTACTGCACCGACCTTACCGAAAAGGCTAAGAGCGGTAAAATAGATAACATCATCGGCAGAGACAAGGAGCTCGAAAGAGTGGTACAGATTCTCTGCAGACGCTCTAAAAATAATCCTTGTCTCATCGGTGAGCCCGGTGTAGGTAAAACCGCCATCGCAGAGGCTCTGGCACAGAAAATCGCCGAGGGCAAGGTCCCCGCAAAGCTTGCCGACAAGGAAATTCATCTGCTGGACCTTACCGCTTTGGTGGCAGGTACACAGTTCAGAGGTCAGTTCGAAAGCCGAATAAAAAATCTCGTTGACGAGGTCAAATATAACGGCAATATCATTCTTTTCATCGACGAGGTTCATAATCTCGTGGGTACAGGTGATGCAGAGGGCTCGATGAATGCAGCGAATATTCTCAAGCCCGCACTTTCCAGAGGTGAAATTCAGGTAGTGGGTGCTACCACCTTTACCGAATACAGAAAGAATATAGAAAAGGATGCGGCACTGGAAAGACGCTTCCAGCCGGTCAAAATAGAGGAGCCCTCCATCGAGGATGCCACGGCTATACTTTTAGGCATAAAGAAATATTACGAGGGCTATCACAGAGTCAGAATTTCCGACGAGCTCGTTAAAAAGGCAGTGGTGCTTTCCGAGAGATACATCACTGATCGCTTTCTTCCCGATAAGGCTATCGACCTTTTAGACGAGGCGTGTACCTGCGCTAACCTCAGAAACAAGGCTATCAGCGACCTCGAAATCAGTGAAAGAAAGCTCACCGAGCTCAAAGAGGACGAGGAAGACCTTATGAATGACTCTGAGGCTATGGACTATGAGGCTATAGCTAAAATCAAAGCTGAAATAGTGAAATGCGAAAGCGATATGTCCTCACTTACCGATGCGGCAAACGACAATGCCGTAACCGAGAGCGATATTGCTAAGGTTATCGAGCTGTGGACAGGTGTGCCTTCGTCAAAGATAATCGAAAGCGACCTAAAAAAGCTTTCCGGTCTCGAGGAAAAGCTCAGAAGCAAGGTTATCGGTCAGGACGATGCCATAAAGGCAGTGGCCGCCGCCATAAAGCGCAACAGAGTACAGATAAGTCCCCGTCGCAGACCTGCTTCATTTATCTTCGTCGGTCCCACGGGCGTAGGTAAAACCGAGCTTGTCAAGCAGCTTTCCGCTGAGCTTTTCTCCACTCCCGAAACTCTTATCAGACTCGATATGAGTGAGTTTATGGAAAAGCACAGTGTTTCCCGTATCATCGGCTCTCCTCCGGGCTATGTAGGCTATGACGAGGCAGGCCAGCTCACCGAAAAGGTAAGAAGAAAGCCCTACAGTGTTATCCTTTTCGATGAGATAGAAAAGGCACACCCCGACGTGATGAATATTCTTCTCCAGATACTCGATGAAGGCAGAATTACGGACGCTCAGGGTAGAACCGTAAACTTCGAAAACACGGTAATCATTATGACCTCTAATGCGGGCAGTGAAAGAAAGGGCGGCTCCATCGGCTTCGGCAAGGATAAGGACGAGGCCACCAGAGAAAAGGTAATGAAGGCACTTTCCGATTTCCTGCGTCCCGAGTTTATCGGCAGAGTAGACGAGGTGGCGGTGTTCAATTCTCTCACGGTGGAGGATTACAGAAAAATTTCCGAGCTTCTTCTCAGTGAGCTTAAGGGCTCTCTGAAAGAAAAGAGCATCGACCTTAAATGGACAGAGGACGTAAATGCTTATCTTGCCTCAAGGTCTGAAGGCGGCACCAGAGGCGCACGAGATTTACGTAATCTTATCCGTAAAGAGGTAGAGGACGGCATCGCAAACATCATCATCGATAACGCCGATTCGCCCGTCAGTGCCATAGCCGTGGAGGTCAAAGAGGATAAGCTGGTGCTGACTCATATATGACCTAAAAAATTAATTTAATTTTAAAAAAACACTTGACAATGCAGCGTTGATTGTATATAATAGTCAACGTTGCATCGGTTTGCGGGTGTAGTTCAATGGTAGAATCCCAGCCTTCCAAGCTGGTCGTGTGGGTTCGATTCCCATCACCCGCTCCACTTTTTGCAGTAAATTGAATATGCGCTTGTAGCTCAGTTGGATAGAGCAACTGCCTTCTAAGCAGTAGGTCAGGGGTTCGAGCCCCTTCAAGCGCGCCAGTAAGTGGTGGATATAGCTCAGTTGGTTAGAGCGCCAGGTTGTGGCCCTGGAGGTCGTCGGTTCGACTCCGATTATCCACCCCATTTTTTATTATAGGGATGTCGTCAAGCGGTAAGACACAACACTTTGACTGTTGCATTCGTAGGTTCGAATCCTGCCATCCCTGCCAAAAATCGACGAATTTCGACAAGAAGTTCGTCGATTTTTACTTCTTACTTCTTCATTATTCACTTTTCACTAATCCTTAGTGTCGATTTTTGTAAGTAAGAAGTAATAGTGAATAATGAATAGGTGTGGGCGGGACACCAGCACCCGATTGTAATAACAGCCTGCATCTTTATATATTTTAAGAAATAAAATTGAGGCGTTTTTGCTTCTTGTCTATTGAAAAATTAGCGAGTAAATGCTAAAATAGAAATCAGAAAGGTGGTATTATAATGATTAAAAAAATCATTTCTGTTTTACTTATTGTTGTAATGTTATTCAGCTGTTCTGTATTTGTTTCTGCACATGCTGAAGATATACCCGGATTCGGTGATTATGAGCATGTTTATATTATCGGTATAGACGGTGCAGGTGCTACTTTTGGTAATGTTGAGACACCTTGCTTTGACATAATCTTCGCTGACGGTGCCGTACGCCACAATGCTCACACTGAAAGCATCACCATCAGTGCACAGAACTGGGGCTCTATACTTACAGGTGTATCCTGTGAGACGCACGGACTTACCAATGAAATATGTGAAACAACAGAACGCACATCAAAAGAAGAATTTAATTCAATATTTTATTTTGTAAGAGAAAAATATCCCGAAGCGGAGTTGGTTTCTTTTAATAATTGGTCGCCTATCAATAAAGGGATAATCGAAAATGACATAAATGTCAAAAAAATCAATAAGAGTAATGATGCTCTTGTAACGGATAGTGTTGTAAGTTATTTCAATGAGGGTAACAGTCCTGCGCTTATGTTTGTCCAGCTCGATGAGGTTGATCACGCTGCTCATGCTTACGGCGGTTTCAGTGAAAAATACTATGAATCAATCCGTGAAGCAGATACATATATCGGAAGAATATATGAGGCTATTGAGTCAAACGGATTGATGGAAAAAGGTCTTTTTATAGTTGTTGCAGATCACGGTGAAACTCATAACGGACATGGCGGTAATACCGTCGAGGAAAGCTCAGCCGTTCTTGCTGTGCAGGGGTATTCAGTGAGTAATATAACTTTTAGTGAAGACGTAAAAAACCGCGATGTAGCGGCTATTGCTCTGTATGCTTTAGGTATTGAAATACCTAACTATATGACGGCTGAAATACCCTATGGTCTTTATGGTGAGCTTCAGTCAGATATCGAAATGTGTGAACATTGCAATGCCGTACATACTGATTTTTTCGATGAAATAAAATGCTTTTTTATTAAATTGGCTCAATTTTTCAAGAACTTATTCAATATATAAGTTCTATTGTTAAAATAAGAGAGAGTATAAGCATATCAGTTAATGTGCTTTGTTTCATTGTGAAAATGTAACAGAAGCCGAAGGTTTCAATATCACTTTCACTGTAGTGAAAATTTCACTCTGCCGCAGGCAGAATATCGCTGAAAGCACATGTTGCCATTTTGAGCTGTAAACACAAAAAAAGAAAAGTCGCACGGCAGTGTGGCTTTTCTTTTTTTGTATTATTCATTATTCATTACTGCTGATGCGACTTTTCTTAATGAATAATGAAGTCGCTTTGCTGATGAATAATTGTAGTCCCGATTGTAATTCTGTATAAAATGTGCTATAATCATCCCGACGGAAAAACTGCACTGTTCCCGAAAGGACACTGCCAGTGTGGGAAGTAAATATTTTACGGTAAAGGAGAACACAGATGCTGAAGAAATTATATCAGAAAAGTGAGCTTTGGTTTGCGATAGCGTGGATTGCTGCCTATGTGGTTTTCGCATCGGTAGGGGATAACCTGTCATCTGAGGCAGGCGTTCAGAAGCTTTTTACATTACCTGTACTGGCAGTTTTGTCAGCGGTGTTATTCTTCTTCGTAAAAAAGAACGGCTTATCCGTTAAATACGGTCTGTGTAAGCCGCAGCTTTCGGGCGCAGAAATGCTTTTTTATTTGCCTTTAATCGTTCTGCTGACGGCCAATTTATGGTACGGAGTTTCGCTCAATACTTCACCGACAGAGGCAGTTCTCTACATTTTATCTATGCTTTGCGTCGGCTTTCTGGAGGAAATGATATTCCGCGGCTTTTTGTTCAGGGCGATGTCTGTAAACGGTGTGAAATCGGCTGCCATCGTGTCAAGCGTCACTTTCGGAGTCGGCCATATTGTTAATCTTGTCAACGGCTCGGGGGCGGATTTACTGTCAAATCTCTTACAGGTGATGTATGCCGTGGCTATCGGCTTTGCCTTCGTGATGATTTACTGCAGAACCAAAAGCCTGCTGCCCTGTATTCTCACCCACGGTATCTTTAACGGGCTGAGCGTGTTTTCGAATGAGGCCGCAATAACGCCCCGAAGAAACATCATCTCAGGCGTTCTGCTTGTGGTTATCGCAGGCGGCTATGCGTTATACATCGCTTTGGCGGTGAAGGAGAGGGACGGGGAATAAAGGCCTTGTCTTTCCTCTGCTTAGGCAAGATATGCTTTTTACCGTAATTTTAACCGGAAAAGTCTTCGGGCTTTTCTTTTTTTATTGACACTTACTTTCATAACTGTTAAAATAAATATCGGTAAGAAAAAATGAAACGGAGGAAATATAATGAAAACCTATGATGTAATCGTAATAGGTGCGGGTAACGGCGGACTGGCCGCAGCGGCTACCTGTGCTAAAGCAGGTCTTTCCACTCTGCTTCTGGAAAGACATAATATTCCGGGGGGCTCGGCATCCTCTTTCGTCAGAGGAAGATTTGAGTTTGAGCCCTCACTCCATGAGCTGGCAGGTATGGGTACAGACGAGGCTCCCGGTCAGATAAAGGATATGTTTGACCGCTTCGGTGGCGACGTGGATTGGTGTTCACACGAATCTACCTTCAGATTGATCGTTCCCGCCAAAGAGGGGGATAAGGATGCCTTCCTCAATGATCAGGGTGTGTGGGTTACCGTGGATGCCCGTATGCCTGTGGGCTTCGAAAACTTTGCCCGTAAGCTCGACGAGCTCGTTCCCGGCTCCTATGAGAGCTGTATGAAGGCCTTTGATCTGTCGGGCCGTATGTTCAAAGCTCTCGATGCTCTGGGAAATCCCAAGCAGCTTCCTTCCAGCATAAAGGATTTGCCCGACATTATGAGAATGGTGTCTCACACGATGAAGGAGGCTCTGGACGCTCTGGGTATGCCTGAAAAGGCTCAGGATATTTTCAATACATATTGGTGCTATATGGGCTCACCTGCCTCGAAGTTTGACTTCCTTTATTATATGGCCGTTCTGCATAGCTATGTAGAGCACGGCACGAGCATTCCCCGTCTTCGCAGCCACGAGATGAGCCTCGCTATTGACAAGGTAATCCGTGATGCGGGCGGTGAAATCTGGTATAACTCCGAGGTTACTAAGGTTCTTATGAAGCACGGTAAGCCCGAAGGAGTGGTAATCAACGGAGAAAAAGAGGTCTACGGTAAATATTTTATCTGTAATTCCTCACCGAATTCAGTCTGGAAGGACCTTTTCATAGAGAGAGACATTCCCGAAAAGCAGCTCAGAATGCTTAACACCCGTAAGGTTGCCTGTACTCTTACCACCGTTTATCTCGGTATGAACAGAACGAAGGAGGAGCTGGGCATTACTGACTATTCGGTGTTTGTCGCTCCCTACTCCGATTCCGACAGGCAGTATGAGGCGGCACAGAATTATTTCAGCGGCTACTGCATTATCAACTGTCTGAATGAAATTATTCCCGACTGCACTCCCGAGGGTACCTGTCAGCTTTTCCTCACCACTATGACCTTCGGCGATGTTATGAAGGATGTAAGACCTCAGGATTATAAAAGGTTTAAAACCAAGGTCGCTGAGGATATGATTGAAACCTGTGAAAAAGCACTGAATATTTCTATAAAGCCCTACATCGAGGAAATAGAGATAGCTCTGCCGCCCACCTTCGCCAGATATCTTAATACTCCGTGGGGCACACCCTACGGCTATATGCTGGAAAAATGGGACAGTATGATTCCCCGTACCGTGCAGTATATGCAGGACCAGCCCTTCGAAAACTTTCTTTTCTGCGGCGCATCACAGGAAAGAGGCGACGGCTACGGATGCGCATATTACACGGGTGAAAAAGCAGGCGGAATAGTCGTCAAGGCTATACAGAAGGAGGGTAAATAATTATGGCAGATAATTTCAAATCATTAAAGGCAAAAAAGTTTTTATCTATGCTTTCTGACCGACAGGCGAGATTTGAGAGCGGAAAGGCTGAGCTTACCGAAATCAGCGATAACGCTATGGCCTTGGCCAAGGCACTCCATCCGAAGCGTCAGTATCTTAAAATAGAAAGCATCACCGAAAGGGGAGAGGACTGCAGAAGCTATACTCTCGTGCCCGACGGTGAAAGAACCGAAAAGCTGGCCTATTTCAGTGCCGGTAAATACCTCACTGTCTTCGAAACCATAGAGGGTATGCCCGTAACCAGAGCTTATTCTATTTCTTCCTCACCCGCAGAGGCTCTCGAGGGAAAATATGTTCTTACGGTAAAGCTCGTAGAGGGTGGTCTGGTGTCGAGATTTATTTTCGATAACTGGGAAATCGGCAGAGCGGTGGAGGTCTCCGCACCCTCGGGTAATTTCGAATATCAGCCGCTGAGAGATGCTGAAAAGGTTATCTGTGTGGCCGGAGGCAGCGGTATTACACCTTTCATCTCCATGGCAAAGGCTATATGCGACGGTGATGAGGACTTCGAGCTTACACTTCTTTACGGAAGCAGAAATTATAAGACGGTTCTGTTTGCTCAGGAGCTGGCAGAGCTGGAAAAGAAATGCGATAAAATAAAGGTTATCAATGTAATCAGCGACAGCAAGGTCAGAGTGAAAAAAGCAGATGAAAAGGGCTTTATCACTGCTGAGCTTATCAAAAAGCACGCACCCGAAAATGAGCCTTATTCCGTCTTTATCTGCGGACCGCAGCAGATGTATGATTTTCTTGACGGTGAGCTCGGCAAATTAAATATAGAAAAGAAATATATCCGCCACGAAATGTTCGGTGAATTCCGAAATCCTGCCTCACAGGAGGATTATCCTGCAGGCGTACCCGAAAAGGTTACCGTAAAGGTTAAGGTGCAGGACAAAACCTACACCGTAGAGGGTAATTCAGCCGATTCATTGATGCAGACTCTCGAAAAAAACGGCATAGCAGTACCTGCCAGATGCCGTAGCGGTGAGTGCGGCTTCTGCCATTCGCATCTGCTTTCAGGTAAGGTTTATGTGCCGAAGTCTATGGAATACAGGAGACTTGCCGACTATAAGTTCGGCTGCATTCATCCCTGCTGCTCCTTCCCTCTTACTGATATAGAAATGGAAGTTCCCGCAGCGAAATAAAGAAGTATAACACGAAAGAGGGGATAACCTTTGAAGGATAACAGTAAAATAATAAAAAGAGAGCAGCGGCAGCTGGCGAGGCTGACACGTATGCAGGCCAAAGGCTGTTGGGCGGGATATTTCGGTATGCTGCTTTTTCTGGTGGGCTTCGTAAACATTATTGACGAGGTTACCAGCAACCTTTCTGTTTCTGTCCAGTCCTCCTTTGTCACCGAGTTTTTCGTCAATAACGGATTTCTGGGAAAGGCATACACCTTTGAGGAGGGACTTTCCCTGCATACATCCATAAGCGTTATAAGCTATGCCTTCGGTATTATCACGCCGTTTTATAAGGCACTGGCCGACAAATGGGGCAGAAAGCCGCTTTTTGCCTTGTCTACACTGGGAATGAGCTTAGGCCTTTTCATTATCTATTTTTCACCGAACTATCTTGTCTTCCTTTTGGGCTACGGAATTATCGGCTTTTTCTACAGTCACGATATCCAGATTATTTATATTCTGGAGGAGGCACCCGAAAAGCACAGAGCTATGATTTACAGTATTCTGAAAAGTCTCGGTATTTTCGGTGTGGTCTGCATCCCCGTGCTCAGAAATCTGCTTATGGGAAATGATCCGACCAAATGGAGAAGCATCTTTATGTTCCCCGCCGTATGCGGCCTTATTGCTGCGGCACTCATTACGGTTTTCGCCAAGGATACAGGTGTATTTCTTAAGGAAAGAACGGCTTATCTCTCTGTTCCTTATGAGGCAAGACAGGCTGAAAAGCAGAGAATAAAAGAGCAGAAGAAGGCTCAGAGAAATCAGGCAGGTGTTTTCAATGCGGTAAAATACATTTTTTCCGACAGAGACACGAAAACTCTCATTATTTCTCACATCATTTTTGATGCCGGAATGCCTGCCATCGCTCTTTATTATGAATCGTCCATGCATATCGCAGGTATGTCCACAGAGGATATTACCAAATCGCTTTTCGTTCTTCCCATAGTTTATGCGGTTCTTACGCTTTGCTCGGGCTTTGTGGCTGACTTTATCGGCAGAAAGAGAACAGTAACCATAGCGGGCGTTCTCTGTGTCAGCGGCTTTATCCTTTTCGCCGTGGGTATAAATCAGCTCTGGAACCCCTATCTTATCGGTGGTCTCTGCGGTCTTTATCAGGGCTGCTACTGGATAGGCAGAGATTATATGAACATTATGATGACAGAGAAGGTGCCCACGGATATCAGAGCCTCCGTGGTAGGTGCCGAGGGACTTCTTCTTATTATCGGTCTTGCCGTCGGCTACATTCTTACCATAGTCGGTATGCTCGTTATGGAGGTATGGCTTACCTGTCTGCTGGTGGCTATTCCCTGCGTGGTCGTTTCTGTCGTTATTCTCGTTCTCAAGGTCAGAGAAACCAAGGGCGCAAATATGAATGAGGTAGGTGCTGAGGTATGATCAGACATATCGTTATGTGGAAATTCAAAGACTTCGCTGAGGGGCTTTCCCGCGAAGAAAACCTTCTTAAGGTCAAGACTATGCTCGAGGCTTTGCCCGGAAAGATAGATTTTATCAGAGAGATGCAGGTGCAGATTAACGTAAATCCCAAGGACGGAATGTACGATGCAGTGCTTCTGAGCACCTTCGACACTCTCGATGATGTGGCTCGCTACAGAGTTCACCCTGAGCATATAAAGATTTCCTCCTATGTGGCTCTTATCAGGGAAAACAGAGCAAGTGTGGATTACGAGTTTGAAAGGGATATTAACTAATTAACATTTTGTTTAAACACAGAGTGCCTTTTTGAACTTTTATTGAACATTCATAAAAAAACTCGACTATTTGAATGTTTTGTGTTACTATTATTAAAATTGTTCTAGGCGGTTTTCGTAAACAGATTTGCGTAACTGTCTATTAAGGAGGAATTATGTATGAAAGCTGCAGAGAGTGTTCAGAACTATGCTTCTTCTGTTAGAATGTATACAAATTACACTGTCAGAGCTATCAAAAAAATCTGTAAAGAAATCGGCCCGAGAATTGCGGGCAGTGATGCTGAGTATGAGGCACACAAGTACATAGCAGAGGAAATGAAAACCTGCTGCGACGAGGTCGCAATCGAAGAGTTTAAGCTGGCTCCCGAAGCATTTATGAGCTGGGTTAGAATCGACGGTGCACTCGTTATCATCGGTGTTATCTTCTCTTTACTCGGTCTTCCCGCCGTCGCTATCGCACTTACTGCCGTAGCTCTCGTTCTTCTGTTCTGTGAGTTCCTTATGTACTGGGAGTTTTACGATTTCCTTTTCCCGAAGAAAATATCTCATAACACCGCAGGCGTCAGAAAGGCGAGCGGCGAAGCTAAACAGAGAATTATTTTCTCAGGTCACGTTGACTCCTCACACGAGTGGACATACACCCGTCTCGGCGGCAAGATTCTTCTTTTCGCAGTCGGCGGCTACGGTGTGGTAAGTATGCTTTACCTTCTCGTTTCATCTGTTCTTATCGTGGCAAATGTCGGCTCACCCGAATTTCTTGAAATCATCAAATGGGCTCAGATCGCCTGTATCCCCGGCGGTATCTTAGTTATGTTCTTCGTTAACTTTAAAATTACCGTAGAGGGTGCCAACGATAATCTTACAGGTACTATGTCTTCAGTAGCTATTATGAAGTATCTCGAGGACAATAATATCCGTTTCGAAAACACAGAGGTTGTTGCTCTTGCAGCAGGCTCAGAGGAATCAGGTCTTCGCGGCTCAAAGGCTTATGTTAAGCGTCATATTGACGAGCTTAAGGCTATTCCCACAGTTTTTATCGGTCTCGAAACCTTCAGAGATTACGAAAGTATGGCTATTTATGCCCGTGATATGACAGGTACTGTCAAAATGGATCCCAGAGTTTGCTCTCTTGTTAAAAAGGGCGGTGAGCTGGCAGGTGTGGATCTTCCCTACAGCTCAGTTTATGTCGGTGCATCCGACGGCGCTGCCGTTCAGAAGCTCGGTATTCCCGCAGTAACACTCGCTTCTATGGATCCCGGTCCTCCGAGATATTATCACACCAGAGGCGACACGGCTGACAATATGAATATGAAGACCATCGAAAAATGTCTCGATATCGCACTTCAGACACTTTTCATTTATGATGAAGAAGGTCTTAAGGACAGCTATTAATTAAACCTGAACAGGTATTGCTTCGGCAGTACCTGTTTTTTTATGTGACGGGAATAATATTAAGATTAATTTAATTGACTTGCTACTCTCAGGGTGATATAATATAGAAAATGAAATTACAGGCAGTGAAAACTATGAAAAAGACAAAGAAAAAGAATAAAAGCACGCTAACGGTTTCGATTGCAGTCATCGTGGCGGTTATTTTTTCGGCGGCGGTCATTAAGGGCTTATCCTCTGCAGAGAAAAATTCTTTCGGCGGTGAGCCCTTTACCGAGGAAGCTACCGTTACCGAAAAAGAGGCTGAAACCACAGTGCCTGTCACCGAGGCGGAAAAAATAAACGAAGAAACGGGCAGAATAATCGTAAATCCTGAGCAGGAGCTATGGAATCTCGTGGTGGTAAATATGGGCAGGGAAATGCCCTCGGGCTATAAGCCGGAGCTTAAGGAAATTCTTTCCACAGGATATTATATGGACGAGAGGGTAGTGCCTTTTTATGAGCAGATGTATCTGGATGCGAAAAAGGAGGGTATAATCCTTACTCCCTATTCGGGTTACCGCTCCTATGAAAGGCAGGAAAGGAACTATAAAAATCTGACCGAAACCTATATGTCCGATTACGGCCTTTCACGTAAGGAGGCAGAGAAGAAGGCGGCTACGGTTATTCTTCCTCCCGGTACCAGTGAGCATAATTTAGGCTTGGCTATGGATATCTGTAACACGAAGGATAGCTTTGCCTTTACCGAGGAATATAAATGGCTCACGGAAAACGCTCACAGGTACGGCTTCATTCTCAGATACACCGAGGAAAAGACGGACATTACGGGTATAGTGGATGAGCCGTGGCACTGGAGATTCGTGGGAACAGAGTACGCTGAGGACATAAAAAACAGCGGTCTGTGCCTCGAGGAATATCTGCAGCAGAAGGGTATAAAATTCTGATAAAAAAAGTTAAAAAAACTATTGACAAAATCCGCACTGTGTGATAATATATCTGCACAACAAAGCAGAGCAGTGCGTTCTCACCTTCGGAATTTTGTTTCCGCTTGGTCGATAAACTTCTTTATGTGGTCTATTGGTGCGTGAACGGCTTGCTGTTCACGCTTTGATTTTATTCGGGAAAACCGATAAACATTTTTGGAGGTGCATGAACATCGCTATCAAAGAAATGCAAATCAATGAAGAGATTAATGACAAAGAGCTCCGTGTCATCCTCGGTGACGGTGAGGTTCTCGGCATTATGTCGGCAGAGGAAGCTTTAAAAATTGCCGAAGAAAAAAATCTTGACTTAGTTAAGATTGCTCCTCAGGCAGTTCCGCCGGTTTGTAAAATAATGGACTACGGAAAGTATCGTTTTGAGCAGACCAAGCGTGAAAAGGAAGCAAAGAAAAATCAGCATGTTGTCGAAATCAAAGAAATCAGACTTTCCCTTAACATTGACACGCATGACTTCGAAACCAAGGTAAACCATGCAAGACGTTTCCTTACAAGCGGCAACAAGGTAAAGGTGTCTATCCGTTTCAGAGGCCGTGAAATGGCTCACACTGAGCACGGTATCACCACTATGCAGCAGTTTGCACAGGCCTGTCAGGAGTTCGGTAATCTTGAAAAGGCACCTAAGCTCGAAGGTAAATCAATGATGATGTTCCTGGCGCCCAAGCCAAAAAAGTAATAACAGGAGGAATTTACAATGCCTAAAATTAAAACACACAGCGGTGCAAAGAAACGTTTTAAGCTTTCCAAAAACGGTAAGCCCATCCGCTACCATGCAAACAAATCCCACATCCTTACTAAGAAGAACACAAAGCGTAAGAGAGGTCTTCGTCAGACTACTGTCGCCGACAAGACAAACGAGAAGCAGATTAAGCGTCTTATTCCTTACAAATAATTCACAAAAACAACTTAATTTTATAACTAACGGAGGTACTTAATCATGGCTCGTATTAAAGGCGCAATGATGACTCGTAAGAGAAGAAATAAAGTATTAAAGCTCGCTAAGGGCTATTATGGCTCAAAGCATAGCCTCTTCAAAACCGCAAAGCAGGCAGTTATGAAGTCCGGCAACTATGCTTACATCGGCAGAAAGCAGAAGAAGAGAGATTTCCGCCGTCTCTGGATTACCAGAATCTCTGCTGCTTGCAAGGCTAATGGCACAAACTACTCCACATTTATGAACGGCCTTAAGAAAGCAGACATCACTCTTAACAGAAAGATGCTCTCAGAAATCGCTATCGCTGATCCCGCAGCCTTCACTGCACTCGTAGAAAAAGCTAAGGCAGCTCTTTAATTTCAAAAATTTACGTCCGAGATTATTTTTCTCGGGCGTATTTGTGTTTTTAAAAGGAACTGAAATTTACTGAAAATGGGGTAAAATGATGAACAGACTTGACAGTGTTGCCAATGAAAAAATCAAATCAGCAGTTAAAATAGCCGCCTCATCCAAGGCACGTAAGGAAACAGGTCTGTTTTTTCTGGAGGGGCTGCGTCTCTGCCGTGACAGTGCTCTTTCCGGCACTGCTGTCAGATATGCCTTTTTCACTGACAGGGCTTATGAAAGGTTTACTCAGGATGCCGCTCTTATCTGCTCGAAGGCACGTGAGGCTTATCTTGTCTCGGAGGCAGTGGCTGATAAGCTTTCTCTGACACAGACATCACAGGGCTTTTTCTGCATTTGTGAAAAAGAGAAGTCCGAGCCTCTTTCATCTCTTGACTCAGAGGGTAAATACATCGCTCTGGAAAACATTCAGGATCCCTCTAATCTCGGAGCTATATGCCGTACTGCAGAGGCACTCGGCATAAAGGGTGCCATACTCTGCGGCTGCTGCGACAGATATTCGCCTAAAAGCCAGCGTGCGGCTATGGGCTCACTGCTCAGACTTCCCGTTTTTGAGACGGATGACCTTCCCCGTGAAATCGAGGCTCTCAAAAAAAGGGGAATGAAGGTTTACGCCACATCTCCCGACTCCTCTGCCCGAAAAATCACCGAGGCTCCCATGGACGGCGGTGTGGTATGTGTTATAGGCAATGAGGGTAACGGTGTAAGCGAAAGCGTTTTTGCACTGTGCGAAAGGGTTACCATTCCGATGCAGGGCAATGCCGAGTCTCTCAACGCTTCAATGGCGGCAGCTATAACTATGTGGGAGATGATGAGATAAATGGAAAGGGAAATCTATTGGCTCTGGCTGCAGGGTGCCGTAGGCTATGCCAAGCCTGTGAAAAAGCTCATAAACACCTTCGGCGATGCAAAGGGCGTTTATGAAGCCTCGACCGAGGACATAGCAGAGGCTCAGCTTCGGGGCTTCAACCATAAGGCGGCAGTCAGAATTAAAGACGAAGACATCGAAAAATATTACGATACCTACGATTTTTGTCTCAAGCATAAAATCCGCATCCTTACTCCCGACAGTGAATTTTACCCTCAAAGGCTCCTTGAAACAGAAAATTTTCCTCTCGCTCTTTATGTAAGAGGTGACTATACCTGCCTTAACGCTGAGAAGGCTCTCGGTGTTATCGGCAGCAGAACACCGTCTATGTACGGAGAAGAAGCGACACGCACCATCGTAAGTCAGCTCTGTGAAAACGGAGTGCTTATCGTAAGCGGCGGGGCAGTCGGCATCGACACCATAGCCCACAGAACCGCCATAGAATGCGGCGGCAGGACAGTGCTGGTTATGGGCTGCGGTCACGGCTCGGGTTATCTTCCCGAAAACAGTGCTCTGAGAAAAAGAGTGGCTGAAAACGGCGCTCTGATAACGGAGTTTCCGCCCTTTACCAATGTTTCACACGGCTCCTTCCCCCAGAGAAACCGTATTATTTCCGGTATGACGAGCGGTGTGGTTATAGCTGAGGCTGCCAGATTGAGCGGCACCTTCAGCACGGCAAGACACGCCGTAAGGCAGGGCAGAGAGCTGTTTGTGCTGCCCGGTGACATAAAAAGCGGAAACTATGAAGGCTCAAATCAGCTAATATCAGAGGGTGCCAAGCCTGTTTTTTCGGCTAAGGATATTATTCCTGACGCTAAGGTGAGCGTAAAATATGCTCCCAAAACGGGAAATCCCTTCGAAAATATAGAGCTTGAAGCCTCTTCTTACAAAAAGAGAGGGAAGAAAAAAGCTTCCGAAACCGAAAAGAAGGAAGTAATTCTCGCAAAAGAAGAAAAAAATCTTACAAAAATACAAAAAATTAATCTGGAAACTATTTCTAAAAACGCTGAAATAGTGTATAATATAATGTCTGACGGTATATGTGTCTTCGACGGCATAGTCCGTGAGTCGGGACTGGAGGTAAGAAAGGTGCTTTCCGCTCTTACCGAGCTCGAAATGAACGGTGCAGTCATTAAAGAGAGCGCAGATACCTACCGTCTTAATCAGTAAATTTATGAAAAGGTGAAAATATATGGCAGATTTAATCATTGTCGAGTCTCCGTCAAAGGCTAAAACTCTGAAAAACTATCTCGGTGGCGGCTATAACATCGTCGCATCAAAGGGACATATCAGAGATTTACCCGCAGCGAGACTCAGCGTTGACGTGAAAAACGATTTCGCACCCAAATACAGTATAGTAAAAGGAAAGGAAAAGCTGGTCAAGGAGCTTAAGGCGGCAGTGGCTGAAAGCGATGAGGTCTATCTCGCAACGGACCCTGACCGTGAGGGGGAAGCCATTTCCTGGCATCTGGCGGAAATTCTCGGTCTTGACCTTAACAGGCTTAACAGAGTTACCTTTAACGAAATTACCAAAACCGGTGTCAAAAACGGTATGGCAAATCCCCGCCGTGTAGACCTTGATTTGGTTAATGCTCAGCAGGCAAGACGAATTTTAGACCGTCTGGTAGGCTATAAGCTCAGCCCCTTCGTTTCTCAGAAAATCAGAAGAGGCCTTTCAGCCGGACGAGTGCAGAGCGTAGCGGTCAGAATGATAGTGGACCGTGAAAATGAAATACGTGCCTTTGTTCCCGAGGAATACTGGTCATTGGAGGCTAAGTTCAATGTTTCCAGAAAAACTCTTACCGCTTCCTTTTACGGCGATGAAACGGGAAAAACAGAGCTTAAAACTCAGGAGCAGACCGACGAAATTCTTTCGAGACTCGACGGTGCGAAATACCACATAAGCTCGCTTAAAAACGGCACGAGAAAAAAGAATCCCGCACCTCCCTTTATTACCTCCACTCTGCAGCAGGAGGCTTCGAAAAAGCTCGGCTTCAGAGCTGAAAGAACCATGAAAATAGCGCAGGAGCTTTACGAGGGTGTTACCGTAAAGGGCTACGGCTCCATCGGTCTTATAACATATATGAGAACTGACTCGCTCCGCATTTCCGAAGAGGCAAGACAGGCTACCGAGGAGTTTATCAGAGAGAACTACGGTGCGAAATATCTTCCCGAAAAGCCCCGTTACTACAAATCCGGAAGTAATGCACAGGACGGACACGAGGCTATCAGACCTTCCACCGTTTCCATTACCCCCGCTATGGTCAAGGACAGCCTTACACCCGAGCAGCTTAAGCTTTACACTCTTATCTGGAACCGTTTCGTGGCATCACTTATGGCCTCCTGTGTCCAGAATACACAGAAAATCGAAATCAAGGGTGTCAGAGAGGGTGATGAGCAGCGCTTCTGTCTTTTCACCGCCAGCGGTTATTCCGTAAAATTTGACGGCTTTACTGCTCTTTATGACCTCGGCGATAAGGGCGAAGACAAATCGAAGCTTCCCGAAGGTCTCTCTGACGGTGAGGACCTTAAGCTTAAAAGCCTCGATAAGGAGCAGCATTTCACTCAGCCTCCCGCACGATATACCGAAGAGTCTCTCATAAAAACTCTCGAGGAAAACGGCGTAGGCAGGCCCAGCACCTATGCTACCATCATCTCCACTATCGTAAAGCGCGAATATGTGGTAAGAAAGTCAAAGCAGCTCGTACCCACAGAGCTCGGTGAGGCTATAGTAAATCTTCTTAAGGAAAAATTCAAAAACATCGTAAACGTGAAGTTTACCGCTCAGCTCGAAAGTGACCTTGACCGTGTGGGTGAGGGTACACAGGACTATATAAAGATGCTCCACGAATTTTACGGTGATTTCGAGGAAACACTCAAAAAGGCCAAGGCTGAAATGGACGGTGTAAAAATTCAGCTTAAAGAGGATGAAACGGACATTCCCTGCGAAAAATGCGGCAGAATGATGGTCATTAAGGTAGGCCGCTTCGGCAAATTCCTGGCCTGTCCCGCTTATCCCGAATGCAAAACAACCAAGCCCTATGTAATCGAAACCGATGCCACCTGTCCCGTATGCGGCGGCAAGGTTATTTCCAAAAAATCAAAGAAGGGTTATACCTTCTTCGGCTGTGATAAATGGCCCGAATGTAACTTTATGACATGGGACAAACCAACAAACGAAAAATGCCCCAAATGCGGAAAATCACTTTTCAAGGCAAAGGGCGGTATGCTTAACTGTCTGGACGAAGGCTGCGGCTATTCAGCCAAAGCCACACGTAAGAAAAAAGGCGAGTAAATTAAAAAAAGAGGCGGTGAAGAAATGAGCAGAGAAACAGTAAAGGTGGTCGGTGCAGGTCTCGCAGGGGTAGAGGCTGCGTGGCAGCTGGCGAATGCAGGGATTAAAACCGAGCTTTATGAAATGAAGCCCGTCAGGTTTTCTCCCGCTCATAAAAAGCCGACCTTCGCAGAGCTGGTATGCTCCAATTCGCTGAAGGCGGAAAGAGTGGAGTCTGCCGCAGGTCTTCTCAAAGAGGAGATGCGCCGTCTCGGCTCAATCTGCATCGAATGCGCCTACAAATGTAAGGTGCCTGCGGGCGGAGCTCTGGCCGTGGACAGAGACGAATTTTCGCATCTGATAACCGAGAAGATAACCGCTCATCCTTATATTACCGTAATAAACGAAGAGGTAACCGAAATTCCCGAGGGCAACGTTATCATCGCAGCAGGTCCTCTGGCGAGTGAGGCTCTCAGCGAAAAAATCGCAGAAATCTGCGGAAGCGGTCTTCACTTTTTCGATGCGGCAGCACCCATCGTAACGCTCGAAAGCATAGATACGGACAGTGCCTTCTGTGCCTCCAGATATGAGAGAGGCGGGGAGGATGATTATATAAACTGCCCGATGAATAAAGAGGAATATGAGGCCTTTTATGAGGCTCTTATCGGTGCCGAGAGTGCGGAAACACACTCCTTTGACAAAAGGAAGGACGTTTACGAGGGCTGTATGCCTATCGAGGTTATGGCGTCCCGAGGCAAGGATACAATGCGCTTCGGCCCCCTCAAGCCCGTAGGTCTGCGTGATCCGAAAACAGGACACCGCCCCTGGGCAGTTCTTCAGCTTCGCAAGGAAAACAGTAAGGGTACTCTGTTTAATCTGGTGGGCTTTCAGACAAATCTGAAATTCGGTGAGCAGAAAAGAGTTTTTTCTATGATTCCTGCTCTGAAAAATGCCGAATTTGTCCGCTACGGTGTAATGCACAGAAATACCTTCATTGACTCGCCAAGGCTTCTGAGCGGTGATTTCAGCTTCAGAGAAAAGCCATCTCTTTTCTTCGCCGGTCAGATTACCGGTGTGGAGGGCTATATGGAGTCGGCGGCATCGGGAATTATGGCGGGAATGAATATGGTCAGACGCCTTAGGGGTGAGCAGACCTTGATTTTACCGGAAACTACTATGATCGGTGCGCTGAGCAGATATATAAGCGATGCTACCGTTTCGAATTTTCAGCCTATGGGTGCCAACTTCGGAGTTCTGCCACCCATCGAGCCGAAAATAAGAGATAAAAAAGAAAGATATAAGGCACTGGCCGAAAGAGGCCTTGCAGATTTTGAAAAATACCTTGACGAAAGGGGAGAGACTAAATGAATACAGAGGATTTCGAAAGAGTTATAGGATATGAATTTAAGGATAAAGGTCTTTTAAGGACTGCACTTACCCATTCCTCCTATGCCAATGAAAAGCATCTCAGCGGTGAGTGTAACGAAAGACTCGAATTTTTGGGCGACTCGGTGCTCGGTATAATTACTGCTGAGTATTTTTACCATAACCTTAATCATCTTCCCGAGGGTGAAATGACCAAAAAGAGGGCTGCCTGTGCCTGCGAAAAATCCCTTCACTCCTTTGCACGGGAAATCAGTCTCGGAAAATACATTTATCTGGGCAAGGGTGAAGAAAGAATGGGCGGCAGAAAACGTGCCTCCATTCTCGCCGATGCCTTTGAGGCGGTAATCGGAGCCATTTATCTCGACGGCGGACTGGAAAATGCGAGAAGATTTGTTCTTGATTTCGTGAAAAAGGCAGCCGATGAGCAGCTTTCCTTCGTGGATTATAAGACGGTTTTACAGGAAATAATCCAGAAAAATCCCGATGAGCACCTGTCTTATGCAGTGGTGGCTGAAAGCGGCCCCGACCACGATAAGCGCTTCGAGGTCGAGGTTTACCTTAACAGTAATACCATCGGCTATGGCAAGGGTAAAAGTAAAAAAATAGCCGAGCAGCAGGCTGCAAAGCAGGCTCTCGAGCTTATGGGTGTGAAGTTTTGAAGCATATAAATGTAGCACTTTTCGTGCCCGACGAGGGATGTCCCCATCGCTGCAGCTTCTGTAATCAGAAAACCATTTCAGGCAAAACCCGTCAGCTGACCGTGAAGGATATCGAAGCAGCGGTGGAAACTGCTCTTGCCAGCTCGGACTGCGGTGACGGTGAGATAGCCTTTTTCGGCGGAAGCTTCACGGCTATAGAAAGAAATTATATGCTCTCCTTACTCAGAAAGGGTAAAGAGTATATTGACAGGGGCTTTTTTAAAGGAATAAGAATTTCTACCCGTCCCGACTGTATTGATGCAGAAATTCTTACTCTTTTAAAGGCTCACGGAGTAACCTCGGTGGAATTGGGCTGCCAGAGCATGGACGATGAGGTTCTCGCTATGAATGAAAGGGGACACACCTCATCTGATGTGGTGAGGGCTGCCGCACTGATTAAGCAGTTCGGCTTCGAATTCGGTGTGCAGATGATGACAGGCCTTTACGGCGACACGGCAGAAAAAACTTTTGCCACGGCTGAAAAGCTGATTTCACTGCGACCTGACACGGCGAGAATTTATCCTACGGTGGTGCTGGAAAATACCCGTCTGGCCGAGCTTTACGAAAAAGGGGAATACACCCCTCAGACCACCGAAGAGGCCGCCGAGCTTTGTGCAGAGCTGCTGCTTATGTTTCACGGGGCAGGCATAAGGGTTATAAGACTCGGTCTTCATTCGGGCGGAAATGTGCAGGAGGGCTATGTGGCAGGTGCCTATCATCCCGCCTTCAGAGAGATAGCCGAAAGCAGGATTTATCTCAGAAAAATCCGTGAAGAGCTCTTAAAAGAGGGGCTTTCTGCGGGAAAAGCGGAAATCACGGTGGGAAGCCCCTATATTTCGATGGCATCAGGTCAGAAAAGGTCAAACATAAAGGAGCTTTCAGCACTCGGATATACAGTGAAAATTATCGGAAACGACGAATATAAAAAATATGAAGTAAGTGTGAGGTTAAAGGAATGATATTAACATCACTTGAAATGCAGGGCTTTAAGTCCTTCCCCGAAAAAACCGTCTTAACCTTCGGCAAGGGCATTACGGCAGTAGTCGGCCCTAACGGAAGCGGTAAGAGTAATATCTCCGATGCGGTGAGGTGGGTTCTCGGTGAACAGTCGAGCAAATCTCTCCGTGGCTCAAAAATGGAGGATGTTATCTTCGACGGTACGAAAATAAGAAAGGCTCACGGCTTCGCACAGGTAACTCTGCGTCTGGACAATAAGGACAGGTCCATAAAGGGTGCCGACACCGATGAGGTAGCCGTGACGAGACGCTATTACCGCTCGGGCGAAAGTGAATATAAAATAAACGGTGTCAATGTACGTCTGAAGGATGTGCACGAGCTGTTTATGGATACAGGTCTGGGCAGAGACGGCTACTCTATGGTCAGTCAGGGCAAGATAGCCGATATGGTCAGCGGAAAAGGCAAGGAATGCCGTGAAATGTTTGAGGAAGCGGCTGGCATTTCCTCCTACCGCTACAGAAGAAACGATTCTCTTAAAAAGCTCGGACAGGCTGAGGAAAATCTGGTCCGTCTCAGAGATATACTTACTGAGCTGGAGAGCAGAATAGGACCTCTTAAGCACCAGAGCGAAAAGGCTCAGAAATTCCTCGTTTTAGCCGAGGAAAAAAAGGAGCTCGAAATCGGTCTGTGGCTTCACAATATCGATAAAATCCGTGATGAGCTGCGTAAGCAGGAGGATAACATCACCATAGCGGCCGGTCATTACGCTCAGACGGAGCAGGAGCTTTCCGAAATCGAGCTGATGATAGAGAAAAGCATCGCAGACACTCAGAATATAAACATTAAAATAGATGAAATACGTCAGGGTATTTCTCTTCTGGAGGAAAAGGCTGCCAATGCAGGCAGTGAGCAGGCCGTTCTGAGAAATTCCATCGAGCATAACAATGACACCATAGAAAGAATTTCCCGTGACCGTTACGACTCCGAAAGCAGTCAGAATCAGCTTCTTAAGGAAATCGAAAACGAAGAAAAGCTCATTCAGCAGATTAAAAATATCCGTGACGAAAAGACCGCAGAGCTCGAAAAGGTTAATGCAGAGCTGGACAGAATGCAGAGTGAGGGCGGCTCACTATTAGACGAGTCAAACGAAATCGCCCGTACGGTGGCTCTTCTTACCAAAGAGCTGGCTGACTGCCGTGTTTCTGTTTCCACCTCGCTTTCGTCCATCGGTGAAATCAAAGCGAGAGTAGAGGTTATCGACTCTCTTATTTCTCAGCGACAGGAAGCGGTGGATAATTTAAGCTCGGAAAAAGGCAGAAGCGAAAAGGCTCTTTCCGACTGCGAAAAGGAAATAGAGGAGCTGACCAATTCCGTGGACGGCTACACTCTGAGATTTAAAAACAAGGATGCCAAGGCCGATTCGCTCAAAAAAGAGCTGGATGAAAAGGCCTTTGAGGCTCAGCGTGTCACCTCTAAAATTAAAATGCTCGAAGAGCTCGAAAAGAGCATGGAGGGCTATTCGGGAGCAGTTAAAAAGGTTATCAAGGAAAGCGAAAAGGGTGCTCTCAGAGGTATTCACGGCACACTTTCCCAGCTTATCTCCGTTAAGGAGGAGTATGCCGTAGCCATAGAAACGGCTCTCGGTAATGCGGTGCAGAACATCGTAACGGAAACAGAAAACGATGCCAAGGCTGCCATAAATTACCTTAAAAGCTCCAATGCAGGCAGAGCGACCTTCCAGCCCGTTTCCTCCGTTAAGGGTAAGCCCCTGCAGGAGGACGGTCTCGAGGATTGCTACGGCTACATCGACATAGCCACCAAGCTTCTCACCTATGACGAAAAATACAGTGAGATTATATCTTCACTGCTCGGAAAAACCGTAATTGCCGAGGACCTTAGCTGCGCTGTCTCCATCGGTAAAAAGTATTCCCACCGCTTTAAAATCGTCACTCTTGACGGTCAGGTGGTAAACCCCGGCGGCTCTATGACAGGTGGCTCAGCCATACAGAACATCGGTATTCTTTCACGAAGTAATGAAATCGAAAAGCTGAAGGAAAAGGAAAAGACTCTTAATGCCGCCGTTTCAGAGCTGCAGAGTCAGTACGACAAAATCGACAGTGAGCTCGCACACATTACCCGTGAGCTCGAAACAGAAAAGGCAAGTCTTGCCGCAGCACAGGAGGAAAAAATCCGTCTCGAGGGACAGTTCAATCTTATCTGTGAGCAGTTCTATACCGCCAAAAGCGGTGTGGACGAGCTGACGGGCGAAAAGAACAGTGCCGACGAAAGAATATTGCGTATACAGGCCTCGTGCGACGAAGCGAGCGAAAAGGTAAAGATGCTTACCAAGGCCATCGAGGATAAGGAGGCAGAGGGTGAGTCTCTGGGCAGAAAGAGAAGTGAGCTTTCCGAAAAAAGAGAGGAAATCACCGACACTATCTCGAAGCTTAATATGGACATCCACGGTGCTGATAAAGACCTTACCGCACGTACTCAGGCTCTCAATTTCCTTAAGGCCAGACTTATCGACCACGAGGACAGAGACAAGCAGCTCGATAAGGAAATCGAGGCCATAAAGGTAAGAAATGCCGAAATAGAAAAGGAAATCAAGGCACTTTCCTTACTTGCCGAAAACATACATCTTGAGACCGAAAAGGCAAAGCAGGACATTGTTTCACTCCAGAGAAAGAGAAGCGAAGAGGAGGAGCGTTCCTCGAAGCTTCGTGTAAACGAAAGAGCGAAGAGCGCCGAAAGAGAAAAAATCAGCGGTGAGCTTGCCCGTCTCGAGGAAAGAAAAGAGACGATGAACAAAGACTACGAGGACACTTTAGCCAAGCTTTACGACGAATATCAGCTTACCAAGCGTGAGGCTGAGGCCGTGGCAGAGCGTCCCGAGGATCCGAAGGGTGCTCAGAAAAGACTTCACGAAATCAAGGGCTCTATCAGAGCTCTCGGCTCGGTGAATGTAGGTGCCATCGAGGAGTATAAGGAAGTAAGCGAACGCTACGAATTTATGTCCGCTCAGGTGGGCGATGTGGAAAAGAGCAAAAGAGAGCTTATCCGTCTTATCGGTGAGCTGACCGATAAAATGTCCACTCAGTTCAGAGAGCAGTTTACTAAAATCAATCATAACTTCAACGAGACCTTCTGTGAGCTTTTCGGCGGCGGCAAGGCTGAGCTGATTTTAGAGGATCCCACCGATGTTCTCGAAAGCAATATTGACATAAAATTACAGCCGCCGGGTAAAAACGTAAAGCGTCTTGACTCGCTTTCGGGCGGTGAAAAGGGACTTTCCGCTATCGCACTTCTTTTTGCGATTATGAAGGTCAACCCCGCACCCTTCTGCATATTTGACGAGGTAGAGGCGGCTCTTGACGACGTAAACGTAACCAGATACGCTCAGTATGTGAGAAGAATGACTGAAAACACCCAGTTTATTCTCATCACTCACCGCCGTGGCACTATGGAAGAGGCCGATATGCTTTACGGCATCACTATGCAGGAGCAGGGTGTGTCGAAGCTTCTCGAGCTGAAAACGGCTGAGCTGGCTAAATCACTCGGAATTACCGAATAAGGAGGAACAGATATGGGAATTTTTAAAAAGTTCGGCTTCGGACTTAAAAAGACCAGAGAGGGTATGACGGGCAGAATCGAGGATGTTCTCGGTGCCTATGAAGAGATTACAGACGACCTTTTTGATGACCTTGAGGAAGCACTAATTATGGGTGACGTAGGCGTTAAAACTGCCACGGATATAGTAGAGGAGCTTCGTAAGAGAGTCCATAAAAACGAGGTGCGTAACCCGAAGCACGCTAAAATGATAATCGCCGACATCGTAGCGGATATGATAGACGGCGGTGAGGATATGGGACTTATCACCATTCCCTCCGTTATTCTGGTTATCGGCGTAAACGGTGTGGGTAAAACCACCACCATCGGTAAGCTGGCCGCTATGTATAAAAAAGAGGGTAAAAAGGTTATCCTCGGTGCGGCTGACACCTTCCGTGCCGCTGCTATCGAGCAGCTGGAGGTGTGGGCTGACAGAGCCGGAGTGGATATAGTCAAGCATAAGGAGGGAGCCGATCCCGCCGCAGTGGTTTACGACACCATCAGTGCGGGCATCTCCCGTGACTGCGACATCATCATCTGTGACACGGCGGGCAGACTTCATAACAAGAAAAACCTTATGGACGAGCTGGCTAAAATTTACCGTGTGGTAGAAAAGGAGCTTCCCTATGCCGATCGTGAAATCCTTCTCGTTTTAGACGCTACCACAGGTCAGAATGCAGTAAGTCAGGCCAAGGAGTTTATGAATGTAGCCGAGCTTACGGGTATCGCACTTACCAAGCTCGACGGTACCGCACGTGGAGGTGTGGTTCTCGCCATAAAGAATGAGCTTAAGCTTCCCGTTAAATTTATCGGTGTAGGCGAGCAGATAGACGATTTGCAGCCCTTCAATCCCAAGGTTTTCGCCAAGGCACTCTTTGAGGATACATCAAGCGAGGAGGAATGAGAATGAAAATTCTTATAGCCACCCATAATAAGCATAAGCTTACCGAAATGGCACGTATTCTCTCACCTATGGGTTATGAGGTAGTCACAGACACGGATATAGGCATCGAGCTTACGGATGTGGAGGAAACAGGCACTACCTTTATGGAAAATGCCCGTATAAAATCTGAAAGCGGATGTAAGGAAAGCGGCCTTATCTGTATCGCAGACGACAGCGGTCTGTGCGTGGATGCTCTGGACGGTGAGCCGGGAGTTTACTCGGCACGCTATAGCGGCGTACACGGCGACGACGAGGGTAACATCGTAAAGCTTTTAGAAAATCTGGACGGTGTGCCCGATGAAAAGAGAACGGCATATTTCGCCTGCGCCATCTGTGTGAGCTTTCCCGACGGTAAGGAAATCACCGCCGAGGGTAAATGCCACGGCAAAATCGGCTATGTAAAAAGGGGCGAAAACGGCTTCGGCTATGATCCCGTCTTTATGGTAGGGGATAAGAGTCTGGCTGAAATGACCGCCGAGGAAAAGGATGCCATAAGCCACAGAGGTAATGCACTTAAGGTGCTTGAGGAAAAATTAAGATAATTTGACAGATATATTAAGGAGCAGACCAAATGACAGGTAAAGAAAGAGCAGCATTCAGAGCGCAGGCAAACCATCTCGAGCCTCTTTTTCAGGTAGGCAAGGGCGGAATGTCAGATGCTCTCATAAAGCAGACAGACGATGCCCTGAGAGCCAGAGAGCTTATCAAGGTAAAGGTTCTTCTGGAATCCTCACCCATCACGCCCAGACAGACTGCAGACGAGCTTGCCGCTGCCACGGGTGCAGAGGTAATTCAGGTTATCGGCGGCGTAATAGTTCTGTGGAGAGAAAGCCCCGAGCTTAAGGAAAAGGCTCTTAAAAAAGAGCAGAATAAAAAGAAGGCAGCCAAGCTTCAGAGAGAAAAACAGCTTGCCTTAAAAAAAGAAAAGAATAAGAAAATCGCATTCAAAGGCGCAAAGAAAGGCTGATAAATAATGCGTATCGGTATTTTCGGAGGTACCTTTAACCCGCCGCATAACGGTCATAAAAAATTAGCTCTTGAAATAAAAAATAAGGCTGAGCTGGACAGAATTATCGTTATGCCTACCTTTACTCCTCCCCATAAAGAGGGTAAGGAGCTGGCAGGCGGAGAGCACAGAATAAGAATGTGTGAAATGATGTTCACCGAGGATTTTTTCAGCATCAGCGACAGGGAAATCAGACGTCAGGGCAAAAGCTATACCTATGACACATTGGTTGAGCTTAAGAAGGAATATCCCGATGATGAGCTTTTTCTGATTATCGGCTCAGATATGCTTCTCAGCTTTCACACCTGGTTTCGCTATGCCGACATACTTTCCATGGCCACTCTCTGTGTGGCAACGAGAGAGGACAGGGTGGATTATAAGCAGCTGCTTGACTATTCGGAAAATGTGCTCGGACTCGGAGAAAATGAGATAATCATAGCTGATACCGAGCCTTATGAGTGCAGCTCCACAGATGTGAGAAGGCAGCTTTCATCCGGTAATGACGCCTCATTTATGACGGGAAGAGAAATATATGACTATGTCAGATTAAAGCTTCTCTACGAAAGCCCTTTTTCTGAGCAGAAGAAGCTTCTGAGAGAGAAGCTCGACGATTACCGTTTTCTTCATTCGCTTAATGTGGCCGAAAGTGCAGCCTCTCTTGCCCGCATTTACGGTGCAGACGAGAAAAAAGCATATTTTGCGGGACTTCTTCACGACATAATGAAAAATGAAAATGATGAAGAAATGTTGAAATGCATCGAAAAAGGTGGTATAATATTAAGCCGTACCGAAAAGTATAACCCAAAGCTTTGGCACGCCATAGCGGGTGAGTGCTATCTGAGAACTGAGCTCGGCATCATCGATGAGGAGATTCTCTCTGCGGTCCGCTATCATACCACAGGAAAAACGGGGATGAGCCTCTTTGACAAGATTATCTATGTGGCTGATTACGTTTCTGCCGAAAGAGCCTATCCCGATGTGGATGTTATGAGGCGGCTGTCATTTGAGAAAGGTCTTGACGAGGCTTGTCTTTACTCACTGCAGTACACACTGAAAGCTCTTTCCGAAAGGGAAGGGATAATACACGAGGACAGTCTTGATTTTTATAACGAACTTATAATAAATAAAGGAGAAAGCTATGACAGAACTTGAACTTTCCAAAGAAATAGTTAAGGTGCTCGATAAGAAAAAGGCCATCGATATCAAGGTTATTGAAATAACCGAGCATTCCATCGTTGCCGATTATTTCGTAATCGCCTCGGGTACCTCCAATACACACGTCAAGGCTCTGGCAGATGAGGTAGAGTATGAGCTCACTCAGCTGGGTGTGGAGCCGCACCACATCGAGGGAAGAGCCACAGGCTGGATTTTACTCGATTACACGGGTGTTCTGGTGCATATTTTCACCGGTGAAAGCCGTGATTACTATAACCTTGAACGCTTATGGCAGGATGCCAAAACAGTCGATATTTCCGATATCATTACGGAAGACTGATTTTTTTAAACAGTAAATTAATTAAACGGAGTGATAAATTTGAATTACGATTTCAGAAATGCCGAATTAAAATGGCAGAAGAAATGGGAAGACTCAGGAGTTTTCGAAGCACAGGATAATTCCGATAAAAAGAAGTTCTATGCTCTCGTTGAGTTCCCTTATCCCAGCGGTGCAGGTATGCACGTAGGTCACATCAAGGCTTATTCAGGCCTCGAGGTAATTTCCAGAAAGCGCAGAATGGAAGGCTATAATGTGCTTTTCCCCATCGGCTTTGACGCCTACGGTCTTCCTACGGAAAACTACGCTATCAAAACAGGCATCCATCCCCGTCAGGTTACTGACACAAACATCGCTAAGTTTACCGCCCAGCTTAAAAGAGTAGGCTTCTCCTTCGACTGGAACAGAGTAGTCGATACCACAGAGGAGGGCTACTATAAATGGACACAGTGGATTTTCCTTAAGATGTTCGAAAACGGTCTTGCCTTCAGAGACAAAACCCTCGTTAACTACTGCCCCTCCTGTAAGGTTGTTCTTTCAAATGAGGACTCTCAGGGCGGCAAGTGCGACATCTGTCACAGTGACATCGTGCAGAAGTCAAAGGATGTATGGTATCTCCGCATAACCGAGTATGCCGATAAGCTTCTCGACGGTCTTAAGGAAGTGGACTATCTTCCCAATGTAAAGCTTCAGCAGGAAAACTGGATAGGTAAATCCACAGGTGCATTCGTTAATTTCACAGTTAAGGATACAGAGGAAACTCTGCGTATTTACACCACCCGTCCCGACACTCTTTTCGGTGTAACCTTTATGGTTATGGCGCCCGAGCATCCTATGCTTGATAAGTATAAGGATATGATTAAAAACTTCGGTGATGTAGAAAATTACAGAACCGAGTGTGCTAAAAAGACTGAATTCGAAAGAACTCAGCTCGTTAAGGACAAGACAGGTGTAAAGCTCGACGGCTTTGTAGCCATCAATCCCGTTAACGGCAAGGAAATCCCCATCTTTATTTCCGACTATGTTATGATGGGATACGGTACAGGAGCCATTATGGCTGTTCCTGCCCATGACCAGAGAGACTATGACTTCGCCAAAAAGTTCGGCGTGGATATCATCGAGGTTATCAAGGGCGGAGATATGGAGGTCGAAGCTTATACCGGTGACGGCGAAATGGTTAACTCTGATTATCTTAACGGCTACAAGGACAAAAAATCCTCTATCGCACGTGTACTCGAAGAGCTCGAAAAGAAGGGTATAGGCGAAAGAGGCGTTCAGTATAAGATGAAGGACTGGGCATTTAACCGTCAGCGTTACTGGGGCGAGCCTATTCCCATCGTACACTGCGAAAAGTGCGGTATGGTTGCCGTTCCTTATTCCGAGCTTCCTCTCAGACTTCCCAAGGTTGAGAACTTTGAGCCCGGTCAGGACGGTGAAAGTCCTTTGGCTAAAATCGATTCCTTCGTAAACTGCACCTGTCCCAAATGCGGCGGTGCTGCCAGAAGAGAAACAGACACTATGCCTCAGTGGGCAGGCTCCTCATGGTATTTCCTGCGCTATATCGATCCTCATAACGATAATGAGCTGGCAAATATGGATAAGCTTAAGTATTGGATGCCCGTAGACTGGTATAACGGCGGTATGGAGCACGTTACCCGTCACCTTATCTATTCACGCTTCTGGCATAAGTTCCTTTATGACATCGGTGCAGTACCCTGCGCTGAGCCCTATGCCAAAAGAACTGCTCAGGGCCTTATTCTCGGTCCCGACGGTGTAAAGATGAGTAAATCCAGAGGTAATGTTATCGATCCCAATGAGGTGGTAGATGTTTACGGTGCCGACGTGTTGCGTACATACGTGCTCTTTATGGGTGACTATGAGCAGGCAGCTCCCTGGTCAGAAAGCTCCGTGAAGGGCTGCAAGCGCTTCGTAGACCGTATATGGAATCTTCAGGAAATTCTCACAGAGGGTGACGAATACACCGCTGAGCTTTCCTCCTCCTTCCACAAAACCGTCAAAAAGGTCAGCGAGGATATCGAGGCACTCAAATATAACACTGCTATCGCTGCTCTTATGACACTTCTTAACGGTATCTATAATAAGGGCTCAATCAATAAGGCAGAGCTTAAAACACTTCTTCTTCTCGTTAATCCCTTCGCTCCTCACGTTACGGAAGAGCTTAACTCTATCGTTTTCGGCGACAGTATGCTCGCTGAAACTCAGTGGCCCTCCTACGACGAAGCCAAATGTGTAGACGATGAAATCGAAATCGTGGTACAGATTAACGGTAAGGTCAAGGTAAAAATCAATGTGGCTGCCGACATCGAGGCTGCAGATGCTATCGCTATGGCTAAGGCCGACGAAAAGATAGCTTCCGAAATCGCAGGCAAGACAGTCGTTAAGGAGCTTTATGTAAAGGGAAGACTCGTAAACATCGTAGTAAGATAAGCACTTGGGCGGCACTTCGGGTGATTTTTTCGAAAAAACATAAAAAACACCCAAAATATCTTATTATTGTTTGAAAATTTCTCTTGACAACAGTAAATCTATAATGTATAATATTTTTCGTATCCTTAACGGAAATATACCCCTGCTAACAGGTAAGGGAGGGAAATATAAATGAGTCAGGTAAAAGTTAAAGAGAACGAGTCACTCGACAGCGCTCTCAGACGTTTTAAGAGACAGACTTCACGTGATGGTATCATTCAGGAAGTTCGTAAAAGAGAACACTATGAAAAGCCTTCAGTAGCAAGAAAAAAGAAGTCTGAAGCTGCTCGTAAGCGTAAATTTAAGTAATTGAATCGCAAAAATCACCCGAGGGCTTAATACCTTTGGGTGATTTTTTTAGTATTTATTAAAGGCTTGGTGAAATTTATGATTAACAAACTTAAAGCATATCTTAAGGAAAAGGGCAGTGCCGCACTTATTATGAGTGAGGAAAACATCTGCTATTTCACTTCCTTTCATTCCTCAAACGGATACCTGCTGGTAACGGGAGATAAGGCCTTCTTTCTGACCGATTCACGTTATATCGAGGCTGCACAGAATAAAATTACTACCTGTGACGAAATACTGCAGCTTAAGTCTATGGAGGCAGACCTTATGCCTCTCATAGAGAGTCTCGGCGTCAGTGTCCTCGAGCTCGAAAGCGAAAGAATAACCGTTTCGAGATATCATAAAATCAGAGAGCTCGTGCCTTCTGCTTCTGTAGTCTGCGACGGTGCGCTGGACAGTGCTATCGATGAAATCAGAATAAAAAAGAACGAAGCAGAGGTAGCTAAAATAGTAAAAGCCCAGCGTATCGCCGAAAGAGCCTTTGACTATATTTTAACATTTATTTCCACTGAAAAAACAGAAAAGGAAATCGCTCTCGAGCTGGAATATTTTATGATGAAAAACGGTGCCGACGGACTTTCCTTCGAAACCATCTGTGTCAGCGGTAAAAACAGCTCACTTCCTCACGGAGTTCCCACGGATAAGAAAATCGAAAAAGGGGACTTTATTACTATGGACTACGGTGCCACGACCGAGTTTTACCATTCTGATATGACCAGAACCGTAGCAGTAGGGGAGGTTTCCTCTAAGCAGGCTGGGATTTATGAGACAGTTCTCAGAGCGCAGAAGGCAGGTCTTGAAGCCGTTAAATGCGGTGTTAACTGCAGCGATGTGGATGCCGTTTCACGAAAAATCATAGCCGATGCAGGCTACGCAGATTATTTCGGTCACGGTCTCGGTCACGGTGTAGGCGTGGAAATACACGAGCTGCCTACACTTAATCCCACGAGCAAAGCAGTTCTTGAGGCAGGTCACATCGTAACCGTGGAGCCGGGCATATATATTCCCGGTGAGTTCGGTGTAAGAATAGAGGATATGGCTCTCGTAACTGCTGACGGTTGTGAAAATCTTACCGTATGCGAAAAGAAGCTTATAGTTTTATAATCGGTATAAGGTGGTATATTAATGCCAATGTATGAAAACAGGACTGAACAGGAAAAGGCCCTTTTAGTCAGTGTGGATACAGGTGAATTTGATGCAGAGGCCTCTATCGACGAGCTTGAGGAGCTGGCCTGCACTGCGGGAGCAGAGGTAGTCGGTAAGGTTATTCAAAAAAAAGAAGCCCCTGAAAAGGCTACCTTTGTAGGTGTAGGCAAGCTGACTGAGATTATCGCTTTCTGCCGCACCAATGAGGTGGACATTCTCATTTTTGACAGTGAGCTTTCACCCTCTCAGCAGAGAAATCTCGAAAAGCTTACCTCTGTACGTGTTATCGACCGCACTATGCTTATTCTGGATATTTTCGCCATGCGTGCGAGAACCAGTGAGGGTAAGCTTCAGGTCGAGCTGGCTCAGCTTAAATATCAGCTTCCGAGGCTTGCCGGTCAGGGTACTGCACTTTCCCGACTGGGTGGCGGTATCGGTACCAGAGGCCCCGGTGAAACCAAGCTCGAAAGCGATAAAAGACACATCAGACGAAGGATACAGAAATTACAGGAAGAGCTGGTGCAGCTCGAAAAGCGTCGCAATCAGATGCGCAAAAGGAGAGAAAAGGACGGAGTGCAGACTGTGGCTATCGTCGGCTACACCAATGCAGGTAAATCCACTCTTATGAACGCTCTCACGGATGCGGGTGTTCTGGCTGAAAATAAGCTTTTCGCCACATTGGATCCCACCTCACGTGGGCTTACTCTCCCCGACGGCAGACAGGTGATGCTCGTCGATACCGTAGGCCTTATCCGCCGTCTGCCACATAAACTGGTGGAGGCATTCAAATCCACTCTCGAAGAGGCTGCGCAGGCCACCGTTATTCTTAATGTCTGCGATGCATCCGACGAGCACAGTGCAGAGCATCTGGAGGTAACCAAAAATCTTTTAGAGGAGCTCGGATGCTCGGGTAAGCCCGTTATTTCGGTAATGAATAAATGCGATCTTGTGGGCGATATCTATTCTATGCCTACCTTCGGTAAAACTGTTATGATTTCCGCCTTAGAGGGCAAGGGCTTCGATGAGCTTCTTAACGCTATTCTCAGAGAGCTTCCTCCCACGAGAAGAAAAGCTGAATTTCTGCTTCCCTTTTCTGCGGGAGCCGTTGCTGCCAGGATCAGAAAAGAGGGCGTGGTGGAGTTTGAGGAATACCGTGAAGACGGCCTTTATATGAAAGCCACCGTGGAAATCAGTCTTATAAATGAAATCAAGGATTATCTGATGTAGGTGCAGAGAAGGTGTGCATAAAGCCGCCGAGCTCATTTGAGCATATATCTCCGCCTATGACTATTCCTTCATATACTAAAATATTACCCTGTATAATTCCGTCGGTATTTTCATAGCCCGGATAATTAAGGATATCGTAGCTCCACATTTTTACTCTTGCTCCCTTATATTTTTCTAAGTCAAGATTTTGCTGACGCTGGATATCGTTATATTCCTCATAGGTTTCGTCAAATTCCTCGGGAATGATAACCTCCTTTACCTGTGCAGGGTTTTCGTCTATTTCCCAGCCGAACTGAGAGAAAAAGGTCATTCTTTCCTCGTGTGTTTCTGCACGCAAGGAAATGCCGCCCATATTACTTGCGGGGAGTGCATTTCTTTTGGCTACGGAAATAATACCGCCTACAGACAGGGCGCAGACCAGAATAACACAGAGAGCGATTTTAATTGCTTTATCGGATTTTACGGAAACTACAAACATATTTTTATCCACCTATCATTATTTGCTTGATAAATTTATATGTTTGATTCAGAAAGTTAGAACTATAACCACCCTAAAGGATGTGCTTTATGGATTTTATTCCTTATAATTCACGAAATACTCTTCATAAAAGTAAATTTGGCGCCATGAAGCAGGGGGAGACCACTGTTTTCAAGGTAATTATGCCACGTTCCTTCGGTATCAGCCGTGTAGACCTTGTGATTAAAAGTGACAGGGGCGACTACGAATATTACCCGATGAAATGGCTCTCCATGGAGGGTGACAGTGAGGAATGGTGGGCACTCGGCTATACTGCCCGTGAGCCCGACCTTTACTTTTATCATTTTGAGTTCGAAACCTCGTGGGGCAGAAGCTTCATAAAACACGGCGGAAACTGTCTGGGTAAAATCTCAGCCGGTGATGAGGATTGGCAGTTATCGGTATATGCGAAGGATTTTACTACTCCCGACTGGCTTAAGGGCGGTCTGATTTATCAGATTTTTCCCGACAGATTTTACTTTTCGGGACAGGAAAAGTATTCTGTACCCGTAGACAGAAAGCTTCGTACAGACATCTACGGCGAGCCCGAGTGGAGACCGACGAGCGAGGGCAAGGTTCTCAATAATGACTATTTTCAGGGTGATCTTAAGGGTATCGAGGAAAAGCTCGGTTACATAGCATCTCTGGGTGTAAGCTGCATTTATCTCAATCCCGTCTTTGAGGCTCAGAGCAATCACAGATATGACACCTCTGACTACAGTAAAATCGACTCGCTTTTAGGCACTGAGGGTGATCTGATTTCTCTGTGTAAAAAGGCAGAGGAGAAGGGAATATCGGTTATTCTGGACGGTGTTTTCAGTCATACGGGTGACGACAGTATCTATTTCAATAAATACGGCAGATATAACTCTGTGGGTGCCTATCAGTCGGAAAAATCACCCTATTACGGCTGGTATAAGTTTATAAATCATCCCGACGAATATCATTCCTGGTGGGGGATAAGCATTCTGCCCGAGGTTATCGAGGAGTCAGACGGCTTTCTTGATTTCATCACGGGTGAAAACGGCATAGCCAGACGGTGGCTGCGCTGCGGTGTGAGGGGCTGGAGGCTCGATGTAGCCGATGAGCTGCCCGATGTTTTTCTCGACCGCTTCAGAAAAGCCGTAAAAGAAGAAAACCCCGAGGCTCTCGTGCTCGGTGAGGTTTGGGAGGATGCGTCGAATAAATTCAGCTACGGCCAGAGGCGACGCTATTTCGGCGGCAGGCAGCTCGACTCCGTTATGAATTATCCCTTCGCCGATGCCATTATATCCTTTATCAGAACGGGAAAGGTCGAGGGCTTTTCTGACAAGATTTTAACCATACTCGAGAACTATCCCAAATGTGTTACAGATGTGCTTATGAACCATATAGGTACTCACGACACTATGAGAGCGATAACTCAGCTGGCGGGTGAAAGCTGCGAATACAGAGACAGATCGTGGCAGAGCAAGCAGCACCTTACGCCCGAGCAGTACGAAAAAGGCGTAAAGCTTCTTAAGCTGGCTGCGGTTATACAGTATACACTGCCCGGTGTGCCCTCACTTTATTACGGTGATGAGGCAGGTATGGAGGGCTACAAGGATCCCTTTAACCGCTACTGCTATCCGTGGGGCAGAGAAAACCACGGGCTTATCGGATTTTACCGTGCCTTGGGCAGCTTAAGAAAGGGCTGCTCCTGTCTTAAGGACGGAGAGTTTACTACCGTTTCAGAAATGCTCGGTTGTCTTGCCTACGAAAGAAAGGGCGAAAAAGACTCGATTCTGGTAATAGTAAACCGAAACGAGCACGAAATAGACTATTATCTGCCTGCTGGCTGGCATAATTCCGAAGCCGTTTTTGCAGGCACTGTGAGCGGACAGAGCGTAAGGCTCGGCGCTCTCGAGGCAGTAATACTAAAAAAGGAGAATTAAAATGAGTGACTGGACCGAAGTGAAAATCAGTGTCAATGCTGATGACATAGAAAAGGCGGGAGATATCGCTTCTATGGTGGTGCCCTACGGCATTTATATCGAGGATTACCGTGACCTTGAGGCGCAGGCGTGGGAAATCGCACACATCGACCTTATAGACGAAGAGCTTTTAAATAAAGACAGAAGCAAGGCGATAGTTCACGTTTACATTTCACCCGAGGAAAATCCCGCTGAGGCCGTAGCCTTTCTCAGTGAACGCTATAAGGCAGAGGGAATTGAAAACGAGATAATACTCAATGAGTGTAAAAATGAGGACTGGGAGAATAACTGGAAGCAGTATTTTCATCCTATTCCTGTCGGTGAAAAGCTTCTCATCAGACCTACCTGGGAGGACGAGTATGAGGCAGGGGAGAGAAAGGTTCTTAATATAGAGCCCGGTCTCGCCTTCGGCACGGGTACACACGAAACTACCCGTCTTTGCCTCGAAACTCTCGAAAAGCACATCAGTGAAGAAACCACCGTGCTCGACATCGGCTGCGGCAGCGGTATTCTTTCCATCGCTGCGCTTCTTCTGGGTGCGAAAGAGGTAACGGGTGTGGATATAGATGCTCTGGCGGTGAAAACTGCTCTCGAAAACGGTGAAGCAAACGGCTTTTTCCCGCCGAAGTATAATATCCTGCAGGGAAATCTCACTGATAAGGTGAGCGGAAAGTTTGATGTGGTGGTAGCGAATATCGTAGCTGATGTTATCATACTTTTCTGCAAGGATGTGGCTTCCTTTATGAAGGACGGCGCCGTTTTCATCACATCCGGTATCATCGATACCCGTGAGCAGGATGTTATTGACGCTTTCGGTAAATACGGCTTTAAAATCGAGGCAAGACACACCGAGGGCGGCTGGGTTTGCTTCGAATGCAGTAAAAAATAAGACGTACAGAGGTACGTCGGTAATGCTTAAGAGGGCTTCTGCGGATTTAAAAATCTGCAGAAGCCCTCAGTTTATTTCAGTTTATTTTGCTTTATTTGAGTTTATCAAAGCATTTTCTGTACTTCCTCGATAGGTCCTCTGAAGCATTCTTCCCTTACGGGGATTTCTCCGTTTATATCATTAAGGAAGGAATTATACTTCAGCTTTTTGACGCTCGTGGAAAGCTGATATTTGGTGACCAGCTCAATAACCGCTTCTTTTTTATCTCTGTTTGCTTTGGGAGTGAATTCAGAGAAGATAATTTCGGCTGCAGCCTTCGGTGAAATACCCTTAAGGGTTATTTCCACTCTTCCCTTTGTGCTTCTGATTTCAGCGTTGGCGGCCTTGCTGTTTACCTTAACGCTGATTTCCTTCGCAGCCTTCACATCCTCGAAAACGAGAGTGTAATTTCTTCTGGCGGGAACCGTAGAGCAGTTGCCCTCAGCGGGACAGATGTTAAAGGTGAGAGTATTGCTCTGCTCAGCTATCTTGTATCTCGTTATGGCGAAATTACCCTTTTTGAATTCATTACTGATGCCGTCATCCTCGTAAAGCTCGAAGGTGTTGTTTCCTCTGTAAATGCGTAAAATCATATCCTTCGGGTTGTCGCTCGAGTTGTCTCTGTCATTGGCGGAAAGGGGAATAATTGCTCCCTCCTTGGCTAAAACAGGAATACTCTCGATGCCTCTGTACATAGTAATTTTCTGACCGCCTCTGTAAATAGCTCCCGTATAAATATCCGTCCATCTGCCCTCGGGAAGCCATACCTCCGTGGAGGCAAGATGTGTTTTCGGGTTCATCTTACGTGTGATAGGTGCTACGATAAGCTCAGAGCCGAAGAAATACTGATTTTTGACCTCGTAGGCCTCTGCTGCTTCGGGGTATTCGTAGTACATCGGCTCGCAAAGGGCGATGCAGTGCCTGTGAGTGCGGTAGTTCATGGAGTAAAGATAGGGGATAAGAGCGTGACGCTGACGCAGGCAGTCCGTGGCGACGGCCTCAGCCTGATAGTTGTGCTTCCACGGCTCCTTGCCCATAAACTCGTTGCTGGTGGAGTGGAGTCTCATTATGGGATTATAAAGACCGTACTGCACCCAGCGTGTGTAAAGCTCATCATCCTTACTGCCCATCATATGACCGCCTATGTCGTGGCTCCACCATGTATAGCCGATGTTTGCGGCGGTGTTTGTAAAGTAGGGCTGAAAATCGAGGCTTTCCCATGAAATGTGAGTGTCACCCGAGAAGCCGAGGGGATATCGGTGAGAGCCGACCTCAGCGAAGCGGGAAAGGATAAGCGGTCTCTTTTCGCCTGTCTCATTGGCAAGAGTATGATAATGGTTAAGAGCCCAGAGGGGATCGAGGTTTTTCAGCTTGGTATTTTTACCCTGCTGCCAGTCTATCCACCAGAAATCCACGCCGTCCTCCTCATAAGGCTTGTGAACGAGGTTAAAATATGCATCCACATATTTCGGATCGGTGATATCAAACGGGATTCTCTTTTTGGTGGCGGGATCCACACCCATAGCCTTGGCTACATCCTCATACATATCCTCGAAGAAGCGGATGCCCTGTGCAGGGTGAAGATTAACGGTAATTCTGAGATTTTTCTCCTTAAGCCATCTCAGGAAGCCCTTGTAGTCGGGGAAAAGCTCCGTGTTCCAGCTGTAGCCGGTCCATCCGTCACCCTGTAAAATGAAGTCTGTGGTGTTAGGAATAAAAGATTTTTTTTCGCCTGTTTTGCCGAAACGCTCTTTTACATCCACCCAGTGCCAGTCCATATCTATGGTGGCTACGGTGAGAGGGATTTCCTTTTCGATGAATTTTTCCATAAGGTCGATATATTCCTGCTGAGTATATGCCTTATATCTGCTCCACCAGTTACCGAGGCAGTAACGGGGTACGAGAGGAACCTGACCGCAGAGAGAGAAGAAATCTCTGAGACATCCTCTGTAGTCGTGACCGTAAGCGAAATAATATTCGTCCTTTGTCTTCATTCTTTCGCCGATGGTGCCGTCCCCGTTTAAAATGAGGCTCTTACTGTCGTCGATTACCGCCACACCGTTTACGGACATAAGGCCGTTACCGATTTCTCTTTCGCCGTTTGCCATGTCGAGAGTACGGTATGTACCCTTAAGGTTTCCGCTTTCGTATTCGGTGAGGCTTTTGCCTCCCTTTAGGGAAATGCCTGTCATTTTTTTCTGTGCGGTATCATATTTGAAAATAGTTTTCGTAGTGATGATAATAATCCTGTCTCCGTCCTCCACCAGATTAAAGGCGGGCTTGTCGAAGCTTCTGTTTATCACAGACTGGGTGGGCTCATCGGTAAAGATACCCTTTCTGTTATATTCTACTCTTAAAAGTCTCGGTGTAAGCAGAGAAAATCTGACATTGTTTTTAATGAAAACAAAGCCTGCATCGGTTTTACTGTCGGATTTCCAGCCGAATGTTTTTCTGAAATACTCCGTTGTGTTGCTCATCTTAAAAACCCCTTTCTGTTTAATCTCTTATATGATACAGTAATAATTCTTTTTTTTCAATCCACTTTATAAACTTTAGTCAAAAGGCACAAAAAGCCCCTTTTATTTTCTACGTATGGAAAGTGAAGATAATTCCTATTTATTGTTAAAAAATTTGCAGTAATATGCTATAATTAATAAAATTTTAAAATATCGGGAGGATATTATGGATCAGAAAAAATATGTTCCTAAAAAAGAGGTCACTGCCTATGCGGTTGCTGCGCTCGGTCAGGGCCTTGTCTACAGCTGCATGTCGAGCTATATAACCGACTATTATATGAGCGTTCTTAAGCTCAATGCCATGTTCGTTATTCTTCTTATGCTCTTTGCACGAGTATGGGATGCCATAAACGATCCTATGATGGGTATGATTATGGACAGAGTTTCATTCAAAAAGGGCAGAATGAAGCCTTATCCCGTGATAACCGCTATCCCCATCGCCATTCTTACCATTTTAATGTTCGTAAATCCCGGCTTTGACACAAACAATAAAACCGTATGGATTTATGTCTTTACCGCATTCATCTATGTCGCATGGGGTATGGTCTACACCTCCAGTGACGTTCCCTTCTGGAGTATGCCTAACGTAATGACACCCGATCCGAAGGAAAGAGGTAACCTTATTTCCTACGGTAAAACCGTCGGCGGCATCGGCTCTGCGGTAACGGTCGCTCTTCCCATCATCGTCGGCTTCATAGTAGCTGATATGGATGTAGAAAAGGCCGGTATCGTAAAATACGCCATTATGGCTATTTCTATGTCACTTATCGGTATGCCGCTTTTCGCTATGTCTTCTTTCAAAATAAAGGAAAGAATTCAGCTTCCCAATGCTACGAAAAGAGCACCCGGTGAGCCCTCAGCTATAAAAAGAATATTCACCTGCAAGCCTCTCGTGCTTGTGGTCGTTTCGGGTATGCTTTCCTTCGGCAGATATATGCTTCAGGCTGCCGCTCCCCACGTTGCCCGTTATTCAGGCTTCTACATCGGCACCAAGCCCGAAACTGTAGAGCAGTACAATTCAAACATTTCCACCGTTGCCCTTGTTATTCAGGTGTGTGCAGCCGTAGGTATGTTCGGTGCTATGCTTTTCCTGCCCAAGCTTTATAAAAAGTTTGAATATAAGCAGATTATGATTGTTTCCTGCATCGGCGGCTTCGTAGCCAGCTGCTTCACTCTTATCATCGGCTGGACCACAAAGAACCTGCTTCTCTGCATTCCCTTTATGCTTATTTCCAGCATTCCGCTCGGTGTTATAAACAATGTATCCTTCGCTATGGTGTGTGACTGTCTCGATTTTATGGAGTGGAAAACAGGCTTCAGAGACACAGGTCTCGGCTCTGCCTGTCAGTCCTTCGTAAACAAGATAGGCAATGCCTTTGCTACTGTTATGATTATCGTAATGTATATGGTAGTAAATATCGATGTTAACCAGCTTAATGTCGGCTCGGGACAGCAGGTTGTTGACGCTATTAACAGTATGTCGAGCACTCAGAATTTTGCTATGTTCTCTCTGGTTACCATCGTTCCCGGCATCAGTCTTCTTCTGTGTGCCATACCTCTTTTCTTCTACGACCTTACCGGTGCTAAGAAGCAGAAGGTATTTGATGAGCTCGCAGTTTCCAGAAAAGAAAGAGGCATAGAAATAGCTGAATAAGTATTATTTAAAAAATAAAACGGAGGGTTTATTATGTTGACTTATTTATCAATGGGCTTAGGCTTGATTTCACTTATCGCTTTTATGGTCAAATGCAACAAGCAGAGAAGTATCGGCGGTGTATTCATTAAAAACATCACAAGCCTTTTCTTCCTTTTCACTACGGCTACGGCTATCTATTACAATCAGGACTTCTGGAAATACGGTATTCTTATTTTAATCGGCGGCGTATTCGGTATGCTCGGTGATATTTACCTTGACCAGAAATGGGTTTACCCTGAGCATAATGATAACTACCTTAATGCAGGCTTTGTTTCCTTCGGCATCGGTCATTTCTTCTATATCGCTGCCATCTTCCTTCATATGGGCTTCGGCTTAAAGGATTTCCTTGTTCCCGTTATCGTAGGTATCGTGGTTGCAGCCTTCACTCTCATTACAGAAAAGCCCACAAAATGCCACTTCGGAAAATTCAAGGCTATCGTCACCGTTTACTGTCTCGTAATCGGTATGATGACAGGCTCCACTCTCTGGGGTATGATTCAGTCCGGTTTCTCAGCTCAGTACATCGTTTTACAGGTAGCTGCAATTCTGTTCCTTCTTTCGGATATTATCCTTTCTTCTATATACTTCGGAACCAAGAATACACCTGTAAATTTCGTTATAAACCATACTACATATTACTTTGCACAGTTCCTTATCGCTTTCAGCGTATTCCTCGTAAAATAATCGACGGTAAAAGGAACTGCACGAGTGCGACACTTTATAAGAAATTTACGCTTTGACATTGCAAAAACCACCGTAATACGCAAGTATTGCGGTGGTTTTGTCACTTTCTCAATCAAAAAATATATCAAAGGGATTACTGCTTATTTACCCCAGAATTTTCTGTCCAGAGAGCGGTACTGCACCGCCTCCATTATATGCTCATACTCGATTTTTTCGCAGCCGTCCAAATCGGCTATAGTTCTGGCTATTCTGAGTATTTTATCGTATGCACGGGCGGAAAGCCCCATTTTTTCGAAGCAGCTTTCTAAGAGCTTTTTGCTCGCAGTGTCTATCCTGCAGTATTCTGCAGTCATGGCGGGAGTCATTTTTGCATTACAGGTTATAGGCGATTTTTCAAAACGAAGGTTTTGTATTTCTCTCGCTTTGTCAACTCTTTTTTTGATTTCGGCGCTTCTTTCGCTCTTTTCGTCGCTCGAAAGCTTTTCGAAATCCACCTGCGGCACCTCTATGTGAATATCAAGTCTGTCGAGCAGGGGGCCGCTGACTCTGGAAAGATATTTAGCCGGTGCACCTTTGCTGCAGGTGCACTCCTTGGTGGGGTGACCGTAGTAGCCGCAGGGGCAGGGGTTCATGGCGCAGACGAGCATAACCTGACTGGGATAGGTAAGAGAGCCGGAAACACGTGAAATGGTGATTTTTCCGTCCTCTATGGGCTGTCTCATGGCCTCCATGGAAAGGCGTGAAAATTCGGGAAGCTCGTCCAGAAACAGTACACCGTGGTTAGCCAGACTGATTTCACCGGGGCGAGGGATTCTGCCGCCGCCTGTAAGTCCTGCCGTAGAAATCGAATGGTGCGGTGAACGGAAGGGACGTGCAGTGACCAGTGACACATTCTGAGGAAGAATACCTGCCACAGAAAACATTTTTGTTACATCTAAGCTTTCGTCAAAGGTCATATCGGGCAGTATGGAGGGGAGTCTCTGTGCGAGCATGCTTTTTCCCGAGCCGGGCGGGCCTATCATAAGCACATTATGTCCGCCGGCTGCTGCTACCTCCAGTGCTCTTTTGACCTGATATTGTCCTTTGACGTCAGCGAAATCGGGCATATAAGCAAGGTTATAGCGTTCTTCTCTGAAATCCTCTGTGTCAACCGGGGAAAGCCTTCTTTTTCCTGTCAGATGGTCAAAAAGCTCACTGATATTGTCGGGAGCGTAAACCTCTATGCCCTTTACCACGCAGCCCTCGTTAGCATTTTCCTTCGGTACGAATATTTCCTTGTAGCCCAGCTCCTTTGCCTTGATAACCATAGGCAGGGTGCCGTTAATACGTCTGATTTTTCCGTTTAAGGACAGCTCACCTATGAAAGCACTTTGCGAAATGTCACATCTGAGCTGCCCTGAGGCCATAAGCAGTGCTATGAGAACAGGAAGGTCATATACGGGACCTTCTTTTTTTATGTCGGCAGGGGTAAGATTTACGGTAATTCTCGAGGCAGGGTAGGTAAAATGACTGTTTTTCATCGCTGAGCGTACTCTGTCTCTTGACTCGCTTACTGCCGTGTCGGGCAGACCTACTATGTCAAATCTCGGCAGACCGTTATCGATGGAGGCCTCTGCACCCACACCGAAGCTATTCATACCGAGCAAGCCGATGCTGTTTACCTTTGAGAACATATTATCAGTCCTTTGTCCTTTTTTGACATTATACTACCTATTTTTTGTTTTGTAAATATTATTTGACTATAAGCTCTGTTCCCTGATAAAAATGTGCCAGAATTTCCTTATAGGTGCTTCCCTGCCTGGCCATATAATCGGCACTGTACTGGCTCATACCTACACCGTGGCCTTTGCCGTAGACGGTTAAAAGGACTCCGTTATCGTCCTTTTCGGCCTTAAAAAACGGACTTTTAAGGCTATAGACTGAACGCAGATCCGTCGATGATAATTTAAGCTTGCCGTATGATATGCTGCTTACAAAGCCTTCTTCATCTTTGCTGATACCCTTGAAAATGCTTTCCGCTTCTTTTTCCTCTGCACCGCTGAAGGGCTTTACGAACTCCTCGTCCGTCAGACGAACCTCCGAGCTTATGTCGGGTGAGAGGGAATCACCGGGGGCAGTGACAGACTGCAGATAGGGGACATCGCTTCCCCATATTTCAGCAGCGCTGACGGTTCTGCCCGGAGAAAGGCCGTGGTAAACGGTCATGGCCGTTTCGTTGTTATAAGAAAGATATTCACAGAGAACACTTTCCACGGCACTTTTTACCTTTTCCGAGTAAATGTCATAGCTGCTGCCCCATCTTTCCTTAAGCTCCTCTTCGCTGAGATATGCCTGATGGAGAGCCGAACTGTCTGTTATATCTGCTGCGGAGGGGTTATCTGCGTTTTCCTTAAGCCATTTCATATATGTATAGCAGGCCACGGCCTGTGCCTTAAGTGCTTCACTGTGAAAGGAGGCGGGCATCTCCGCACACACGGCGCCGTAAACATATTCACCGGCAGTCATTTCCGTTACCTTTCCCGTAGCTGAAGCCATAAGGCTGACTGTCTCCTGAGCCTTCTCCTCATTTTCGGCGTTATCTGCGGTGCTTTCGGCTGCAGTCGTCTGTGCAGAGTCTGTTATGCTTTCTTCTCTGTCTACGAGTGCAAAAAGCGGAAAAAAGACCATAATCAAAAACAGTATAACTGTCATTATCAGAAGCTTTTTCATTTGATTTTCTCCTGTTATTTTATTAAAATTTTGGTAAAGCAAATAAATTTTTATTGACAATATTATTACTATGTTATATTATATAAGTTAATTACATTATTGTGAGGTATTATAATTTTTTTCGGGAGGATACGCAAAAATGAAAAACAGTATAAACCCAATCTCGCCCGAATTGCTTGAGGTAATGAGCGATAAGATTGAAAAGAAAAGTCAGATAGATCTGGATGCTTTCTGGAAATACGGTGTTAAAAGAGGACTCAGAAATCCCGACGGCACAGGTGTTATGGCCGGACTTACCAATATCTGCTCCGTTGACGGATATTACATTGAGGACGGTGAAAGAATACCTAAGCACGGTGTGCTCAAATACAGAGGTATCAATATAAACAATATCGTTGAGGCCTGTGAAAAAGAAAACCGCTTCGGCTTTGAAGAGGTGGTATATCTTCTTCTTTTCGGCTCACTTCCCACGGCAAATCAGCTGGCTCTTTTCAAAGAGGTTTTAGGCACCTGCCGTCAGCTGCCCGATACATATATCGAGGATGTTCTGATGAAAAACGCTTCTATGGACATTATGAACAAGCTTTCACGCTGTGTTCTTACCTCTTATTCCTTTGACGAAAACCCTGATGATGTTTCTATCGAAAATGTACTTCGTCAGTCGGTGCAGATTATTGCTCAGCTGCCTGTTATGATGTGCTATGCCTATCAGGTAAAAAGAATGAAATTTTACGGTAAAAGCATGTATGTGCATCCGGAAAAGAAAGAAATTTCCACCGCTGAAAGCATTCTGCGCTCCATACGTCCCGACCGCAAATATACCGATGAAGAGGCCAAGCTTCTAGATATCTGTCTTATTCTTCATGCCGAGCACGGCGGCGGTAATAACTCTACCTTTGCTACCAGAGTTCTCACCTCCAGCGGTACCGATACCTATTCCTCGGTGGCCGCATCCATCGGTGCACTTAAGGGCGGCAAGCACGGCGGCGCCAATATAAAGGTAAGCCGTATGGTGGAGGAGATCAAAAACAATATAGAGGACATAACGGACGAAAAGCAGGTTTTCGATTATCTTGAAAAGATAGTCAGAAAGCAGGCGGGTGACGGCACAGGTCTCATTTACGGTATGGGACATGCAGTTTATCTTCTCTCCGATCCCAGAGCGGTGATTTTAAAGAGAAAGGCCAAAGAGTTCGCATATAAAAACGGCTATGAAAAGGATTTTCAGCTTCTGGCAAACATTGAGAAGCTTACACCCGAGGTATTCCGTAAGGTCAAGGGAAGAAATAAGGTTATGTGTGCTAATGTAGACCTTTATTCGGGACTTATTTATAAGATGCTTAAAATACCCGAGGATCTTTATACACCTATTTTCGCTTCGGCAAGAATAGCCGGTTGGTCTGCTCACCGTCTCGAGGAGCTCGTTACCGGCGGAAAAATCATCAGACCTGCTTATAAGAGCATTGCTCTTCCCAAAAAGTATGTGCCTATGGATGAGCGAATAGAAAATTATTACTCTAAAACCGAGTATATACCCTCTGAGCAGAGAGTTTATAAGGAGGACGAAACCAATGAAGCTTAAAGAAAGCAAAGAAATTTTTCTTTACAGAAGGCTGCCTTTAATTTTCTTTTTATGTACGTCTGCTACAGTTATAATAAGAACGGTTCAGATGTTCTGCTTTATCGAGCGTGAGGCGGGCTTTTATACCGGCGGTGAGCTGCTGCAGGCGCTTCTTTATTTTCTGATTGCTGTCTCGGGTGTTGGCTTTGCCGCAGTCTCCTTTCTCAGCAAGGAAAGCTCGAAGATTACGCTGCGGATGAAAAAGGATACCGCACTGTCGGCTCTTACCGTTTTACTTTCCGTGAGCTTTTTATATGATTCGTTATCTTCGTTTTTCGGGGCCTTCGATTCCATAGGTAGGGTTTCCTACGGTGCTTCCGCTTTTCAGTCGATGATGCTTTCGGGGACGATACCTCAGATGTTTCAGAGTGCTTTTGCCCTGCTTTCTGCTGCTTATTTCATTATTTTCGCCAAAAGCATCATCAAAGGTACAGACTCTGCAGCGGGACATAAGCTTTTAGCGGTGGCCCCCGTGGGCTGGGCAGGCTTCAGGCTTATCCATCGCTTTGTAGAGCAGATAAGCTATGTGCGTGTGTCTGAGCTTTTTCTCGAGCTTATCCTGCTTGCACTTTTTGTTATGTTCTTTATGTCCTTTGCACAGGTTTCCTCCGGTGTATATGTAAAAAATGCACGCTGGCGTTTAGTAGGTCTCGGCCTTCCCGCTGCTCTTATTTCCCTCACCCTTAACATTCCCCGTATGCTTTTCGTGCTTTTAAAGGGTACGGATGAGCTTTATGCCAAATATCCCTTTAGGGTTGCGGATTTTGTTGCTGCACTTTTCATCGCAGTGATAGTGATTAAGCTGATAAAAAATATAAAAGAGACTGACAATGTCTGATTACGGGAGAAAATATGGATACTGTATTAGTTAAATTTGCAGGAATTGATGCGGAATTTACCGTGTCTAAGGTTCTTGATTTAGGCTTTACTCAGGTAAGATGGTACGGTGCGATTATTGCCTTCGGCTTTCTGCTGGCCGTGCTTTTAGGCGGCAGAATAGCACATCTGTGGAAGATAAATCTTGACAAAATGATCGACGTTCTTATTTTCGGTACCGTAGGCGGTATCATAGGAGCGAGAGCCTATTATGTCGCCTTCGAGTGGGACTATTATTCTCAGCACCTTTCCGAGATATATAAGATATGGGAGGGCGGACTGGCTATCTACGGCGGCATTATCGGCGGTCTTTTGGCTGCCTATGTGGTCTGTAGGGCGGAAAAGATTAACTTTTATAATCTTCTCGATATGGGCGGCATCAGTCTTCTCGTAGGTCAGGGCATCGGCAGATGGGGAAACTACGCCAATCAGGAGGCCTTCGGAGCCTTTACCTATAAAAATTTCGGTATGATGAGCGACACGGTCGCTGCATATATTCAGCGCCCCGACGTGGCGGTGCAGTACGGACTGGAAAATGTGGAAAACATTCCGCAGTACATCGCCGATAATAACCTTTATGTCCACCCCACCTTCTTTTATGAGTCTGTGTGGTGTCTGCTGGGTGTTTTGGTTCTTTACATTGTCATGAAAAAATACCGTAAATTCAGCGGAGAAATGTTTCTCATTTACGGCATATGGTACGGTCTGGAAAGAGCGGTGGTCGAAGGTCTGCGTTCAGACAGTCTTTACATCGGCAACACGGGGCTGAGAGTGTCTCAGGTGCTTTCGGTTGTAATCGTAGCCGTTTGCGGCACACTTCTCGTTACAAAGCTCATCAAATACGGTAAAACACCTCACGAGGTAGAAGGCACGGATTATATAGCCGTCTCAAACGATAAGGAATATAACCGCATTACAAAGGCTCTCGATAAAAGAGCAAAGAGAAAAAACTGGAAATTTGAGTATAACCGTACAGATAATAAGCTTTATGTTACCGCCACCACCGATAAGGGTACGGTTACAAATAAAATAATCTGATAAAAGGACGGATAATAATGTACAGATTAATTGACGGAAAAGAAGTTTCAGCTTACATCAAGGAAAAGGTGAGGGAGGAAATATTTTCTTTAGCAGAAAAAGGAATAAAATCCACTCTTGCCGTAATTATCGTCGGTGACGATCCTGCTTCACGTGTTTACGTTAATAATAAAAAGAGAGCCTGCGAGGCCACAGGCATTATTTCGAGAGAGTACGCTCTGCCTGCCGAAACCTCTGAAGGTGAGCTTCTGGAGCTTATCGGAAGGCTCAATGATGACAGTGAGGTAAACGGAATCCTTTGTCAGCTTCCTTTACCCGGTCACATCGACGAGAAAAAGGTTATAGATGCCATCAGCCCCGAAAAGGACGTGGATGTATTTTCGGAGGTCAACGTAGGCAAAATGTGGGTTGGTGATTACGACGTAGCCTCCTGCACACCGAAAGGTGTCATAGAGCTTCTCGATTATTATAACATTCCTCTCGAGGGAAAAAACTGTGTTATCATAGGCAGAAGCAATATCGTCGGAAAGCCTATGGCATCACTGCTGCTCGAAAAAAATGCCACCGTAACCGTCTGTCATTCACGCACTGCCGACCTTCCCTTTTTCACCCGTAACGCAGATGTAATCGTAGCTGCAGTGGGAAGAAAAAGATTTGTAACGGCTGATATGGTAAAAGAGGGCGCAGTGGTAGTGGATGTAGGTATAAACCGTGACGAAAACGGTAAGCTTTGCGGAGACGTGGATTTCGAAAACGTAAAGGATAAATGCTCCTATATCACTCCCGTTCCCGGCGGCTGCGGACCTATGACCATAGCGGTGCTTATGAAAAACACTCTGGCAGTAACTAAAAAGCAGAATAAGGCTTAAAATAATAATGAGAGGATGATCAAAATGAAAAAACTTTATCTCGGCAGAGACAAAAAGCTTTGCGGCCTTTGTGCGGGTTTAGGTAATTATTTTAATCTCGATCCGACTCTTATCAGAATTTTACTCACATTTTTTGCTTTTGCCACAGTCGTTTTTCCCGTTTTGGTGATTTATCTGGTTATGTCTCTGGTGGTACCGCAGGCACCCGATGATTATGTCGAGGTGAACACGGGAAAGCTGCTCACACGTGGTGTGGATAAAAGAATCAGCGGTGTCTGCAGCGGATATGCCGAATATTTCGGTGTGGATGTCACTGTGGTCAGACTTATTTTCGCTATTCTTCTGCTTTTCGTCGGTGGCGGCTTCTGGCTTTATATTATCAGCCTGCTTTTTATGCCCACCTTCCACACACCCGAAGAATACAGACAGTAATGTTTCAATAAAGAGGTTTACTCCGTAAGCCTCTTTTGCTTTAAAGGAGAATTATAATGCTCTGCATTTTAAATATTGATGAGCTTGATGAGGAGCTTTCTGAGCTTTTAAGGGAGGCTGAGAAAAAAATCTTCATCACGGAAAAGGAAAACAGAGGAAATGCTTCCTCTGTCTTCGGCAGAATACTTCTGGGCTATATGCTGAAAAAAAGCTGCGGAGCGGATACCTTTTCTTACCGCTACGGGGAGCAGGGGAAGCCTTATTTCGCAGACTCTGACCGTAAATTCAGCATCAGCCATAGCGGGAAATATGTTATGTGCTGCCTGACTGAAAAAGAAAACGGCTGCGATATCGAGAAAATAAAAAGGTACAACCCTAAAATTCCCGCCAGATTTTTTACAGAAAAAGAGACACTCCTTCTTTCCCGCAGAGAGGACAGAGAGCTTCTTTTCACTAAGCTGTGGACACTCAAAGAGAGTATTCTGAAAAAGAACGGCACAGGCATAGCAGGCGGTCTTGATAGCTTCTGCTTTGCGGATTATGCCGACAGTGATGAGTTTTTCGCTTACGGGTGCTATTTTTCCAGTGCCGTCTGCGGTGACTATGTTCTTTCTCTTTGCTCGGAAGAGCCTGCCGAAAAGGTCAGCACCGTGTCAAAAAAGGAAATAGAAGAATATATCGGCAAGATAAATCTTAAAAAGACTTGATTTATTCTGTCGTGTTTTGTATTATAATATGTAGATGTTCTGAAAGGAGATTATCTATGGAAACTTTAAAATACATAAAGGGTAAGCTCGGCTACGGTATCGGTGCCATAGGTCTCGACCTCAGCTACGGTATGTTCTATTCATTTTTAGCCAAATACCTTACTGACGTTCTCGGCCTCGGCGCCTCATTTCTTCTCATTCTCACCGCAGTAGCGAGAATATGGGACGGCATCAACGATCCCATGATGGGCACCATAGTAGACAATACTCACACTAAAATGGGTAAATACAGACCTTGGATTATGAGAGGCTCTGTGTGTAATGCACTCGTTCTCGTGCTTTTATTCAGTAATCCCTTCGGCCTTAAGGGTGCGGCTCTGTGCGCTTATGTGGCAGTGGCTTATGTAGCCTGGGGTATGACAAACACTATGGCTGACATTCCCTATTGGTCAATGGTTCCCTCATTCACCAGCGATCCCAAGGAAAGAAACCTCGTTTCCACCATCGCACGTACCTTCTCAGGTCTCGGTCAGGGTATCGTTTCCATCGGTGCACCTCTGCTTATGACTGCCGTCAGCGTTACCACTGCACTCGATGAGTCGGGAAATGCCGTAAAGGTTCACGACGCACGAAGCTATCTGGTCTGCGCCATCGTGTGTGCGGTCTGTCTGATATTCTTCTCATCGGTTTCCGTGGCCTCCACTAAAGAAACCGTAGCACCCAAAGCACCCGAAAAGTTTTCGTTCAGAAAAACCTTTGAGATTATCAAATCAAATGACCAGCTTCTCGTATTTATGCTTTTCGCTATGATTTCAAATGCAGGCTGGTATCTTACCTCGGGTGTAGCTACCTATTATTTCGACGTAGTAGTGGGAGATCCCAATAAGCAGTCCACCTTCTCTCTTTTCCAGGGCGCAGGCTCCGTTATCGGTCTTCTTTTCCATCCCATTATTACCAAGGTATTCTCAAAGCGCAGAGCATATCAGTTCTCTCTTATTTTTGCCGGTCTCGGCTATGTAGGCATTTCCGTCGGTGCTTTTGCGGATGTGTTTATGCTTATGAACATTTCTTACTTCATCTGTGCAGTGGGTATGGCTTCGATGTTCATTTCCCAGACCATCTTCCTTGCCGATGTGGTTGACTACGGTGAAGTGAAAATGGGCTTCAGAGCAGAGTCTGTTACCTTCTCTATGAAGGGCTTCCTGCAGAAGATGGCCTATACCTTCCAGACGGTTATTCTTTTCGGCTCTCTCGGTCTTTCAAATTATAACGGTGAGCTTCATAATCAGAATCCGACCAGCGCCAAAACGGCTATTACGCTTATGCTTTCCGTTATTCCCGCCGTGCTTTTCTTCGTCTCTCTTATCGTCTTTTCCACCAAATTCAAGCTTCACGGCTCATATATGGATGAAATCACTGCGGTGGTTACCGAAAACAGACTTAAAAGAGAGGCTGCTCAGGGCGAATAATAATTTCAGCCTGCAGCTAATCTGTTAAAACTAAGCTTTGATACAAGGGCTTCTTTGGATTTAATTATCCGGAGAAGCCCTTTTGTTTATGTATACTGTCTTTTTATCGACATAATAATCAGCGCATCTGCCATATAATAGACAAGGTGATGCAATGAAGCAGACAATATATGTGGATGTTCTCGTCATAATTAATATATACATAAACTACGGACTTCTGCTGCTCAGCTCAGCGGTGGGAGGCTTAGGTGCAGACAGACTGAAAATTCTTATCTCATCTCTTTTCGGCGGCATTTATTCACTTATCATACTCATTCCGGACATAAGCGATACGGCAGTTTCTGTGTCAAGAATACCTGCTCTGGCGGTGATGGTTCTTTTAGCCTATGGCTACAGGGGCAGAAAGGAGTTTATACGGGCTGCTCTGTGCTTCTTCGCAGTAAATTTACTGTTTGCGGGAGCGATGTTTATGCTTTGGTTCTTCTCTTGTCCCGCCAATATGTACTTTAACGGCGGCGTGGTCTATTTCGGCATAGATGCTCTGACGCTGGTGCTTATGACCATAGCTGCTTATCTGATTATAAGGGTAATTTCCTTTTTCGCCAAGAGAAGCAGAAGCCGCAGCTTTACATATTTTCTCACGGTACATCTTTCGGGAAAGCAGTTCGACTGCAAGGGCTTTTACGACTCGGGAAACAGTCTTTGCGATCCTTTCAGCGGTGAGGGAGTAATAATAACGGATGTTGATTTGTTCGAGGGAATGTTCAGTGATGAAATTTTTGATTTATCGGAAAAATATTCACCCGAATCGGGAGTGAGGCTTATTCCCGTGTCAACTCTTTCGGGAACTCAGCTTTTGCCTTCCCTGAGAGCGGAAAAAATAACGGTGAAGGGAATCGGCACAGATATCACACTTATAAAGCCTGTAATTGCTCTTTGCAGAGAAAAAATACACGGCGGTGAATACGGAGCACTTCTGTATTCAGCCGTATTCGAAAATGCTACCAAAGGAGAAGAATAAGATATGTTTTTTATAATCGAGAAGATTCTGAGAAAAATAGAAAAATTTTTAAGCAGAGGCACGGGCAAGGTCTATTATGTGAACGGCTCGGAAAATCTGCCGGCACCTCTTACCAAAGAAAAGGAGGAGGAAATACTTTACCAGTTTTCGCAGTCCGATTACTCAAACAGAGAGCTGCTGATAACCCATAATTTGCGTCTGGTGGTCTACATAGCCCGAAAATTTGAAAATACGGGTATAAACATCGAGGATCTGGTGTCTATAGGCACCATAGGGCTAATTAAGGCGGTAAACACCTTCTGTCCGGGAAAGAAAATAAAACTCGCAACCTATGCCTCGAGATGTATCGAAAACGAAATACTGATGTATCTGCGGAAAACCGCAAATCTGAAAAACGAGATGTCCATAGATGAACCGCTGAATGTGGACTGGGACGGAAATGAGCTGCTTTTGTCGGATGTTTTAGGCAGTGACAGTGATGAAATAAACAGAAACATCGAAATGGAGGACGAAAAAAATCAGCTGCTGAAAATCGTGTCTGCCCTCGAGGAAAGAGAAAAGCAGATAATGACTATGCGCTTCGGACTTTTCGGCTCCAAGGAATACACACAGAAGGAGGTAGCGGATATGCTCGGTATTTCTCAGAGCTATATTTCGCGGCTGGAAAAAAGAATAATAGAAAAAATCAAAGTGCGGATGATAAAAGAGATCTGATTTTATTGACAAGATATTACTAATGTTATAAAATGTAAAAAAACGCAGGAGGCAGAAAATATGAGCTTTGCGGCAGGATACGGAAAAACGAATGTAGATTTACTTTTTGAAAATATGCCACGTCTTCCCGAGGAGGGCGAGGAAATATATACCGACAGATTTTCTCTTTGCATCGGCGGGGGAGTACCGGGTACTATGATAACCCTCGGCAGACTCGGTATCGAGTGTAAAACCGTCACTGAGCTTTCTGACGATATGTTTTCACGCTTTGCTCTGGATGAGTTCAGAAAAGCGGGTGTGGAGCCCGTGAATGTTTTTCACGGCGACAAGGTGGCGGTAAACATCACTGCAGCCGCCATCACGAAAAACGACCGTACCTTCTGGTCCTACGGCAACGCCGACGAGTCTGCCGACGCTGAGGAGATATATAACGCTCTCAGAGGTGCAGGTGCCGTGGCTATGCACGAAAGCTACACGGAGGTTTACCGCAGACTCAAACAGGAGGGTACGACGGTTATTCTCGACACAGGCTTTATCGAGGGTATGTCCCTCGAATCCTTCAGAGATAAGCTGCTCGTGGCTGACTATTATCTTCCTAACCGTAAGGAGGCTATGCTGCTTACGGGCGAAAGTGAGCCGAAGGCTGCTGCCGTGGCTCTGAGTGAATATCTGGATGTGGCTATAGTAAAGCTCGATAAGGACGGATGTCTGATTTACGATAAAAAGAGCTTTACCTATGTCAGAAGCATCGATGAGTTTGTTCACGTGGACTCCACGGGTGCGGGCGATGCCTTCTTTGCAGGCTTTATGTTCGGTATAATGACGGGCGAGCCTGTGGAAAGATGTGTGCTTTTCGGTAATATAACGGGCGGTAAATGTGTGACGGCAGTCGGCTGCACCACCGCTTATGTTACGAGGGACGAGCTCTACGCCTTGGCCGAAAAATATAAGGATAACATAATTTGTAATTATTAAGAGGTACTGATGAATACTAAAGATTATTCCGATTGGCTTGTCGTGTCTGACATCGACGGCACACTGAATAACAGATTCAGACACACTCCAGAGGTCAATACGAAGGCTATAGAGCGCTTTGTTCACACCCTCGGCGGCAGCTTCACTCTTGCCTCGGCGCGAAACGTACAGTCTCTCAGGCCTCATTATATGAATCTGCCGGATGTAAGGACTCCTGCCATAGTTATGAACGGTGCGGGAATTTATGACTTTTCCGCAGAAAAAATGCTCTGGTTTAATCCTGTTCCCTCCTCGGGGCGGGAGGTTATAGAGAGGACTCTGAAAAAATTCAGCTCTCTGGAGGTCGGCATTTTTACGGATGATATGGTTTACCTCGTCAGACCGAGAGTTCTTTCACCCGTTATGATGGCTCTTGACTCGCTCCGACACAGAAGATGCCGCACTCTCGATGAGGTTCCCGAGGGAAAATGGGGCAAGGTTATATTTTTCTGCCTTCCGCATCTTAAAAAGAAAATCCGTGATTTTGTCTTTTCTGCCTCCGAGGATGATGTAGCTTTTATCGATACGACCTCGATGTCCTTCGATATGGTCAGCGCTACCACGAATAAGGGCAATGCGGTTCACGTTCTGGCGGAAATGCTCGGTATACCTGACGGTAACATCGGAGCTATCGGTGATTATTATAATGACCTCGATATGCTTAAATCCGTTTCTCACCCTGCCTGCTGCAAGCAGGCTCCCGAAGAAATTCACAGGGTATGTGAATTTCACGCCTGTCACTGCGATGACGGTGCGGTAGCGGATTTTTTGCGATATATAGAAGAAAGCTATTAAAAAAAGAAAGGATGTCTTATTATGAAAAAGCTTATCAGTCTGCTTCTCGCAGCGGTGATGTTATTTTCTTTTTCCTTCACTGCGGGGGCTGTGTCCGACTCTGAGACCGAGGCATATGACGGCTATCCGCTCGTAGTAGTGCGAGGAATAGATTTCGGCGGCTTTTATCTCGAGGACGGCAGTCCGGCTATCAGCGTAGGTCTTGACGATATATTTTCTTTGGTAAAAAATTATTTCCGTGAGTTGCTTATTGAAAGAAATGAGGAAGCATTTTTTGACAGTGCTCTGACACTGGTGGCGGAAATATTTGAGCCTATCGCTATGGACAGAAACGGAAATCCCGTTCACGAGATTTACTTCGATAAATTTGAAAGCTCCATGGCAAATTATCCCGAAGAGGTTTCTCTTATGGAGGATGAGGGTGAAACAGGCATAATAAAAACCGCTATCGATAAAATCGGTGCGGAAAATGTGTATTATTTCACCTACGACTGGCGTAAAAGTGCCCGTGAATTAGCCGATGACCTTAATGCCTACATAGCCGGTGTGCTTTCCGAAAGCGGACAGGATAAGGTCAATATATCGGCAGTAAGTATGGGCGGTATGGTTATGAGTGCCTACCTTTATTGGCACGGCAGCGACGCAGTGAATAATCTTGTCTACGTCTCCTCGGCTCATAACGGCACCTACGGTCCCGGTGACGGACTGAACGGTGACATCTATTTCGACGGCAGCGTTATCTGCAGCAGAATAAAAAAGTCGGTGTCCGGCCGACCTGTTATCAGCTTCTTTGTCGATATTGCGGAAAAAATCGGTGTATTTGATGCCGTTACCGCAGTGGCAAACGGTATCGTGGAAGATAACCCTCAGCTTATAAATAACAGTGTGGTCAGAGACGGCTTCGGCACTCTGCTGGGCTTCTGGGCTATGTGTCCCGACGATGTTTTTTCGAGCGGAGTGGAGTTCCTTTTCGGCGGTCACGAGGACGAATATCCTGTCATTATGGAAAAGCTTTCGCAGACCGAGGACTTCATCCTTTCTACAGAAAAGCTAATCGACAGTGCCATAGCAAACGGTGTCAATGTATCCTTTATCTCTAATTACAATACACCCTTGGCTCCCTATTTTAAGCACTCATATTTACAGGGAGACGGTGTTCTCGAGACAAGACTTACCTCAAACTTTGCTACGGTAGCTGACTACGGCGAAGCTCTTACGCAGGAGCAGCTTTCTTTGGCAGATGAGGCATATGTTTCACCGGACAAAATAATCGACGCTACCTCAGCACTGTACCGTGATACCACGTGGTTTGTGAGGGATGCGGTTCATGTCGCCGCCGTATACGGCAGTGATTATGCCGATTTTCTTATGTGGCTTCTGCTTTCTGAGGAGCAGCCTACAGTTAAAACTGATGCCGCTTATCCGCAGTTTATGGCAGTCGATGCCGATGGATGGTTAGCAGCACAATAAGAAAAAAGGACTGTCGCAGTAAGCGCAGACCAAAAAGCAAAACAAAAACAGATGTGTTTAAGTCGCTTCTGACTTATGAAACACATCTGTTTTAACTTATGTAATAATAGTGTTGTTATAATAAATATTTGCTTTTTCAGACGTTTTTTTTGTAATCATACGTCTTCTGCATCATACGGCAGCAGTCGCTTTTATTTAAGAAGCTTTTTACCGAAAATACATACACCTGCAGTCACGCCTACGGCCACTGCGACCTTTTTGGCGAGCTTAATGCCTTCGTCGATGGAGGTAGGCATATGGGTGAATATGAACTCCTTTAAAGGCTTTGACGGCTTGTACTCACAGAGGTCGCCCATCGTCACGGTGTAGCTTTCGTATTTACCGGTGTCGCTTTCATCGAGAAGATATACTCTCACTCCGCGCTTGTCGCCTGCACCGTAGGTATTGAAGCCCGCACCCTGACAGTAGCCGAGGTCAACCCCGTCCTTTTTAGTTATGAAACTGTTTATGTGGTCGTGTCCCACGAAAAGACCGAGCACGTCACCCTTTTCCTTTATGGCATCAAATTCACCGCTGTTGATTTCGGGGACGGCAGGGGACTCATACATAAAGCCGCCTCTGGCCAAGGTGTCGTCATCGAGCTTCCAGAAGGTGTTTTTTCTGCTTTTAAAGGCTTCTACGGAGCCTTTTTCTTTTTTAGGGCATTTAATCAGACAGTCATAATATTCAGGTACGGGAATGTGCTGAAAGACGAAGGAGTGCAGATAATCGCCGTGCTTTTCTCTGAGTCTTTCTCTCTCGCTTCTGTACCAGTCTACCTGCGCCTTTCTTACGGGCGAATAGGCTCCGTCAGACTCCTTTTTATTTGAGTCTATGAGATAAAGATTGAATATTTCCTTCTCTTGCTTCGAGTCGAAAATCTGCAGTGAATATGTTCCCTTGTCTTCTGCGCATCTCGGTGTGCCGAATCTCGCACAGGAATAGGATGAATAGATTTCGTAAAGGGTGTCCTTACTTACGGGGCCGTCATCGTCGTGATTACCGTAGGTCATACAGAAGGGTATGCCTCTTTCCTCTAAGGGGCTGAGAAAAGCGTTTATTACCTCACGCATTTTTCTTTCGCCGTCTTTTCTGTAGCAGGCGGAGTAAGCCTGTATCTGGTCACCCGTGAGCACCACCAGATCGGGCTTTTCTCTGTCCAGAGCCAGTGAAATGAGCTTGATTGTGTCGGGATTTACGGGGAAATCCTCCTGAATGTCCGCTATCTGCATTATTTTAAACTTACCGTTTTTAAAGTGGAGCATAATATACCTCCTTGGTTTGATGTGAAATATAGTATAACTCTTTTCTCTTAAAAGTTCAATACGGTAACAAGCATATAAAATATTTCATATAATAAACCGATAAAGGAGGTAATAACATTGACATATACCTATATTAAATTTGAGAGTCAGACACAGGGCGAAAAAGCCAGAAGTCTGCTTAATAAAAATAATATAAAGTCTCATCTGAGGCGAAATCCCAATCCCGACAGAAAGCAGGGCTGCAATTTTGCACTGTTTGTGGACGGAAACGTGTGGAAGGCCTATGAAATAATAACCGTGGCTGACATTAAAAGCTCAGGGGTAGAAACCTACCGTGAGAGGCTATGATTTATCTTGATAACGGTGCCACCACTTATCCCAAGCCCTGCTCGGTGAGCGAAAGCGTAATGAATGCGCTGAGATTTACTGCGGGCAGTCCGGGGAGAGGGGGCCACAGTCAGACCATAAAGGCGGGCGAAACGGTTTACAGGACCAGAGAAATAATAGCTGAAATGTTTTCCTGTGAAAGTGAAAACGTGATTTTTACCGATAACTGCACCACGTCGCTGAACACCGCCATAAAGGGTGTCTGTAAAAAGGGCGACAGAGTGCTGACATCCTCTCTGGAACATAACTCGGTGCTGAGACCTCTGGAAAAGCTGAGAGAAAAGGGGATTATTTCATTCGGGATTTTCAGAGTAAGCCCGCAGAACGATGAGGAAACCCTGGAAGGCATACGGTCGCTGATGAGCCTTAAGCCTAAAGCTATAGTATGCACCTTCGCCTCCAATGTGTTCGGTACTGTCCTGCCGATAGAGAGAATAGGCAGATTATGCAGAGAGTCGGATGTAATTTTTATCGTGGATGGTGCGCAGGCGGCAGGAAGCATAAAAATCGATATGAAAAAAATGAATATCGATATACTGTGTCTTCCGGGGCATAAGGGGCTTTACGGACCGATGGGAACAGGTCTTATGCTTCTTTCGGGCAGAGTGATGCCCGAAGAGCTCACACAGGGCGGAACGGGAAGCTACTCTATGGACGAAAAGCAGCCTCATTCCGTTCCCGACAGATATGAAAGCGGAACACTGAATTTCCCGGGAATAGCCGGCTTATATTCGGGGGTAAGGTTTATTCGCAGCTGCGGCGGTGAAGATGCCGTTCACGGTAAGGAGATGGAGCTTATCGACATTCTCGAGTCGGATCTGTCGGCTGTAAGGCATATAAGGCTTTACCCCGAAATGAAATCCGCACTTCGTTCACCGATACTTTCATTCAATGTGGACGGCTTTCACAGTGAAGAGGTTTCTTCGCTTCTCGATAAATGCGGAGTAGCGGTCAGAGCGGGCTATCACTGTGCGAAATTGGCTCACGAAAGCTACGGTACATCGGAAATCGGATGCGTAAGAGTAACTCCCGGCTTTTTTAACACAAAAAAAGATATAAAAAATTTCGTTTTTTACTGTAATAAAATTGCAATGAGACAAAAAATATGATATAATAACTCCGTAACTGTTACGTGGTTTATTACGGAGGAAAATATGTTAGATTTTTTTGAAGAAATTTTAGACGGAGCGCAGAAGCTTCTCAGGTCTGTCGTATGGTATGACATAGTGGATATTCTTTTTGTTGCTCTTGTTTTATATTATGTGATCAAGCTTTTAAGACAGACCAGAGCTTTCCATCTGGTCAAGGGTATAGTTCTGATGGGACTTATTTATTTCGTGGTGTCCACCCTTAATATGAGTGCCAGCAGCTATATTTTTAATCAGCTTTTCAGCAATATCGTTATCGTTATGCTGCTTCTGTTTCAGCCTGAGCTGCGTCACGCTATCGAAAGCTTCGGCAGAGGTGACTATAAAAAGCTTTCCATTTTCACGTCCAAAAACTCCGGCTTTTACGAGGAGGAAAGCGAAGCCGTAGCTACCGACATTTCCAAAGCTATCTCAAATATGAGCGACAGTAAGACCGGTGCTCTTATCGTCATCGAGGGTAAAACTCCTCTGGGTGAAATCATCGCTACAGGCAGTACCGTGGACGCTGCGGTTTCCTCCATCATTTTAGAGAATATCTTCTTCCCGAAATCACCCCTCCACGACGGTGCGGCCGTTATCCGTGATAACCGTGTTTACGCTGCCGGCTGCATTCTTCCTCTGACGGGTAATGAGGTCAGTGCCGAGCTCGGCACACGTCACAGAGCCGCCATCGGTATGAGTGAGCACAGTGACGCTCTCGTTATCGTTGTTTCCGAGGAGACAGGTGCAGTTTCCGTAGCGAGTGCAGGCACTCTGGAGAGAAACCTTTCCGTCGGTGAGGTACACGAAACCCTCAGTAATTTCCTTAAAAGCGATACGTCTGATAACGGCAAATCCTTTAAGATTCTTCGGAGGAAAAGATAATGAGTAAAAACAATAAAAGCGTTATCGAACGTATAATTTATAACAATAAGCTGCTGATGGTTTTCTGCCTTATTATTTCCGTTATTCTCTGGGCAGCGGTTAAAATCAATTACAGTGCAGAGACCACACGCACCATAAGCGATGTTAAAATCGCCGTTACCGTCAGCTCTGACAGCTCGGAGCTCGTACCCTTTATCGGTGAGGAGGAGCTTTATGCCGAGGTGGTAGTCAGCGGTAAAGCCTACAATATAAACAGTTATGCGCTTACGAAGGACGACATCGTGATAGAGGCTTCGGCAGGCTACATCGATTCGGCGGGCTTCAAGGTTCTCAATCTCAATGTCAAATCATCTGAGACGGGGGATTTGTCAGACGTGGAAGTCGTTTCCGTTTCACCGTCGGCCATTTCCGTTTATTTTGACCGAAAGGCTACACAGACCTTTAATGTCGAGGCAAGAATAACCAATGAGCTCACTGCTCTGGCTGAGGAGGGCTACACTGTAGGTCAGCCTGTCCCGTCTATGAGCACGGTCGATGTTTCGGGTCCTGCCACCATACTGAATAAAATGTCAAAGGTATATTTTGAAGGCTCGGTTATGGAGGAGGACCTTCCTCTGACTCATGCCAAGGTAATCCCCGCAGACATTTCTTATGAGCTGGAAAGCAAGCGCTATGAAAAGTATCTTGTCTGCGAAAGCATAAATGATGAGTCTAATCCTGCCACTGTGACGATTCCGTTATATGTCACCAAAAACGTACCTACGCAGGTGAAGTTTATCAATCAGCCTGCTTATTTCGCAGAAAATCCGCCCAAGGTAAAAATCACGCCCTCAGAGCTTAAGGTAACCTATAACCCTGCCGAAAGCGAAGGCTATGAGTTTATCACCGTCGGCACGGTAGATTTCAGAACACTTCTTAACAAGGTAAACACCTTTGAATTCGAGATTGACGAAAAGCTCATCAGCTCGGGAGCGGACGCCTCCTTCGGTGAGTTCAGGGTTTCCATAGATATGTCGGATATGAGTCAGAAAAGCTTCGACATAACGGGCGGCAAGGTGGTTCTTCTCAATCAGATTGAGGGCTACACCTATTCTGTCGATACCTCACGCAGCAATTTCGATAATGTGGTGGTAATCGGTCCAGAAGAGAGTCTGAAAAAGATTTCCGCAGACGATATTCAGGTCGAAATCAATGTTTCGAGCCTTTCTCTCAGGTCCAGAGCCACACAGTCCATAGAGGTGTCAAACATTTCTATCGTCAACGAGGAAATCAGTGACTGCTGGATTTACGGAAAGTATAATGCGGTTATAGGTGTCAGCGTACAGTAATTTATAAGCGGAGAGTGAAAACTCTCCGTTTTTTTATTGCTTTAAGGCTTGTTAATTATACAGTTTTATGTTATAATGTAAAATGAATAAAAATATGTGATTGATTATAGTACGACCGTAGGACCGGTAAAACACGGAGGTAAAAAATGATAGAATACATAAAAATATTAATCCTTGCACTTTTCGGCGGTGCTACATTTGCCTTACCCGTTTCGTCTGCTGCACATTTTTCTTATCTTAACAGTATAACGGAGCTTTCCGAGGATGCCCGTGTATTGGGGCTTTATTACTCGGTTATGGCCTTGGCTTTTTCATTCGTAGTGTTTATTATGCTGAGAAAGATTTATCTTCTCTGCTTCAAATCTGTGTTCAATAAGGACATCAAGCTTAAAAGCTACAGACGTGTTATGAAAAACCTCGCTCTGTCACTTATACCTATGGCAGTGCTTTTCATTCCTGTAGGTGAAAATAAGCTTCTGTGCGATATTTTCGACGGCTTTCTTACCCGCAGTAATCTTCTGATGGTTTCGGCCGTAAGCGTTATAGGTGCTCTCATTCTGGTCGTTTCCGCATGGTATACCAGACAGAGCTATTCCGTTACCAAAAGAAGTGCAGACACTAAAGCGGTTCTCCGTTCTTCCGTTTATCAGATAGTATCCTATGTAATTCCCGGTATTTCTCATGTTTCGTCTGCCGGTACGAATATGCTTATCTGTGACGTGGAGTCAAAGGTTATAGTAAGAGAAATTTATCTTTACATCGCACCGCAGATGCTTCTGGTAAATTCAGTGAAAATAATCCGTTATTCTCTGACGGATATGATTATAAATCCGGTAATGGTGATTATCTGCTTTGCGGTGGTAGCACTGATGAGTGCACTGGTAATTTCCAAGATGAGCAAAATCAATATCAGACGCCTTTTCACGTTTTTCGCAGTTTATTCCGCAGTGACAGGTCTGATTTTTGCGGTGCTTTCGTTTATATTAGACTGATTCAGGGGGATTTGATGAATTATGGCAAACAAAAAAACTTCTACTAAAAAGTCTTCCTCTGCCAAAAAGGGAAAAGCAGGCTCCAAAGGCCGTGCAAGCTCCAAATATGTAGGGAAGAATAAAAACTATTCGGTTCCTTTCTCTGAAAGATACCACAATGCTATTATGCTTTCTTATATCATCGGCGGCATTTTTCTCGCCTGTGTGGCATTTATTCCCGGCTATAACCTTTGGGAAAAGCTGAGAGGTCTGCTCTTTTCTGTTTTCGGACTGAGCCTTTATCTTTTGGTGGTTCAGATTCTCGTAATCGGTGTCAGACTTGCTCTGGGTAATCTTAAAAGAAGCCTGCTGGTTACCAATATTTCCGGCTTTTTCGCAGTTTCTACTCTCTGCTCGATTATCCATCTTATAAATTTCTCTATATCACAGGGCGGCTTTGATGAATGGAAGCTGCAGCTTTCCGAGGCTGCGGAGGTAGCGTTGGCTATCGGTACGGGTACCTTCTCCTTCAGCGGAGGCATACTCGGTGCGCTCTTCGGCGGTACGGCACTGTTTACCTGCGGCAAGGCAGGCGGCTTTGTAATCGTTATTGCAGTGTTCCTGGTCAGCCTTTTCTTCCATCTGAACATCGACATAAACACCTTCGGTGACTCCGTTTCCGCTACCATTAACGGCGGCAAGGCAAAGCTTGACTCCTCAAAGGAGGAGCTTAAAATCAAAAGGGATGAAAGAGCGGTAATCCGTGCCGAAAGGAAGCAGCAGAGACTCGCAGTGCTCGAAGAGCAGAAGCGTTTGGAGGCTGAACGTGCAGAGCAGGAAAAAGAAACGGCTATCCCCGAAAGCTTTGACTTCAACGAAACTGAAATAGAGTATGATCCCATCGACAGAGAGACGGGAAAGCCCCTGAGACCTCTCAAGCCCTTTAAGCCCAAGGATCAGATATTTACTTATGCT
>SVPD01000003.1 GCA_015066045.1 Oscillospiraceae bacterium
CGTTAGCCTTTACTGTTTCGCCGAAGGTGTGGCCTGTAGCATCAATAGCTTCAGTATATGTAGCGCCGCAGGCTTCTGCCGTACAGGTGTAGGTCTTCTCGCCGCCTGTAATACAGGTAGAGGAAGTGGTAACTTTACCGTCATTCCATGTATGCTTAACTGCACCGCCATATCCGTCACAGCCGTTTATACACTTAAATGAGTGAGTAGCATCCTTACCGTTACCGTCAGATTTGATGGCACCGGTGTAGGAGTGAGCAAGCATAGGAAGCTCCTTGGTAAAGGTATGCTCACATACGGTACATTTTTTGCCCTGCGAGCCCTTTTTGACACAGGTGGCAGCAACAAGTGTTCCCTCAATATCTTTAAGAGAATGTTCTCCTTCAGATTCATTACCGCACTGACATATAATCTTATGATAGGAATTATTTCCGTCTATCTTTTCATATACAGGATTTGCATAACAGCTTTCTCCGATGTCTGCGGTAGGCACACCGTTAATCTCTACACCACGTGCAGGACAAACGGAGCACTTATAATCGTGGAAGGATGTCGAACCGTCTTTAGGATGAATATCCTCGGTAAAGCTATGAGCTTCAGATTTAACTTCATTACAGTTAGAATCAGCAGTACACTTACCGATATGATTCTGCTTATTACCGGAGTCAGGCTCCCACTCGCCGTAAACGTGCACGCCTGTAGCTTCAATAGTTTCTGTTTCTTCGTAATCACAGTTTGCACATTCTCTTTTCTTACTACCGTCTGTGATACAGGTAGCACCGAGAACTGTTTCCCATTCACCGAGAGAGTGCGCACCGGTAGCAGGAATGGTTTCTGTCTTTCTGCCGAGTTCTTCCTGACAAACAGAACAATAGGTCACAAGCTCATATGAGCCGGGAGCACCGCAGGAGGCTTCCTGACGGTTTTCTTCCTTAGTAGCTTCCTTATGAGCAAGCTTTTCAACAGTTACTTTATTTCTGCTCATTTCAGTGCCGCAAACCGAGCACTTAACCACTGAGTCATAGGAGCCTTCCTTCGAACAGGTAGCCGCTACTTCGTTCTCTTTCACTGCTTCACCTGCAGTGTGAGCGAGCTGTGCCGCAAGCTGAGCACCGCAGACCGTACAAGTCTGAGGAGCGGTACAGGTGGCTGCTGCGCCGGGAGTGTGGGCGGCAAGTGTGCCGTAAGCAAAGGTTGTGGTACCCTTTTCACCGCAGGAGCAGGAATAATAATACGTTGCCTGAGCTTCACAGGTAGCATCTGTTGCTTTATACGTATCGGTTGCTACCTGCTGGTCATAGGTGTGACCGACAGTATTTATATTTTCCTTATATGTAACATCACCTGTTACTGCACCGATTTCAGGCCAAGAATAGGTATGATGTCCGTCTTTATCATTTTTTGAGGCGGTGTTAGCGGGAGCAGTAGGTGTCTTACCGTATTCTACGGACTGTGTAGTAGTCGAGCCGTCAGCGAATTCCCATGTTACGGTGAAGGTGTTAGATTTCCATGTGGAGTAAAGAACTGTATTACCTGTGTATGTGGTGTTCGCAGTTACGAAAATTCCACTTCCGTCAACCCAACCTGCGAAAGTATAATTATCTCTGGTGGGTACGGGAAGAGTGCCATAAGCATCACCGTATTTACCCGTTTTACTGAGCTCATAGGAAACGCCGTCTGCTACTTTACCCTCTTCGTACACACGGATATTATTAACTGTAAGCTTATTACCCGGCGTATTGGCATCAAATCTTATTTTAATATACTTCGTGTTATTGCCTGCCGTAAATCTTATGTATGGCTCTGTTTCAGTTTTCTGACCTGTCAGTGAAATATACACATCGCCTTCTCGATGCGCACCGTTAGAGGTGTCTACTATCGCAGTAGTTTCACCTGCCTGATTTGCATCCAAGGTATGGATATACATATCATAACCTTTTGTATCACCGTCAGCACAATCGACAGAAACATCGGCTGAAAGAATATATGTCTTTCCTGATTCGACAGGAATTACAGAGCTGAAGCCTGTGTTGGCATCGTCACCTGTAGATGTGACGGTAAAACCTGTATTGGTTCTTTCGTCAACAGTGAGTGAACCTGTGCCAATATTGAAATTACTGTAATCGAAAAGGTTATCGAAGAGTACGGAATAGCTCTGCTTTTCCATTAGCATTGCAGAATTAAGAGAAGCTACAAGAGCATTGATAGCATCCTGATCGGCTTTGGCCTGATTAGCAAAATTCCATGTGCTCTGTTCAGAAAAATTCGCCTGATATGTAGTAACTCCATTGTAATAAGCAGAATTCTTAGCAGCTGAAATCGCATTTTCGAGAGCATTTCTCGTAGCCTGAGTGTATTTTACAGCATAATCAACTTCTTTAGTTATTGCTTCGGCGGAAGCAACAGTATTACGAAGTTCAGAGTTATCTGCTTTTGCTTTTAGGTTATTAACAGCATCTATAAGACCTGTACGCTCTGTGTCAATATCATTCTGATTAGTTTCTCTGGTTTTAAGAAGAGTCGGAGTAGAACCGTCAATACCGCTATAGCCATAGTATTTATCAAATGTAGACAAATCATCTCCGTCATCAGCAAGAATGATATAAGTGCCATTTTCTGCATTTTGGTTGAAAATAGTTTTTGCTCTCTCGTAAGCATCATTAAGGGCTTCTTTATCATAGATGGTTACAAACCACTGCATTTCCTCATACTGGCCTTCCATATAACTGGATGTGTTCTCATTTCCGTCCTTAGTACGGAACTGTCTGGTACCATCAGAATGATTTCCCCATCCGCTATTATGTTTCTGAGCCAAACCGTAAGATTTAAAGCTACCACCTGAAGTGTTATATTCAGTTGTTTTGCCAATATAACTTGATGAAGGATTACCCATAAGATATATTGTTGCATAATTTGTGCTCTGATTACTTCTGAACAGGACATATTTTTCATGTCTTATACCATTTTCATTAAAGCCGTCTGTGCCTTGACCTGGATGATTGTAACCAACTATTCTAAGGTCATAATCTGTGCTACTTGCTGTGGTGCCATAAAGGCCACTAGGATAATTCTGAGGCAAGCTTGCATCGACAGCATAATTAGAGAATATATTATTCATCGTTTTATTCCTGTCTGAATATCCGCCCCAATATGCATTATCACCCCAGATATTAGCACCGAGAAGAATACGGTAGTCGGTATTGTTACCAAAATGCCACTGAACATTAAAATAATACCCTGCAGCCTGCAACGACTCTGTTTTATCAAGATAAATATGTGACGGATAATAAATTCTGGTCCAGTCATCACCTTTCTTGAACTGAAACCAGCGGTCAGTATTTCCGTTAAAAAGCGGTGCACCGTAAGCATTGGTAGTGCCTGTATTATAGTGACCACCATTAACCGCAGGTACACCATAAACAGTGCCGTTTATGGCCTCTGCCTCAAATGTGACCATACCCGGAAAGAATACCCAGCAGGACATAAGCATCAGCACTGCCATAAGAACTGATAATGATTTTTTGAATGTTTTGTTTTTCATTTTCTAATCATCTCCTTATTAGGATTGTAACCTCTCCGTCAGCTATCGCTGCCACCTCTCCTTTCAGGCGAGGCTGTTTCGGCGGACACGGCACACCGTGTCCCTACGGAAGAGGCTGTTTCGTATCTTGCCCAGAGAATAAAGAACTCATCAGGTCTGACCTTCCTGTAAGCAGAGCCTTTTTTCCTTTTCAGCAATTCAAGCTATATAGATATATATAGCCAATTATACATAATAATTGTATATCCTGAGAAAGAATTTGTCAATGGTTTACAGACAGTTTTACAGATTTTCTTTTCCGCATTCAGTGCGAAGCCCTGCTCTCTGTCTTGTCTACAAAATCTGTGCTTTTTTTCGCCCCGTGTTTACTATAATAGGTCAAGTATTATAAGTCGAAAGGAAAAGCACTATGAATAAAATCAAAGACAGGACAAATGCAGAATATTTTTTCACTGAGCCGCCCGAAAAGAGGGAGAAAGCAGGCACCGTGCCCTTTACTCTGTGGGCTCTGACCGCTTTAGCTGCGGGTATGGGCTTCGCCTGCTTCAGCACCCCTGAGGGCATTTCTCCCTTCGCCGTTTCCTTCCTTTCCGCCGTCCCCTACCCCCTCTGCCTGCCCTCCTTCATCGGCAGCATTCTGGGCTTTTTTATAACGGTAAAGGATGCCTCGGTGCTGAAATATGCCGGTGCAGCCACGGTAATGTGCCTTTTCAGAATCATAATGAAACGGCGGTTCAGCGACAGGGAAGGCTCACTCGTAAGCTCTGTGGTAGCCTTCTGCGCGCTCTTTCTCTCGGGGCTGATTTATCTGTGGTTCGAGGAGATTTATCTGCTGCCGCTGCTGACTCTCGTATGCGAAAGCATTATCTGTCTTTTCGCATCAAGACTTTTTATGAAAGCCTTTTCTCTGCCCTTTTACCGTGGCAGTGCCGATGCCTTCTCCAAAAAAGAGCTTTCTGCTCTGGTGCTGAGCTTCGGCATCACTCTGATGTGTCTTTGCAGCATCAGTCTGCAGGGGCTTTCTCCGGGACGTATTTTCGCCATAGTGCTGATGATGTTTCTGTGTCTTCTGAGAGGCACCGAGGCTGCGATATACGGTGCGGTTACAGGCGGCTTTCTCGCCCTCGCTCCCGATAGCGGTTACCTTTTTCCCGCCTTCGTTCTGGCGGCTCTGGCAGGAGGCTTTCTCAGCGAATCGGGACAGACCGCAGTCTCACTTAGCTTTACGGCGGTGTTTTTTGCTTCCTCTCTTTTTTTATGCGACATAGACAAGGGTTGGCTCAGCCTTATCGAGCCTGTCATAGGCTGCGGTATTTTTCTGCTTATCCCCGCAGCAAAAATAAGCGAGCTGGAGGATTATCTGAATAAAATCCTTTCATCAAAAAAGAACGGTGACGATTTTGCCTTGGCCGAAAGGCTGAGAGCCGCCTCGGCGAATATGGAGGCGGTGGCAGTGATAGTGGACGATGTGAGCGTAAGGCTGGATAAAATCATAAATCCCGAGGTAAACCGCCTCTTTTCACGGCTTCAGCAGAGAGTGTGCGACAGATGCGAGAAAAAAACTGCCTGCTGGAATAAAAGCTTCGACAGTACCGCCTCGGACATACTGAAAATTTTGGGCGTAGAAAAAAGCGGTCAGGGAAGAATCGGTCTGTCAGTCGTCTGCCCCCGCTATGACCTGCTCTGCACGGAGCTTTCCGCCTCCTTCCCCTCCTACAGTAACGCCATCGCCACCAAAAACAAAATTACCGAAATGCGGCGTATTCTTACCGACCAGTTTTCGGGAATGAGCGATTTTCTCTACGACCTTTCCGAAAGCATTTCTCAGAGCCGAACGAAGGATAAAAACAAGTCCGCTTACATAAAATCCGCTCTCCGTGACAGCGGAATACCTGCCGAGAGAGCAGACTGCTACTTTTTCAGAGGCAGAGTCACGGCAGAAATCACTCTCTCCCACGAGGACAGTGCGTGCATAAAAAAAATCAGTCCTCTGCTCGAATTTATCACCAAAAGACACTTCGAGGAGCCCGAAACAGAAAATACAGGCAATAATCTTTCCGTTATTTTCAGAGAAAAGGCCTCCTACACCGTAAAAAGCGGCTATTCGCAAAGGTCAATGAAGGCAGGAAAGCTATGCGGTGATACGGTGGCGTTTTTCACCTCCGAATGCGGATTTTATAACTTCCTCATCAGCGACGGTATGGGTACGGGCTCCAGAGCCGCCATAGACAGCAGTCTGACGGCATCGGTTATAGAAAAGCTGATATGCTCCTCCTTTTCCTACGAAAGTGCCTGTAACACGGTAAATAACGCACTGATTATGAAATCAACGGATGAATCTACCGCCACGGTGGATGCGGTACAGATCAACCCCTATACCTGTGAAGCGGTCTTTTACAAAGCGGGCGGAACCGTCAGTCTTGTCCGCAGAGGAGACAAGGTAAAGGCAATAGAAAAGGCTTCTCTGCCACTCGGAATAATCAGAAGCATTCCCCTCGCCCGTGAAGAAATCAGACTGAAAAAGGGCGACATCATCCTTATGCTCTCCGACGGAGTGACCAATACGGACTGCGGCTGGATAAACGACGAGCTTTTAGCCTGGAGCAGAAGCGATATGCAGGCCTTGGCCTCACACATAGCCTCACTGGCGGCACTGAGAAGCGAAAGCGCCACCAGAGACGACATAACCGTGGTGGCACTAAAAATCGAAAAAGCGGAATGAAATTAAATATTGACAAACTGTTAATAAGAGTATATAATATAGGCACAGACAGTCTCTTTGTCACACCGTGACATCTGAGGCGAATTTTTAAGGAGGAAAATACTATGAATGATAATGCTAAATATGTTGAAAATCCCGAGCCCGATTGGTCTATCTCCTTTTTCTGGGAGGATATCACCTTCATCGTTCAGAGGATTCTCGAGTTTATCAGATCACTTTTTAACTGAGTTAAAGTAAAAAAGCTCCCTTGGGCGTAAGTCAAGCCCGAGGGAGTATTTTTTTATGGAAAAAATGACAGAAAAATCAGTCCGCCGAAGCAGTAACCTGACACGGCGGACTTTTATTTTACGTCAATCAGACGCTCCAGACTACGTTTTCGTTCTGAGCGAAGGCTTCAGCAGCAGTAGTGTCATAATAATCTACCTCATTATAACACTTCATGCCGGTACCTGAAGGCAGAAGCTTACCGATGATAACGTTTTCTTTGAGACCGAGAAGAGGATCAACCTTACCCTTGATAGCGGCATCGGTGAGAACTCTGGTGGTTTCCTGGAAGGATGCAGCTGAAAGGAAGGAATCGGTGGCAAGAGAGGCTTTGGTGATACCCATAAGAACGGGTGAGCAGGTAGCTGTCTGAAGCTCCTCGCCTGTTTCCTCCATCCTTGCTCTGACGGCATTGTTGGCGTCACGGAATTCCTTTTTATCCACTACGGAATTGGGAAGAAGTGCAGTGTCGCCTGCATCCTCTACCTTGACCTTTCTCATCATCTGACGTGCGATAACCTCGATGTGCTTATCGTTGATGTCAACACCCTGAGTACGGTAGGTAAGCTGAACCTGACTGATAAGATAGTCGTGAACTGCATTTACACCGAGAACATTGAGAACGTCTCTGGGATCGATGGAGCCCTCTGTAATGGTTTCACCCTTTTTAACGAACTGTCCCTCTGAAACTCTGGCTCTGGCACCGAAGGTAAGGAAGTATTCCTTTCTTTCGCCTGTTTCCTCATTGGTAACGACGATATGAGGATTCTTTTTGATGGTTTCTAAGGAAACAACACCGTCGATTTCCGAAAGCATAGCGAGTGTTTTCGGCTTCCTGGCCTCGAAGAGCTCTTCAACACGGGGAAGACCCTGAGTGATGTCGGCACCGGAAGCAACACCACCGGTATGGAAGGTTCTCATGGTAAGCTGAGTACCGGGCTCACCGATGGACTGAGCAGCGATGATACCTACTGCCTCACCGACAGTAACGGGAAGACCTGATGCAAGGTTAGCACCGTAGCACTTGATACAGGCACCGTGGTCGGAGTTACAGGTGAGAAGTGAGCGGATTTTGATGCGGCGGATGGCTGAAGCCTCTTCCTTAGCCATACCCTCATCGAGAGCCTTATTCATCTTAGCGGTGAGGTAAGCATCGACCTTTTCAGCCTCTGCCTCGCTCATCATATGGTCATTTGAGCAGATAACCTCGCCTGTCTCCCCGTCCACAAGAGAATCGAGCAGATAACGTCCCTTAAGTCTTTCAGAAAGGCTTTCAAGGATACGGTTACCGTCCATGATGTCATAAACCTCGAGACCGTCTGAGCAGCCGCAGTCCTCTTCACGGATGATAACATCCTGTGAAACGTCAACGAGACGACGGGTAAGATAACCGGAGTCAGCGGTACGCAGAGCCGTATCGGCCAGACCTTTACGGGCACCACGGGAGGAGATGAAGTATTCCTGTACGTTAAGGCCTTCACGGTAGTTGGCACGGATGGGAACCTCGATGGTTTTACCTGCGGTATTGGCGATAAGACCGCGCATACCTGCCAGCTGACGAAGCTGAGAGTTAGAGCCTCGGGCACCGGAGTCAAGCATCATCCAGATGGGGTTGGTAGCCTCAAAGGAGCCTGTGAGGGCATCGGCTACACGGTTAGTACAGATGTCCCATGCCTTGAGAACCTTGCTTGAACGGTCCTGATTTGAAAGGAGACCTCTGTTATATTTTCTGTTGATTTCGTCAACGATTTCTTCTGTTTCTGCGAGAATGTCCTTTTTGGTGGCAGGAATGGTAGCGTCGCAGACTGCAACGGTGATACCGCTTCGGGTAGAATACTTGAAGCCCTGATTTTTGACATTGTCGAGAACCTCTGCGGTTTTGGCAGTGCCGTGTACCTGAATACATCTGGCGATGATTTTACCGAGAAGCTTTTTATTAACAAGACCTTCAACCTCGAGACGGAACATATTTTCGGGATCGTTTCTGTCGATAAAGCCGAGGTCCTGAGGAACGGGCTCATTGAAGATAATCTTACCGAGAGTGGTTTCAATAATCTTTGATACCTTTTCACCCTTATATTCCTTGGTCATTCTGACCTTGATTCTGGCATGGAGGTCAATAACGCCCGAGTCGTAAGCAAGTCTGGCCTCATTTACGTCTCTGAATACCTTGCCCTCACCCTTTACACCGGGAAGCTCGAGAGTCATATAGTATGAGCCGAGAACCATATCCTGTGTGGGAACGGCTACAGGCTTTCCGTCAGAGGGCTTGAGAAGGTTGTTTGCAGCGAGCATAAGGAAGCGTGCCTCAGCCTGTGCCTCCGCTGAAAGAGGTACGTGAACAGCCATCTGGTCACCGTCGAAGTCAGCGTTGAAGGCGGTACATACGAGGGGATGAAGCTTGATAGCCTTACCCTCTACAAGCACGGGCTCAAAGGCCTGAATACCGAGACGGTGAAGCGTGGGAGCACGGTTAAGCATTACGGGGTGGTCCTTGATAACTACCTCGAGAGCATCCCATACGCATTTTTCCTGTCTGTCTACTGTCTTTCTGGCGGTTTTGATGTGTGCGGCTACACCTGTCTCTACCAGACGCTTCATAACGAAGGGCTTGAAGAGCTCGAGTGCCATTTCCTTGGGAAGACCGCACTGATAAAGCTTGAGTCCGGGGCCGACAACGATAACCGAACGGCCTGAGTAGTCAACTCGCTTACCGAGAAGGTTCTGACGGAAGCGGCCCTGCTTACCCTTAAGCATATCTGAAAGTGACTTAAGAGGTCTGTTATTGGGACCTGTAACAGGTCTGCCTCGTCTGCCGTTATCGATAAGAGCGTCAACTGCCTCCTGAAGCATTCTCTTTTCGTTTCTGATGATGATGGCGGGAGCGCCGAGCTCGAGAAGCTTTTTAAGACGGTTGTTTCTGTTTATAACACGGCGGTAAAGGTCGTTAAGGTCGCTGGTGGCGAAACGGCCGCCGTCGAGCTGCACCATAGGACGGATATCGGGAGGAATGACGGGAATAACGTCAAGAATCATCCACTCGGGCTTGTTGCCTGATGCCTTAAAGGCCTCGACAACCTCAAGTCTTTTGAGGATTCTTGCTTTTTTCTGGCCGTTTGCCGTAGCGAGCTGCTCACGGAGCTCGTCATTGAGAGCGTCAACGTCGATTTCCTGTAAAAGCTCCTTGATAGCCTCGGCACCCATACCTACTTTGAACTCTTCGTCGTCATAGTAGTATTCCTTGATGTCGTCATACTGCTTATCGTTGATAACCTGTCCCTTCTTTACGCTGGGTACAGAGCCGGGATTGATAACAACATAAGCTGCAAAATAAAGGATTTTTTCCAGATCTCTGGGAGAGATGTCGAGGATAAGTCCCATTCTGGAGGGAATACCCTTAAAATACCAGATATGTGAAACGGGTGTAGCGAGTTCGATGTGTCCCATACGCTCACGGCGAACCTTTGCCTTGGTGATTTCTACGTGGCAGCGCTCACATACCTTACCCTTATGGCGGATTCTCTTATATCTTCCGCAGTGACACTCCCAGTCCTTGAGAGGTCCGAAGATTTTTTCGCAGAAAAGTCCGTCACTTTCGGGCTTGAGTGTACGATAATTTATAGTTTCAGGCTTAGTTACTTCACCGTAAGACCATTCTCTGATTTTTTCGGGAGAAGCAAGACCAATCTTAATTGATTCAAAGGTAATATTTTCCATATATATTTAAGCCAGCCCTTTCCGTATATTTAAAATTTAATGTCAGTCATATCTCTCCCCTGCTGCCCGAGCCTTTTCGGGCAGCAAAGGAATTCAATTACATATTGTCTTCGTCGGGTACAAAGCCGTTTCCGAAGCCTGCATCGTTGATGGTGGGATTCATTTCGTTAAAGAAAGCGTCAACGTCGAAATCCTCTGTGCCCTCATCGGAGCCGAAGGCACCGCTGAAGATGGCATCCATATCGAGCTCGTCCTCGTCCTCACCGAATTCGTCTCCGTCCTCGGAAAGCTCAAGGTCGTCTTCGTTTTCATCATCGTGAAGCTCCTCTGCTGCGGGAGCACGGTATTTGTGAAGGGAAACTCCCTCATCACCGTCGATGTTCTGCTTAAGGTCGATTTCCTGCTCGTCAGCATCGAGAACCTTTACATCGAGACCGAGGCTCTGAAGCTCCTTGACGAGAACCTTGAAGGATTCGGGAACACCTGCCTGAGGCACGTTTTCACCGTTTACGATAGATTCGTATGTCTTTACACGACCGACAACGTCGTCTGACTTAACTGTAAGAATTTCCTGAAGAGTGTAAGCTGCGCCGTAAGCCTCGAGAGCCCAAACCTCCATTTCACCGAAACGCTGGCCGCCGAACTGTGCTTTACCGCCGAGGGGCTGCTGAGTAACGAGTGAGTAGGGACCTGTGGAACGGGCGTGCATCTTATCGTCAACGAGATGATGCAGCTTAAGGTAATACATAACACCTACGGTAACCTCGTTATCGAACTTGTCACCGGTACGTCCGTCATAAAGAACCGACTTACCTGTGGTGCTGATGTTAGCCATTTCGAGTGCCTCTCTGATGTCATCCTCGTGTGCACCGTCGAATACGGGAGTCATAATCTTCCAGCCGAGCTGACGGCAGGCAAAGCCGAGGTGAACCTCGAGAACCTGACCGATGTTCATACGTGAGGGAACGCCGAGGGGGTTAAGCACGATGTCCAGAGGAGTACCGTCTGAAAGGAAGGGCATATCCTCCTGAGGAAGAACACGGGAAACAACACCCTTGTTACCGTGACGCCCGGCCATCTTATCGCCGACCTGAATCTTTCTCTTCTGGGCGATGTAGCAGCGTACTACCTTGTTTACACCGGGAGAAAGCTCGTCGCTGTTTTCTCTGGTAAATTCCTCTACATTTACTACGATACCGTATTCACCGTGAGGAACACGCAGTGAGGTATCTCTTACCTCTCTGGCCTTTTCACCGAAGATAGCACGGAGAAGTCTTTCCTCAGCGGTAAGCTCTGTTTCACCCTTAGGTGTAACCTTACCTACGAGGATGTCGCCTGCGTGTACCTCGGCACCGACACGGATAATACCTCTTTCATCGAGGTCCTTGAGAGCGTCACCGACATTGGGGATGTCGTTTGTGATTTCTTCGGGTCCGAGCTTGGTGTCTCTGGCCTCGAGCTCATATTTTTCGATGTGGATGGATGTGTAAACATCATCACGTACTAACTTTTCATTGATGAGAACGGCGTCCTCGTAGTTGTAGCCTTCCCAGGTCATAAAGCCGATAAGAGCATTCTTACCCAGGGAGATTTCACCGTGGTCTGTAGCAGGACCGTCAGCGATAACCTGCTTCTCTTCTACACGGTCGCCAACCTTTACTACGGGCTTCTGATTGATACAGGTGCCCTGATTGGAGCGCATAAATTTGATAAGGTTATAGGTGTCTACACGGTTATCGTCGGTAAGAACATCAACCTTGTCTGCACTTACATAGGTAACGGTACCTGCAGCCTTGGCCAGAACGCACACGCCTGAGTCTGTAGCTGCCTTATACTCCATACCTGTACCAACCATGGGAGAGTCACAGGTAAGAAGAGGAACTGCCTGACGCTGCATGTTTGAACCCATAAGAGCACGGTTAGCGTCGTCGTTTTCGAGGAAGGGAATGAGAGCGGTAGCTACGGAAACGACCATCTTCGGCGAAACGTCCATATAATCGGCTCTGGAGGGATCGATTTCGAGGAACTCGTCACGGTGACGGGCATTGACCTTATTTCTTACGAAGCGGTTTTCCTCGTCGAGTCTTTCGTTAGCCTGAACCACCGTGTACTCGTCTTCCACGTCAGCTGTCATATATTCGTAGGTTTCGAGAACCTTGCCTGTTTCCTTGTCGATGGGACGGAAGGGAGCCTCGATAAAGCCGTATTCATTGATACGGGCAAAGGTAGCAAGATAGGAGATAAGACCGATGTTGGGACCTTCGGGAGTCTCGATGGGACACATACGGCCGTAGTGTGAGTAGTGAACGTCACGGACATCGAAGCCTGCACGGTCACGGGAAAGACCGCCGGGGCCGAGGGCTGAAAGTCTTCTCTTATGAGTAAGCTCAGCCAGAGGGTTATTCTGGTCCATAAACTGTGAAAGGGGTGATGAGCCGAAGAACTCTCTTACGGCTGCGATAACAGGTCTTGTATTGATAAGAGCCTGAGGAGTAACCTTTTCGCTTTCCTGTGCCTGAAGAGTCATTCTTTCTTTGATAACTCTTTCCATACGGGAGAAGCCTACACGGAACTGATTCTGTAAAAGCTCACCTACAGATCTGATACGGCGGTTACCGAGGTGGTCGATATCGTCGGCATTACCTACGCCGTTAGCCAGACAGTTAAGGTAGTTGATGGAAGCAAGAATATCGTCTACGATGATGGTTTTGGGGATGAGCTCGTCAGCCTTGCTCTCGAGATAGGCAAGACCTTCCTCTTTGCTCATACCCTCCATTTCGCTCAGAGCATCCATAAGAACGGTGTATCTTACGTTTTCATTGATACCTACGCTCTTCAGTTCTTCGTCTGTATAGTCGGTAAGATAGCCCTTGATATCCACCATATGGTTTGAGATAACCTTTACGGGCTCCTCGAGACCTTCCACGGAAACATAGGCAACCTTGGCACCGGCCTGCTCTACCTCGAGAGCACGTGCCTTGGTCATGAGCTCACCCTCATCGGCGATGATTTCGCCTGTGAGCTCATTTACGATGGGTGCTGCGAGTCTGAAGCCGCGGATTCTGTCGGAGATGCCGAGCTTTTTATTGTACTTGTAGCGGCCGACTCTGGAAAGGTCATATCTTCTCTCGTCGAAGAACATGCCCTCGATGTGGCTCTGTGCGCTGGCAAGCGTGGGAGGCTCACCGGGACGGAGCTTTTTATAGATTTCGATAAGTGCTTCCTCACTGTTCTTTGAGTTATCCTTTTCGAGAGTAGCCTCGATTCTGTCGTCAAAGCCGAAGAACTCACGGATATCTGTGTCTGTGGAAACACCTAAAGCACGGATAAGTGTGGTGATGGGGATTTTTCTGTTTTTATCGATTCTTACGAAGAAAAGATCGTTCTGGTCAGTTTCATATTCGAGCCATGCGCCACGGCCGGGAATGATAGTAGAAGTGAAAAGCTTTTTACCTGTAACATTGTGAGTCATTCCGAAATATGCACCGGGTGAACGGACGAGCTGAGAAACGATGGCACGCTCTGCACCGTTTATGATAAAGGTACCGCTTTCGGTCATAAGGGGGAAATCACCCATATATACTTCGCTTTCCTTTACCTCGCCCGTTTCCTTATTATAAAGGCGTACGGTGAGTCTCATGGGAGCAGAGTAGGTGGTGTCTCTCTCTTTACATTCCTTTACGGTGTACTTGGGCTTGTCATCCATACGGTAGTCAACGAAGGAAAGGACTAAATTACCGCTGTAATCGGTAATATCCGACATATCCTTGAGAACTTCCTTAAGACCGATGTCGATGAACCATCTGTAAGAATCCTTCTGAACCTGGATAAGATTGGGCATCGGCATAACCTCTTCGATTTTACCGAAGCTCTTTCTTACGTTTGTTCCGAGTTTTACGTCGGTTACGTTTACCATTGGCTTATCACTCCATATCTTTATTATTTTCCTCGGGAGAGGAATTGCTTTACTATGTTTTTTGAAAAAATGTCTTGACATTTCCGAGAATAAATGTTAATATTCAAATGTAGGAAGATGCACTAAGGCATAATTTCACATTATATGTTTTGCTATGATAACATAAATGTACTTTTATTGTCAAGGGCTTTTTCCGTATTTTTTTATATTTTCGGGAATTTTTTCGCATAAAACAGCAGTTTTACCGCCTGAAAAGGCGCTTTTTTCTTTTAAAGCAAAATTTTAACCGGACTTTTACCGTCTGAAATAAGAAAGCACTCCCCTGCCTCTAATGAAGCAAGGGAGTGTGTTTTTCTGTTTTTGAATGCTTTTCAGTTAAAAAACACACGGATTAGTGTGCTTTTTCTGAAATCACACCAAATCATAGCTGAATGTGAAATCCGCACTTTCACCGGCTATACGCAGAGAAACACTGCCGTTCGGATTTTCGAGAGTATAGGTCTGCATTAGCTCATTGAGCTTAAACTCGTGGACTATCTCTCCGTTATGGACGAGCACTACTCTGAAATTACCCGACTCAACCCACAGATTATAGAGAGTTATATCAAAACGGTTACCGTAGATGTTATTCTGATAAAGCTCGGCCACACCCGTAAATTTGTCCGACTTATACTCCTTCAACGTAACAGGAGTATCGGTCACGGAGAAATTCAGTGCTCCCACATCCATATTAATAATATTACTGTCGCTTATTTCCTGCAGCTTATAAATGTCGGGGCCGTTGGTATCTTCAATATGCTCCGTATCGGAGCCGAGCATCCAAATGGCAAAGACCGCAATAAAGGCCACCACTCCGATGCATGTAAGTATTTTTTTAATTCCCGTCATAGCTTTATTCACCTTTCTTAAGCATATCCTGTTGTTTTCATATTAAAGCAGCTTTTTTTATTTGTCAATAGCTTTTAAAACAATTGCGTTGCGGCAAGCCTTATACGCCGAAAATACTGAGCAGAGCATTAAAGATGCTGATGAAAAAGTCGATAATTTTAGCGAAGGGATTTTTCCGCAAAGCAGAGGCATTATCGCCGAGTGTCTGTGACGAAAGCCATGAAATGAAGCCCTCGGGATAGGTGAGCTTTATACTGTTTCCCTCTCCGTCCACTGTGGAGATAGCCTTATATTCACTGCCGTCGTCCATAAACAGGTCATTAAGAACTGGAGTCCAGGTGTTATGAATCTCGTCCTTCTGAATAAAGCCTCCCGTACTGTAGTATTCGGAAAAACAGGACCAACGGTTATTCTGAGGGTTTTCTGAATGCTTATTCAGATAATTAAAATAAGTTTTTACTGCTGTGTCGGAAAGCTGAGGGTAATTATCATTACTGTTATTGAAAACCCACACCGCCGTATCGGAAAGAGCCTCAAGCTCGGTGTTGGTAGGAATATAAACGGGTGAAATAGGAAAAATCGCTGCGAAAACCTCGGGATAAGCGGCGGCTATTTTATAAACGCCCTTACCGCCCATAGAGTTGCCGCCCACATAAATACGGTCAAGGTCGATATTATCGATGTTTTCTGATATAAAATCATCGAGCACTCTTTTTGCATCCTCTACTGCGAAGTCCCATGCGAGGCTTATGCTCTTGGTAGGATCACGGGGCAGAAGAAGAAAGGCACCGCCCGCATCCTTAAATCTTGCCTGAAGCTCATCGGTAGAGAATTTATAAATATCACTGTTTCTCAGCTGATGACCGGGGTAGTCACCCGAGGAGTTACCGTGAAGCCAGAGAATAAGCGGATATTTAGTGGTGTCCTCCTCCCCCTTTACGGGTGAAAAGTAAACATAGTCCAGTGCACTCTCTCCGTCCTCGAAGCATTCATAAGCCGCCTCGGGGCCCTCTCTGAGAGAAACGGCAGAAGCCGTAAAACAGGTCATAAGAGAGAGAAGCATAAGCAGAGAAAGAAAAAGTGAAAGTATTTTTTTCATAGCCGGTTCCTCCTTTGTTAATACTCTGTTAATAATTATACTACCCTTTTCTGACCTTGTCAATGCTATTAATAAATTTAATATTATCACAAAAACTACACAATAAAAGGACCTTTCCTCACCGGAAAAGCCCTTTACCTGTTATGAATTATAAATCCTTAAGATGCTTGCTTCTGGAGGGATGACGGAGCTTTCTGAGAGCCTTGGCTTCAATCTGTCTTATTCTTTCACGGGTAACATTGAAGGCCTTGCCTACCTCCTCGAGAGTCTGGGGTGTGCCGTCACGAAGACCGAAGCGGAGTCTGAGAACCTCTGCCTCTCTGGGTGTGAGAGTCTCGAGCACCTCATTTACCTTTGTCTTAAGGAAGGTCATAGCGGCAGCATCAGCGGGTGAAAGAGCATCCTCATCGGGAATAAAGTCGCCGAGGTGACTGTCCTCCTCTTCACCGATGGGTGTTTCGAGAGAAACGGGCTCCTGAGAAATGCGGAGAATGTCACGTACCTTCTCTGTCTGCATGCCCAGCTCTCTGGCGATATCCTCGGGAGAGGGATCCCTGCCGTCACGGTGAAGGAGCATATTACTGGTCTTTTTCACCTTATTGATGGTTTCCACCATATGAACAGGAATACGGATAGTTCTGCCCTGGTCGGCGATGGCACGGGTGATGGCCTGTCTTATCCACCATGTAGCATAGGTGGAAAACTTGAAGCCCTTGGTATGATCGAACTTATCTACAGCCTTGATAAGACCGAGGTTACCCTCCTGAATAAGGTCGAGGAACATCATTCCTCTGCCCACGTATCTTTTGGCAATAGAAACAACGAGGCGGAGGTTTGCCTTGGTGAGGATTTCCTTGGCCTCTCTGTCGTTGTTTGAGATACGGATGGCAAGGTCAATCTCCTCCTCGGGAGTAAGAAGAGGCACTCTGCCGATATCCTTAAGGTATACCTTTACGGGATCGTCGATAACACTTTTCGGATCCGTAGCAGCGATGGAGGAATTGTCATAATCCTTCGGCAGGTCGATATCGATGGAAATGTTTTCGAGAATTTCGTCGCTCAGATCGTCAACGATTTCAATACCTGCGGCCTCGAGCTTGGAATAAACCTTTTCCATCTCGTCCACATCCACGTCTGCCTCTACGAGAACCGTGTCGATATCTGTGGAATTGAGCTTACCTGTAGCCATACCTCTGTCGATAAGACCTTTGATTAATGCATTTTTTTCCTGAATGTCCATGTTTATATATCCTTTCTGTTATATACCTTTTTTCTGCTGATTTATCAGAGCTAAGAAATCCTCGTCACTGAGAGTAGCCGCAGAAACATTCTGCTGCCTTTTCTCTCTTTCCTCTGTCATTACCTGTACACAGTCACTGCATACCTTAAAGGTGTGATTAAGATTTTCGTTTTTCTTTATTATCTGAACAAAGATGTCCATTTCCTCGCCTGCGAGCTCCTGTGAAAAGGAGGTGAGCTCCAGACTTCTGTGTTCTTCTATTCTTTCCGCCAGAAGAGTAAATATTCGCCCGTGAATGCCTACGGAGAAATCCTCCGCCGCAATTTCACCCTTTATTCCCCTGTAAAAGTCGGGGTTACGGTAAAGGGCACCCAAAAGCCTTTCCTCCGCCTTTACGGCACGGATGTTCGTGGAGTTTTTCAGGGCGATTTTCGTATTCTGGCTCATAGCATCCTGCTGAATCCTTTTATATTTCTGCCCCTCTTCCTTTCTCTGAGTCCGACGCCTGAGCTGGTCGATACGCACGGCTATTCTGGACTTGTCCACCTGCAGCTCCTCGCTCAAACGTGAGGTGTAAATATCCTGAGCTATTACGCTGGTTTTGGCTAAAACCTCAGCCGCTCTTTCCAGATATTTCATCTTTCCGTCGCTGGTCATAAGGTCGAAATCCTTACGGAGTCTGATAAGCTCAAACTCGATATCATTTGCGGCTCCGTCGATAAGACTGCGGTAACGCTCGGGGCCGTACTTTTTCAGTATTTCGTCGGGATCCTTGCCGCCCGTCAGATGTATCACCCTGACCTTCATCCCGATGGAGGAGAAAATGCCGATGGCTCTGTCCGTGGCCTTCTGTCCCGCATCGTCGGCATCATAGGAGAGAATTATCTCATCCGTATATCTTGCCAGCAGGTGAGCCATTTCACTCGTAAGTGCCGTACCGAGACAGGCGATAACATTATCGAAGCCCGCCTGATGCAGTGAGATGGCATCCATATAGCCCTCCACCAGAATGAGGCTTTTTTCCTTGGTGCTTTTGGCAAGGTTAAGGCCGAAAACACCGAGGCTCTTTTTGTAAACCAGAGTGTCCGAGGAGTTAATGTATTTCGGCTTACTGTCGTCTAAAACTCTGCCGCCGAAGGCAACCACGTTACCTCTGACATCGATGATGGGTACCATCACCCTGTTACGGAAGGAGTCGTAAAAGCTGACCTTGCCGTTTTTTTCGCTCTTATTGGCCAAGTTTGCCTCATAGAGCTCCTCGTAGCTGTAGCCCTTGCCCCGCATATAAGTGAGAAGATTTCTCCACCCGTCGGGTGCATAGCCGAGACCGAAGCGGATTATAGTGCCTTTTTTCAGACCTCTTTCTTTATAATAATCAAGACCTGCTTTTCCCTGCTCCTCGAAAAGACAGGAATGGAAAAACCGAGCCGCTTCTTTATTAATTTCGTACATCCTTTTTCTTTTTTCGGCCAAGGAGTTATCGTAGCCCTCACTGGGCATCACCATACCGCACCGGTCGCATAAAAGCCTGACAGCCTCTGTGTAGTCTAAATTTTCGGCACGGCGGATAAAGGAGATTACCTCACCGCCCGCTCCGCAGCCGAAGCAGAAAAAGCTCTGACTTTCGGGATATACGGTAAAAGACGGTGTTTTTTCATTATGGAAGGGACAGAGTCCGACTAAATTTTTGCCCCGTCTTTTCAGAGGAGTATATGATGATATTATCTGCTCGATATCGCATCTCATACGAAGTTCTGCGAGAAATTCATCGGAAAATCTCTGTGCCATTTCTACACCGTCCTTTCTGTTAAAAGCTTTTTCCGTGCAGAGGACATACTCCCCTGCCGTTTATTCCGCAAGCACCGTCACTGCAGAGCCTTAAGGCATTTGCGGATTTTTTATCAGTAGTTCCAGCCCTTCGGGATGAAGTAGTCGCCGTAAATTTTCAGCACATAGTCGTCTGTCATACCTGCGATGTAGTCACAGGCCGCTCTTTCGGCACCCTCCTGCCAGGCTATGGTTATGTATTCATTGGGAAGCTCATTGGGGTTCGATACGAAAAACTCATAAAGAGACTGTATGAGCATTATGGCCTTGCCCTCCTCGCTTTTACAGGCAGGGTTGGTGTATACTCTGTCAAACATAAACTCGTGAAGCATATCAAAGGCCGACTGTATATCACTGTCGAGGATGATTTCATCCTTTGTGTTTTCGATGGCCGACATAACGAGAGTGTTTATTCTCTGACTTTTCGTTTCGCCTAAAATCTTTCTTGCCTCGGCGGGGATGTTTCCCTCGGTGATGATGCCGCCTCTCACCGCATCGTCGATGTCGTGATTGATGTAGGCTATGCGGTCGGCAAGCTTTACTATTCTGCCCTCGAGGGTGGAGGCCTCCTCGCCTCTGGTGTGGCAGAGAATACCGTTTCTTACCTCATAGGTGAGATTGAGTCCCTTGCCCTTGTTTTCGAGAAAATCGACTACTCTCAGGCTCTGCTCATAATGCTTGAAGCCGTCGGGATAGACCTCATTGAGGGCTCTTTCTCCCGCATGGCCGAAGGGCGTGTGCCCCAGATCGTGACCGAGAGCTATGGCCTCAGTGAGGGTTTCGTTCAGAGAAAGCCCCATAGCGATGGTGCGGGCTATCTGAGAAACCTCCAGTGTGTGTGTAAGGCGTGTTCTGTAATGGGCACTGTCGGGAGCAAGAAAAACCTGTGTCTTATGCTTCAGCCGTCTGAAGGCGGGACAGTGAATGATCCTGTCTCTGTCTCTCTGAAAGGCGGTCCTGACGGGACATTCCTGCTCGGGAGTCTGTCTTCCCCGGGTATTTTCACAGAGAAAGCCGTACTGCGAGATGGTCTTTCTCTCGTTTTCCAGAGTTCTCATTCTGATGTGCGACATTTTAACACCCCTTTTTTTATCCTATATTATTATATACGCTAAAAAAAACTTTTTTCCCCTAAATTTTTAAAATTAAATTTCACAAAATTTTTCGTCGATGGCTTCGCAGTCAAATCTGCCGTTTGAAGCATCGATGAGCTTGGCTCTGAAGGAGCCCAGAAGTCCCTCGGGAATACGGAAGGTTACGGTCACGTTATCGGTAAATTCCGTGTCCTCGACTATACCGCCGCACTCACAGATGAGAGGCACCAGCCTGCCGTAAAAATTATAGTCGGCAGCGGCTCTGACTATCTTGCACAGGGACATGGTGATTATTCCGCCCGAGTCGAGGGCTATTTTGGCGCCGTGGGAATAGGCTCTGACCAGACCGCCCGCACCGAGCATTATGCCGCCGAAATAACGGGTGACCACCACGCAGCAGTCGGTGACCTCCTCCTTAAGCAGCACATCCAGACAGGGAATGCCTGCCGTGCCCTGAGGCTCACCGTCGTCGCTGAAGCGGCGTATTCCTCCCTCACGCAGCACATAGGCATAGACATTATGGGTGGCATCCCAATGCTTTGATTTTATGCTGCCGATGAAATCGAGTGCCTCCTGCTGAGTTTTTACAGGCTTCACATAGCCGATAAATCTGGACTTTTTGACGGTGAATTCATCGGAGCTTTCGTTTTTTACCGTGCGGTATTCGTTCACGGGATTACCTCCTTATTAATTCTCAATGCCCAATTCACAATGCACAATCGCACAGAACCTTAATATAACGGACAGGCAGTCTCCGCCCATCAGGGTTCACACTTTAATCTTCTGATAAGTGATGAACGAAAAAGTTTTCTCAGGATTATATAATTTGTTCCCTTGTAAGGCCATTCTTGTGTCTCCGGTCACTTGGATACTTTGCAAAAGAGGCGGAATGAAGGCTGTTTTTATATAAACCTGCCCCGCAACTGAGAATTGCGAATTGTGAATTGCGAATTATTTTAAAATGAAAATAAGACGATACAAAATAATTTGCATCGTCTGATTTACGGAAATAACAATTATTTGCTGAGATTGAAACGCTTATTGAATCTGTCAACACGTCCGCCTGTATCAACAAGCTTCTGCTTACCTGTAAAGAAGGGGTGGCAGTTTGAACAAATATCAACACGCATATCCTTTTTGGTGGAACCTGTGGCAATTTTAGCGCCGCAAGCACATCTTACCTCTGTCTGTTCGTAGTTAGGATGAAGTTCCTTTTTCATTTTTGTTCACCTCTTTCGGCTCATTACATTATTTAACGAATGGTATTGTATCACAAGAGAAATGAAAAATCAACATTTTTTTGAAAATAATTTATTTTTTTTATTCGACGGAAATTTCCTTACCCAGACGGAAGGAGTAAAGCACCGTTTCCTTTACCGTGTAGTCGGTGCAGAGCGACAGAGCATGTCTGTAAAGCTTTACCTGCGAGGAATATTTTTCTCTGAACTCCTGCTCGGTGTCCAGCCTGTCTGTCTTATAGTCCACCACCACCAGCTGACCGTCCTCTACGAAGGCACAGTCGGCGATGCCCTGTATCATTACCCTTTCGTCGGCAAACTCATCGGTGCCCTCATAAATCTCATTAATGGGAACCTCGATGGTAAACTTCTTTTCACGCATCACTAAGTCCGAGGCGAGTATTCTGCGGGCAAGAGCACTCTCAAAGAAATGCTCCACATCTGAAACGCTTATGCCCTCTGCCTGCAGGTCGGTGATAATCCCCTTTTCACGCAGACGCTCTATCTCCCCTCTCACATCACGGCTTGCTCTCTCATAGTCGGCAAACTGCATAAAGGAATGGGTGGCTATACCTCTCTGAGCGCCCGTGAGACCGCCGTCTGACAAAAAGGCGGGTGCCGACGAGGCGAAATACTCTCTGTCGATGAAGTTTTTATCCACCTCTGAGGCGGCTCTTTTCATAAGCACGCCCGAAAGGGCCTCGTATTTATATCTGAACTCTGTTTTTTCCCTGACCGCAGTCAAAAATGCCTCGTCAGTCTCTGCTGACACCTCTTTTCTGCCGCCGCTGACGGGAAGCACCTGCTCCGGCATGGAGGAAATCACCACTCTGAGAGGCGACTCACATTCCAGAGCTATATGCTCTCTGCAGCCGAGAATTTCACGCAGAGGGGCGGCATCTCTGTGTCTGAGAAGTGCCGTGACTATCCATTCTCCCATACCCGAGGCCGATGAGACAAGGAAGGGAGACACCTTTTTCGTTTTGGGATTTATGTTATCGTAGGCCTTTTTCAGTGTATTCTCCAGATTATTCGTGCCGTAGACCATAATAAGTCTTTCTCTGGCACGGGTGAGAGCCACATAAAGAACCCGCAGCTCCTCACTCAGTCCGTCCAGACCTTTGGAAAGCTTTACGGCACTGTGGCACACGGTATCATACTGGTCAAAGGTGTCGATATCTCTTCTGATGATACCCAGACCGTGCTTAAGGCTGATGAGAAGATTTTCTCTTTCGTCGCTTTTATTGAATCTGCCGCCGCAGGCACCGAGAATACACACGGGAAACTCCAGTCCCTTCGATTTGTGGACAGACATTATCTTTACCACATCGGCACTCTGCACCTGACCGAGGCAGGCGGTAAGGTCCTTTTTATTGCTTTTCAGTCTGTCGATAAAGCGCACGAATCCCGTCAGACCTCCCGAGGAGGATTTTTCATAGGTTTCGGCATAATCCGTCAGAAGCATCAGATTTGACCTTTTCATTCCCGTGGGATCCACCGCATCGTAAATGTTCAGCAGAGAGGTGTCTGCGTAAACCTCCTCCACCAGATCACGTACGCAGCGGCACAGGCTTATTCTGCGCCAATGCCGTATTTTTTCATTGAAGGCCTTTACCCTTTCGTCGCCCCTTTCCTGCTGAAGAAGCAGGCAGGAATAAATGTCTCCCTTTCTCGAGTCGATGCGGTAGTGGCTTATGTCATCGGCGGTGAAGCCGAAAAGCGGCGAAAGCATCACACTCAGCAAAGGCACATCCTGCTTCGGATTATCGATAATTCGCAGCAGATTCAGTGCCAGAGCGATTTCCGCAGACTCCAGAAATGAGCCTGTAGGCTCGGTAAAGGAGGGCACACCCATACTGCGCAGAGCATCGGCATAAATGCTGCTGCGGCTTTTGGCAGAGCGTAAAAGCACGGCGAAATCTCCGTAGGTGGCTTTCCTTTCACCCTGCTCGCCCTTTACGGTAAAGCCCGAGTCTATCATTTCCTTTATGAGCCTTGCGATGTATCTTGCCTGATTTTCGTCACTGCTTTCGAGAACAAGGTCGCCGGTCTCTACGAAATGAAGCTCTGTGCCGAGGCGGTTTTCATCCTCGTAAAACGCAGAGGGCACCAGCCTTTCCTCGTCGTTATAATCGACGGCACCGCAGCTTTTACTCATAAGTGCCTCGAAGATGAAATTGATTATATCCGTTACGCCCTTACGGGAGCGGAAATTGTTTCCGAGAACTATCTTGGCAGGATAATTATCTCTTTCACGGTCGTAAAGGGCATACCTTTCCTTAAGAGAGATGAATATTTCGGGCATAGCCTGACGGAAGCCGTAAATGCTTTGCTTGACATCGCCCACACGGAAAAGATTATTCCGTGAAATGGCGGTAAAGAGCATATCCTGCGCCTCGTTCGTGTCCTGATATTCGTCGATGAGTATTTCGTCATAGGCCTCGGAAATTTCTGCGGCCTTTTCGGTTTTTTCGTAGCCGTCAGCGGTCTTTTTCACTAAAAGCCTGAGTGCTCCGTGGGCAATATCGCTGAAATCGGCCAGCTTTTTTTCTTTTTTGTTTCTCGAATAAATCTCACCGTAAAGCTTTACTGTTCTGATGAGAGCCTTCACCTTGGGAGCAAAAAACTCCATATCCTCTCTGAAATCGGCCTCAGAGGAGAAAAAGTGTCCCTTCAGTGCCTTGATTTTTTTAGTGCAGGTGTCACGTTTATAAACCAGAGAGTCAAAGAAGGTGTCCTCCTTAAGGCCTTTGGGTGCTCTGCCTCTTCTGGCGGGAGCGAAGGCGAGTATTTTTTCTCTTGCCCCGTCCCAATCCCCGCTGCCCAGAAGCTCAAGGCAGGCAGAAAGCTGCCCTCTGTCCTCAGTCACGGCATCGTAAAACACGGAGCGGTAATCCTCGTTTCCCTCACATTCGGAAAGAATATAGTCACATATGTCCGTTCCGTACTCAAGACAGTCGGAAACATAGTCGATGATGATTTTTCCGTAAACGCTCTCACCGAGAGCCTCACCGCCGCTAAAGCCGTCACACAGAGAATCGAGCCAGAAATCGGGAAAGGGAAAGGAGCGTGAGCTTTCATAAAGCTTTTTCACCACTTCGGCCAGATAGGAGTCGTCCCTTCCCCGGAAAAGAAGCTCCGAAAGATTACGGAAGTCCTCGCCGCCCTCATCGTACATAAAGCAGAGAGCCTCATTCACACTGTCATTTCTGATTATTTCCAGCTCGCCCTCCTCGGCATTCACCGTTTCGGGAGAAAAGTCCAGAAGCTCGAAATTTTCTCTGACCAAAGACGCACAGAAGCTGTCAATGGTACAGATTTTGGCCGAGGGAAGAAGCATCTGCTGCCTTATGAGGCCTGCATCCGCAGGATTTTCACGTAAAAGCCCCTCTACGGCTGCGGTTATTCTTTCGAGCATTTCGTTTGCTGCAGCCTTGGTAAAGGTAACGATAAGAAGTCTGTCGGCCGAGGTGGGATTTTCTCTGTCCGTGAGACGCTGAATGACTCTTTCCACCAGCACTGCCGTCTTACCCGAGCCTGCAGCGGCGGAGACTACTATGTCTCCCCTGCGGGAGCTGATGGCATCCTTCTGATTTTCTGTCCAGCTTCTGCTCATTCCGTCTCCTCCTTTTCTCTGAGTAATTCCAGACATTCGTCGTGGGGTATTTTTCTGATATATCGCTTTTCGGGGTTTTCCTCCAGACAGATTTCCCTGTAATCGCACCAGTCACACACATCCGTGTAGGATGAGCCGTAAACGGGGCGGGCGGGAATGATGCCGTCCTGTATGCTCTGCGCCATAGCTCTGATAACTCCGTCCATTTTTTCACCGAGCCTTTCGAGATAGTACAGAGAGATGAATTTACCCTTGATTTTACCTGTTCTTTTATCGGCAGTAACGGGAATGAAAAGTCCCTTGCCCTGCTTATCCATATGGCTGACCATATCGTAGTCGTCCACTATCATACCGTTCATTTTTCCCGCACGGTAGCGGTTTTCCCTGAGAGCCTCCTCACCGTCTCCCCTGTCCTCCACGTTAACCGTGCTCATTTTGGCGGGGAAATAGAGTATGCCTGCAGGTATAATGTCCTTATATTCGCCCTCACCGTTTCTCCATACGGAGATAAGGTAGAGGAGCATCTGCATATTGAGTCCCTCCAGAACATCGGAAAGCTCAAAGGTTTTGCCGCCGGTTTTATAGTCCACAACTCTGATGAAGCGTTTGCCGTCCATATCCATTTTATCCACACGGTCGATGATGCCTCTTATCTGCACGGTGCCTCTTTCGAGCTCGAGAGTAAAGGGCTTCACGTCACCGTCACGCCTTATGGAAAGCTCGAAATCGCAGGGCTCGAAATCACTGTCGGCAAACTCACTGCGCAGTCTGTCCATAATGTCACCGAGAACCTTTAAAAGGCGGGAATAAATATAATTGAAGCGTGAATCCTTCGTGTCGCTGCCGCCCATTTTCTCGTTCATATATTCCTCAAGACAAAGCTTCAGCTCCTGCCTCAGCTGACTGTCGGAAAGGCTGAGGAAATCCTTGCCTCTGTATTTTTTCAGTATGATTTCCAGCACGTGATGGACCACCGTACCGCTCTGGGAGGCGTCAAGTCTTGCCTTGACTCGGGGAGAGGCTCCGATGCCGTAGCGGCAGTAATACATAAAGGGGCATTTACTGTAGGTTTCCATCTGTGAGGCCGAGAAATATAAATCCTTGCCGAAAAGGCTCAGGGCAGTTTCCTTGTCCTCTATTTCATAGGGCTCCTTATATATAGCTCTGCTCATCGAGTCGAGAACGACTCTGTACTCCTTTTTTCCGGCGAAATACGAATAAAGAGTATTGCTCTGACTGCTGTACTCACGGTATCTTTCAGCCATCAGACGGAAGGCTGATTTTTCACTTTCGATAAGGTCGATAAGGCTTTCGTTTCCCGTCACGGTGCTTTTAAGAGAGGGAAGCATTTTTTCGCAGAGAGTCACTGCCTCGCTTTTGCTCATTTTTTCGTCGCCCTGTCCCGAAACGCAGTAAGACAGATAAAGCCTGTCAGAGGCCGAGGAAAGAGCGTTATAAAGAATAAATCGCTCTCTGAGGCTTTTTTCCTTCACTCCGTCACCGAGAGAAAGCCCCGTGCTCTCTATCCTGCTTTTTTCAAAGGCGGAGAAAAGACCGCTCTCGGTCTGTGTTTTCGGAAAAAGTCCGCTGTTAAGACCTACGGCGAAAACCACCTTAGCTCTTTTGGTCAGCATTCTTTCGGCGTCAGCCACGCTCACCTCGTCGAAGCCGTCGGGAAGCTTGCCCAGGCTCTTTTCGCTGATTACCAGCTCGAAAAGCTCGCTGAGCCTTTTCGGGCTTATCCGCCTGCCGCCCAAAGCACCTGCCATATCGTCAAAGGCCTCCATAAGGATATCCCACACCTGCTCCTGCTCGAGGGCAAGGTCTGTCTCACCCTCCTTTTCCAGAGCAAGTGCATACTCCTTCAGTGCCTTATCGATGCCGTTTTCCCTCAGAAAGACATAAATAGCCCTTATTGCCTCGGAGGCATCGGAGGAAAGGAGCCTTTCACGCAGAGAAAGCACGGGAGAAACTGCTCTTTCTCTGAGCCCGTTCAGTCTTTTCAGCTCCTGCTGCCTTTTTTCCGTAAGGCTTTCACCGAAGCCGTCGGGGTTATAGCTCCATTCACTGAGCCATTTTTTGCCGCTGATGTCCCACATAAAGCAGTAGTTTTCCATCAGTGCGCTTTCCTCGTCGCTTATGCCCGTAAGATAGGTTTTCAGATAACGGAAAACATAGTCACTGTCGAAGCCCTCACCGCAAATTTTAAGCAGTGCCGAAACTAAAATTATCAGAGGCTGACGGATGATATCCTGTCTTTTATCCTCGAAAAAGGGTATACCGTAGGTAATAAAGGAGTGACGAAGCTGCCTTTCGTAGCTTTCACCGTCTCTGTAAACCACGGCTATGTCTCTGCAGCGGTAGTCCCCCTGACGGATAAGAGCCTTTATTTTTCGTGCCACCGCATCACATTCGTCATAAAAATCCTTTGCGGTGATAACCGTAACATTGTCCGCCTTTCCCTCATAGACGGCAAAGTCGGGCTTATAGAGGTTCTTTTCTATGTGAGCGATATCCTCACGGAAATATCCGCTCTCACCCGTGCATACCACAGGCTCACAAACCCCGATGTTATATTCTCCCGCCAATTTCATCAGCTTACGTGCAGTGCGCTGAATGTACGGAAAAGGTCCTGTTTTGGCGGTGATATCCGTTTTATCCAGACAGAGAGTGACATAAACCTCCTCTGCCTGCCTCATCATCAGAGAAATGAGCTTAAGCTCGTCGCAGGTAAAGGACGGGAAGCCGTCTATAACTACAGTTTTGCCGCAGAAAAAATCCTCACCGCAGAGTATGTCGTAAACTCTCGAAAGCAGGTCCGCATCATCGAAGGCACTCTGCGCCACCACTGCCTCATAGGTGCGGTAAATGAGAGCGGCCTCCTCCGCCTTTTCACGCAGAAGTCTGTCGGTAAGGCTGGCTGCACTTTTTTCCAGCTCATCGGCGGTTATGCCCTCGTTTTTCATCTCGTCCACGAAGGAAAGAAGCTTTGAGGACAGTGCGATGTCGTTTTTATGGCGGGAGAAAACACGGAGTCTGTCACTGAGACTGTCTATGGCCAGAGACATATAAATCAGTCTGGCCGCACCGGAGGCCACAGGCTTTTTAATGCCTCCGTAGAGTGAAAGAGCGATGTGTGAAAGACGGGTAAAGGAAAGCACCTCCACCCTCGAGGCAGCCTTGGGCCCCAGAAGTGAAAGAATACCTCTGTCGCTTTCGAAGGTGTACTGACGGGGCACGATAAGCATGGTTTGCCTGCCCTCAGCCACCTTTTCTCCGAGTATTTTATGAGCGGCGGCGGTCTTTCCGCTGTTTTTTCTGCCGATAATAAAATTAAGCATAGCAAACTCTCCGTGTAATTGATAAGAACATTATACATTAACCCTTTTTATTTTTCAAGACAGTAAAAGAGCAGAGGGAAAATATGGGGACTTTGATTAGTGCAGAATGCAGAACAGCGAGAAAGATTTCGGGAATAAGTAAGCGATATTCCGCCAAGTAAGGTTTTAAGCGCTAAATGCAAAAGGATAAACGCTGAACAGCTGTTCAGAGATAATGTATATAAAAAACTACCCTCTGCCTGCAGAGACGAACTACAGGAAAGGGTAGAGTCACAATATATAATTAAACTCAAGCTTCTTCAGCGGACGACCGATGGTTGCCCTACGATACCGCCGAAAAAGCAGCGGAGTATCACTTATTCCTATTCAAAACTTTACATGCGATTGCGAATTGTGCATTGTGAATTGCTAATTTATGCAAAGTATCTTATCAGATAGAGAATAAGCATATGCACGGGATAAAAGGCGTAAAAGCCGTACTGTAAGAGCTTGCTTTTACCGAATCTCTTTCCGCCGTAAAGCCAGATGGGAATGAGAGAGAATACGGCGAAGCCCTGAGTGGGTATTTCGTGATAGGTGCCGAAAAGAGTGACGGGTATGACCTGACCTTCGAAAAATACGATGTTTATAAGCACCATACCGATAAGCTGAAGCACCCACGCAAAGGGGAAATCTCTGAAAAGATAAAACATAACTACCGTCAGCACACCCGTAAGGCCGTAATCCACGAAGCCGATAACGGAAGCGACGGTAATAAGCAGAAGAAAAATAACGGAAAGAGCGATGCTTTTGGCGCTTCTGTCCTTTTTCAGTCTGTCGATGACCATAATGGCCAGCAGACCTAAAAGAAGGGTGAACATTACATTCTGATGGTAAGGATTAAAGGTACGGCTACTGTAGAAAAGATTAAAGGGTATCTCCGAAATGATGCCGAAGCCAAGAAGACGCAGAGCATATTTTTTCACATCCGATGTACGGCAGAAACCCTCTGCGATAAAAAAGGCGAAAAAGGGAAAGGCAAGTCTGCCGATATAGGTAAGCCAGTTACCGAAGGACATATATGTGGCCCAGATGTGGTCGCACAGCATCAGCGCCACGGCCAGCAGCTGCAGCATTTCCTTTCTGAGACCGCCGAAGGGAATTTCAGTCAGAGGACTGTTACAGGGTAAGTTTAGTTTTTTCATAGCTGCACCGCCTTTTTTCTTTTGCAGATTTATTTTACCATACAGAAAAATTTTGTCAAGAGTAAACACTGAGGCGATGCGACGTGAACCCCCTCCACCGCCAAAGGCTTCGAAGTGTGACAGAAAGGTTTACGGACGAGGTCATCCCGCCCTACATTTATTTAATTTGTAAAAACGGAGGCGTATCACTTATTCGTTCCCGAAGCTTGACTAACGTTTGGGAATTGCGAATTGTGCATTGTGAATTTATTATGTATTTAATATATATTGAATTTTCTTTAAGTTTGATGTATAATAAAATGTATTTATGTTCAGGAGATGAAATTATGAAAACCTACCGTATACATCTTATCAGACATGCTCTCACACAGGATAACCTTGACGGTGTTTATGCGGGCAGAACAGACTCCCCCCTCTGCACAGAGGGTATAGAGCAGCTGAAGGATGCCAAAGAAAAATATATCTATCCCGAGGCTGACTTCGTTTTTTCCTCACCCTTAAAGCGCTGCACCGAGACGGCCGAAATCCTCTATCCTCATCTGAAGCCTATAATTATGGACGGCCTTACGGAGTATAACTTCGGTGAATTTGAGGGGCAGACGGCAGAGGTGCTTCACGAAAAGCAGCCGCTTTTCGACCGCTGGATAAGAGGAGAAGAGGGAGTGAAGCCTCCCTTCGGTGAAAGCAACGCCGATTTCGCAAACAGAGTATGCACCACCTTCGAAAAGATGGTGGACGGCATCATAAAGTCAGGCACCGACTCGGTGGCTATCGTCACTCACGGCGGTGTAATCTCCACCATTCTCTCCAATTTCGGCATTCCCGAGGGAAGCGTGAGTCAGTGGCTTACCCCCTCCTGCTGCGGCTATACTATGCTCGTTTCACACTTTTTATGGATGAGCGGTAAGAAGGTCGAGGTAATAAAGGAAATCCCCGAAAATCCCGATGCGGGAAAAGAGGGCAACTACTACGACGGCTGGGACTATTATCCCGACGATGACGATTTCGACATCAGCGAATATCTTAACGACTTTAACGATTAATAACTGACAGGAAGAAATAATATGAATATTCTCGTTTTAGGGGATGTGGTCAGCGGCGTAGGCTGCGACTTTCTGAGAAAAAAGCTCCCCTCCTTCAAAAAGCTCAAAAGCATAGACCTGTGCATCGTAAACGGTGAAAACTCCGCCACGGGTAACGGCATTACGCCCGACTCCGCAGAGCATCTTTTCACCAGCGGAGCAGACATTATCACCACCGGCAACCACGCCTTCAGACGCAAAGAGGTCTACGACTATATGGACGAAAACGAATTTATCCTCAGACCTTATAATCTGTCCCCCTCCGCACCGGGCAGAGGAATAACCGTAGCGGATATGGGCAGATGCTCCGTGGCGGTGATTAATCTTATGGGCAATATGTACAGTGACTGCTGCGATAACTGCTTCCGTGCCGCTGACAAGGCAGTCAGGGAGGCTTCGGAAAAAACGAACATCATCCTCGTGGACCTTCACGCCGAGGCAACCAGTGAAAAAAAGGCTATGGGCTTTTATCTTGACGGCAAAGTTTCCGCTCTTTTCGGCACCCACACCCACGTGCTCACCGCCGACGAAAGAGTTCTCCCCGGGGGCACGGGCTACATCACCGACATAGGTATGTGCGGTGTAAAGGACAGCGTTTTAGGTGTGGACAGGGATATAGTTATCGGAAAGTTCCTCACCGGTATGCCTGCACGCTTTGACAGTGCTCACGGTGACTGTATGATTAACGGCTGCATTTTTACCGTAGATGAAAAAACAGGCAGATGCCTGTCGGCAGAAAGAGTAAACTTCGAATGAGGTAAAATATATGAAAAAGCTTATATGTATTATGCTATGCATCATATCGGTGCTCTGCATCCTCTCCGCCTGTAAAAGTGAAAAAACCGGGCAGACGGAGGAAACCACCTCAGAGCCCGAAACCACTCAGCAGCTTATCACGGAAAAGGAAATAACTCTCGGCTATTTCGAGGGAAAGGGCTTCAACCCCTATAAAACCGACAGTCCGCTGAACAGAAATCTGCTCACGCTGGTTTATGACAGTCTTTTCGTCATCGAGGACGGCTACAGAGTGTCTGCACTCATCGCAGAGGACTTTACCAATGAGGGAAACAAGCTTACCGTCACCGTAAAGGATGAAATGTATTTTTCCGACGGAAGTGCGGTGGATGCCTCGGACATAGTCTATTCCTTCAATATAGCCAAGGATAACGCCTTTTACGCAGGAAGGCTCACAAACATAAAATCCGCCACCGCCTCTGACTCCTCGGTTATCTTCACCCTCGGCAAAGAGGACATTTTCGCTGAGGCCTGTCTGAATTTCCCCATCATAAAAGCGGGCGATGCAGGTGAAAAGGCACCCGTGGGAAGCGGCAGATACATCCTCAAAAAAAGCGGTGACGGCTATTATCTTAAGGCGAATGACACCACCACCCGAAAGGAAGAAATGACCACGGAAAGGATAAATCTTATCCCCGTCAGCGCAGACAAGAGTGAGCTTTATCTGCTGCAAACGGGCGACCTTACCTATTTCTTTGACGACCTGAGCGACGGTGAATACACCAAAATCGGCGCCAATATGGTAAAAATTCCTCTCAACAATCTGGTTTTTCTTGCCTTTAACAGTAAGGGTGTTTTCGCAGAGGAAAATCTCAGAAGAGCCGTAAATCTGGCCATAGACAGGACAGGCCTGTGCGACAGTGTTTACGAGGGAATGTACCGCAGAACGAAAAGCGTATTCAATCCCGACTGGCATATAGCCGCCTCGGTGCCGCTGAGTGAAAACCCCTACGATACGGCTCAGGCAGAGTCTCTGCTGGAAAAAAGCGGCTATGTTTACGCCTATTCCCATAATGCCTACCGCTCCAGAAATTTCGAATTTTTAAAGATAAGGCTTCTCGTATGCAGTGACACCGAGGCTAAGCTTGCCTTAGCCGGAGAGGTAAAAAAGGCCCTCGAGGGCGTCGGTATCGGTGTGGAGCTGCTCGAAAAGGAATACAGTGAATATATCGACTGTCTGAAAAGCGGTGATTTTGACCTTTATGTGGGCGAAATCAAGCCCGGTGCAAATATGTCTCTCTCCGCCTTTTTCTCCTCTGACGGAAGCGCACGCTACGGCATCGACACGGGCAGCGTAGCCGCCAAGGCATACTATGATTTCACCAAGGGTGCCATAGACGTTTCCACCTTCGTTCAGGTTTTCGACAGTGCTATGCCCTTTATCCCCCTGTGCTACCGTGACGGTATGGCATATTATTCACGTGAGCTTTCCTATGAGGGAAGCGTGAATGAATACGAGCCCTTTAAAAACGTGTATTCCTGGGAAGCGTAAAATGAATGCAGAATGCAGAACGCAGAACGCAGAATGTAAGGAAACTTTGTTCCGATTATATCCGTGTCAGACTTACGAAATTATCAAAGATACACCATCAATCAAGAATCGATTAAGGAGTTTATTATGTACAACGCTATTGAAGAAAAGAGCTTTGAATTTGTCGTAAGAATAGTCAATCTTTACAAGTATCTGACCAGCGAAAAGAGAGAATATGTTCTGTCAAATCAGCTTTTGAGAAGCGGAACAAGTGTAGGAGCAAATGTCGCAGAAGGAGAAAAAGGACAAACAAAACCTGATTTTAACGCCAAAATGAACAATGCTTTAAAAGAAGCTAATGAAAGTTTTTATTGGCTGAAATTACTGTACAGAACCGAATATTTAACGGAAAAGGAATTTAACAGTCTTGCGAGTGACATTGATGAAATAATATCTATCCTTGTGTCGATATGTAAGAAAACAAACATATAATCATCTGCCTTTCAGGGCGGTGAATAACATAATCAAAAAATTTGAGACGGATATGATCGGAGCGTAGCGACCTGCTATTCTGCATTCTGCGTTCTGCATTCTGCATTTACTGAAAGGAGGGTAAAAATGACACCTGTGCAGTACATCAAGGGTGTAGGCGAAAAAAGAGCGGCACTTTTAAAAAAGCTGGGCATAGAGACTCTTTATGATCTGGTGCATTTTTATCCCCGCACCTACATCGATTTCACCTCACTCACACCCATCTGCAGGCTCGTTCCCGACAGTATCGGCTGCTTCAGTGCAGTGGTAGGCTATGAGCCCACGGAGCATCAGATAAGAAAGGGTATGACCGTATATAAAACTCTGGTCACCGACGGTGAGGCGGGAGTACACATCACTATTTTCAATAACCGCTTTTTAGCCGAAAAAATGAAGCAGGGCGAGGAATACATCTTTTACGGCAAGGTTACGGTGAGCCGTGGCTCCCTCGAAATGACCAATCCTCTCATCGAGCCTTACAGTCACGAGGTGTCCATGATGCCCGTTTATCCCCTTACGGCAGGGCTGACCTCAAACATTCTTACCAAAATCATAAATAACGCCCTCACCGTCTATGCGGATAAAAAGGAAAGGGATTATCTTCCCGACAGTGTAAGACAGGCCTATTCCCTCTGCCACGAAAGCTTCGCACTGAAAAGCATTCACTTCCCCAAAAGCAGAGAGGAATATGAAATCGCCCGCCGCAGACTGATTTTCGAGGAGCTTTTTATCCTGCAGGCGGGAATGAAAATGCTCAGAAAAAGAAACAGACGGCAGACCTCGGGCATAATAAAAAATGACTGCAGCAAAGAATTTATCTCCTCACTCCCCTTTACCCTCACGGGTGCTCAGCAGAGAGTAATAGCCGAGGCGGTAAGGGATATGCAGAGGGAAACGCCCATGAACCGTCTCGTTCAGGGTGACGTAGGCTCGGGTAAAACGGTAATCGCCTGCTGCCTCACCTATGTGGCGGCCAAAAACGGTCTGCAGAGTGCCTTTATGGCGCCGACGGAAATTCTGGCACGGCAGCATTACGAAACGGTAAAAAGGCTGACCGAGGGCACGGGAATCACCGCAGACCTGCTGGTTGGCTCTCTCACCCCGAAAAAGAAAAAAGAGGTAAAGGAAAGGCTGGCAGAGGGTAAAACCGACATCGTCATCGGCACCCACGCTCTGCTCACCGAGGACACGGTCTTCGCCCGTCTCGGTCTCATCGTCACCGACGAGCAGCACCGCTTCGGTGTAGCCCAGAGAGGCTCCCTTTCCGCCAAGGGCAGCTGCCCGCACACTCTCGTTATGAGTGCCACACCCATTCCCCGCACCCTTTCACTGATTATTTACGGCGATCTGGACCTGTCGGTTATAGACGAGCTTCCTGCGGGCAGACAGAAGATTTCCACCTACCGTGTGGACACCTCCTACCGTCAGCGGCTTTATGCCTTCATAAAAAAGCATCTGGATATGGGACTTCAGGCATACATCGTCTGTCCCGCCGTAGAGGAGGGCGACAGTGACCTGACCGCCGCCACGGAATATGCCGAGATGCTGAAAAATGAGGTTTTCCGTGACTACAGTGTAGGTCTTCTCCACGGAAAAATGAAGGCCAAGGAAAAAGAAAGGGTTATGGAAAGCTTTTCTGCGGGCGAAACGGGGCTTCTGGTGGCCACCACCGTAATCGAGGTAGGCGTGGACGTGCCGAATGCCGTCATTATGGTCATCGAAAATGCCGAGCGCTTCGGTCTGTCTCAGCTTCATCAGCTCAGAGGAAGAGTAGGCAGAGGCAAGGAAAAATCCTACTGTGTGCTCGTCAGCGATGCAGAAAACGAAGCGGCCCTTTCCCGACTTGACGTTATGTGCCGTACCTCCGACGGCTTCAGAATAGCCGACAGGGATCTGGAGCTGAGAGGCCCCGGTGACTTTTTCGGCTCCAGACAGCACGGTCTTCCCGACCTTAAAATAGCTGACCTTACGGAAAATATGGACATAGTCAGAGAAAGCAGACAGGCCTGCGAGGACCTTTTCAGAGAGGACGCAGAGCTTAAAAAAGAAGAAAACCGAGGTGTAAGACAGGGCATAGCACGTCTTTTCGCCTCGCAGAAAAATATCACATTCAACTGAAAAACGGGAGGAAAAACCTTATGAAAAAAATAGCGAGCTTCACCATCGACCATACTGTCTTACCGAAGGGTATGTACCTTTCCAGAACGGATATGAACACCGTAACCTATGACATCCGCTGCCGCCGTCCGAATGTGGAGCAGGTAATGGAAAACGGTGCCATCCACACTCTCGAGCACCTTTTCGCTACCTTCGTCAGAAACAGTGATGTCTCTGACAGTATAATCTACTTCGGTCCCATGGGCTGCAGAACAGGCTTTTACTTCATCACCGCCGACACTCTCCCGAAATCTGAGGCTATCAGCCTTACCCGTGAGGCACTGGCCTTCTGTGCGGCCTTCGAGGGCGAGGTGCCCGGTGTTTCTGCCGAGGAATGCGGCAATTACCGTGACCACGACCTTCCCACCGCCAAAAAGGAAGCAGCCGAAATGGTAAAGGTGCTGGCAGACTGGTCAGAGGAAAAACTTGCTTATCCCACCAGATAAGCAACCGCTTGAAATAAAACAGGTTTTATGATAGAATCACAAAAGATAAAACAAATAAAAGATCTCAGAACGCTAAACGCTAAGTGCTAAGTGCTAAACGAATAAATAAAGAGGTGTCGAATTATAGAAAGCATAATCGAAGAAAAAAGTTTTGATTTCGCGATAAGAATAGTTAATCTCTATAAAGTGCTGAGAACTGAGAAAAAGGAGTTTGTTTTGTCGAAACAATTATTAAGAAGCGGAACAAGCATCGGTGCCAATGTTTCTGAAGGAGAAAGAGGACAGACGAAGCCCGATTTCAGCACAAAAATGAGTATCGCATTAAAGGAAGCCAGTGAAACTTATTACTGGTTAAGGCTTTTATACAAAACTAACTACTTAACTGAAAAAGAGTTTAAAAGTATGGAAAAAGATATTAAAGAAATTTTGGCTCTTTTGACATCAATATGTAAAACCGCAAAAAACAATCAAGTTACACAAAACATTAAATGCTAAACACATAATTAAAAGTCGTTTAGCGTTTTGCGTTTATCGTTTAGCGTTTAAAACTTCACAAAGGAGGTGAAAGCTATGGAAAGCAATAAGGAGCGCTTTAAAAGAGAGCTGAACGAAACGGTGTCCTTTAATCTGAACGATACCTACTTTCTCGATGACGATGTACCCTACTCCCCCTTCGACGGACAGGAGGCGGCGGAAATAATCACGCCCTCTGAGGCAGAGCCTCAGCCCGAGGAAGCTTTCCCTGCCGCAGAAGCAGAGCTTCCGCAGACGGTCACCGTGCCCGCTGAAAGAAAAAAGCTCAGCCTTTCCGCAGCGGACCTCAGCTACCTCCTTTACACCGCAGGAGACAGAATCGAATATGTCGGTGAGGAAACCGTGAGACTCCTCAGATACATCCTTTCCCGGCTTTCGCCCGTCTTTATCATCCCGTGGTTGCTTTTGAGCAATCTTGTCTCAGCCTTACGGAAAAAGGTCAGAGTGCTGCCGAAAAAGGTACATCTGAGCCTGACAGACGACATAAAGAGAATAGCAGCGGAAATCAGAGCCATCACAAACGCCTCTAAGGCAGTGAAGAAAAAAAGAGGTCTTGTCTTCGGCAGAGCTATGGGAAAATACTTCCTTATGTCCTTTAAAAGGCACAGCCATTTCTGGAAAACTCTTTTCAATATTTCTCTGCCCGCAGCCACCTGCTTTCTGGTTTTTCTGGTCAGCAATGCGGCGACGGGAGACAGTACCTTCGCTTTGGAGGTAATATATAACGGCCGCTCTCTGGGCTATGTGGAAAGCACCGAAACCTTTGAAAAGGGCAGAAGTCAGGCCGTGGCACTGCTCTCCTCCTCCGAGGAAGGCAGCGGACTTTCACTGAATAAGCAGCCCCGATATAAATTCAGCAGGGTAAGGATTAACGAGCTGAGCAATTCACAGATGATAAGTGAGGGCATAATCGCCGGCAGCGGTGAAAGCTATGTCCGTGCCTGCGGCGTGTATATCGACGGTGAGTTTATCTGCGCAGTGAGAAACGAGTCCGATGCCGTAGCCGTCTTTTCTAAAATTCTCGCCCCCTATGAGGCCAAGGCTGAGGAGGGCACCATGGTAAGCTTCGTGGAGGAGATAGAATACATTCAGGGCTACTACAAAGAGGACAGCGGTCTCATCTGGGACACGGGAAAGCTGCAGAAAATGCTTTCCGAGCCCAAATCGGAGGCCGTTTACCACAAGGTTAAAAAGGGCGACTCCCTCGCCTCAGTGGCCAAACAGTACGGTCTGAGCAGAAAGCAGCTGCGCACCCTTAACCCCGGAAAGGATTTCGACGATTTCTCCTCTGTCGGAAAGCTGCTCGTAGCCGAGGAGGAAAGCTATGTCCGAGTCAAGGAAATGAAGACACGCACACGTAAGGTCTCTATCCCCTACGAAACGGTGGAAAAGCAGAGCTCTTCTCTGGCAAAGGGTACCAAAAAGACCTCGCAGAACGGTGCCTACGGTCAGAAGCTGGTCACCGAGCTGGTCACCTACATCAACGGTGAGATTTCCTACACCTCCTTCCTTTCGGAAAAAATCACGAAAAATCCCGTTAACAAGATAGTTCTGATAGGCACGAAAACCTATTCCTCACCCGTATACGGCGGCTCGGTAACCTCAAAGGGCTTCACCTGGCCTACCAGAGGTGCCTACAGTATATCCTCCGGCTACGGCTACAGAAATCCGGGCATTTCCGGCTGGGGCTTCCACGGAGGCATAGACATCATCCGTTACGGCGGCTCCACAGGTATACCCGTAGTGGCCTCTGCCTCGGGTACGGTGGTCACTGCCTACAGCGGCTGGTCAGGCTACGGACACACGGTAGTCATCAACCACGGAAACGGCATCACCACCCGTTATGCACATATGCAGCCCGGCTCCATCTGTGTAAGAGCAGGTCAGTATGTTTATCAGGGGCAGCAGATAGGCCGCATCGGCTCCACCGGTAACTCCACCGGCCCCCACCTTCATTTCGAGGTGCTGGTGAACGGACGGAAGGTTAATCCGCTGAATTATGTGAGATAATGATTTAAGATAAAAAAAGGAGCTCAAAAATGCAGGAGCTCCTTTTTTACCCATCAAACAAAAAACGGCGGACGGTCCTGCTGACCTTGTCCGCCGTTATGTATTCCTTTACTCTCCTCGTCCCTTTTCGGCAGCTATCTTGGGCCTGTCCTCCTTAGGTCTGATGTCGCCTGCCTTGGTAAGAGCGATTTTGGTCATAAGAGGTCCGAAAAGCTCATAAACGAGAACACCGAAAAGCACAATGTTTCTGATTATCACGCCTGTTTCCCCTAATTCGAGAGCGCTGACGGACATACCGAGAGCCACGCCCGCCTGAGGAAGAAGGGTGATGCCGAGATACTTTCTGATGTTGGGCTCACATTTTGCGATGTCGGCACCTATTCTGGCACCGAACCATTTACCGAAGGAGCGTACGATGATATAAACGATACCGATGCCCACCACGGAAAGCTCGCTGAACACGGAAAACTCCAGCTCTGAGCCGCTCAGAACGAAAAACAGGATAAAGAGAGGCGCAGTCCAGCGGTCGGTCTTTTCCATAAGGTTAGCCGAAAAGTCGCATACATTACAGAAAACCGTACCCAGCATCATACACACGAGAAGCGGGCTGAAGCCGAGCTCCACGGATCCGAGGTGAATTTTAAGCTTGGCCAGTGCCACTGCCATAAAAATAGCCGTAACCACTATAGCCTGCCTCTTCGAGCGTGAGAAGAAATACTTCTCTGCCCATGCCAGAAGATAGCCTAAAATTGCGCCTAAAATCAGTGAGAACACTATCTCCACCACAGGGTCCACCAGCACGGAGTAAATGTTGAATTCACCGCTTACGAGTGTCTTTGCCAAACCGAAGGATACGGCAAAAATGATGAGACCTACCGCATCATCCAGAGCAACGATGGGAAGCAGAAGGTTTGTAAGCTTACCCTTCGCCTTATACTGTCTTACGACCATCAGCGTAGCTGCCGGAGCCGTAGCCGAGGCGATGGCACCGAGGATGATGGCAGAGGAAAGAGGAAGCTTATCCTCGCCTAAAATAAAATGAAGTCCTATGAGAGAGGCATCCACTATAGCAGTGGTGAGCACGGCCTGCAAAATGCCGATTACGGTGGCGGCCTTACCTGTCTTTTTCAGCTGCTCGATACGGAATTCGTCACCGATAGCGAAGGCGATAAAGCCTAAAGCCACATCGTTTATGATGCTCATATCCCCCACCTGCTCGGTGGTTACGAAGCCGAAGCCGTCGATGCCGAGTCTGCCCAGACAGTAGGGACCGATAAGTATGCCTGCCACAAGATAGCCCGTAACTGCGGGAAGTCTGAGAGGCTTTACCACTCTGGACATAAAAAGTCCTGCACTCAGAGCGATTGCGATTGATAAAAGAGTTTCCATTTTTATTCCTTCTTTTTTTTAAAAATCCAAGGATAGATTATAGCCCTTGCACCCGTTAAAGTCAATGATTATATTGACGAAAAAAATCACCTTTTCGGGGCTGAATTTATTGATTATTTTTTATGCCGAGGAATAAATCGGGTGTTGATTTTACGATGAAAATATAGTATAATGTATGTGACCTGACATAAAGACGGTTTTTACCCTCTGAGGATAAGGCAGCAGATAATTCGCAATACTCACTTCACGGTGCGCAATCGCCCCAAAAAGCGAAAGCCCACCCTGTCAAGGTGCATAAATAAGCTCCCGTTTTTTCCGTGATTTGCGAATACGGACATTTATGCTTTGTTGCCGTAGTCCTTAAAGGGCTGCGGTATTTTATTTTTAACGGAGGTACCTATGGAAACAAGAGTAGCAGTTATGAGCATCATCGTGGAAAAGAGCGAAACAGTGGAAAAGCTGAACTCACTTCTTCATTCCTACGGTGAATACATCATCGGCAGAATGGGCATTCCCTACAGACAGAAAAACATAAATATAATAAGCATAGCCATTGATGCGCCCCAGAACACCGTTTCAGCCCTTTCGGGACAGATAGGCAGGCTGGACGGCATCAGCGTCAAAACGGCCTATTCGGGTGTGATTTCAGATGAATAAGCGAACGGATTATCTGGTCAGCAAACTCATCTCCTCTCATTCTCTCACCGCAGACGAATACAGAGAGCTTATAGAGCAGCGTGACGGTGAAAGCACCCTCAGACTGCAGCAGGAGGCGGTCAGACTCAGAAAGCAGATCTACGGTGACAAGGTCTTTATCCGAGGCCTTATCGAGGTCAGCAACATCTGTAAAAACGACTGCTACTACTGCGGCATCAGAAAAAGCAACAGACTGTGCGAGCGCTACCGTCTGAGCAAAGAGGAAATCCTTTCCTGCTGCAGAGACGGCTACGACTTAGGCTTCCGCACCTTCGTTATGCAGGGCGGTGAGGACGGTGCCTTCAGCGATGCTTTTTTATGCGATGTGATAAGAGAAATAAAGGAGCTTTATCCCGACTGTGCGGTTACTCTCTCTCTGGGCGAAAGAAGCCGTGAGTCATATAAAAGGCTTTATGAGGCGGGAGCAGACCGCTATTTGCTCCGCCACGAAACGGCAGACGAAAAGCATTACTCTATGCTCCATCCGGAAAATCTCACCCTCGCAAGCCGTATGGAATGTCTCCGTGCGCTGAAGGAAACAGGCTTCCAGACAGGCTGCGGCTTTATGGTCGGCTCACCCTACCAGACTGCTGAGCATCTGGCCAAGGATCTCAAATTCATCGGTGATTTCCGCCCCGATATGGTAGGCATAGGCCCCTTTATCCCCCATAAGGACACACCCTTCGCTGACCATCCCGCAGGAAGTGCGGAGCTGACCTGCTTTCTGCTTTCGGTGATAAGGATTATCCATCCGCCCGTGCTTCTGCCCGCCACCACGGCTCTCGGCACTCTTGAGGACGGCGGCAGAGAAAGGGGTATTCTCCACGGCGCAAACGTAATTATGCCGAACCTGTCCCCCACCGATGTGAGAGATAAATATATGCTCTATAACAATAAGCTTTCCACCGGTGCCGAATCGGCTCAGAAGCTCCACGAGCTTAAGGAAAAAATCAGCTCTGTCGGCTACAGAATAGTATGCGACAGAGGCGACTTTATAAATGCAGAATAACAAACTCTGAAATACAGAAAGGATGTACGATATGGCAATCTATAACCCCAAATCACTTAAGGCAGAGGAATTTATCAATGACGGTGAAATCCGTGCCACTCTCGAATACGCAGAGGCTAATAAAAATAACCGTGAGCTTATACTGAGCATCATCGAAAAGGCCCGTCCCCGAAAAACAGAGACAGGCACCGTCTGCGCAGGTCTCACTCACCGTGAGGCAAGTGTGCTTTTAGCCTGCGAGGACGAGGAGCTTATCGAAAAAATCTATGAGGTGGCTGAGGAAATCAAGCTCGCCTTTTACGGAAACAGAATAGTTATCTTCGCACCCCTCTATCTTTCAAACTACTGTGTAAACGGCTGCGTTTACTGCCCCTATCACATAAAGAACAAAAACATCGCCCGTAAAAAGCTCACTCAGGAGGAGGTAAGGGCGGAGGTTATCGCTCTGCAGGATATGGGACACAAAAGACTGGCTATAGAGGCCGGCGAGGACCCGAAGAATAACCCCATCGAGTATATTCTCGAATGCATCAGAACCATCTACAGTGTTCACCATAAAAACGGTGATATCCGCCGTGTAAACGTAAACATCGCCGCCACCACTGTAGAAAACTACCGTAAGCTGAAGGAGGCGGGCATCGGCACCTACATTCTTTTCCAGGAAACCTACCATAAGGAAAGCTATCTCCGTCTTCATCCCACAGGCCCCAAGCACGACTACGACTACCACACCGAGGCTATGGACAGAGCCATGGAGGGCGGCATAGACGATGTGGGACTCGGTGTGCTTTTCGGTCTGGAAATGTATAAATACGAGTTCGCAGGTCTCATTATGCACGCTGAGCATCTGGAGGCAGTTCACGGCGTAGGTCCTCACACCATCAGCGTTCCCCGTATAAAAAAGGCTGACGACATCGATCCCGATGCCTTTGATAACTCCATCTCCGACGATATCTTCGCCAAAATCACCGCCTGCATACGTCTGGCAGTGCCCTACACGGGTATGATTATCTCCACCCGTGAAACCGAAGAAACCAGAACCAAGCTTCTGCGTTTAGGCATTTCTCAGGTAAGCGGCGGCTCGAGAACCTCCGTCGGCGGCTATACCGAGCAGGAAAGACCTCACGACACCGAGCAGTTCGACGTTTCCGACCAGAGAACCCTCGACGAGGTGGTGGCTTGGCTGATGGAAAACGGCCACATTCCCTCCTTCTGCACCGCCTGCTACCGTGAGGGCAGAACAGGTGACCGCTTTATGTCTCTGTGTAAAAACGGACAGATTATAAACTGCTGTCACCCCAATGCCCTTATGACTCTTACGGAATATCTCGTGGACTATGCCGGTGAGAGAACCAAGGAAATAGGCTTTAAGATGATAGACGAGGAAATCGAAAAGGTTACCAAGGAGAAGGTAAAGGCCATCGCCAAGCAGAACATCGAGGACATCAAAAATTCCAACAGAAGAGACTTCCGTTTCTGAGGAAAGGAGCAGATTATGAGCCTTAATAACGTTCCCTCCTCCGAAAGAGTCCATATCGGCTTTTTCGGTCTGCGTAATGCGGGCAAATCCAGCCTTGTCAATGCGGTAACGGGACAGAAGCTCGCCGTGGTTTCCGACATAAAGGGCACCACCACCGATCCCGTGCAGAAGGCTATGGAGCTTTTACCCGTAGGCCCCGTGGTTATCATCGACACCCCCGGCATCGACGACGAGGGCACTCTCGGTGAAATGCGTGTGCAAAAGGCCAGAGAGGTCCTTTATAAGACCGATTTAGCCGTTCTCGTGCACGATGCGGCAGAAACACTGACCGAGGCGGAAAAGGAGCTTATAGGCCTTTTTAAAGAAAAAAAGCTCCCCTTTATCCTCGCTCATAATAAGTGCGACACCGTAAAGACTGTCCCCGAAGGCAGCGGAAACGAGATTTATGTAAGCGCTCTCACCGGCGAGGGCATCCACGCTCTGAAGGAGCTAATCTCGAAAACCGCAAGGACTGCCGGAAGTGAAAGGGTTATCGTCAGCGACCTGATAAGCGAGGGTGACACGGTGCTTTTAGTCATCCCCATCGACAAGGCCGCACCCAAGGGCAGGCTTATTCTGCCTCAGCAGATGACACTCCGTGACATTCTCGACAAGGGTGCAATCCCCCTGTGCTGCAGAGACAGTGAGCTGAATGCCGCTTTAAATAAGCTTAAGGAGCCGCCCGCTCTCGTTATCACCGATTCACAGGTTTTCGGCAGGGTTTCAAAGGCCTTGCCCGAAAGCATTCCCCTCACCTCCTTTTCCATTCTTATGGCAAGATACAAGGGTGACCTGCCCTCTCTCTTAAAGGGAGCAGATGCACTTTCCGGATTAAAGGACGGTGACAGGGTGCTTATCAGCGAGGGCTGCACCCACCACAGACAGTGCAACGACATCGGCACAGTGAAAATGCCGAAATGGATTGAAGATTATTCAGGTGCCAAGCCTGACTTTTCCTTCACAAGCGGCGGCGAATTTCCCGAGGATTTATCACCCTATAAGCTGGTGGTTCACTGCGGCGGATGTATGCTCAATGAAAAGGAAATGCAGTCAAGGCTTGAAAGGTGCGAAAAGCAGAATGTGCCCATCGTTAATTACGGTATGGCCATAGCGAAAATGAACGGGATTCTGGAGAGAAGTGTCTCTGTTTTCAGACAGGCATTCTGAGAGCTTGCTCTATTGTGCTTGTATTTGTATATTTATTTGTATATTGTTTTTTATTTGTTTTTTGTTTTTGATTTTTATTTTATTTACTTACAGATGTAACAATTCTTACATTTGGATGCAAATGCATAAAACAGACTGTGAAAAAAGAGAGTTTTCCGCTTAAATACGCATAAAAAAAGAGGTCGCTCACTGCGACCTCTTTAAAGTTTACCTTTAACTTATGCAAGCTCTGCGAAGTACTTGATAGTACGAACCATCTGGCTTGTGTAGGAGTTTTCGTTGTCGTACCAAGCAACAACCTGTACCTGATAAAGACCGTCTTCGATCTTTGTAACCATGGTCTGAGTAGCATCGAAGAGTGAGCCGTATCTGATACCAACGATATCGGAGGATACGAGTTCTTCTTCTGTGTAACCGAAGGAATCGGAAGAAGCAGCCTTCATAGCAGCGTTGATGCCTTCCTTAGTTACGTCGTCACCCTTAACTACTGCAACAAGGATAGTGGTAGAGCCTGTGGGAGTGGGAACTCTCTGAGCAGAACCGATAAGCTTGCCGTTAAGCTCGGGGATAACGAGGCCGATAGCCTTAGCAGCACCGGTGGAGTTGGGAACGATGTTAGCAGCTGCAGCACGTGCTCTTCTGAGGTCACCCTTTCTGTGAGGACCGTCGAGAACCATCTGATCGCCTGTGTAAGCGTGAACAGTGGTCATGATACCGCTCTGGATAGCAGCGTAATCGTTGAGAGCCTTAGCCATGGGAGCAAGGCAGTTTGTGGTGCAGGAAGCAGCGGAGATGATAACATCATCAGCTGTAAGAGTCTTTTCGTTAACGCTGTAAACGATAGTCTTAAGGTCATTGCCTGCGGGAGCAGAGATAACTACCTTCTTAGCACCTGCATTGATGTGAGCCATTGACTTGTCCTTTGAGCAGTAGAAGCCTGTGCACTCGAGAACTACGTCTACACCAAGCTCGCCCCAGGGGCAATCGTTAGCGTCCTTGCAAGCATAGATTTTGATTTCTTTGCCGTCAACTGTGATAGAATCCTCGGAAGCTTCTACAGTGTGACCGTCATATCTGCCCTGAGCAGTGTCGTACTTGAGAAGGTGAGCAAGCATTTTGGGGCTTGTAAGGTCGTTGATAGCAACAACTTCATAACCTTCTGCACCGAACATCTGACGGAATGCAAGACGACCGATACGACCGAAACCGTTAATAGCAACTTTTACTGACATAATAAATACCTCCAATGTTTCATTGAATAATATAATTTTACCTTTAATATATTAACCGATTTATCAATATTTTTCAACCTTTTTTCGAAAGATTTTTACGGCGGGGCAAAGTTTTGCTATTCTTAACAAAATCTTACAGAACGAAGGCTGAAATGGTGTTAATTATTTCTTGTTTACGAAGGCTTTGAAATCTGTTTTTTCTACCTTTTCGCCCTTTTCGGCTCTCGCCTTATCCAGCGCACCCTTATAGGGCATAAGCATACCCTCGGTCATAGCGCCTCCCATTTTGCCCTTGAGCTTGGAAGAGGTCATAAGAGAGCCTACGAGATACATAGCGATAACTCTGCCCATTTTCTTCTGGGGGAAGTCGTACTGACCGTGTGCTTTGTAAAATTTATGGTCGGCCTTCATCAGTCCCTGCATCTGGAAAATGAGGTCACGGAAAATCTTCATACCGCCCACACCGTAAAAATTAGCGGGCTGAGTGTGACCGTTTCTCAGAGCATAAATAAGCGTATCCGCCATCTGATCGATAGCCTTGTCCGGATTTACCTCGTCTGTGGCTACGCCGCAAAGGAAGTTACCGCCCACCTCGCTTCTGCCCTCCAGAATCATACGGAGATTTGCTTCACGGCTGTACTCGCCGCTGACAAGATAGCCGATGGGCATACCCATGGTAACGGTACGGTGTCCGTTACAGAACTGTCTGTCGTCGTACATTTTGAATCTTGCACCCATAGAGTGGTCCTTGATTTTAAAGGCATAGACGATAGCGGTGGAGGACTGGATTTCATTTCGAAGATAATCGTCGAAGCCGTCCTTGTATACGCACTTACCGCTGACGGCACAGTTAAAGCAGCCGAGGCAGCCGCCCTTAAAGGGATATTCGGCTATATTGATGACCTTGCTCTTCATCGTCAGAGAATTTCTGAAGCGTTCAATCATTGCGATAAGCTGCTTATCATCATCGGCAAAGTCGGCTACGATGGCGATTTCACCCTCGTCAGTCTTTTCTCTGTTTTCTCCGAGGGTTACCTTCACGGGCTTTTTTGCCCTTTCTTTTTTTACGGGAAGCTCGTAATAATCATTGTCATAGCAATTCAGCAGATATCTGAAAAATGCCACCAGCTCCCTCTGACCTTTCTCTGCGGTAAGGTCATCCATATCCGCAGAAAGCCCCTTTACATACTTCATCTCCATATCCATACAGTTTTCCCCGATATAGTTATGGGCAGTGATGTCGTAAAAATGCTTCGAGGTGCTTATCTGGGAAGCGAACTTATCCTTTACGTTTACCTTATGCTCCTTCATAAGCTCGATGAAGCGATGAAGCTGACAGGGAGCGATGAAGGTGTAAACGGGATAGGAGAAGATGATGATGTCTGCACTCTCCAGCTTTTCGGCAGCCTCGGAAAAGTCCTTCTCTAACTTTTTTATCTGCTGACCGGCGTGGATTACATCGAAATCTATCCATGGAAATTTGATTTTAAGATATTCGGAAGACTGTAAGGTTACACTGTATTTACCCTTGGGGCTTCCGTTGACTACTAAAATCTTCATTTTTAACCGTCCTTTTTCTTTTTTGCTTAATCAATAGGTCTGTGCCGATATCTGTTTTTATTTGTTTTTCTTTTCTGCCTTGGCGGCTGCCTTTTCAGCCTTTATGGCTGCGGCTTTTTCAGCCTTTTCAGCCTCGAGACGCTTCTGCTGCTCTAACTGAGCCTGAAGCTCTGCCTCCTCTGCAGCCTTTGCCTCATCGTATTTGGCGGCAATTTCGTCGAAATGAAGAGTATTTTCTCTTTCGTTTACTATGCGCTGAGCATCGAGATAGGGCTTTGCGGCACGTGAGAAGAAGGCGTGCTTATCCATTTCAGCCTTGGATGCGGTCTGGACCTCCTTCTTTTCATTTTCGAGTGCTTTGATTTTATCTCCGATTTCCTTGAGAGAATAGGAGTCCTTTGCCTTTTTGGCCGCTGCCTTAGCTTCATAAAGAGCCTTGAGCTCGGTATTGATGTCGTCCTCTCTGTCGAAAAGTCTGTCAAGCTCCTCAAAGCCGGGCTGAACAAACTCTTCGGGGGCTTTGTAGTATTTGTTTATAGCCTTACGTGCAGAAAGCTTGTTTTTGGCAGCTTCAATTCTGAACCTACGGTATTCCTTTTCCTCTGCAGTTGCCTTGGGCAGCTCTCTGGCGCAGGCAAGCTCTTTGCAGATTTCTTCTTCCGTAAGACCGTAAAGTCCCATAAGCCCCTTCTGATAAAAGCTGAGGCTTTCCTCATATTTAAGCTTATCGATGCCGTTTTCAAACTTTGCAAGCTCGGCGCATACTGCACGGGAGATTTCTATTTCCTCGTTTTCCTCCCTTACGGCTCTGCGCTCCTTTTTACTCATAGTCTTGTCTGCAGTGACGAACTCTTTAGCTGCCTTTTCGTGGGCGTCTCTGATTATGTCGATGGCCTCGATGATGGTTTTATTGTTTGTCACGCCGTTACCGTAGTCCTCAAACATAGCGCGGATTTTGAGTATACGGACGATGCTCTTCTGCTGCTTTTCCTTAAGGTCATAGAAGAAATAGGGCACCACATTAAGCAGAGCACCGAGTGCAGCCATAAGGATAAGCGTGTTCATAACCTTGGCAAGAAGACCGGGCTCGCCTGTATTCACGTCAAGAATTGCCATACCGCCGTTTCCGTGGCCATTACCCTCGTATATGCCGTAGCTCCTGTAAACGAAGGGAAGAACGGAGGAGGTAACCATGGTAACCATACCGCCGATGGTGGCTACGGTGGCGAACATACCGTCTACACGTACACCTGTTTTATACTGATGATAGTCACGGATATCGGCCTGAATGGCAGGAGAAAGAATCTGCTCAAAGGCACCGAAGAGGTAGTTTATGTAAATGCAGACAGTAAGCCAGATAAGGCTTTCCTTTCTGACACCCATAGCCAGAATGCACGCCACATTCATCAGGTTGACTCCCACGAGAACTGCCTTTTTGCCGTATTTTTTTACTGCCACGGGAGCCAGAAGCATACCCCAGAGGGATGCGTTACCCGTAATGGTGTAAATAAGGGCGAGCTGATCTCCGTCACCTGTGTGACCGAAGGTTACAGACCAGCTGAGGATGTTACCGTAGGCACCCTCGAGGAAGCCGAGCCAGCCTGCCAGAGCGATAATCCAGAAGTATTTGTTCTTTGCTACCTCCTTGAAGGCATCCGTAAAGCGTACCTGAATAACACGGCTTCTGGCCTGAATGATTTTCTCATTGGTATTGGCGAAGATGAAAATGGTAAGAGTGATACCGAGAATAGCGAAGAACGGGTATGTAAAGCGGTAAACCACGATATCATAAAGATTATTGTCTGCCAGACGCTTTGCCACGATGGGAGTGACGATATTCATAATAGACGGTGCGAGAGAATAAACCACTGCCTTGACTGCCAGCACGTCGGTTCTCTCCTGTGTGTTCGGAGAAAGAACGTGGATAAGGTTTGTGTAAGCGTCGTTAAAGAAATTAAAGAAGAACTGGAGCAGAAGATTAAAGATAAGCACCAGCACGAGCTTTGCGAAATAGCCGCCCTCCAGACCGAAAATCGGCTTCGGGAACCAATCGTAAAGAGACTCATAGGGGAACCATACATAAGCCAGACTGATAAGGGCAGTAGGAATACCCATCGTCAGCAGATAAGGTCTGTATTTACCCGCTCTGTTACGGGAATTATCTACCATATTCGCTCTGATTGCGGTGAGAGGTATGTTTGCGAAGGTAGAAATAAGGTAAAGCACATAAATATCCGTTACCGAAATACCTATAGCACCGCTGACCAGAAGATTGTTTGTGCTTACGATAAGCTGAGATGCCATGGTGATGATAAAATATGCACCGATACCGCCGCCGGCATAGGCCGCTATTTCCTTAAAGGGCATATAACGTCCGGGGAGCGGGATTTTCCAGTAGGTTTTTACATCTGATGCTAATGATTTGACTTTAGAGAGCAAAACTGACTCCTCCTCTTCTTTTTTTTAATGGCAGAACACTCCACCCTCTTAACTTTTCAATTATAGCATAAGCCCCCTACCTTTTCTACTGTTTGTAGACACTAAAAGTTTTTTTGGCGATTTAAACAAGAAATCATAAGCGTTTTAATGCAAAATAACAAAGCACAAATGTCGCTTTGAAAAAAGAAAAAGAGACGGGTAAAACCCATCTCATAATCTTCGGTTGAAATTATTTGCTTGCGTTGAGCTTGCTTACAAGAGCTGACTTCTTTCTTGCAGCGTTGTTTTTGTGAAGAAGACCTTTAGCTACAGCCTGGTCGATTTTCTTAACTGCGAGCTTAACTGCAGCATCCTTATCTTCAGCGTTTGCCTCGATAGCGGCATTAGCCTTTTTGAGAGCAGTTTTAAGTGCTGAATTTGCTGACTTGTTACGAGCCTGCTTTGTTGCATTAACAAGAACACGCTTCTTTGCTGATTTAATGTTTGGCATAACATTACACCTCCTCTTAATTTACATCAATATGCATCGTATATCATAGCATCTTTTAAAAGAAATTTCAAGATATTTTTGCAAAATTGGATATACTTTTTTCAAAGCGACAACAATAATACTACATTATCGTGAAAAAAGCAATAGTTTAGGAGAAAATAATATGAACTTTCGCACGGATTTAGCCTTGGAAAGAAAGGAATATATCGATAAGCACAGTCTTGACGGCATAATAAGCCACCGTAAAACCGTAGACGGCATTACCGTGGACACCATCACCGTTACCGATGAAAGGGGCGAAAGGACTCTCGGCAAGCCCATCGGCACCTATATCACCGTGGAGACCGTGCCCTTCACAAACAATTCCGACCTGTTTTCCCCCTCTCTTTATGTGCTCAGAGACGAGCTCAGGTCTCTGCTGCCCGAGGGAAGAGACTGCGTGCTGGTGGCAGGTCTCGGCAACGAGGACATCACTCCCGACGCTCTGGGGCCGAGATGCATCTCTCTGCTTTTCGCTACCAGACACATCCCCGACAGTCTTGCCGAAGAAACAGGACTCGGCTCTCTGCGCCCCGTGGCCGGTATAGTGCCCGGTGTGCTGGGTAAAACGGGAATGGAAAGCTCGGAAATTATCAGCGGTGTCGTAAAAAAAATCAAGCCCTGTGCAGTGATAGTCGTAGATGCACTGGCCTCACGCAGCACAGACAGACTCGGCAAAACGGTGCAGCTGTGTAACACGGGCATTTCCCCCGGCTCGGGTGTGGGAAATCACAGACGGAAAATCAGCGAGGAAACGCTGGGTGTGCCCGTAATCGGCATAGGTGTGCCTACGGTGGTGGACGGCAGAACCCTCGCCTGCGACATTCTGGAAAAGGCGGGAATAAGCGGCTCTCTGATAAATAAAGAGGACCTTAAGGACACTATGATGGTAACACCCAAGGAAATAGACGCTCTCATCGAAAGAGCTTCACGGCTTATAGCCATGGCGATAAACACTGCTCTTCACCCCGACATAAGCGGGGAAGAAATACTGGCGGTGGTGTCGTAAAGCGGACATACTCCGAATATATATTAATATAGCTTTTATTCGGAGGAAAATTATGAAGACAGATAAAAATAAAGTTATAAAAGTGACCGTGTGGGTGCTGAGCCTCTGTCTTTCGGCGGTAATTATGTTCTTTTTCAGCGACACCGTAATCACCTTAGCGGCAGAGGTAGCTTTGGAAAGTGCAAAGGCCTATCTGCCCGAAAAGGGGCTGAGTCTTAATTCTCAGCCCGCCACACAAACCACTGCCGCCCCGCCCCCCGTCACCGAAAGCACCACCGTGGCTCCTTCCGTCACGGAAAAGGAAGTCACCACCACAAAAAAGGCGGTGCAGACGGCTGCGGAGCTTAAATTCAACCGTACCGACGAGGACATTCAGCAGCTGATAAAAGAGGCGGAAAAGACATCGGAGAAAGACAAAAAAGACGGTAAAATCTCTGAATATACCTACAAAAATGACGGTGTTACGGACAAATACGGACTCGTCAGGGTAAAAAATGTAAACAGTAAAACGGACATAAACATAAAAAAGCTGCTCGGAACCGAAGCTGAGCTGACCGTGAGCAAAAACGAGCCCTCAGTTCTTATCTTTCACACTCACACCACGGAAACCTACGAAATTTTAGACAGGGATTTTTATGCCGTAGGCCACAAAACACGCACCGACGACAGCGGAAAAAATATGGTCAGAGTCGGTGAGGAAATAGTCAAAGAAATAGAAAGAGCAGGCTACAAGGTAATCCACGACAGGGAAATACACGACAGTACCTATAATACCGCCTACTCTCATTCGAGGAAAAGCGTGGAGGCTTATCTGAAAAAACATCCCTCCGTCAGGGTGGTTCTGGACATACACCGTGACGCCATCCAGCGCTCCGACGGCACCAAGATAAAGCCCACCGCCACCGTAGAGGGGAAAAAGGCAGCACAGATTATGATTATTTCCGGATGTCAGGAGGAGGGCGGCCCCATAGAGGGATTCCCCGACTGGAAGAAAAATTTAGTTTTCGCAGTAGAGCTGCAAAACACTCTGGAAACACTTTTTCCGGGCATAACACGCCCCCTTTACTTCAGCCCGAGAAAATACAATATGGACCTTACCCCCTGCTCTCTTTTAGTGGAAATCGGCTCCGATGCGAGCACACTGGATGAGGCGGTTTATACGGGCAGATGCCTCGGTAAGGCCGTCAGTCAGATTTTAGAGAAATATGAGGAATGATTATGAACAACGAAATGAAAAAGCTGCTTTCGGGATTTCTTTTCTCAGGTGTGCTCATCTGCTGCCTCGGACTTTTAGCCGTCGGCAGCATCACCGCCTCGCAGAAAAGTGCGAAGAATACCTTCGACAGAGCCTATGCGGTGATGAGCGTTAAAAGCACCGGCAAAGGTCTGGAAATAAATATGGGTGAGGATAAATACAGCTTCGACGTGAGCGCAGCGGATAAAATAAAGGAGTATGAGGATTATATACTCCTCTCACCGCTGGCAGGTATTTATTATTTTTTCCTTTCGGCACAAAATATGAATACGGAGCTCAGGACGCAGAATACAGAAAGCAGTGAAGCACAGGGCGGATAAATACACAGTCTGTCAGTCATAACGAAATAACCGGAGGGGTGCTGCACTAAGCGAAAAAACAGATGTGTTTAAGTAAAGCACATCTGTTCTGATTGTTATATGGAATAATATAGTCTTTTCCGGACGTTTTTCGCCCGCTTGAAGTATAAGCATACGACCTTGGGGCGAAGGAAACGTCTTCTGCAGCTTACTACGGCAGTCAGCCGCACAGTCTTTTTTTAATTACTGCTTTTTCTGATAGCTTTTGCAGAAATGAGGAACTGCGATGGAGTCAGCACCTGTCTTTTCATGTGTTACTTCGATTCTTTCGAGGTTGCACTTGTCACATTCCACATGCCACTGACACTCTGTTACGGTACATTTTACGCCTTCGTTTGCCATGAAATTCACCTCCCTTTTCTTACTGTGATTAGTATAGACAAAGGGAGGTGTTTTTATTCAGTATAATTACGCAAAAGCATTCATTATAAAGCTCATAATTTTTACTACCGTATTATAAATAAAGGAAAGCAGATTTTCGACGAAATTCTTTGAAATAAGGTCTTTTACATCCTCATCAAACACTATGTCAAATCTGAAGGCTGCATCTGCGTTCACATAGGGAGTGCTTTCATCGTAAGCGACCGCTTCGCCGTTCATAACAGTGAAATCAAAGGTTCTGCCGCCGATGGGAGTAAAGCTTTCAAAGAAATAAGAAATATTTATCTCGAAATTTTTAAGGCTTACCTCGGGAATTTCACCCACGATGGCTATTTCCTTGCTTTCGCCCGCACCGAGAGTAAAGGGCTCGAAATCAAGGCTGATATCAGCACCCTCCACCGACACTGCGGTAACTATCATCTTTCTTTCATTTGAAATGTTTTTAATAACGAGAGCGGTATCCTCAGCTGATACATAGCCCTCCTTGCTGCTATCAAAGGCTGCCCATACGGAATGTGCGGGATTTGTGGTGGCGTGGAACTGGGGATATTCCGCCATAGAGTTCACGTCGTAGGCTTCGTCGTTAAGCAGCAGCTTTTCCATCAGAGAATGTGTAAATTCGTCCTTGACGGTCATACCGTGGTAGTAATTTTCCACGAACCAGGTATGCTCGGGAAGATAGGAGGTGGAGGCATCCAGTGTCATAGAGGGAGACACCTGATAAAAGCCTGTATCCGCCTTCTGAGTGTAGCCGTCGGCGAAGCGCTGACCGAGGGGTGCTACTGTGGCACCTGTGGAGCCGGCAGTGGGAAGAATGGCATCGGAGCTTACCTCCATACCTGTGATTATCTTATTGTCATAGCCTGAAATAATGTAAATATTTGTGCCTGTGGCCTGTGCCGCTTTAAAGCCCTTTTCGTAGCTGTTTTCACCGTCACGGGACATTATTTCATAATGCATCCTGTCGCTTTTTTCGATAAGGCCTGCATGAACCTCCTCGTCGAGAAGCTTGGCCTTCACGCTCTCATACTGCTCCGGAGGAATAAAGTCCCACAGACTGCCCCAGCAGCCGATGATCTCAGCCACACGGGGGAAAAGAGCCTCCACGAGCTCATCGATAAAGCCCAGCTGCTGAGCCATAAGAAGGATTTCCAAATCCTCATCGAGCATAAAGCCGTGCTGAATGAAGGTGAGAAGTCCCACCTCGTCAAAGCTTACCTCCGTATTAAAAACATCGTAGGCGATGCCTGCACCGCCTAAGGCAGGACAGGTAAGAACCGCATTGTTTACCTTGCCCTCGTGGCCGTAAAGTGCGAGGTAGGCTCCCGAAACCTGACCGCCGTGAGAGACGGCGAAAAGATTTACTCTGTCGATGGGGGCCTTGCCCTTTTCGGCTCTGAGAGAGTTATTATGTGCTATTACATCGTCGATGAAGCCGTGCAGATCCTCAGCCAGCTCGATGGCGCCCATACGGAAGTCACCTGTGTAAATATAGACATTTTCATCACCGATTTTTTCACCGATGGCATCCAGCATTTCCTTTTCGTACTGATGCTTACCGTCGGGATACTTTTCCTTAAGAGCCGCATAGTTTCCGTCCTCGGCCGTATCAAGCCATGTGCTGATATCATAAAGGCTGGTGCCGTCGGGATTGCATTTGGCTTCGGCAAAGATACGGTTAAAGCCCTCGCTGAGCTTTTCAGCCAGAGGCTCCACATTACCCTCTGAAAGGTAGGTTTTCGCATCGGGAAGCACCGAGGCAAGGTCACCGCCCTCACTCACCTGAGCCACAGGATCGTCCCAAACGATAATTTTTTCTCCCGTCTCTGCATCCGTGCGGTAAAGAACGGCAGAGATGTAACCGGGAACGAGAATAACGGGATAATCGGTATATTCCTGCTGCTCAGCAGAAACAGTTACGGAAAAAACACCGAAAAGCATAATAACGCTCAATAAAACTGAAATTATCTTCTTCATATTCTTCTGCTCCTTTTATTCGGTTTCGTCGTCTTTTTTTCTCATTTTAGGAAGGAAAACACAGATTCCTATGGCGAGAAGGGCTAAAAGACCGAGTCCTACGGGAATTATATAGTCTGCATCGTTATCGCCTGTCACGGGTGCTGCCATAAGCACTGCTCCGGGCTCTGCAGCTATAACCTGAAAGATTATGGCACCCACTGAAAGCACCATCAGTGCGGCAAGGAAAATGCATATTCCTTTTATAACGGGTTTAGGCATCATAAAGCATCTACTCCTTTTCACAGTTTGTCACTCTATATTTTACATCTAATGAGCTTTATTGTCAACCATAAAAATATAAAACGAGGCTGCCGCAGTAAGCGCAGACCAAAAAGCAAAACAAAAACAGATGTGTTTAAGTTGCTTCTGACTTATAAAACACATCTGTTTTAATTGTTTTACGGAATAATATGGTGTTGCATATAATAAATATTTGCTTTTTTAGACGTTTTTTCGCCCTCTCGAGGTATAATCATACATCTTCGGAGCGAAGAAAACGCCTTCTGCATCTTACTGCAACAGTCCCTCTGTATTAAATTAGTTAGCGGATGCTGAGGCATTAGCCTTGATGTTTCTGATCTGATTTTTAGCGATAGAAACGGTAAATTCCTTTACTGCAGCCAGATTTTCAGCCTGCTCGTCGGTGATTTCCACGTTATCGCCTGCTATAAGCTCCTCAGCGAAGGTGTTATACTTTTCGGATGCAAGGTCATTTCTTATAGTATCTGACCATGTGGTAACCTCAGGCTCGCTTACTGCATACATAATGTGATAGCCGTAGGTGGTTTCTACGATACCTACATCGCCTGCTTTTCTGCCCTCTGCGAGAGACCAGCCCTCGAACTCTGCTACCATATAGCCCTCGGTAACATCCTCATAGATGCCGCCGTCCTCTGCGTTACTGTCCTCTGAATGCTCCTTGGCCAGCTCTGCGAAGGCTTCCTCAGTCTTATCGCCCTTAAGGTATTCGACGAGAATATCCTGTGTTTTCTTATAAAGAGCCTTGTCTGCAGTGGAGTCAAGGTCAACATCGATGTCTACTGTTACATCATAGTCTGCGGGATTAAGAAGCTCAACCTCGACCTCTTCCTTTTCTTCCTTGGCTGCCTCAGTAGTCTCCTCCTCGGTAGCCTCCTCGCCTTCTGCTGCATCCTCAGCCTCCTCAGTCTCCTCCTCTTCGGGGAACTGAAGAAGGATGTGTCTTACGTCATAGGTTTTAGAATCGGGTGCGTGGTGAACAGGCTCAGCCATAGCATATACGGTGTAGCCCTCGCCTTCGTTTTCTGTGATGAAGCTTTCGCCCTTTTCTGTTTTCTCATCCATAGCCCAATCAAGAAAATCTTCATCAGAGGCAGAATATGAAAGGTCACTGTAGGTGGTGTCTTCGAGAAGAGTGAGAGTATCGTCTGTCTTTAATTCAGCATATGACTCGCTGCCTGCTGCCTTTTCGAAATCGGAGGCTACAGTTTTGAACTCTTCGCCGGCCTTAAGTCTTGCTACGAAATCCTCGGCCTTTTTTTTGGCATCGGTCATAGTGGCATCGGTTACCTCTTCGGTAGCCTCTTCGCCCTCTTCTGTGGCCTCCACGGTTACCTTTTCAGCCTTGATAACATAGTTACGAAGAGAAACAGTGCCGTAGGTCTCGATATTATCCTTATATTCCTTTTCTACTTCCTTTTCGGAGTAGCTGTCGGCAAACTCAGCGAGCTTAGCCTCCTGCACCTTTTCATTGAGAACCTGCTCCTCGCAGATGGTTCTGAGCAGAGAGGTGGTCATACCCTTGCCGAAATATGAGCGGAGATATGCTGCGAGAGAATAATTACCGGAGGCAGCGGACTCAGTGAAGGAAGCAATAGCCTCATCAACCTCTTTGTAATCGTCCTCATCGAGTGTGATACCCTTTTCCTCAGCGTAAGCTTTGGCTGCCTTAACGAGCTTGATGCTCTCTCTGGCACTGTAGTCAAAGAAATCGGTGAACATTGGGTTTTCAACGCCCTCGATTTCACCTGTATATTCCTGCTGGTCGGGTGAAACGGCGTAGTCATAGCCTGTGTACATAGCACCCATACCCTCGCCGTAGTAATAATCATACTGATATGAATACTGGAAATAGTTATTGAAAACAGAGTTATAGTAATAGCTGTACTCAGCCTGAGTTACCTCTGTTTCGCCTACCTTAAAGGCTACCTTGCCTCTCTCGAGAATACCTGAATTGCTTACTGCGAAGCCTGCTATGCCGGCCACGATAGCAATAATAACCACTGCTGCGATAGCAGTTCTGGCACTCTTTGAGAGCACAATGTTGTGTGATTTTTTCTGATTCTGCTTAGCGGCTTTGGCCAGACGCTCTTTACGCTCCTGACGGTAAGCTTCGGCAGAGGACATTTCTTTTTTTGCCATTTGGGTTCATCCTTTACTAATTATTTGACTTACTTACAGAAAATCTGTCTAAGTATATTAGATATTATTTTATACTATTTATTCAAAAAAAGCAAGTCATTTTATCATTTATCTATCTAAACTCATCTACTTAAAACGTAACAAAAATTTTTGGGCGTTTTTTGATAAAATACCAAAAAATGTACTTTGCATACACACCGACTGTTTTTTCTGAAAAAGATATTGACAGTGGCTTTTTTTCTCTCTAAAATTGAATTATAACGAACATTTGTTCGTGCTGCAGCCCCCTCAGTCAGCCCCCGTTATGACTGAAAAGCAGAAAAGACAGGAGGAATCAATACAAATGTATCTTAACAGCTTCGAAAACGAAGAATATTTTCTCGCCCGTGAGGCCTTCACCGAGTGGCAGAGTAAAACCTATGAAAATATCGATGAATACATAATGCGACAGAGACGGTGCGAGCTCAATAAATTAGTCAACCGAGTGATTAAAGAGGAGCTTACCGCTGCCGACAGATTAATAGTAGAGCTTCACTGGTTTCAGAATCTCAGCAAAAGCGAGGTGGCACGGAGGCTGGGCATAGAGCCCTCCACCGTCAGCCGCAGGCTGGAAAGAATCACGGACACACTGTATGAAAAGCTGAAATATGCTCTCGAATACCGCTACGGCTCTGCCTTCTCAGACGGAGCAAGGATAATTTTTAAAAGCAAGGATGCATTTTTCAGCTACACGGAGCCCGAGGTACTGTCAGCACGGGTAAGGCAGCTGAGAATGAAGCAGGGACTTACCCTGAGAGAGGTCAGCGAAATGACGGGAATAGCAGAAAAATTACTTAAGCAAACAGAAGAAAAGGGGCGTGAGCTGACCGCCACGGAAATCAGAAAGCTTTCCGTGCTTTACGGCACCACTGCTGATTACATAATTTTCGGCGATACTCCCCCCGCAAAGAAAGGATGCTGCAATTAATGAACAATACATTAGAGGATTTAGCTATGGAGTATGACCGCTCGGTAGCGGTGCAGAGGCAGGTTATAGAAAGTAACCGTAAAAAGCTGCTTCTGGCAAGAAAAAAGGGAAACTACACCGAAGTAAAAAGGCTGACCACCCTGCTCCAGGTCCTTTACGACGAAAAAAGCGAGCTGGAGGAAAAGGCAAACAGACTGAGGAATTATTATTCGTGAGGCAGTCCCTCCGCCTTTGCTAAGCAAAGACACCTCCCCTGAAATAGGGGAGGCTTATCATAACTAAAAGAAACTTCTTCACTGTTCCCTCTTACCTTTTCACTAAAAAAAGACTCCCACGTCTGTGAGAGTCTTAATTTTTGTAAAATTGAATTAGTCGTTGATAGCGATAACAACGCCTGAACCAACTGTACGGCCACCTTCACGGATAGCGAAACGAAGACCTTCTTCGATAGCGATTTCTGTGATAAGCTCAACGTCCATTTCAACGTTATCACCGGGCATACACATTTCTGTGCCTTCGGGAAGGGTGATGATACCGGTAACGTCAGTTGTTCTGAAGTAGAACTGAGGACGGTAGTTGTTGAAGAAAGGAGTATGACGGCCGCCTTCATCCTTATTAAGAACGTAAACCTGACCGCGGAACTTTGTGTGGGGGTGGATTGAGCCGGGCTTTGCAAGAACCTGACCACGCTCGATTTCTGTTCTCTGGATACCACGAAGAAGAGCACCGATGTTATCGCCTGCTTCTGCATAGTCGAGGATCTTTCTGAACATTTCGATACCGGTACATACGGTCTTTCTCTTTTCTTCGGTAAGACCAACGATTTCGAGTTCTTCACCGGTCTTGAGCTGACCTCTTTCAACTCTACCTGTAGCAACAGTACCACGACCTGTGATGGTGAATACGTCTTCTACGGGCATAAGGAAGGGAAGGTCTGCCTTACGGTCGGGAGTGGGGATGTAGCTGTCTACTGCAGCCATGAGTTCCCAGATGGGAGCAAGCTCGGGAGCGTTTGTGTCGCCGCCTGCATATTCGAGAGCCTTAAGAGCTGAACCCTTGATGATGGGTGTGTCATCGCCGGGGAATTCATACTCGGAAAGAGTTTCTCTGATTTCCATTTCAACGAGCTCAAGAAGCTCTTCGTCGTCAACCTGGTCAACCTTGTTCATGAATACGATGATGTAGGGAACGCCAACCTGACGAGCAAGAAGAAGGTGTTCTTTAGTCTGAGCCATGGGGCCGTCTGTAGAAGCGATAACGAGGATAGCACCGTCCATCTGTGCAGCACCTGTGATCATGTTCTTGATGTAGTCGGCGTGGCCCGGGCAGTCAACGTGAGCGTAGTGACGGGTTTCTGTCTCGTACTCAACGTGAGCTGTGTTGATTGTGATACCACGTTCTCTTTCTTCGGGAGCCTTATCGATGTTTGCGTAGTCGATGAAGTCTGCGCCGCCCTTCATAGCGAGAGTCTTTGTGATAGCTGCTGTAAGAGTAGTCTTACCGTGGTCAACGTGACCGATAGTACCAATGTTAACATGGGGTTTGGTTCTTTCAAATTTTGCTTTTGCCATTGGAATCTCCTCCTTAATATTAGCAATAAATTTTATTTGGGTGCAGTTTTACACTGCATTGTTTATATTCTAACAATATTAGAACAAAATTTCAAGTCTTTTTTGAGAAAAATTAGTCTCTCTTTGCTCTTTCTGACACGATTGCCTCAGAAATTGACTTGGGAATCTCCTTATAACCGTCGGGTTCCATTACATACTGACCGCGGCCCTGTGTTTTGGAGCGAAGGTCGGTAGCATAGCCGAACATTTCTGCAAGAGGAACTCTGGAGTTAATCTGCTTAACACCTGTACGGTCCTCGAAGCCCTGAATCTCACCGCGGCGGGAGTTAAGGTCACCGATAACGTCACCCATATACTCCTCGGGAGTGATAACTACAACCTTCATGATGGGCTCAAGGAGAACGGGCTGAGCCTTCTTGGCTGCATCCTTGAATGCCATAGAGCCGGCAATCTTGAAGGCCATTTCTGATGAGTCAACCTCGTGATATGAACCGTCATAAAGAGTAACCTTGACGTCAACCATGCTGTAGCCGGCGATAACACCTGACTGCATAGCGCCCTGGATACCTGCATCGACGGGACCGATATATTCTTTGGGAATAGCACCGCCGACGATGTTGTTGACGAACTCGTAGCCCTTGTCGGGGTTGGGTTCAATATTGATCTTAACGTGACCGTACTGACCTTTACCGCCTGACTGACGGGCGTATTTGGTATCGGAAGAAGCAGTGCTGCGGATGGTTTCTCTGTAAGCAACCTGAGGCTTACCTACGTTAGCTTCAACCTTGAATTCACGGAGAAGTCTGTCTACGATGATTTCGAGGTGGAGCTCACCCATACCTGCGATGATGGTCTGACCTGTTTCTTCGTCAGTATAGCAGCGGAATGTGGGATCCTCTTCAGCAAGCTTCTGAAGGGCAATACCCATCTTTTCCTGACCTGCCTTGGTTTTGGGCTCGATAGCTACACGGATAACGGGCTCGGGGAAGTTCATTGACTCGAGAATGATGGGATTCTTTGCATCGCAGAGGGTGTCACCGGTGGTGGTGTTCTTAAGACCTACTGTGGCAGCGATATCACCTGAGTAAACGATGTCGATGTCTTCACGGTGGTTAGCGTGCATCTGAAGGATACGGCCGAGTCTTTCTCTGCTGTCCTTCACTGAGTTATAAACTGTAGTACCTGCCTCTACAGTACCGGAGTAAACACGGAAGAAGCAGAGCTTACCCATAAAGGGATCGGTTGCGATCTTGAAGGCAAGAGCTGCAAAGGGCTCTTCGTCGGAAGAATGTCTTACTTCCTCTTCTTCTGTTTCGGGGTTTACACCCTTGATAGCTTCGATATCTGTGGGAGCGGGCATATAGTCTACGATGTTATCGAGAAGGGGCTGAACACCCTTGTTACGGTAGGAAGTACCGCAGCAAACGGGAACCATATCGTTGGCGATGGTAGCCTGACGGATGATTCTCTTAATGTCAGCTACTGAAGGCTCTTCGCCCTCGAAATACTTTTCCATAAGCTCCTCGTCCATCTCGCAGACGGATTCGATGAGGTTCTGGCGGTATTCCTCAGCCTTGTCCTTCATTTCCTCGGGGATTTCTTCGATTCTTACGTCCTTACCAAGGTCATCGTAATATACGATTGCATTGTTGTTTACCAGGTCAACAATACCCTTGAATGTGCTTTCTGAGCCGATGGGGAGCTGAATGGGAACTGCATTGCAGTTGAAGCGCTCCTTGATCATTTCGAGAACACGGTAGAAATCGGCACCCATAATGTCCATCTTATTAACATAGATCATTCTGGGAACCTTGTACTCGTCGGCCTGACGCCAAACTGTTTCACTCTGAGGCTCAACGCCACCCTTGGCGCAGAGAACGGTTACGGAGCCGTCAAGTACACGGAGTGAACGCTGAACTTCTACGGTGAAGTCAACGTGGCCCGGAGTGTCGATGATATTGATACGGTGGTCCTTCCAGAAGCAGGTGGTAGCAGCGGAGGTGATAGTAATACCTCTCTCCTGCTCCTGCTCCATCCAGTCCATGGTAGCAGAACCATCATGTGTTTCACCGATTTTATGGTTAACACCTGTATAGTAGAGAATTCTCTCTGAAGTAGTGGTCTTACCGGCGTCGATGTGAGCCATAATACCAATATTTCTGGTTTTTTCAAGAGATACCTTTCTGGCCATAATTTTATCCTCCTATTAAAGATTAAGTCAATAAGATTATTACCATCTGAAATGTGCGAAAGCCTTGTTAGCTTCTGCCATCTTATGGGTATCTTCACGCTTTTTGAATGCTGAACCTGTTTCGTTGGTAGCATCAATGATTTCGTTGGCAAGTCTTTCCTTCATTGTTCTTTCAGAACGCTGACGGCTGTAAAGAGTAATCCAACGAAGACCGAGAGTCTGTCTTCTTTCGGGACGGACATCCATGGGAACCTGATAGGTAGAACCACCTACACGGCGAGCCTTAACTTCGAGTAAAGGCATTACGTTCTCCATAGCAGCCTCGAAAACTTCGAGGGGCTCCTTACCGGTCTTTTCCTTAATGATGTCAAATGCATCATAAACAATTTTCTGTGCAACACCCTTCTTACCGTCGTACATAACGCTGTTGATAAGACGTGTTACGAGTTTTGAATTGTAAAGCGGATCGGGCAAAACATCACGTTTTGCTATCTGGCCTCTTCTTGGCACTGCGCTTCCCTCCTTCATAGTAATGATATCATAGGTACTCGAGTGACAAATTCCCGTCGGCACCAAATGAGAGGCATATATATCTATATACACTCTCGCTTAGACTAAAAAGTCTGCCTGCAAGAAGATTTGTCAATTCATAGCTTTTCCGTCTGACTACGGAATTTTAAATAAGGTTTATCCGGAATTTCACCGAATTATTTCTTTGCGGCCTTAGGACGCTTTGCACCGTACTTTGAACGGCTCTGCATTCTTCCGTTAACGCCCTGGGTATCAAGAGTACCGCGAACGATGTGGTAACGAACACCGGGAAGGTCCTTAACTCTGCCGCCACGGATAAGAACAACGCTGTGCTCCTGAAGGTTATGACCTACGCCGGGAATGTAAGCTGAAACTTCGATTCCGTTTGTAAGACGAACTCTGGCGATCTTACGAAGAGCAGAGTTAGGCTTTTTCGGTGTAGCTGTCTTAACTGCTGTGCAAACGCCGCGCTTCTGAGGAGAGTTATGGTCTGTCATAACATTTCTCTTTGAGTTGAGGCCTTTGAGAAGAGCAGGAGCCTTCGGCTTTTTAACGAGTGTTTCTCTACCGTTACGAACTAACTGATTAAAGGTAGGCAAATGTAGCATCTCCTTTCTTGAAAATTTGCATAGTCGCATGCCTTAATAATATACAATAAAAAGAAATTTTTGTCAAGATTTTTTTCAAAAGTAGGTTCACAGGGGAAAAGATTGTATACTTGTCCATTTTCTGCCATTCGCAGGCAAGATTTGTAGGTATTTTTGACTAATATCACATAAGTTATTCGGTGGTAATGCACAAAGCAGTATGCAAAAAAGCACAGGGAACAGCTGAACCCTGTGCTTAATGCTATTCAGATGTGTGAAGTGGGTGAGAGGCAGGGCGACGGAGAGACCACCGCCCGTTAATCATTCTTCAGCCGAACACACAGAACCGTCCCCTGTGTTATTTTGCCAGCCATTCGAAATACTGTTCAAAGGACATCATACCCTTTGCAAACATAAAGAATTTATCGTTATATTTATCAATAATAAAAGTGGTTGCAGCTACCATATATTCGATAGCTTCCTTACTTAATGTACCGCCTATGAACGTATTAGAAATATAGTAATATATATCACCGCTTCCGGCGTCAAAGTCAAAGGTGCCCTGCATAAACTGTTTGTTTGTGGCACAAATCATCAGTGCTGCCTCAATACGCTTTTCCTCAGGTATTTTACATGGCATCCGTGAACGGATATTTAAAAGTTCTATATCCTTATCAACTGTGGCAACAATTTTCATCGGAAGGTCGTCTCCGCGTCCGCTGAATGCAATTGTAAGATCCTCTTCGTGTTCTTCATACTTCCATTCCAAAGAATTGAGAACACCCTTTAATTCTTCATAAACAGCTATTGATCTATGAATGTTTTCGCTCATAATTATTTCCTCCAGGTCAATCAGGGGACGGTTCTATGATTGGTATATCCTTATCAACCGATCCCTTTACATTTTATAGTAACACACACCATATATTTTGTCAATCTGTTTTTTGAACAGTGTAATACGACACTCCTGTTAATCGACATATTTGTCTGATTGATATTCCTGCCTGTTTAAACTTCGATATATACATCTGCTTTTTTTCACTGCTCAAGCGTTCAAAATCTGCGACACTAAAACAATTTGAAATCTTAATTATGTTTTCTCTGGCTTGTTTATCTGTCATACGAATTTGTGTCTTATCTTCCATTTCGAGACATTTATCCTTGTTTTCTTCGTGATTAAATGCCGCAAATTCATCAAGTGGCATAATCCCCAATGCAAAATCCGTGTCAACCATCCATTCTCTGTCTGTATATTCCCTGTAACTGCTGAATTTGTAATCCTCTACATTTTCGCAAAGATTTCCTTTTACAGGATTTTGATGAATATATCGAAGAACAGTCAAAAAATATGCATCGTCTTCAACCGGTTCACTTTTAAACCTATCCTGAAAGAGGTGTCCCACTCTTTGATATTTAATGTTATACCAATAAACAAACTTTCCGCCTATCCTCTTGAATATCTGCTCTAGTGGCTCTTTTTCCTCTTTGATTAGCAAATGTATATGATTACCCATAAGGCAGTAAGCGAATAGCTTGTACCCGCTTAATTCTTTCGTGTCTTTAATCACCCAAAGAAATTTTTCGTAGTCTTCCTCATCTTCAAAAATCTGCTGTTTGTTTATACCTCTGAGCATTATATGATATATTCCGCTTGAGCTCTTTTTTCTCGCTTGTCTCGGCATTTTTACCACCTCGCACATATTGTATCATTTTAACATGCACTTGTCAATCACAGAACCGTCCCCTTGATTGACACAGGTAACCGCCGAACAAGCCGAACCCTGTGCTTATAATGTTTAGTTGTGAGGAGAGTGACGGAAGCTCATCCGAACATCTGTAAAAGGCTCACCGTCTGCTCATCCTGTCTTCCGCCGTAAAACTTATCAAGTACATATCTGAACAGCTCATCACCCGTAGCTATATAAAACAGTGTCATGCTTGAGCAAAGCTTCAGATTATCCGGATATCCCATAACCTCCAGAGGATTGCTTGATTTACACCCGAGCAGTGCACAGCATATCTCTCTGAACTTTTCTCCGAGATATTCATCGTTATAATACGCTCTTGCCTCTTCGGCATTTTCTATTCCGTAATATATCGCCTTTTCACTGCGGCCTAATGCCTTTAGCTGAGGGAAAATATACCATATCCAATGGGAAAATTTTTTCTCTCTTTTTATTTCTGAGAGCGCTGTATCATAATACATTTTATGTTCATAGTAAAATCGTTCAATGTTATAATCTTTGCTTTTCACCGTTCAGCTTCCTCCTTATATTCAACCGTTACCTTCGTTAAAGCCTGACATTTCTGCGACCTGAACACAATTATAGCCTTCGCTTTCTCGTATGTCAAGCATCCTCTATCTTCATTTTTCTATTGACTTGTTTCCATTAATAATATATACTGTAAATAATATGTATCTGCCTTGTGCAGATTGGATTAGGAGGAAGAAAATATGGCTTACTTAAGCGACATCGAAATCGCCCAGCAGTGCCGGATGAAGCACATCACAGAAATAGCAAAGAAAGCAGAAGTAGACGAAAAATACATCGAACAGTACGGCAACTACAAGGCAAAAATAGACCTTTCCCTTTTAAACGATGCTAAGGATAAAAAGGACGGTAAGCTCGTTCTCGTTACCGCCATCACCCCCACCCCCGCAGGCGAGGGTAAAACCACCACCACCATCGGTCTTGCCGACGGTATGAGCCGTATCGGTAAAAAGGTTACCGTGGCTCTGCGTGAGCCCTCACTCGGCCCTGTTTTCGGCGTAAAGGGCGGTGCCGCCGGCGGAGGATATGCTCAGGTAGTTCCTATGGAGGACATCAATCTCCATTTCACAGGTGACTTCCACGCCATCACCAGTGCCAACAATCTTTTAGCCGCTATGCTCGACAACCATATTCAGCAGGGTAACGCTCTGGGCATCGATGTGAGAAGAATTACCTGGAAGCGCTGCGTGGATATGAACGACAGGCAGCTTCGCTTCATCACCGACGGTCTCGGCGGCAGAATAAACGGTACTCCCCGTGAGGACGGCTTCGACATCACCGTAGCCAGCGAGGTAATGGCAGTTCTTTGTCTTGCCTCATCGGTAACCGACCTTAAGGAAAGGCTTTCACGCATCATCGTCGGCTATAACTATAAGGACGAGCCCGTAACCTGCGGTCAGCTTAATGCTGCAGGTGCTATGACCGCTCTGCTCAAGGATGCTCTCAAGCCTAACCTCGTTCAGACTCTCGAGGGTACTCCCGCCTTCGTTCACGGCGGCCCCTTCGCTAACATCGCTCACGGCTGTAACTCGGTTATCGCTACCAAGACTGCTCTTAAGATGGGCGATTATGCCATCACGGAGGCAGGCTTCGGCGCTGATCTGGGTGCAGAAAAATTCCTTGACATCAAATGCCGTATGGCAGGTCTTGCCCCATCGGCAGTAGTAATGGTAGCTACCATCCGTGCGCTCAAAATGCACGGCGGTCTGCCTAAAACCGCTCTGGGTGAGGAAAACATCGAAGCCCTCGAAAACGGTATCCCGAATCTTCTCCGCCACGTTTCAAACATTAAAAATGTGTACAAGCTTCCCTGTGTGGTTGCCGTTAACCGCTTCCCCACAGACACTGACGCAGAAATCGACTTCGTTATCGCCAAATGCAGGGAGCTGGGCGTAAATGTATGCCTTTCCACCGTATGGGCTGAAGGCGGTAAGGGTGGCGAAGAGCTTGCCAAGGAAGTAGTCCGTCTCTGCGAGGAAGAGGACAACTCAGGCTTCACCTTCTCCTACGATGTAAATGACACCATCGAGGCCAAGATTAAAGACATCGTTACCAAGGTTTACGGCGGTAAGGATGTAGCTATTCTCCCCTCTGCTCTCAAGCAGATTAAAAAGCTCTGCGATATGGGGCTCGATAAGCTTCCCATCTGTGTGGCTAAGACACAGTACAGCTTCTCCGACGATCCCACCAAGCTCGGTGCTCCCGAGGACTTCACCGTAACCGTAAGAAACGTAAAGGTTTCCGCAGGTGCAGGCTTCATCGTAGTGCTCACAGGCGACATTATGACCATGCCCGGTCTGCCTAAGGTTCCCGCCGCTGAGAAGATAGATGTGGATGCCGAGGGAAGAATAACAGGGTTATTCTAATGCAGAATGCAGAACGCAGAACGGCGGGTAAGGTTTTATTAAGGATAAAGCATCAGTCCGCTAAGTAAAAAGAATATAAATTTAACCGCAGAGATTTTACTCCCTGCGGTTTTACGTTTAAATCTGTCTTGACATTCATACTCTCTCGTGCTATACTATACATAGAACATATATGTATATCGTCATTCTATGTAAGGAGGTATGATTATGAACATCAAAAAAGAGCTTACCAAAGGCAGCAGCGCTCTTTTAGTCCTGTCTGTCCTCGAAAAGGAGGATATGTACGGCTACCGGATAGTCAAGGAAATCGAAATGCGCTCCGAGTCTGTCTTTTCTCTTAAGGAGGGCACCCTCTACCCTATTCTCCATGCCTTTGAGGCTGACGGCTATGTGAAGGCCTACTGGCAGGAAAGCGAGCAGGGCAGAAAAAGAAAATACTATCACATCACCCGTAAAGGTCTCGATGCCCTAAGAGAAAGCAAGGAGGAGTGGGAGACCTATTCCGTGGCAGTGAAAAAGGTAATCACCGCAAAGGCGGTGCTGACTTAAGGAAGGCGGTGTTAATATGACTGACATCCGTGATTTTATCAATTCTTTCCTGCCTGACAACATCCCGAAAAAGAAGCGTCAGCAGCTATATGACGAAATGGAATGTCACATTCTCGACAGGGCTGATTTTTACAAAGAAATAGGCTACGACGGAGAAACAGCCCTAAGAAAAAGCATGGAATGCTTCGGTGAGGAAAAGGAAATGAAGGAAAGCATCAGAAATGAGCTTTCGGACCTTTACAGAGAAAAGCTTTACTATGCGGTAATCGCAGGACTGATTCCCGTTATCTTTAATTTCATCTGTGTATTTACGGGCGGCTTCATCCACACCGCCGACTATGCCGGAGCACCCTCGGCAGAAACCGTTTTTATGAGCTCACTTTATGTCAGCTTTGTTATACTGCAGATAGCTTTCTGTCGTAAAAAGGGCTACCGTAAAAGCCTTATCGCCACGGGCATTTCAAATATTCTGATAATCTGCACTCTTATATTTGTTTTTTACCCACAGGGAGCCTTTTACGGACTTGTGCTGAATATTTCCTATTTACTGGAAAGGCTCACTCCCCTTATAATGAAAAATGCCGCCGATGACCTGCCGAACTACTTTTCCTATTACGGTCCTATCATTTTTCTGGCAGGCACGGCACTCGTATCCTTTAATTTTGCCAAGAAAGTAAAGAAAGAAGCCTGCGCAGAAAAAAGGCCGCTCAGAGGGCTGACCGCTTTGGCACTGATACTGTGCTGCGTCTGCCTTTTAAACGGTGCGGTTTATAGTTCTTCACGTGAGTATTTCAGAGAATATCGCACCTGGTTTGACAAACAGAACGACACAGTAACCGAGGAGGCTCTGACTGTTTTCGGCAGCATACCTCTCGGATGTGCATACGGAGATGCCGAAGCCTATCTCGGATACCTCGGCTATGTCAATACAGAGGATTACATAAGCGGTCTCAGCCGTGAGGAGCAGAAAATGTTCCGCCATAATCTTAGTGAAATGAACTTCTTTTTCAGCGATGATTATGAGATTTTCTTTAAAGAAAAAGATAAATACCACAGCCGTGACGATAACGGCCTGTTCTTTATCCGCACCGATGAAAAGGGAACCGTTACGGGCAAGGGTATCGGTGTAGGCTCGGAATATGAGGACAGATATGGCAGTAAAAGACACTACTGCTCAGAAAGCTACGATACAAGCAAATGCGAAAAGGACTTCATAAGCACCGAAAAGGGCGACAACAAGGACGAGGTACTGAAGAAATTTGCAGAAGAAAACGGTCATTTATATTCACTCTTTTCATCGTTGGAAAACGGCAGACAAAAGGATTACTACCGTATTCATAGCTACGGCTCACCCTCGGAGCATAACCTCAATGACTGGAACAAGGACAGAGACATCTTTATTCAGCTATGGTTTACCGATGAAAGACTGGAAAAGGCGACCTTTGAATATTACGATTTTCAGAAGCACAAGGACATCTTAAGAGAAATTAATTAACCTGTTAATATTTTTTTATAATCTGCTTTAATTAAATTTAAAGTAGTACCCTTATACTCTAATTGTGCGATGGGAACAGATAAGTGTTTTTTTCCGATTTTTCACTTGTCCCCCTCCTTCCCACCGCACTCCCCTCTCCTTTCAAATATACGTAAAGAAGCCAGGCGTAAAAGCTTGGCTTCTTTATTGTATATTACAGCAAGGTTCTCGAATGTGAAGCATGAAAGGTTCTTATTTATCAGCTTTCAATTTGTGACAAACTTTTCTCCTGAGCGGTGGTACACTCTTTTTTACATAAAAAAGAAAAGGAGTGTCTTTATGATCTGTCAGAAATGCAATCACATTTTAAAAGGAAGTGAAAGCTACTGCCCCGACTGCGGAAGTCCATGTGTAAAGGAAAAGGAGGTATACAAGGAAGCGGAATCACCCTCGGTTATCTTTTCCTCGGAGAGAGATGTTTCCTCAAACATTTTCGTAGACGAAGCACCGCCCAATTACCGCAGAGAGCAGCCCGAAAAGAAAAAGTCAAAATCTGGGCTTTATCTGGTTATCGTACTGTGTGCAGTGATAGTGGGAGTTATCGCCGTAGCAGGAAGCGAATTACCCGTGTTCTCTACCGCCATCGCCTCTCTTTTCTCCGCCTATGCACCCGAGGAAACCACCGCACCGACCACCGCCGTCACAGACTATAAGCCCGACTCAGGTATAGTAGCACCTCAGGTGAATTACCGCTCCACCGTGGCATACATCACCGGTGACAAAGGACAAGCTCTCAGAAAAGGCCCCGACGGCTCCTACGGTCAGATAGACATTCTCCCCGTAGGCACCGATGTTCACATCATAGGCGGTGCCAGTGTGGACGGCAGCTGGGTTTATGTTTATGTGCCCGAAAAGGATGCCTACGGCTGGACGGACGATGCCTTCCTCTCCTCAGTGAATAACGATGTAAGTGTAATGGATGAGGAAGAAAGCACAGGGCAGAGCAAGGGATGAATAACGCTAAGTGCTGAGTGATAAACGCTAAACGGGCGGGTAAAGCTTTACAAACGAAGAAGTAATGTGCCGCCGAATTAATGCATTTAAAAAGCCACAGGGAGTTTCGCCGACGAGTGGAAAGGAAGCATTTCTTTAAAATATGAAATAACATCACAATAATGCGTTAAAAATCACCGATATGCGTCAGCATTATCGGTGATTTTTGCCTTTTCTTGCAAAGCTATTTCGCTTTTTAAAGTGCTTCGCAGTTTCGTAAGAACTGAAAATTTCTTGTATTGAAGCCACAAAACGCAGCAAGGCTGTCGCTTTGCGAGGCTTCCCCGCAAAAATACAGTGAATTTTGTTCGAGAAACAAATACTTCCTTACCACTCGTCGGCGTTAATCCTTGTGGTTTTTATGTATTCTTATTTGCCGAGCATTTTCAGCAAGTCGGGTATTACTGCTTCGAAGTTTACACCGTAGTCGTTTGAGGTGGGATCCTCGGCAGTGATACGGATGCATTCGGCAGTATAATCGGCTGCTACCTTTACTGCCTCTTTCCAGTCAAGACCGTTAATTATGGCACCGATGCAGGTGCTGGAGAAGATGTCTCCCGTGCCGTGGTAGGAGCGACTGTGCTTTTTATGGCAGTAGTAGAAATATTCGTCCTTTTCTCTGTCGTAGCCCATAACGCCTGTTTTGCCGTCCTCGAAGCCCACGCCCGTAAGAATGGAAATCTTCGCACCGAGAGCAGCAAGAGCCTTAAGCATAGTTCTGGCATACTCCTCATCATAGTCTGCCTTGTATTCGATGCCCGTCATAAAGGAGGCCTCGGTCATATTCGGCACTATGATGTCTGCCTTGGCGCAGAGAGTAGCCATATATTTGGCAAATGCCTCATCAAAGGCAGGATAAAGCTTTCCGTTATCTGCCATAGCGGGGTCCACGAAGAGGATGTTATCCTCTGTCTTATATCTGTCGAAGAAATCCTTCATCAGGTCGATCTGCTCAAAGGAGCCGAGATAACCGGTGTAAACCGCATCGAACTTAAACTGTTCTCTGTTCCAGTGGTCCGAGATAGGCTGAATCTGGTCAGTCAGATCCTTTACGGTGAACTCACTGAACATGGTATGAGTAGATAAAACTGCAGTGGGTATAATGGCAGTCTCCACTCCCATAGCGGAAATAATGGGAAGGGCGACGGTAAGAGAGCATTTACCCACGCAGGAGATATCCTGTACTGTAACTATTCTTTTCATATGTAACACCTCGTTATTTTGTGGCGGCATCACTGCCGCCACTTACTACAGTACAGATTATACACTTTTTTGGCTATATTGAAATGACCAAACTATAACATTTTTATATAACCAGATTTTCTTTTACCTTTATATTAATCTCTCTCTTTTTCCCAGTTGAGGATTTTGCCCGAGGCTGCATCGATAGTGTATTCATAATCGTATCTGCCACTGTCGAAGCTTACCTCGTAAACCTTTACTCCTCTTTCGTAATCAAGCTCGCACTCGAAGTCTCTTACCTGACCTCTGCTGAGTCCTGCGTGATTCAATGCTATGGTCTCTGCCTTTGAGGCTGTAACTGCACTGCTGCCGGAGGAGGCTGCCTTTGCAGAGGAGGCCGCTTTGGTCTTTACGGATAACACATCGGAAAAATCTCCGTATTCCTTACCGGCTTCGCCGCTGAAATATGCTCTGACCTTAAGCTTATAGGTCGTGCCTGACTTAAGCTCCTTGACTGTAGCGGTATTGCTCTTAACCGTTACCTTTCTTACATATTTACCCTTGGCTGAGTCGTAGATGTAAACCTGATATCTCGATGCTCGGGGTACCTTGGACCATTTGAGAGTTACGGAGGTTTTACCCTTTGAGGAGACCTTTACGTTTTCTACCTCGTCGGGCTCTGTGGCCGCCTCGACTACGGATGAATATTTGCCGTAAACCCTTTTGCCGTTTTTAAGCTCATAGGCTCTTACCTTAAATCTGTAGTTTGTAGCACTCTTACGGTCATCGACCTCAAATTTGGTTTTTTTGGTAAGGCCGACTGCCTTCCATTTACCCTTTGAATAGATCTTTACCTGATAGCCGTCTGCGCCCTTTACCTTTTTCCATTTGAGATTGATTTCATCGTCGTCGATGTTATAAGCCTTTACCGATGTTACCTTCGGAAGCGTAGCCGCCGAGGCCGTTAAGGATGCCGCCGAAAATACGCTGACACCGAGAACTGCTGCCAATAAAACGTTTAATACCTTTTTCATTTATTTTTCCACCTTTCTGTGTGTTTATTTGAGAAGCTTTGTTTCTCTTTACACCCATATAATACTCGTGAAAAATTAAAGTATGATTAGAAAAAACTAATTCTTAAAATAAAAATTCAGGGATTTCCGTGAGCATCAAAGCCTGCAGAAATCCCTGTGATATTCGGTTTTATGTGTTTTCGCTTTTCCGTAATAACTTAAACCTTTTTATCCTTATTATAGCTTGCCTCGACGGCATTCATTACCGCCGCCTCAAAGCCGTCCTTCTGAAGCGAAGCCACACCCTCTATGGTGGTGCCGCCCGGTGAGCATACTCTGTCAACGAGAGTCCACGGATGCTCAGCAGACTCTAAAACAGTTTTAGCACTGCCGAGAACCGACTGTGCGGCGACCTCAAGTGCCTGCGCCTTGGGCATACCGTTTTTAACTGCAGCTCTGGCCAGAGCGTCGATATACATATAAGTAAAGGCAGGTGAGCAGCCGCCGATAGCACTGAAAATCGGGAAAAGCTTTTCGTCGATTTTCACCGCAGCACCGAAGCACTCACATAATTTTTCTGCAAAGCTCATATCCTCATCGCTTACGTTTTCCGTACCGCAGAGTCCCGACACTGCCGCTCCCACGAGAGCGTTTATGTTAGGCATCACACGGACAAATTTACCCTCGAAGCTTACGCAGGAGCGAAGATATTCCGTGGTTTTGCCTGCGGCGATGGAAATAAAGAGCGGATTTTTCTCTTTGGCTATACTGTCAATATCCGAAAGGACAGAAGCGATTACATTGGGCTTTACGGCTAAGACTATTTTTTCGCATCGCTCTGCGATTTCCGCAGCCGAAGACATTACGGTGATGCCGCAGCTTTCAGCCAAAGAATCGGTTTTGGTTCTGTCCGGATCGAAGGCAGCTATATCTGTGTTCTTTATGAAGTCAGCTCTGCACATACCTGCGATAATGGCTGATGCCATATTTCCCGCACCGATAAAACCTATCATTCTGCTGCCTCCTCTGCAGGAAGGTCAGAGGTACAGTTCGGACATTTTACTGCCTCGATGCTGATTTCACTCTTACAGAAGGGGCAAATTTTGGTGGTGGGAGCCGTCTCAGCAGGCTCCTCCTTTTTCTTTCCGAGCTCGGAAACCTTATTGATTCCCTTGACTAAAAGGAAGATAACAGAAGCCATAATGATGAAATTGATTACGGCGGTGATAAATGCACCGTAGTTAAGAGTGGCGTAGCCTGCCTCCTTGGCTGCCTCGGCAGTAGCGAAGATCTCATCCGTAGAAGAAAGCAGGATAAACTTATCGGCGAAATTTATACCCTTCGTAGCCAGAGAAATAACCGGTGAAACCACATCGTTTACGAGAGAATTTACGATAGCCTGGAAAGCACCGCCGATGATAACGCCGACTGCAAGGTCGATAACATTACCGCGCATAATAAATTTTTTGAATTCACTGATAAAACCTTTCATAAAAAAACCTCCGTGATTTTATTACCGTTAAATTTTAACACATATTTTTCCAAAAATAAAGTCTTTTCACATTTTTTATATTCCCGTAAAATCAAAAGCAGGTATGTATTGCTCATCGGCAGAAAGCGGACTCTGGGTGAAAATGCTTTCGAAGCCGAGCTCCTGCGCATAGCTTATGACCTTAAGGTACTCTCTTTCGGTGATTTTACGCTGAAGCTCGGGGAAGGAATCCACCCTTCCGTAGGGGGTATACTGAGACATAAGGCTTATAACCGTGTCCGTGCCGAGGTTTTCGGCTATCCAGTCGAGTATTTTCAGGGACTGATTGGTATTTTTAGGCAGAATAAGATGCCTTACGATAAGCCCCCTCTGCATTATCCCCTCTTCATCGTAAATATTTTCGGGGCATTGCCTTTTCATTTCCGTCAGAGCCTCTGAGGCGTAGGTGAAATAGTCGGGTGCCGCAGAATATTTGCCGCTTCTGTCGCTACTGATATATTTAAGGTCAGGAAGATAAATCTGTATTTTTCCCTCCAGAAGTTTAAGTGTTTCCGCCTTTTCATAGCCGCCGCTATTATAGACCACAGGTACGGAAAAGCTGTTTTTATCCAAAAAATCAGACAGAGCCGAGGCGTAGTGTGTCGGGTTGACAAGATTGATATTATGGACTCCCTCACCTATCAGCCTGTCGCATATTTCACGAAGCCTTTCAGGTGTAACCGTCTTACCCCTGCAGTTATGGCTTATCTCATAATTCTGACAGAAAACGCAGCCTAAATTGCAGCCGGAAAAAAAGACCGTTCCGCTGCCCCGACTGCCGCTTATGGGCGGCTCCTCCCACATATGCTTCGCCGCACGTGCCAGAGTAAACTCCTCACCTACTCCGCAAAAGCCTTTTTTCTCTTTTCTGTCCGCCCCGCATTCACGGGGACAAATGCTGCATTTCATTTTTTCACCTGCTTTTCCGCTTTTGCTTTATTGTAGCACATTCATTTGACTTTTACCACATTTTTGTATATACTTTTAAATATACTCACTAATTTCAAGGAGTGATTTTATGCTTTTAGCTATCGATATGGGCAATACAAACATTACACTCGGCGCATACAAGGACGGCGAGCTGCTTTTCGTTTCACGCCTTTACACCTCCAGACACAAATCTGGCGACGAATATGCCATCGACCTTCTGGATATTTTCGGTTTATACAATGTAAGCCCCTCGGATTTTTCGGGCTGCGTTTTCGCCTCTGTGGTTCCTGAGCTGACTCAGGCTCTGAGTACGGCAGTGAAGCGCACCGTGGGCATCGAGCCCGTGATAGTCGGCGGCGAAAACTACGGCGAGCTGAGGGTTGAAATTCTGCCCGTTTCTTATCTTGGCGCAGACCTTATCGCAGGAGCGGTGGGTGCGAGAGAAAAATATCCCCTGCCCTGTCTGGTGTGCGATCTGGGAACCGCCACGAAAATCCTCGTTATAGACAAGGACGGCATTTTCCGCGGCTGCACCATTTCACCCGGTGTAAAGATATCTATGGATGCACTGGCTAAAAATGCGGCACTTTTACCGTCGATAAGCTTCACCACTCCCGAAAAGGCTATCGGTGAAAACACCATCGAATGTATGCAGAGCGGTATCGTTTTCGGCACGGCGGCCATGCTCGACGGTATGATAAAAAGAATCAGACAGGAGCTCGGATACGAGGAATGCACCCTCGTGGCTACGGGCGGCTACAGTACGGGCATCATCCCCTGCTGCGAGGAAAAGCTCATTTACGACGAAAATCTGCTTCTGGACGGTCTTAAGGCTATTTACGAAAAGTCAAGGAAATAAAAAAAGAAGCTATAAAAAAGGCGTTGTAGAAAACTTTCGTTTTTTACAACGCCTTTTTATTTCGTTAACTGAGCTTATGCAGGTTCACCGCGGAATACGTCATAGAAGATGTATTTGAATAAACCGAAGATTTCCATAAAGATATCGATTAAAACCTCGGTAATGGTGCGATGCTGTCCTTCGCTCTCTGCGGGAGCATCTGTAGCATCCTCGGCAGAAGCGCCTAATGCCATCACAGACATAAGCATAAGCACGGAAAGAATAAGTGCGATGAATTTCTTAAAATTTTTCTTCATATTAGTGCCTCCATTCTGAAAAATATTTATTTACCCTTTAATTTTAACTCAAATAATCAAAATAGTCAATAATTTAATGAAATTTTATTTAGATTTCAGCTTGACCGCTGCCGAAGGCTTGCTGACAAGCGTCTTTCCGCAGACATTCTTATAGGCCCGCACACGGTAATAATAGCAGGTAAACATCCTCGGAGCCTTGTCTGTGCATCTGAAGGAAACATCGGAATCGGTCCGGGCTATTTCGGTGAAATCTTCGCCGTTTTCACTGCGCTCGAAAATATAACCGTCTGCGCCTGCTACTATTCTGGTCTGAAGATATATCTTTCTGAAGGCTCCGGCTCTGGAAAGGATTATCTCTCCCGAGTCAAGACTTACGCAGGAAATCTCGCTGCTGAATTTACCCTGCTCCGAGCCGCGCAGGCTCTGCACACTGTAATGGTAAATCTGCCCCTGAGCGATGTTTTCATCGGTGAAGCAGCTCCCGTTTACCGTGCTGACGGGCAGAAGCTGATCGAAATTATCGTTTCTGCGGTAGACGGTGAAGGAGCTGACTCCCTCGGGCCCCTTCCAGCTCAGATAAATCTTCGCACCTTTGGCTTTAGCCTTGAGAGAAGCGGGAGCGGGAATGGAAGAGGAGACCTGTGCCGCCACGGGGCTTTTCTTTTTAGAGGCCTTTTTATTTTCGAGAGTCTTTACTGCGATAATCCTGTACCAGTAGGTTACATTTTCTTTGATATTCCGGTCAGTATAGTCAGTTTTTTTCGCCCATGCCAGACGTTCATAATCGCCATCCACTCTTTCAGAGCGAGTCACGGCATATTTTTCAGCTCCGGGTACCTCCGTCCACACGAGACGGATTTCACCCTTATCGGTAACAGAAGTATCGGTTATTCGGGGACATACCTTTAACTTTATGTTATCAATGCTCATATTTTCTCTGATTCGCTAAAGAGGAATCGCCTTTCTGAAAAATTATCTGTCTTTACTGAGAAGAGCTGCGCTTTCCTTATCAAGGAATACCGTAACATCCGCATGAAGCTTAAGAATGGTAGCGGGACAGGCGGGAGAAACCTCACCCTCGACCAGCTCCTTTACTGCCTTAGCCTTGCTTTCGCCGGTAGCGATGAGGATAATCTTTTTACTTCTCATAATATCGCCGATACCCATAGTAAGAGCATATTCGGGCATAGTGTCACCCACTGCCTCGAAATATTTTTTATTTGAATCGATGGTGCTCTGAGTAAGCTTTACTGCGAAAGGACCGTCGGCAAACTTGTCACCGGGCTCATTGAAGCCGATGTGTCCGTTTGTGCCGATGCCCAAAAGCTGAATATCGATGCCGCCGCTTTCTTTGATTTTCTGACTGTAGCGTTCGCACTCAGCCTCCATATTCTCTGCAGTACCCGAAAGGAAATTTACACGGCTGAAATCCACATCGGTTTTGCCGAAAAGGTTATCCTTCATAAAGTAGAAATAACTGTTTACGTTTTCTCTGTCGAGACCTACATATTCATCCAGATTAAAGGTAGTTATGTATTTAAGGGAAACCTCGTTTCTTTCGTATGCTTCGATAATTCTTTTGTAGGTTTCCACGGGAGAAGCGCCTGTGGCAAAGCCGAGAACACTTCCGTGCTTATTATTTACCTGCTTTATGATTATGTCCGATGCAGCCTTTGAGATTTCGAGAGCATTATCCATTACTATTACTTTCATTTTTTCTTTTCTCCTTTGCCTTACAGATAACTCTATGATAACACATAAATCACACTTTTTCAATAATGCACTATTGTTTTTTTAGAGTAAATTATGATATAATTTTAAAAAAATCACCTTGGAGAAGATAAAATGAACGAAATAATGAAAAGTCTTGTAGCCAGAAAAAGCATACGTCAGTTCGAAAGCCGTGACATAGACGAAAAAACGAGGGAGCTTTTACTTCTTTCCGCCTCTCAGGCACCCACCGCAGGCAATCAGCAGCTTTACACCATAATCGATGTGAGAAGTCAGGAAATCAAAGATAAGCTGGCCGTTTCCTGCGATAATCAGCCCTTTATAAAGACTGCACCCATGGTGCTTATTTTCTGCGCTGACTGTAAAAAATGGGACGACGCCTACCGCAGCATAGGTCTCGAGCCTAAAAGCGCAGGCGAGGGCGACCTGTTTATCGCCATAGAGGATGCGGTAATCGCTGCACAGAATGTGGTGGTAGCCGCCGAAAGCTTCGGTCTGGGCTCCTGCTACATCGGTGACATCATCGAAAACAGAGAGTATCACAAGCAGCTTTTCTCTCTGCCCGACAGAGTGGTTCCCATCTGTATGCTGGTTATCGGCTATCCTACCGAGGGGCAGCTGAAAAGACCTAAGCCCCGAAGATGCGAACAGAAATTCATCGTTCACACAGACTCCTACCGTGCTCTCGATGCCGATGAGCTGCGTGAAATGCTCTCTTATAAGGCCGGTGAAAAAGCCTACGAGGAATGGCTGACCGCCTTTTGCAAAAGAAAATATGACTCCGATTTCTGCAAAGAAATGACCAGAAGCGCCAAGGAATACATCAGGGAGTTTGAATAAAAGAAAAAAGCACGTCATTTCTGACGTGCTATGTTTGCAATTATAAATGCTTATTACTGCTCAACTGCGTAAACGCTTACCTTCTTACGGTCCTTACCGAGTCTTTCGAACTTAACCTTACCGTCGATAAGAGCGAAGAGAGTATCATCCTTACCCTTGCCTACATTGTTGCCGGGGTGGATGTGTGTGCCGCGCTGCTTAACAAGGATGTTACCTGCGAGAACGAACTGGCCGTCTGCACGCTTAACACCAAGTCTCTTTGATTCTGAATCACGGCCGTTACGGGTAGAACCCATACCTTTTTTGTGAGCGAATAATTGAATGTTTATCTTAAGCATTTGTTACACCTCCGTAGTATTTTTAAAGAATAATTTCTTCGCACAGAATGTATTCACTGTAATCCTGCGCTAAAGTGCTGATGTGAAGTTCAAGGCCCTGAAGAACAGCCTGAGCTTTAGGTTCGGATGCATCCTCCAGAATAAGTCTGATGTAACCCTCGTCAACCATTGTTCTTACCTTGGCGCCGATAATTTCGGTGAGGGTATTTGCAGCCATATATGCCGCCGAGGAAACAGATGCGCATATAATGTCGCTTCCTTCCTCTGCATATCCGCTGTGTCCCTGAATTATGAAGCATCTTACCTGCTCTTTGTTCTTATAAAAGGTAGCCTTAATCATAATTAAGCGTTGATGGCTGCGATTTCAACCTTAGTGTAGGGCTGTCTGTGGCCCATCTTACGCTTTGAGTTCTTCTTGCACTTATAGGTGAAGACTACAATCTTCTTACCCTTGCCGTTTTTGATTGCCTTTGCAGTTACGGTAGCACCGTCAACATAGGGAGCACCGACCTTGATACCGTCGTCGCCGCCTACTGCGATAACCTTGTCAAAGGTAACCTCGGAGTCTGCTTCTACGTCAAGCTTTTCGATAAAGAGGGTGTCGCCTGCTTCTACCTTGTACTGCTTGCCGCCTGTTTCGATAATTGCGTACATAGTTTCTTTCCTTCCTTTATTATGGACTCGCTACTTTGGGGCAGATTTCATCTTTATGGCGCACAGAAATACGCCGCCCGTAATATGCGGTATGAATGAGTATAGCATAAGAGTCAAGCTTTGTCAATGATTTTTTTATGTTTTTTTGCTTTTTTTATTCCTTGCCTTCTCTGTAAACAGAAAAGATTTCTTCCGCCTTTTTGATTACGTCCTCACGAAGCCTCTGCGGCTCCAAAATCTCGACCTTGCCGCCGAACTGCATTATCCATGAGGCGAGGCCCTCACTCACCACGCAGCGTGAGGAAAGGATAAATCTTCCCTCATCCTTATCTGCCCTGATACCCTCGTCACCGAAGCGGTCGATTATTTCCTCGAGAATAGAATTATCGCAGGAAATGACCAGCCTCTGGGTGTCACCGCTGTACATATTGAAGCTTTTAGAGGAATAGTCAGCCACATCGAAATAATTTCTGTATTCGGAAACCTCGGAAAAATCCCTCGACCTGTCGCCGGTTATACTGACCTTTTTCATACGGTCGATACGGGTGTGCATAAGGTTGTCGTATTTTTCGTTGTTTGAGACAAGATAGTAATGGTCGTTACTCCATATAAGGGCATAAGGGCTTACGGTAAACTCCTTTTCGTCACTGACGATAACCTTTTCACCGTCCCTTAGCTTTCTTTTATAATATATGAAGCTTATTTTCCTTTTCTGCTGAATGGCACGGCTTACCACATCTATATTATAATAGACCTCCTCATTGGCACATTTTACTCTGTGGTCGATGTAAACCTGCTTCTGCAAGGCCCTGCTCTGAAAGGAGCTGCAGAGAGTGCCCATCTTTTCGATAAGCTCTTTGGTCTTTTTCGGTGAGATAAAGTCCGCCGCCTGCACCGCATCTATAAGGAGTCTTATTTCCGGCACCTCAAAATCACGGGCGAGCACCGCATAGCCCGTAAAGGGCTTTTTAACTGTCGCTATGTCCACGCCGTATTCCTTCAGTGCCTTTACATCGCTGTAGACGGATTTCCTTTCACAGGTAATCCCCTTTTCCGCCAGCATATCCGTCAGTATTTCCACGCTTACGGGGTGGTCCTCGTCACTGTTTTTTTCCAGATAGTCCTTTATGTATAAAAGCTTTAGCTTTGTGTAGCCTCTGTCCTTCATCTTTTCTCCGCCTTCACTAAAGCGCCGACCTAAAAAACAGGTCAGCGCCTTTTTTCATTAATAAGTCATTTTTTCATTGATTTCCCTGACTACATCCTCGTGAAGCTTAATAAGCTCTCTGTCATAGGAAAGCATACCATTTACCTCGAACTCCACGTCGGACACCTGAGTGTAAACCGTAGCAGAAAGTCCCTTTTTAATCTGAGGAATAATCTGCCTTTCGTGGAGCTTTTTATATGCTGCCGTAAGGGCATCCTTGTCCTTATACATCTGGTAGCCGAAGCTCTTTTCCCAGTTCCATACGTGGTTGGGGATTTTATTACTGTAGCCGCCGTATTCGCTCAGCACGATAGGTCTGCCGTCATATTTGGGAAGAACGACGGGCAGGATGTATTTGTGCATGCTTCTGAAATCGCAGCCCTTCTGGTCATACCAGCCGCTGGCGTGGTCCACAAAACGGGAGGGATCGTAAGCTTTGATTGCGTCACCGATTCTCTTCGCATCGAACTGTCCCCAGCCCTCATTGAAGGGTACCCAGCAGCAGATTGAGGGATAGTTATAAAGAGAGTCTATCATCTCGAAAAGCTCATCCTCAAACTGCTGTCTCCATTCGATTCTGTCACGGTTAAAGGTAGCGTAGGCATTATCCTTTTTGGTGAGATTTACGATGGGATTAAGCACGCCCTGCACATTCGGAAGAACGCCTGCGTGGAAGGTATTGAGTGCCTTGCCGCCGCTGACCATATCCTGCCATACGAGCATACCGATTTTATCGCAGTGGTAGTACCAGCGTGCAGGCTCTACCTTGATGTGCTTACGGAGCATATTGAAGCCGAGGTCCTTCATAACCTGAATGTCATAAATCATAGCCTCATCGGTGGGAGGTGTAAGACCGCCGTCACTCCAGTAGCCCTGGTCGAGAAGGCCTCTCTGGAAATAAGGCATATTATTCAGGAAAAGTCTGTTATAGCCCTCATATTCGCCGATGCTGAATTTTCTCATGGCGAAGTAGCCCTTTACGGTGTCGGTTATCTCCTCACCGTTTCTGAGCTCGAGAACGAAATCGTAAAGATTCGGCTCCTCGGGGCTCCAGAGCTTAGCGTCGGGAATCTGCGCATAATCATCGGCAGAAACCGCCTTTTCGGCTACGAGAGCTTCACCGTCATAAATCTTAAGGTAAAGGTCACCCTTGCCGCAGATGTCGGTTTTTATATTGATAACACTCTCGTCAATATCGGGAGTGAGCTTATAGCCTCTGATGTAGCTTTCGCTTACATTTTCGAACCACACCGTCTGCCATATACCCGAGGTAGAGGTGTACCAGAAGCCGTGAGATTCACTTGCCTGCTTACCTCTGTTCTGCCAGCCCTCATCGGTGGGATCGTAAACCTTTACTACGAGCTCGTTTTCGCCCTCTTTAAGAGCGGCGGTAACATCAACGGTAAAGGGGCAATAGCCGCCGGTATGCGCACCGACCTGCTTACCGTTTACGAAAACGGTGCATTTCCAGTCAACGGCGCCGAAATGAAGCAGTGTTCTGCCGTCAAGAGAGGCAGTAAAGCTTTTACGGTACCAAAGGCGGTCCTTTGCGCTCACTCTTCTGCAGATGCCCGAAAGGCAGCTTTCCACGGCGAAGGGAACTCTTATCTGCTCGGTGTATTCCTCGCACCATTCGGTGTTTTCGTCGCAGACTGCGAAATCGAACATACCGTTAAGGTTTGTCCAGTTATCTCTTACCATCTGAGGACGGGGATATTCGGGAAGGGGTAAATCGCACATAGCCTCATCAGCCCAGCGTGTTTTAAGTGTCATCATAATTATTTTCTCCTGTCGATAGTTTATTACTTAATGTAAGCCGTAGAAACCCAGCCCGAATAGCCGTAGGTCAGATCGGTAACATATGCCCAGCCGGAAACACCGCTCTTATAGCCGATAACCTTTACGGGGTAATTTTTCGGAATGAGAGTGATTACGTCGTAATCCGTACCGGGGCCCTTACGGAGATTGAGTCCGTTGGTGGTGATTTTGGTTTCAGCCTTACTGTATTTTTTGTCGGGTGAAACAGTGTTCTTTGTAACCTTGGTGGTATCGGTCTCAGGTCTGCCCTCGGAAGCATAGGAAGCGCTTACCCAGCCGTAAACACCGTAGCGGTTGCTTCTTACATAATAATAGCCGTTTTCTTTAGCATAGACCGTAAGGTCAGCACCCTTTGAAAGGTAAAGCACTCTTTCGTAGCTCTTTGAGGGACCGCTGCGGAGAATAACACCCTCTGCGGTACAGTAAAGAGTATATGCCTTGCCGTACTTGGCGGGCTTTTTAACCTCCACATCATTGATGCCGTAAGGATCGGTGTTTGACGGCTTAGTGGTTGCGGGCTTGGTTGTGGCAGGCTTGGTGGTAGTGGCAGGCTTGGTAGTAGCAGGAGCAGTGGTGGCAGGAGCGGTGGTAGACTCTTCCTCCTGTGTAGGCTCCTCAGTGGTTACTTCTTCGGCAAGAGTGGTATCCTCAGCTTCGGTGGTTTCCTCGGCTTCAGTAGTGTCTTCAACCTCAGCAGTTTCCTCAGCCTCAGTGGTTTCCTCAGCCTCAGTGGTATCTTCTTCAGCTTCAGTAGTGTCTTCTTCAGTTTCAGTAGTGTCCTCTTCTGTGGTGTCCTCTTCGGAAACGGCACCTGCCTGCTGAGCCTCAGTGGTGGTAGTCTCTTCATTACCGCCCATAGAGGGAAGGATATTCTTGACGGCATAAACACCGCCCACTATGATACAGAAAACGGCGATAACAAGGAACACGGTGAGGACACTGTTTTTCTTTTTGGGAGTGTCAACATAAATGTCATCGGTTCCGATTTCCTCGTACTCCTCCTCTGTGGGAGTTACCTCGTTTTCAGCCTGTGCATTTTTATACTTTTCATATTCGGGATATGTAATCTCCTGCTCGGGAACTCGGATATCAAGGTCATCCTCAGACGGCATATCCGGTGCAGGAACATATTCGGGAGCTACCAGCTCAAGCTCCGGCTCCTCTTCCGGGGCAGCCTCATCTGTCTGAGGCTCAGTCTCCTGCTGCTCGGCTGCGACTTCGGTCTGCTCAGCTTCGGGAGCCACCGAAGAAACGTCTTCAAACTCAGTGGGCACCTGCGAAACATATTCGGGGATATTTTCCGTCACGGGTACAGTATCCTCCGAGCCGTCGGCTTCCAGCTCCATGGCAGGAACGGAGGCTTCTTCCTCTACATCAATAGCCTTGAATACATTCGGTGTATATTCGGGAACTCGGAATTCGGGCTCCTCTGCCTCGGATTTTCTTTCCTCACGGCTTTCATTAAGACCTAAAATCATACCGCATTCCGGACAGAAATCAGCGCCCTTTTCAAGTTCGTTTCCGCAGTAACTGCACTTCATAATATCACTCCTGTTTATTTATATTCTTTATAGTTATATTTTTCCTTTTAACTCTTAAATATTATGATAACATAGAATATGTGGGATTTCAAGATGAAATTGTTAAAAGTAATGAACGGCGGCAAAAAAATTCGGACAGACACAAAAGCAGATGTCTGTCCGATTAATGCATATTATTTTTTCTTTAACCCGCCCGAATAAATCAGATTATCGAGCTTACCTATAAGATGGTCATAGAGTACGGCAAGAGCAATCGTTATAAAGAAACAAATCACAGTAAAAGCATACTTATGAGAGGTATTCAATCCTATTTTGGTAAGCACTGTCATAGGTATCCTCTGAAGAATGTATACGCTGAAAACATGCGAGCCCAAAAAGCTTAAAATACGGTTACCTATATTCAGCTTCATCGTGAGCAGTAATACCAGCGCCATAAACAGAATTCCCCATACGGAATACCACTCTATACCTTTGCCGCGATTAAGATATACATAATAATACACCGTAACGATCGCAGCTCCTACAGTATAATAAATCACATCATTTTTCATCAGCAAGGTCTCTATGTGCTTTTTCATAAGAGAATACCACATACCTGCTGCATAAAGAATAAGGGTATTATAATACCACGACTCTTTACCGATACGCATAAGAAGATAAACATAAGCCACAGACAGAGCCGTAACTGTACCGACAGCCAGATAACTGTTTTTTCTGAACACCGTAAACGAAATAAAAGTAATAATATAAACCACAAATATCGCCAGAATGTACCAGTTACTGTTTCCTATACTTGTCCATCCGGTAAAGGCCAGAAGCGTTTTTTTGAGGCTGAATGCGTTTCCGAGAAAGAAATTCATAACCACATAAAGCATAACTGCTATAGCCATATGGTAGAAAAGCCTGAAAAAACGTTTAAAAGGAATATCCTTTATATAAGCATAGCCTTTTTTCTTTATTGATTCCATTATACCGTAGCCGGAATAGAAAAGAAAGGTTACAACAACCATCTGTCCGAGATTGGTCCTGAGCACAGAATAGGGACCGTCAAAGACTCCGTCAAGCTTTATATACTGGCAAATGTGGCTCAGGAAAACCAGCACTACAAAAACACCGTTTATACAGGTAGTACTGCCGGGAGAAATATACTCTCTGTTAAACTCATTACCTCCGGCGACCTTCAGTTCGTAAAACATTATCATCGCCAGAATGAAAATAAAAAATATCATTCAAAGCCACCTTAAAGCATTATTTTTCCTGCGACATAATCGCTCTGTAAATTCTTTCACAGTTGTTCTTATCACTGAAGGCATAGAAGCTATTGATTCTGTCGAGATATTTCTGCTCATTTTCACAGTCACGCTCAATAGAAGCGATAATAGCATCAACGGTAGCATCCATATCATAACAGACAGGTCCGAATCCATCGTTCTCATAGCTGAAATATCCTTCGTCATAAATCTGGCCTGCAAAGAAATCCTCTTTATCAAAATGAGTATAAACCACAGGCTTTCTGAGATAAGCGAAGTCAAAGAGCACACTGGAATAGTCTGTAACCATCATAGCTGAACGTGCAAACACATCGTTATAATCGATATAACCCTCATTAACCTTAAAAACATCGTTTCCGGTGAAATCGACGGTCTGCTTCATATGAATCGGATGAATACAGAAAAGTCCCGTATATCCGTGCTTTCTCATAGCCTCGAGCAATCTCTCATTATTTATGAGTCCGTTATAGTATTTAAAATATTCCGTATTCTTAAAGCCGTCGAAATAAATACTCGTGGTATTCTGGTCATAGCTTTCCTTAATGGATTTTCTCCATGTGGGAAGAATAAGAATCTGCTTCTGTGTATCTACATACAGATCATCAAATCTCGACTGACCGGCTATAACGACATTGTTTTCCCCATAATAATAGTTATCTCTGATAAAGCTTTCTCTTTCTCTTTCCGAGGTAGCAAAAATCATCTCTATATTCTTATAGAGTCTGTTAAGCCAAACCGAAAGGTCAGCACAAGCAACACCGTGCTGCAGATAATAATATTTAAAATTAAACAGATCAACCAGATAACGGCGGTCCTTGTCAAAGGGATTCATAGTAAAGTCACTGGCACCCGAAGAGATTATCTTGTCGGCCAGAAGGAAATAAAGCGGGAACTTTTTATCCTCGATGAAAAGAACCTCACCTTCACTTCTGAGTCTGTCAATACACTTTGCATTTTTACTGATAACAAAAATCGGTCTTACGTTATCGAGCTCATTAGTCTCTTTTTTGATTTTATTGAGATATTTAAAGAAAACCTCACCGTTATCACCGGCATTTTCCACACGGTCTGAAATAAGCCAGATTTTAGGTGCATTTCTGTGCAAAGCCTTATACCTGAAATATCTTTTTCTCAGCTCTGCTATATCCTTACGTCCGATTTCCTTAAGGAAAGACCAGCATTCTTTTTCGAATTCAAACATTTTTCTGAGCTTTTCCTTACGGTCCTTTACATAGCCCACATGAATTACAGTTCTGAAATTCTTAAGATAATAGTTTCCGAAAAATTTATAAGAGGGCCCGAAAGCGTTTGAAGACGGTGTAAATTTGAAATAGTTATAACCTACATTACAGAGTTTCTTTCCGAATCTGACTACAGGCTTTATTTTTGCTATGCCTTCCTCATCAAAGGTGAGTTTACTCAAGGGTATTTCACAGTAAAACTTTTTGTATTGCTCTGTATTTTCGAAGCAGGTTTCATATTTTTTATGAATAAACTGCTCATATTTAGGGGTGAAATAATCGTCTTCACATTTAAAAAAGAATTTAACCTTTTTATCCGTAAGATCAAAGAGCCATTTGGTAATAAGACCTTCCAGAACGAGCTTTTTACCCTTTATTTTCACGAAGTGCATTATAAGTATAAACTTATTTCTGTTAAGGGCAAACATCACATAATCTTTATAGCAAATTGCTTTTCTCACAGGATCATAGCGGCACAGAGAATACCAGTCATCTAGGCCGCATTTAAGTCTGAGTGCCACATTCTTTTTAGGCAAAGAAGAATGTATTTCATTACGGATGATTACCCTTTCCTCAATATGACTCAGTACCTCTTTAGAAAGCTCGAGGAATCTGAGGTAAACCTCCTCGCTGACAGCACTGTGAGCGGGAGTCATTAAATGCCACCCGAAGTCATAATAGACCACATTCTGAATATATAAAGGAACACATCCGAATTTTTCAGATGCAAGCTTAATTAGTTCAAGATGATACTCACTTAATCTGTCCGTATAAAAATACTCTGTTTTTTTAAGAGTCTGTACTGCTGAAGTTCCGGCATTTCTTCTGCGGTAATGATAAAAAACATCGCTGATAAAGCCTACCGTCATTTTTCTCATAATGACAGTGTTTACATAAAGAGAGTCCTCTCCGTACCTGAGACCTTCCTTAAAGCTGATGTTTTTAAGTGCTGCCGTTTTAAAAAATGAGGATGCCACCTGAAGAACGACAGAGTTGGCCTCGGACGGGCTCATAAGGTCAGCAATCCTGGTTCCCTTTCTGAGTCTGTAATTAGTAATATGCTCCTTCTCCACGGCTTCAAATTCTTTGATTCCCGTGGTTACGACATCCGTAATCTTGGTGTTTTCTTCAAAGAAACCGTATACCTTTTCGAATGCGTCCTCATCCCAGACATCATCAGAATCAAGGAAATTAACATATTTGCCCTCTACCGCTTCAAGACCTCGGTTTCGTGCAACACTTACGCCGGCATTTTCCTGTTCAATATAAACAATATTTTCCGGGTATTTTTCCCTGTATTCCTGACAGATATTTCCTGATTTGTCAGGTGAACCGTCATTAATGAGAATCAGCTGAATATTCTCTTTAAAGCCTATAGTCTGGTTAACCAGTGATAGTATGCTCTCCTCCAGATAATCCTCGACATCGTAAACAGGCATAACAACCGAAAACTTGAATTTAAAATCCGTCATACTGTATCCTTTCTTTTCTAAGAAAAACATCATCTTAAAGTTTTTAAGCAATAAAGCATTTTTAAGTTCGATGCTCATTATAGCATAACGGAACGTCTAATTCAATAGTCAAATATTAAATTATTACTCGGAGTGACGAGCATAATCCTATACATTAACGGAAAACATTCATTTTTATACTGCAGTAATACAAACACAGTCAGATATTTAACATTCACTTTCTTGACTTAAGTATGTATTAGTGATATATTATGAGTAATTATACCCCTTAAACAAGGAGATGAAAGCATGACAATAGAAAAACTTAAAGCTCTCGAGCCTCTTTTCGGCGCATGGTATGTGGATTCAAAGCTCGCCGAAGGGAAAAACTCCAAGGTCTTCAAGGTCTATAAAACCACAGACGGCATCACCGAATTTCTGGCCTTAAAGACGGTCAAATTCCCCGCAAACGACAGAGAGCTCAGCAGAGTTATCGAGTCGGGCAGATATAAAACCGTCGGCGAATATCTCGATATGCTCGAGACAGCCGTCACCGAAAATATGAACAAAATGCTCACTCTTCGCACAAATAAAAACATCGTGCGCTTCGATAATTTCCGCATCGTAAAGGAAAGCTCCTGCTTTTATGTGGTGATGCTTATGGAGCTGCTTTTGCCCTTCAGCGAAAAAGTAAGAGCAGAGGATATCACTGCAGAGCAGGCTGCAAAAATCGGTCTTGACCTGTGCTCAGCCGCAGAGGGCTTCAGAAGTCTGGGCATTATGCATCATCAGATAAAGCCCGAAAACATCTATGTGGATGATGATGGCAATTTCAAGCTGGGAGATTTCGGCATTTCAAACATCGCCGGACGTGTCAGAACGGAGGCCTCCCCCTATATGGCTCCCGAGGTTTACAAGGAAGCCGCCTATGATACCTCCTCAGACATTTATTCCGTAGGTGTACTTCTTTATAAGCTTCTTAACAATAACCGTCTCCCCTTCCTGCCCGAATATCCGAAGCCGGTTTCCCTGAGCGACAGAGAAATCGCTTTCGAAAAGCAGATGCGCGGTGAAGCTTTATCCGCCCCCGCCGCAGCAGATGCGGAAATGGCAAAAATTATAGCAAAGGCTCTGGCCTTCAGACAGTCGGACAGATATTTCAGCCCCCTGCTTATGAAAACTGAGCTGGAAAGATACACTGAGCTTTTGTCCTCTCATCAAGATATTCCGGCACCCGTGTATCAGCCTGTTCAGCCTCCCGTATACATTCCCGTGGCTCCTGCAGTGCCCCTGTCAGGCTTTCAGATTTCCGACGACGAGGAAGATGAGCAGGAAGAGCCTTCTGTTTATCTTGCCCCGGAAAGAGCGGTCTCAGAAGCGGAAAAGGTAGCCTTCAGACAGACCTTCAAGGAAGGTGCCGATGACGAAGACGAGACTGATGACGGCAAGGATAACAAAAAAATGTATCTGCTCGTAGCGGCAATCATCGCCGTAATAGCGCTCATAATAGGCGTAATATTTATCGGCGGCTCAGGCTCACAGAAGGCCACCACCAGTCCCTCAGTTGTTCTGCCCACCGTTTCGACGACTCAGTCGCCCACCGTAGCCACCACGGCTCCGCCTACTGCGGCAACTACCACTGAGCCCACCACGACAGAGACTACGGCAGAAACCACCACTGAGCCCACCACGACAGAAACCACCACCGAGACTACTACCGAAGCCACCACGGAAACGACCGCAGAAAGCACCACCGAGCCCACCACTGCCGCTCCCGAAGAAATTCCCGAGCTTATAGCCTCCGATTTTTCCGACGGAGACATTTCCGACGACGGCAGAGTCTACACGGAAATCGGCGACTATACCCTTCTGCAGACTCCGGAGGATGAATTTTTCGATGAGGTAATACTCGAAATATCCACACCGATGGGTGAAAACGTGACTACTGAAGGTAATGTTTTCGTCTATGAAATGGCAGGCTCCGCCGTAACTCAGAAGCTTACGGCAAATTTCGAAATCACTCTTTCCGAGGAAGACGGAGAAAAGCTTATCTGCTGCTACATTACAGTGGATGACGGTGATTTTTATTACTCACCGGAATATTACCGATACTACATCTGCTTCGACGAGGGCGCTCTGGTTTCCGACAGTGCGATTTCTCTTCCCCTGCAGCTTCAGATTTAATTTAATAACCGTCACCCCACCGAAAAAAGCAAGCGGCAGGGTGACGGTTTTTTCACGAAAAAAACTATTTTTTTCAAAAAAGGTATTGACTTTTCTTTTAGTTGATGATATATTATACGAGCGCTTGAGAGAGCGGAAGTTAATATGCGAGAGTGGCGGAATCGGCAGCATTGAACACGACCGCATCCGGCGGATGATTAAGGGAGTGTGAAATGGCGCAGCGGTCAGAATCTGACGAAGCTAATAGCGAGTAACAGATTCTGGGTACCGCAAGAGTCACGTGCACGCTCGTTCCCCTTTTTTAACAAGTTAATATATGCGAGAGTGGCGGAATCGGCAGACGCGCACGTTTGAGGGGCGTGTGGGGCAGCTCGTACGGGTTCAAGTCCCGTCTCTCGCACCATGATGCGTGTTCATAAGGGATTTGAACACGCATCCTTTTTTGTTAAAAACAGATTGATATATTTTATTGTGTTTGTCGCAGATTATCTGCGGCTTTTTTCTTTATGCCGTTTAGGGTAAAGCACCTGAAATGTAATTCACTGCTACTCCCTGCCTTGTATCGTTTACGATTGGTATTTTGTCAGGTAATTCAAGATAACCTACAAAGCGGTAGTAAATTACAATTCTCTGCGTTTTGTTTTTACCTTTACCTTCACTCTCATAAACATCAATGTGGTCAATAAGCTCCTTTGCAAGAGGTGCCGTAAGGGTTTCCATTTCCATAAAGCTTCTTACCGCATTAAGAAACATATCCTTACCTTTAGATGTTTCCTGAGCATTTGACAGTCTGTGCCGCAAATCAGATATCTTTCCTTTTAGCTCCGTTCTTTCAAGCTCGTACTTATGTGACATATGGGTAAACCATTCATCCGTTACCTTGCCCTCGGCATTGTCTTCATATAGCTTTTCATAAAGATTTGCCACCTTCTGCTGCCTTGCAAGAGCTTTTTGCAATTCACCCTCAAGATACCTTGTCTCTTCATATAAGTCCTTGTTTGACTTCCTTTCAAGTATTTCCGCAAGTCTTTCTTCATCGTGTTTAAGAAAGTTTGCAAGATGCTTCAATTCAAGCAAAACTATCTGTTCAAGAGCATCTGAACGAATGTAATGCCTTGTGGGACAATTACCACGGGTATCCTTGATGTAGTTACCGCAACTAAAATAATGAATAGCTTTGTTGGTGGTATTAGTGTGATACCTCATATTGCTGCCGCAATCACCGCAACGGATAAGTCCGCTGAATATATGCTTCTTTGCATTTTCGAGTTTGGGTGCTCTTCTCTTGACCTTTAACAAGTTTTCCTGTACAAGCTCAAACACTTCTCTTTCAATGATAGGCTCGTGAACATCCTTGAAGATTCTCCAGTTTTCTTCAGCGTTCATCAGCCTCTTTTTGTTTTTGAAATTCTTTGAGTAGGTTTTGAAATTGATTACATCACCGCAGTATTCTTGCTGAGTTAAGATTTTCCTTACGGTTGTTTTACTCCATCTGTAAGGGTCAGCAGGCATTTGCTTACCGCCTCGGTTCAAACCTTTACAGTGCCAATATGCCATAGGTATATAGATTTTGTTTGACTGAAGAACATGAGTAATAGCTTCGTTACCCTTACCCTCAATGCACATTCTGAAAATACTTTTCACTACCTGTGAAGCATCAGGATCAATTATCCATTTCTTTTTGTTCTCGGGACTTTTCATATATCCGTAAGGCGGTTGTGCAAGAGGTTCTCCAAGGTTGCCTCTGATTCTGTTTGAGCTTCTGATTTTTCTTGAAATGTCCCTTGCGTACATTTCATTCATTATGTTCTTGAAGGGTGCTATTTCATTCTCACCCTCATCACTGTCTACCATATCGTTAACAGCGATAAATCTTATGTTATGTTCGGGAAAATAGTTATCCGTATAATGACCTACCGAAACATAGTCACGACCTAATCTTGATAAGTCTTTTACCATAACGGTTGTTACATATCCCATTTCAATATCTTCAAGCATTGCCTGAAAGCCCGGTCTGTTAAAATTAGTTCCCGTATAACCGTCATCAACATAATACTTTGTGTTGGTGA
>SVPD01000040.1 GCA_015066045.1 Oscillospiraceae bacterium
CAACCAAGAAATAACAAAATCATTTTTACATTCGATAAATTCAGAAGATATAACCCGTAAATCGCAGCTACTCCTGTTATAGTCCGGATTATCGCACCGGTCGCGGCACTTGTAATAACAGTTCTTTCAGCAAGCGATTGAAACGGCATAAATATTCTTTTTCTGTTTTTCTTTGCCAGGTACCGTCAGGGTTTAACGGTCTGACAGTTGCCATAATATGAACGTGAGGATTGCCTTCGCCCGTATCGTGAATACAGACATCAACACACATGCCATCATTTACAAGAGCCTTTGCAAATTCTTCTGCCTCTGCTATCTGCCTTTCTCGGCTGACTTCAACAGGCAGAGCAACAACGAACTCTCTTGCTAAACGGCTGTCCCTTGTTTTCTCTGCTTCTTCAACTGCGTTCCATAATTTACTTCTGTTGCACAATTCGGGCGGAGCGTGTGACGGGAGAAAGATTTTCTCATAGACAAGTCCTCATTTCTTGGTGTAATCATGTTTTACGCCGTCATACTCGTTAGTGATTTCACTGCAGCTCATATATGCACTTGCGGCTACGGCTGAGCGACCAACACCACGAGTTATGACTTTTGCTTCAAGGTGATAAATTGCGGGTATCACCGTCCTTTCGTAAGTTTTATATAATATATTGTTTTTGTTGGTTTAGGTGTGTTATAATTATCAAAAGCTATATATAGCGAAGAAATCTTTACAAGGAGGTAAATCGTATGATTGCAAACAAACTGCAACCCGGTGACGAAATTCGTGTAGTCGCACCATCAAGAAGTCAAGCTATAATTTGGGAGAAAACGCACCATCATGCGATGAGCTTCTGGAAGGAATCAGGATTTAATCTGACATTTTCAAAAAACTGTCGTGAACTCGATAGATATCAATCTTCAAGCATTGCATCTCGTGTAGAAGATTTACATGAGGCATTTCGAGACCCAAATGTCAAAATGATTATTACTAGCGTAGGTGGATTTAACGCTAATCAGCTTCTTCCGTATCTTGACTACGATTTGATTGCCCAAAACCCTAAAATTCTTTGTGGATATTCAGACATTACAATCTTGGAAAATGCCATTTATGCAAAAACCGGTCTTGTAACATATAGCGGTCCGCACTACTGCACTTTTGGATTTGACGGTGAACCTGAATATACAAGAAAAGCATTTTTGGATTGTTTAACAAAAGACGAGCCACTCCGTATTACTCCTTCAAAAACTGCAAAACAATATACTGTTCTTCAAGAAGGTATGTGTGAGGGAGCTATTATTGGAGGCAACCTTTGTACAATCAATTTATTGCAAGGCACACCGTATATGCCTGATATTCGCGATAAAGTGTTGTTTGTTGAAGATGATAATATCATGGGTGAATATTTCAGCTACGAGTTTGAACGTAACTTGCAATCATTATTGCAGATTGAAGGTGCAGATACCGTAAGAGGTATCGTGTTCGGACGCTTTGATAAAAGTTGTGGTATGACATTGGAACGCATTACCGATATCATCCGAGATAAAGTACCAACTAATATCCCTGTAGTTTTCGGTGTTGATTTCGGACATATCTTCCCAATTATCACTTTCCCAATTGGTGGAAATGTGCGTATAAAAGCAAGAAAAGATGATATAGAAATTGTCTTTGATTCACATTAAAATAGTTTTAAATTAGTATTTGTTATTCTTCACTCGGAGAGCGCACTGCACCGCCTTTACGGTGGTGAGTAAGTGCGCCCTTAAGGGAATATATAAGCCTTTAGTTTAGCTTTCCCTGTAAATATCCCTCAATATCAGTAAAGTTCATCGTCTTGATTTCAGGTAAAAGCTTCTCCAAAATCGCACCCTCTACAATAAGTCTGTGGTTTCGCTCTGTGCGTTCCTTTTTACGGTTGCGGTTTTCAGCCTGCTCAAGTCTGTGCTTGACTTGTATCAGCTTTTTCTCGTTATCAGTCATAAATATCACCTCCAATCTGTTGGCACCGTAAGCGGTGCCGTTTTTTATTGCATTTTTGTCTGTGACTCCGAAATTTGAATGTTTTGGCACCGTTAAAACATATCAAGAAACAGAGTTTTTTCATAATAGATTTTTTGACACAGAAAAAGCAGCCCGTGTTGTACGGACTGCTTAAAGTTAGTATAATTCAGCGGTCAAGGTCGCTTCTTTTTCTTTCAGCTCTCTCTATTTGCTTTGCCCAGGTCTTGACTGTCTGTTCCTTCAGGAAGGTACACATAGGAACAATATCCTGTTCTCTGTCCCAAGCTTCAAGAGCATCATAATATGATTTTCTGTCCTCTTCGTGAATAACGATGGGCGGATGAGAATTGAGTACAAGCAGATAGTTCATAACAAGTCTGCCTGTTCTGCCGTTACCGTCGGCAAAGGGATGAATATTTTCAAATTTTGCGTGGAAATATGCCGCTGCTTTAAGAACAATATCCTCGGGTATATCCTGTATTTCTTTTAAAAGCTCATCAATCTCTTCTTTGACATCCTCGGGCAGTGCACCTATTTCCTCACGGTCTGTTACAAAGTCGTGCTTTTTGTATTCACCGGGACACTCACCTAACTGATAACGGCGTGTATCGTAGGTGTTCTGTGTAAGAAGTCTTTGGAACTCCTTAATCAGCTCTTCTGTTATGGGAAGGAATGGTACAGTCCCACCCAAAAGCAGAAAATTAACCTGTTTTTTGCTTCACAGGATTGGGAAAATGTAACTTCAAATGTGGAAAGACTGCCGTATCTTGCAAAGCTGCTCGGTGATAAAACATTGCTGAAAAGAATAACCGAACTTTAAGACTAACTGTTTTTCAGTTGGTCTTTTTTTATCGGAATTTCTGTTCAGCTGACAGAAATTTTTCTTTGAACAAATCACCGTTCAAGAGATTTCTATTCGATAAACGCTCAAAAAACACGGAAGGGATTCCGATGAAAAATGCTGAAAAAGTGTACCTTAAAATTTTTTGAAAGGAGGAAAGTAAAATGGCGAAGGCTAAAGAAACTCATTTGTGGTTTGAAAAAGGCGACGATGAAATTCAGATTGAAAGCTACAGTAAGAAGCTTAACGAAGCTATTCTTGAGCTGAACAAAAATGTTCCGGGGTCAGTGTATATCATTGATGATGAAGAACCCGGTTTTCTCCGTGCGGCAGTGAAGCTTAAAAACATCACCTTTATGATACTGCCACCGCAATCCGAGGAAACAAAGAAAGCTAAGTCCGAAAACGGAAAGCGGAACAGCAAGAATCTAAAAAATCAGAAACGCACCTGATAAGAACCCCACCCGTTAACCAAATCAAAGATTTGGAACGGGTACCCGGGAACCTTGTTGCTGACGCAAGAATTTTCACTCAGTTCGCTGAATTCACTCTGACGATCGAGGATGCACAGGAATATGTCTATTCCATATCCCCGACAAAGCGTGTAAGAGGCTGGCGAGATATTGAAGTAAAACTCTATATTTAAAATGAACTCCTCATCGAGAAATCGGTGAGGAGTTTTTGTATAAGTCCGATTTTTGGGACAGTGAATCACAGGTATCTATTGAGTTTTCTTGCAAAGTGATTTATACTGTAAGAAAGAGGTGAGATAAATGTATTTATCAAAAAAAACAACAGCAACGGAGCATTTTAATTCTATAATAGACTTACAGCAACATACAAAGATTAAAGCAATTTTTGCTCTCGCTTCGCCGTCTTGGAATCATCATAGAGGGTTTCGTACCTATAGTACAGATGAGGAAATCTATGTTTTATTTGAAAATGATTGGTGTCTTATTATCAATTATCGTTTCATAGATTTTTTGAATGTTGAATTCAGAAAAATGACAAAAGCAGAAATAAATGAATATGAAGAGTTATTGATGAAGGACTGTTTTAACACGAGTAATGATATGTATGACTTCCGTTCAAACAGAATATATGAAACCCAGACTTGCAATTTGGAATACGACAGCATAGAAAATGTTTCTTTACGCTCGGTGACTGATGATTACAGCAAGTGGAGCGGGGATAGTCTTGATTTCGTTTCCCCTACGGAAGAAACATTTGATGAAATTAAATTTGTTATGAGCAACGGAAAAAGTTTTGTTATATGTGCAGACGATGCGTATGTAGACGGATATGCAATGTTCTGGTCGGAAGATACAAAAGAGGAAGTAGTAAAAAAATAGTTTCAATGTATATATGAATGGTTTATTCATATATTAGATAAATAATGTGAAATTGAAGTTGCGCAATATGAGCAAACATCCACACATTCGACAAACCACAAACCTCCTTGTAAATCGGCACATCAGCCAAATACAAGGAGGTCATTTTTATGTAAATATAATCAAACCATATTTGCCGGATCAAGGATTTTATCGATTTCCTCGTCGGTAAATATTTTTTTACTTCTGAGTATTTCACGTATAGGCTCGCCCGTTTTTATGGCAGTCTTAGCTATATCAGCCGAAAGCTTATAGCCGACCGTGGGGCAGATGGCAGTGATAACACCGACCGAGTTTTCCACGTGCTCTCTGCATCTGTCTTCGTTTGCGGTGATGCCTGAAACACAGTTGTCGGTAAAGGTCTGCACTGCACCGGTAAGCACTGCGATGGATTCGAAAAGCTTGTGGTAAAGGATGGGCTCGGCATAGTTAAGCTCGAGCTGACCTGCTTCGGCAGCCATAGTGATGGAAACGTCATTACCCATAATGCAGAAGGCTGCCTGAGACATAACCTCGGGAATAACGGGGTTGACCTTGCCGGGCATAATGGATGAGCCGTTCTGCATAGCGGGGAGATTGATTTCCTCGAAGCCGCATCGGGGGCCCGAGGACATAAGACGGAAGTCATTGGCTATCTTCGAGCAGGAAATGGCGCAGGTTTTGAGCGCAGAGGAAACGAAGGCGAAGGAATCGAGATTCTGTGTGCCGTCGATGAGGTCTGCCGCCTTTACTACGGGAATACCACTTATTTCGGCGATGGTGGGGGCCAGAGCATCCACATAGTCGGGATTTGCATTAAGTGCCGTGCCTATGGCGGTACCGCCCATATTTATGGAATACATTTCCTCGAGAGCCGTGCTGAGTCTTTCTATGTCACGGGTGATAGCTCTGCGGTATGCACCGAATTCCGCACCGAGACGGATGGGGACGGCATCCTGCATCTGTGTTCTTCCCATTTTAATAATGTCGTAAAAGTCGAATTTTTTCTTGGCAAGAGCCTGTTCGAGCTTTACAAGCTGCCTGATAGCCTCCTTAAGAAGAACTACGGTAGTCATTTTTGCCGCTGAAGGGATAACGTCATTTGTGGACTGCGCTCTGTTTACGTGGTCATTAGGGTGGACTATGGAGTAATCGCCCTTTTTACCGCCTAAAATTTCGATAGCTCTGTTTGCGATAACCTCATTGGCATTCATATTTGCAGTGGTGCCTGCACCGCCCTGAACGGGATCACAGATAAACTGGTCGTGAAGCTTTCCTTCGAGTATTTCGTCGCAGGCCTGACAGATTGCATCCTTGATGTCTTCATCCAGCTCGCCTACATTGCAGTTACATATTGCACAAGCCTTCTTTATCTGTGCGAGGGAATTGATAAATTCAGGTCGGAGCCTCTGACCTGTGATTTGGAAGTTTTCATAACCTCTGAGTGATTGGACGCCGTAATAAGCTTCTGACGGCACTTGTTTTTTGCCTATTGAGTCTGCTTCAATGCGAAAATCCATAACATTTACCTCACATAATGTTTTTTCAGAAAGTACAATTCTTTAAAATAAGCAACACTTATTTTTTTCATTATAACACATAAAAACAAAAAAGTATATATATGTTAAATTTTTTTAACAGTTTTAACGGTCGCTCGTGTGCAAATCGGAGTAAGAGCCATCCCCCCGACAATGCTCCGCTTTCCGTCTGCGTGTTTTTACTGCTACCCCGCAGCTTTTCCGTGCACGATTTTTTCACTACATAATGAACTTCACTTGAAAAATTTCCTTTTATGGTTTATATTATTTATAGTAAGCAGAGCGGAAAGGCCGTCGCTCTGATGTGAGAAAAGAAGAAAAAATGAAGGAGGCTTTCTATGCTTGACTTTTTAGATAAATTCGACGGTGTACAGATAATTGATGAAAGGAATTATTTCACTCTTATGACGGAAAAGGCGGAGCCTTATCTTGCCTCGAAAAGAGCTGAGGGCAGCATCTTTTCCGCTGACGGTCTCACGCTTCACTATGAGCAGTACGATAAAAAGCTTTCACGGGGCACCGTGGTTATCCTTCACGGCTTCACCGAATCGGCTGAGAAATTCCGTGAGGTCGCCTACTATTTCCGTAAGGCAGGCTATACTGTTTTCTCTTTTGACCTTCGGGGACACGGTAAAAGCGAGCACCGGAGCGGCAAAAAGGAAAGAGTGGAAACGGATAGCTTCGACCTTTACAGAGAGGACCTGGAGGCCTTTATGAACGGGGTTGTGATACCTTGTACGGGCGACAGAAAGATTTACTTCTACACCCACTCTCTGGGCAGCACCGTGGCGCTTCTCTATATGATGAAAAATCCCTATGCCGTACATAAGGCAGTTCTTTCCTCACCGATGATATGCGGTAATATGGGTATGCCTGTGGCGGTGGCGGGTACCGTGGCGAAGATAATCTGCCTTTTCGGCGGTAAAAGCATTTCCGCTCCGGGCAGATGCATTTTCGATGAAAATCAGACTGCAGAAACAGGCGACGCCTCCTCTTCGGCAAGATTTGACTATTACCACAGCAAAAGAAAAAGAGAGCCTCTCTATCAGACGAGCGGTCCTTCCTTCGGCTGGGTAAGGGCTTCATTGGAGGCCAGAGATAAAATTCTCTCTTCTCAAAGCATTAAGCTGCTGAAAACGAAAATGCTTATATTCAAGCCTGAGGAGGATAAGCAGCTTTTAGGCGAGTATACGGATAAATTCGCTTCTATGGCCAGAGTGAAGGTTAAAAAGGTGGAGAATTCCCGTCACGAAATCTTTATGAGCGGTGATGAGACGCTTAAATGGTATTTCGGTGAAATTCTCGAGTTTTTCAGAGATTAAAGGTCTTGAAAAGACGGGCGAACAGTGATAAAATTAAGTAAAATAAAATTCCGGAGGAAATATTATGGCTAAATATGCAATCTATGGAGCAGGCTCCCTCGGCACGGTTTTAGGTGCCTATATTACTAAAAACGGCGGCGAGGTAGACCTTATAAACAGAAACAGGCAGCACGTGGCCATTCTCAACGAAAAGGGTGCGAAGATCACAGGCACAGTGGAAATGACGGTTCCCGTAAAGGCTATCACTCCCGATCAGATGGAGGGTAAATACGATGTTATCGTTCTTCTTACCAAGCAGCTTTTCAATAAGGATGTAGTTACCTTCCTTAAGGATTATCTGTCGGAAAAGGGGGTTATCGTAACCCTGCAGAACGGTATTCCCGAGCCCGGTATAGCAGAAATCATCGGTGAGGATCATACTATGGGCTGCGCAGTAGAGTGGGGAGCAGCACTCATCGAGCCCGGTGTGTGCGAGCTTACCAGTGAGCCCGACAGTCTCTCCTTCCATATGGGTAAAATGAAGGGCATCACCGACGAGCAGTTCAGAGAGGTCAAGGCTCTGCTGGAGCTTATGTGCCCCGTGCACGAGGAGCCTAATCTTATGGGCGCCCGCTGGTCAAAGCTTCTCATAAACGCCACCTTCTCAGGCCTCGGCACAGTAGTAGGCGGTGTCTTCGGTGATGTTTCCGAGGACAAGTACGGCAAGCAGGTGGCTATACGCTGCATGAAGGAATGCATCGATGTAGGTCACGCAGCAGGTGTAGAGTTCGCTCCCGTACAGGGTAAAAATATCGTAGGTCTTTTCTATTACAAGGGTGCTCTCAAAAGAGCCTTCGGTACACTGCTTTTGCCCATCGCCATGAAAAAGCACAGGCTTATCGAGCCCTCAATGCTTCAGGACCTTAAAAAGGGTAAGCCCTGTGAAATCGATGCCATTAACGGTGTAGTGTGCGAATTCGGCAGAAAATACGGAGTGAAAACACCCATCAATGACCGCATCGTGGAAATTATAAAGAAAATTCAGGCAGGCGAGCTTAAGGCTGATAAGATTAACCTCAGACTCTTTGATGAACTGCTCTGATGCTTGACAAATAAAAAGCTTTCGCAGAATAAAACAAATGCACAGGACGGCTTTGCTTGGCCATTCCTGTGCATTATTTTTTTTATCGGTTTTATGTCGGCATTATCCGCCCTTTGCGGCAAGGTAACCTCAGCCAACCTCTACGATGCCGTCTTCCTTAATAGTAACGGTCATACCGTCCTTAACATATTCGAGGAACTCTTCGCCGAGGGAGTCGATAACGGGCATAGATACGCCGTCAACCCATACATCGGCTAAAACCGCACCTGCAGCGGCGAGAGAGTCGATGGGTAAGGAGAAGAGCATGCAGGCGGGATTTTTCTTCAGTGCGCAGGCACAGTAGAGAACGAGACCACCCGTGGTGGAGCCGATGGTCTGAGGAAGGCAAAGAGCCTTGTTCAGAAGGGATTTGCCGTATAAGTCAGCGTTATTCTGGTCGCCGCACTTTACTTCCTTGTCGCCGAACTGGAGAGCGTTCTGGAAGGATGCGAGGGTATTGAAGCCGCTTTTGGTAACAACTGCTTCTGCTGTTACAGTGCCGGGAGTTACAACTCTGCCTTTAAACTGTTTCATTATTTTTTACCTCCGTCTGTAATTATTGATAAGATTTCTGCTTCCTTGTAGAATTTAGCCGTAGTGTAAGTACGAAGCTTGTTTGAGCAGGTAATTACGGGCATTTTCTTACAGAGAGGATTGTTCATATACATAAGAGGACAGATGTAGGAAATGATAACACCTGTAGCACGCAGTCTCGCATAATAGGGAGTCTTTTCGAATGCCTCGAGAACCTTCGGGGCGGCGGTGAGAACGGTGGGAACGCCTACCTTTACATTACCCTTTCTCTTGAGCTCAGACTCGATGCTGTCTGTCCAGTCCTTAAGCTGCTGGAGTGAAAGGTGGGGGCAGCCGATGAAGCAAAGCTTCGGAGCGGCATCAGGCTTTTTCCAGATAACGGGATAGTTTTTCTGAACTCTTTCGAGCTCTGCATCGTCGATGATGTATTCCTTAGCGCCCTCTGCGATGAGCTTTTCACCGAGCTCTACGGCTTCGGGAGTGAGACCGTCGATGTGGTAAAGACCTACTGCACCGTTTGATGCTGTGGCGGCACCGAAGTCCTTAAGGTATGCACAGGCACTGTCATCGAGCTCAGAGCCTATCCATTTGTCGAGACCTACTACATAAGGCACATCTTCCATAACCTTCATACCGATAGCTGAGCCTAAAAGCTGAGCCTCAGGCTTCTTTTCGGTCTGAATTTTGACTACCCATGTAGCCTTCCTGCCTTCGTCGGTGAGAAGACCGAAGTAGGGTACGAAGCCTACGATGGAGCCCATAATGTCGATGATGCCTGAGTTACGGTTACATCTGGCACCTAAAACGGAGTTAGCATAAACTACGGCGCTGGACTCTGCCCAAGAGAGAACATCACCCTTTTTGGGCTTATTGCCTACCTCGTCCATATAGCAGGTGCAGGTGAAGGCATCCTTATTCATAAGACCGAGCTTCTGGAGCTGATCCTCATAAAAGCTCTGTTTGGTGTACATAAACTTATTGAAAATAAGGTTCTGAAGGAAGTTTGCGGGAACCTTTTTGTCGATGGGGCGGGGGTCTACGGAGAATTTCTGACCTGAAACGACGCCTGCATCCAGAATGGTCTGCATAAGGTCGTAAACGGGAGACATTACCTTAAGACCGAAGGAGGTAACGAGATGGTTATAGTCAGAGGTGATGGGTACTAATTTTTCGGCGCCGAAGGCTTCGCCGTACATAACGAGGGTTTTCATAACCTTCGCCATAACTTCGCCCTTTGAGCCGTCAAGTATTGCCTGCTGTTCCTGTGTAAGAATCATAGTGTTTTTCTCCTTTACTGTAGTTTTATCCTTTTAGATTTTCATAGCGACATCCCATGCACCCCAGATAACGGTACGGAGATTTCCGACCTTGGCGGCATCACCGATGAGATGAACGTGCTTTGCTTTGGGTGCTACGGGAGTGGGAACATAGCCGACTGACATGATTACACTGTCAGCCTCGATGTCGAATACCTTGCCGTCCTTGTCCTTGACGGTAACCTTGCCGTCGCCGATTTCGGAGAGAGCGGTTTCGAGATGTACGGGAACCTTATTTGTTTTAAAGAAATCACGAAGGAAGGATGTGTTTGCCAGACATACACCGGGAGTGGTGATGAGGTCGTCCTGCATTTCCACGATGGTGGGCTTTTTACCCTGAAGGTAAAGATCATAAGCGATTTCACAGCCGGTCAGACCGCCGCCGATAACCGTAACCTTTTCGCCGACCTCGGCATTACCTAAAAGATAGTCAACAGCTTCGATAGCCTTGTCAGCGCCTTTTACGGGGATACTTCTTGCCTTTGAGCCTGTGGCTACGATAACCTCATCGGCACCGAGAGAAGCGATATCCTTTACCTCTGTGTTCATCTTTACTTCGATGTCGTGGCAGGAAAGCTCACGGATGTACCATTTGATAAGGTCTCTGTCCTTTTCCTTGAAGGAGGGAGCAGCTGCAGCTATGAATACACCGCCGAGCTTATCGGTCTTTTCGTAAAGAGTAACCTTGTGTCCTCTTTTGGCGCAGACGATAGCAGCTTCCATACCGCCGATACCGCCGCCGATGATTGCGACCTTTTTGGATTTCTTGGCGGGAAGGATTTTATATTTTTTGGACTGCATGGTTTCGGGGTTGAGAGCGCAGCGTGCCAGTCCCATGGTGTCGAGAAGGTCCTGAGTGTTTGCGTGTCCCTTTGATGAGGAGAAATTGAAGCAGCCGCTGTGGCAGCAGATACAGGGCTTGATTTCCTCTAATCTGCCCTCGATAAGCTTGGTTACCCAGGCGGGATCGGTGAGGAACTGACGGGCTACACCCACTGCATCTATTCTGCCCTCTGCTATGGCCTTGGATGCTACATCGGGCTCCATACGGCCTGCACATACTACGGGAATGTCTACGAACTCTTTGATGTGTGCCACGTCGTCAAGGTTACAGTTCTGAGGCATATACATGGGGGGATGTGCCCAGTACCAGGAGTCGTAGGTGCCGTTGTCGGCATTGAGCATATCATAGCCTGCATCCTGCAGATACTTAGCGGCCTTTTCGGATTCGGGCATAGCACGGCCTACCTCTGTGTATTCCTCGCCGGGCATAGCACCCTCGCAGAAGCCCTTCATTTTGGACTCTACGGAGTAGCGCAGAGAAACGGGATAATCCTCACCGCAGGCCTCCTTGATAGCCTTGACTACCTCGGCAGCGAAGCGGTATCTGTTTTCAAAGGAGCCGCCGTATTCGTCGGTACGCTTATTGAAAAATTCGATGGCGAACTGGTCGAGAAGATAGCCCTCGTGTACTGCGTGAACCTCTACGCCGTCTACTCCTGCATCACGGCAGAGCTTGGCGGTTTTGGCGAAGGCCTCGATGATTTCGTGAATCTGCTCCTTGGTCATTTCGGGGCAGATGATGTCGTGAGCCCAGCGTGAGCGCTGAGGAGAGGGGGAGGCCAGCTCGTGGGAGGTGTCGAGGATGGGCTTGACAAGAGCACGGGTGAACTTGTTCTTATGAAGAGGGGCTACCAGCTCGGTGATGGCCCAGCTTCTGCCCATACCTGCAGTAAGCTGAACGAAAAGCTTTGCGCCTGTCTTATGTATTTCGTCCATGAACTCCTTGAGCTCTTCGAACATTTTGGGATTCTGCCACAGCCATTTGCCCCAGAAGGTGTCACGCAGAGGTGCGATACCGGGGATGATAAGACCTACATTGTTGTTTGCTCTTTCGAGGAAAAGCTTGGCTGCTTCTTTATCGAAATGGCAGCCGCCCAGTTCAAACCAGCCGAAAAGAGATGTGCCGCCCATGGGGCACATTACGATACGGTTTTTGATTTCCACATTACCGATTTTCCAGGGAGTGAACAGAGCTTCGTAATTTTTGTCGATGTTGTTCATATTTTCTTTCCTTTCGCAGTAATTTATCTTTGCCGAAGCTATCAGCATTTGCTTCAGCGTACAGAAATATTATATAACAGTGAAAAATAAAAGTCAATGATAATTATAGTACAGAAAAAGCCCTATCCGTCAGGATAGGGACAGTGTATAAGGGTTCGGAATATGTGCTGCGTGCTTCAGACTGCGCCTGCTCTTTCCAGCATAATATATGCAGCCATGGATGTTCTGGCACTGTCAGCGTTATAAAGAGGCCAGCTATGCGTTTCCGTCAGGGGCAGATATTCGGTCATATAGGTAACCACACGGTCAAGATCGTTCATAACCGCAGCGGCATAAGCATTGGCGCCCCAATAGAAATCGTCGGGATACTCGAATTTTTCCCAGCAGTAGCTTTCGCAGAATTTACTGTAGAGATGCTCGGCTCTGGCGGTGTCGGGTTCGATGACTCCGCAGATTATGGGGAAGAGCTGAGATGTGGCCTGTGGATAATATAAATTCCAGGAGAAAACCTTTGTAGGTACACCCACATAGGCCGCTATTCCGGGACTGTAATATCCGCCTACGTAATTCCAGAGCTTGGTGTTTATGTTTTGCTTTACGGTAGAAGCCAGCTCGCTGCAGTCATCACGCAGGGAGGCATATTCATTTCCTCCTTTGAGCACTATCTCCGTGAAAATTCCGGCAGCTGCCACGGCTCCCTCATATACCTCACAGTTATCCATAAGGTACTTTACTCTGTGGTTTGGCTTGGCATAGGTAAGACCGTCCTGCAGATTTGAGAAGATTACATCGGTGATTCGTTTCAGCTCCTCTGCGTGAGAGACTAAATAATCACCGTCACCAGTACGGCAGAAATATTTATATACCACCGTAAGGAAGGTAGCAGCATAAGAGTCTGTCGTGTCATAGGAATCCGCATCGTCGGGCCTGGATATAGCCTCGCTTTCGATTCTGCCGTTTTTCATTGTGATTACGTAGTCATAGATAGTGCCGTCGAGACCGTTGAAATCCTCCTCGGCAGTGTTCAGGTGCTTAAAGTGCCAGTCCATATATTTCACGACGTTATCAGCATACTTTTCTGCATTGTCAAGCAGTGCTAAAGCAGCGAAATCAGCAAAATAGGGGTTCATACGAAGCTCACCGTTTTCGGCGTAGGTCATAGGTATAGCGCCGTTTTCCAGCTGCAGAGAAGCGAGCCACTCTGTTTCGCTTTCATAAATTTCTCTGAAAAGAGCGATGCTTTCTTCTGTGGCCACTGCGGGATTAAGCTCGGTCTTTTCCAGATCGGGAGCATCAAAGGGGATGCCCAAAAGGCTCATAACCGCAAAGCACACTGACATAAAAAAGGAGACAACTGCATTCATATTTATACACCTCACTGTGTTTTTTTCAATTATAGCACGAAAATCCGCACAGTTCAAGAGAAAAGAAAAAAAGCAAAGCCCGAGCAGAGGAGCATTCTGACAATGATTAAATGAAGCGCTGACTACGCTCGTATGAAACGAAGCGCACTTAATATTCCGTGAGCCGAAGGATAGCTTCATGGGGCAACGCCCTGCTTCATTTTTTATGCACCGCAGGTGCTCTTCATTGAAAAAACCACTTACGAAGAAGTGCTTTTTCTGGTGTGAGTGATGATAAGGAAGTTGATTTTTAATCACGGCACAGCCGTGTATATCATCATTGCGAAAGCGGTTTTGATACACACCTAAAGGTGTGATGAGATACAACGATAGTAGTGATATCGTTTATGATATACCATTGCTTTCGCAATGGATAAAAAAATAGACTTGCTTTTGCAAGTCTATTTTCTGGTATGAATGATTATAACGGATTACCTAAAACATATTTTTCACGGCATCATCATACACATTCTTTTCATGCCAAAAGCCCCTCTTCATAGTATAAATGAGGAGATGAAATGATGTCAACATTTATTGAAGACTTTTATTACGGTAATATTGAACCGCAAGAGGTAAATTCCGAATTGACACCTAAGCTTAAGAAGAAACTGAGTAATCTTGCAGAGAAAGAAGAACAGCTCACAGCAAGACTTACCGGTGAGGATAAGGAGCTGTTTCAAAACTATGTAAGTGCTTATATTGAGTTCTCAACAACAAGTAACGCTGACAGCTTTATATCAGGCTTCAGGCTCGGAGCAAGATTTACATACGAAACTTTTGTGGAAAAATAGTAATTTCGGTAGCCGCTACCGAAATTAAATCCGTACATTCGACTAACCTCTTGTTATAAGGTAAAATGAAATTACCAAGTAACAGGAGGTTTTGTTATGGAAAGAAAAACAAAAATTAAGTTTACAGATTTTGAGTGCAACTTGCTTATCAACGGCATGAATGAGTTCAGAAATATGCTTTTGGCGGAGAATTTACCCACCGAGGATGTAGATGAGTTGTTGATGAAAATCATTAACAAAAGTGAACATTAAGGAGGTATGAATTATGAAATCATCATTTGAACAGAACGGCGGTACATACAGACAGGTCGGAGATTTTAAAATCCCGAACCTTACACTCCCACCTGAAGAAGCAAATATAAGGCTCGGTAAATGGGGAATGTTACACAAAGATTATCTTCGGAAACACAAGAAGGTGGCATTTACAACACTGCTTGCTGAAGGCAAACTGTGGCAATATTTATCGGATATTAATACTCAGGCACAAAATATGTTTGATACTCTTGTTGAACAAATGAAAGTAGCTGAAGTCGTAACCGAGCAACTGAAAGAGGAAAATCATTTGGAGTGGATACACCGTATGCAAAACATTGAGGCAAGGGCAAGAACAATTGTTAATGCAGAAGTAATCTTCTCTTAATTTATTAAAACAAACAAACCACAGCCTACCAATAGCTTCTAATTGGTGGGCTGTGGCTTTGTTTATAGTAGTTTATGGACTTTCTTTTATCTGCATTACAGCTGATATAAGTTCATCCACAGATTTATATCTTAAATTTCGGTCTGTACTTGTGCCTCGATTCCAAAACTCTTTAATATCACCGTCTTTTTGCCTTTCAATATTTGTCTTTCCAGTTAAAATGAAAAAACACAATCGAGTAAGTGCGAAAGTCTCATGGCACATATCATAGTTTGAAAAACCTACATTTATCAAATCAGGATCGTTCAAAGAACCTTTCAATTCTGATTGTAGACTAGTTAATGTACTATCAGGTACTTTAACCAAACCAAAATCGCCGATTTTAACAACATCAACATCATCATAATGTTTAACGAATACATTCGTTAAGCTAATATCTCGGTGAAGCAGACCCTTACTATGTATATAAGATAGTCCTCGACCAATTTGTGCTATTAGCTTTTTTCGCTCAGGGAGACCGAGATTTGCGTTTTCTCTGTTAATATACTTGTATATGCTTTCATCCATACACTCCATCGTATATTGATTGCTTACATCATCATAGGAGTAGACTTCAACAACATATGGTGAATTCAATGATTTTAAAACCTCAAACTCTTGTTTAAATCTGTGAAGTTCTTTAAGATCTAAGTTGGATTTAGCTCTCTTCAATGCGATTTTGACACCGTATGTGGGATCTTGGTACGAGAAAACATCAGCGTAAGACCCTCCACCTATTGGCTTCATATTGGCATATATAGTTCTTTGTTCAGTTTTTACTGCAACTGATTTTTCCATTTGAAATACTGGGTTTAAATCTTCAATCGTGATTGGAGTAAAATCTTCAGGGATTGTACTGCCACCACTCTTAGCAACAAATCTACGGCAGCGTCGTATCACATCATCATAATGTTCACTGCATAACCTAAAGGCATATTCTGTATTTTTTAATTTGCTTCTTAGGGAATCTATTACCTCTATTAATGATAAGTAATCTCTACTATCTTGAGCATGAAAATATCCACCCGTGTATTTGATATTTCCTTCTTCGTCATATTGGTATCTTAAATCACTATTAATAACCACAAACCATTTATTTAACCCTGTATGGAATGAAGCAAGAAGTTGCCGCAATTTTTCATTAGGCACAAAATCATATAGTTCATAGATATCGTCAAGAAAGCTAAAGCCATTTTCTGAAAAGACTCTATTCAAATAACTGTCGATATGTGACACATTTACACCTGCTTTCAAAACTTATTATAAAATATCAGCCAATACAACCCAATCATCACTCTGAATATCGTCAGAGTAATTATCCATACAGATACAGAGTTCATCACTCTTATCATCGTTACGGACAATACCGCCTTTTAAGCCGTATTTTTCAAGATATGTTTTAAGGACACCAAATTTCTTTGATGTGTACATATCAATATCCTGACTGTTACCGCTACGGTCAAAGCCACCTTTTGTTTCAATAATCCATATTTTACCATTTACACTGATAACATAGTCGGGATAAAATAACTTCTGTTTGCCTGAATTATCCTGATAAACGATAGAGAGATATTCATTACCCTTATCTCCATTCTTGTACCACCACTCAACTGAAGACGAACGCTCACAGAATTTCTCAAACTTTCTTTCAGAAGATGAACGAGGCTCTGCCGAGGAAAGATAATTCTGATACACATTCTTTTCCATTACTGTGTGAGTTTTAGCAGTTGCATCATAGGTGAAAATGCAGGATTGAGAAATACGGAACTCATAAGTAGAAACAGCAGGCGCTTCCAACTGCATCTGTGCAATATCAGCTGCCATTGCCTCGCGAATAGCGTGTTTGAGCAGAGTTTCATTGTTCAGTACAAACGAATACACTTCTCTCGGCGGGAGAGCAAGAATCTTTCTGTTGTAAGTAAAATTAGCATCAAAGAGTTTTCTTATAATCGTATTGGTG
>SVPD01000041.1 GCA_015066045.1 Oscillospiraceae bacterium
CAGTGACAAAACCAAGTTTAATCTCTGGGTGTTTGACTCAGGAGATTATGACGAAGATGAGCCCAGACATTATGACCGAGTACGCACAGAGCAGATTAAATGGTACAAAGAAACAGCAGCAAAGCTGAAAGAAGAAAACGGCGGTGAAACCGTTAACTCTGTTGTTTTTCAGCATATAATTGTACCCGAAATCTATGATGTTCTTAAAAAGGTAGATTCAAAGAAGCCCTATGCAACTCCGCACATTTACAACGAAGGCGAATATTATATGTTTGACCCCGAGCAGGTCAATTACGGCAAGCTCAACGAAAAGCCCTGTCCCGGTTATTATAACGACGGTCAGTTTGACGCTCTTGTTGAAACAGGCGATGTACTGGCAATGTTTACGGGCCACGACCACACAAATGCCTTCGGTGTAAGAAATCAGAATATTGATATTTACACCTCTCCCATGACACGTTACAAGGGACTTGCTTATACAACTCAGTACGGTTACCGTGTAGTTGAAATTGACGAAAAGGATACCTCAAAATACATAACAAGAGTTGAGCGCCTTTATGATGTCTTTGACTTTGATTACATAAAAACTGCAAAGGATAACGGAGATAAATATTCCACCAGAATCGCTTTCGAGCTTGCAGTTAAGGGCAAGGCTCAGGAAATCTGTATGAAGCTTTGGCATTCAGTGATAGAATTATTTACAGGCAGAACAGTTGTATATCCGGATTTTATCAATCCGGAAGCATCAGCGGTTGGTCTTAATGTAGAGTAACAGAGCGTAATTGATTGTGGTTCACTTTTGGGAAGTACTCCCATAGAAAACGACAAGTTTCGACAGAAACTTGTCGTTTTTTTATCCAATCCGAAGGATTGGTATATCATCATGCGTCAGCGTGTATATCATCAAGGGCGGCAACGACGCCCTTGTATCTCATCACACCTTCAGGTGTGTATTTCTGTCGGCTTGATGATATGCAAAAATTTGTTTTGATGATATGCAATTCCTGCGGAATTGATGATATACAGGGCTCTGCCTTGATTTTCTGATGAAACTTTAAAGTTGCAATTATACAATAAATGTGCTATAATTATCCTGACAAATTAGAATTTGACAAAGGAGTGTGATTGTATGAAAAAGACTTGGGTTATTATCATAATTGCTTTGTTGGGAATTGCTGTTATTGGTGGTTATGTTGTTCTGAATAATATCTTTCCAAAGGCAGACCCTATAAAGTTTTCCAATACAGAAAGCATTACAGCAATTACACTCATTCAGAAAGACGGTAGTTTTGTTGCAGTTGAAACCGCAGACTTTGGAGAGATTTTGAAGAATATCGCTAATGCACAGCCGACAAGGACAATGAGTGTAAATGATTATCCTACTGTAAAAACTTATTACACCATTGAGGTTGATACAGCAGCAAGACAATATCGTTATTTCTTGTATGCTGAGAACTCACAAGTGTATGTAGAACTTCCCTATGAGGGTATTTATAAATCAAACCAACAATTCCTTGATTTTATTGCAGAGCATTTCAAGGACTAACCAAATTCCAATTTATAGAGCTGTTGCCATTTTAAGTTGTAAACACAAAAAATCCAAGTCTCAGGACTTGGATTTTTTCATTTATGTCCGCAGGACATAACTTCGTTCAGCGGCTTCGCCAATGAAGTGTGCCTTACGGACGGGTGAAGTTGCCCTTCGGGCAAAGGGATTGCTACACCCGATTGTAAATTTTTAACATATATGATATAATTGACAGTGTAGATGAATCTGTAATACTCAGAGACTGAATTTACCTGTTAAAAGGAGTGTCGTTTATGGCAAAAGAGAAATCTAAAAAAGGAAAGCAAGCTTTATTGCTGCTTGTTGCGGCGATTGCGGTGATTGCTGCCTTGATTGCAGGACTCAATTATTTATCAGTTCAGCAGCTCCTCGAAGTGGGAAACAGTTACGGTAAGGTTGAAATCGAAAATCAGCTCACTCCCGAAAAGGACGAAAACGGAAACTGGTATTTCACTACTGACGGAGACTTCAAGGTTATGCATCTGACGGATATACACATCGGCGGCGGTTTTATGTCAAAGGGTGTGGACGAAAAAGCCCTTAATGCAGTTGCGGCTATGGTGACAAGAGAAAAGCCTGACCTTGTTATTGCAACAGGTGACATTACTTTCCCTGTACCCTACAGGGCAGGAACATTCAATAACCATAGTGGCATAAAGGCTTTTGCAAATCTTATGGAAAGCCTTGGTGTTTATTGGGATGTTACTTTCGGTAATCACGATGCAGAGGCATACTCATATTTTGACAGAGAATCCGTTGCAGAATTTTATGAAAACGAAGAATATAGATATTGTCTCTTCCAAGCAGGTCCCGAAGACGTAGACGGTTACGGTAACCATACTATTGAAGTAAAAAACTCAGAGGGTGTCATCACTCAGGCTATAATGCTGATTGACTCTCAGGCTTATATTAAGGATAACATCATCGAAAGCATCAAGGGTACCTATGACAATATCCATCCTAATCAGGTCGAGTGGTATGAGTCTGAAATACTCAGAATGAATGCTGAGAATGAGAAAACCAGCGAAAAGGCAGTGCCTGTCAAATCCCTTGCCTTCTTCCACATTCCCTTGACGGAAATGGCGGATGCGTGGACTGAATTTACGGAAAACAAATATGAAGACACAGATAACTTTAAATATATTGAGGGTATAATTGCCGAAGGCGGAAGATTGGTTTACTGTGGCTTAGGTGAGGATGACCTTTTCGAAAAAATGCTGGAGCTTGACTCTACAAAGGCTATGTTCAACGGTCACGACCACATAAATAATACCACCTTTGAATACAAGGGTATAACCTTCAGCTACGGCTACAGTATCGACTATTTCGCATATTCGGGCATCGATAAGGTCGGCTCACAGAGAGGCTGCACTATGATTACCTGTAAGCCGGACACAAGCTTTACTATCGACAAATATAACTACTACTCAGACAGATACGACCTCGACGGCTTTACCCGTGAAGATGTTACAATGCAGTATGAGGACATTACATATCAGCATTTTCCCGAATAAATCCGTATAAAGAAGCTTTGATATCAAAGAGAGTAAAGCTACGGAAAACGAAAGCGTTGTCTGAGGTGAGAAAAATGAATAAATGGAGCTTTTACACGTCAAAAGAGTTAAAGCCCGAGGGTTGGCTTCTCCGTCAGCTGGAAATTCAGGCGGAAGGACTCAGCGGCAATCTTCATAAAATCTGGCCGGACATCCGTGACAGCGGCTGGATTGGCGGAGACCGTGAGGGCTGGGAAAGAGTACCTTACTGGCTTGACGGCTTTATTCCTCTGGCATATCTTCTCGAAAGAGAGGATATGATCGCTACGGTAAAAAAATACATCGATGCTATCGTTACCGCACAGGATAAAGACGGCTGGATTTGCCCCTGTAAAAGGGAAGAAAGAACCAAATACGACACCTGGGCAATTCAGCTTATATGTAAAACTCTCAAGGTTTACTACGACTGCTCAGGCGATGAGCGTATCCCCGAGGTTATATATAAGGTTCTCAGAAACTATTATGAAATGCTTGAAAGTAAAAAAATATCGCTTTTCGGCTGGGGCAAATACAGATGGTTTGAGACCTTTATTTCGCTCAATTTCTTGTATGAAAAATATAACGAGGAATGGATACGTGACCTTGCGAGGATAATAAAGGAGCAGGGCTTCGATTATAACACCGTAACCGAAGACTGGAAAAAGCCGAGTCACAACTGGCTGAGAAAAACTCACATAGTAAACATAGCTATGATGCTTAAAAGTGAGGCCGTTTCTCAGGGCTTGCTCGGTGAAGAATACACGGACAACGCAGAAAGACTCCGTGAAATTCTCGACAAATACAACGGTACTGCTTTTGAGGGCTTTACGGGTGACGAGGTGCTTTCAGGTCTTGATCCTACCAAAGGCACGGAGCTTTGCGCCGTAGTGGAGCAGATGTATTCCTACGAAGAAATTTTTGCCCATACCGGTGACAATAAGTGGGCAGAAAGACTTGAGGTGCTCGCATTCAATGCTCTTCCTGCTACTCTCAGCGAGGATATGTGGACTCATCAGTACGTTCAGCAGGTAAATCAGATTGCCTGTCAGAAAACTATGATTATGGCTCCGTGGAGTACGAACGGCCCTTATGCACACACATTCGGTCTCGAGCCGAATTTCGGCTGCTGCACCGCAAACTTCAATCAGGGCTGGCCTAAATTTGCGCTTTCAGCATTTATGCATAGGGATAATACTATATTAAGCTCGGTTATGCTGCCCTCTGCTCTGAAGGCTGAGGGCGTTACAGTCAGACTTGAAACAGATTACCCCTTTAACAATAAAATGCACTATTATATAGAAGCGGAAAAGGACTTCAGCTTTATAATCCGCATTCCCTCCTTTGCAAAAAATCTCAGGGTGAACGGTGAAGCTACAGAGGCTAAAGATATCGAGTTTGCCATAAAGCAGGGCAGAACAGAATTTGAGCTGGAGTTCGATGCAGTGCCCTTCTTAAAGGAAAGACCGAATAAGCTTTATGCTTTGCAGATGGGCTCGCTTCTTTTCTCTGTTCCCGTCGCTTACGATAAAAAAATGAGGGAGTACACCAAAAAAGGTGTGGAACGCAAGTTCCCGTACTGCGACTATCAGCTTATACCGAAAACACCTTGGAATTACGGCTATTCAGATGCGGATTTTGAGGTGAGCTTTAACGGAATCAGTGATATTCCGTTCTCGCAGAAAAATCCACCGGTAACCGTAAAAGCGAATATGCAGCAAATTGATTGGGGACTTAAATTCCCTTACAGAAGCATTGCGAGAAAAACACCGAAATCAAACGTACCCATAACTGAGGTGCAGGAAATAAGGCTTTGTCCCTACGGCTGCGCAAGACTCAGAATGACGGAAATGCCGCTGCTGGGCAAACAGAAATAAGCTGTTCGGGATGCGGAGATTTTTCTGCAATTCAGGAGAGCTGTTATATCAGAAGGGGATGGGAAATTCTTTAGGCGTCAGCCTAAACACAGTAATAACAGAAAAATCCCGACCTTTTCACTCAGCGGTAAAGCGGTCGGGATCTTTTATTTTATATTCACATTACTTTTCCGTGTGCCTTATTCTGCGAAAGCCTCCTGCACCGCATAATATGCAGGCTTGGGATTTCCGTCGCAGTCCACCAGTCCCCATTTGGTTTCTACGGGGCAGTCCTCCTGACCGCAGACATAGCAGTCACCTGTGTCGTCCCACATATAGATAAAGGAGCCGATAACATAGTCAAGGTCTCTGATTTTGGGGATTATGTAGGAGAAAAACTCTGCCTGTCCCTCGGGTGTGTGGGGATAGCCGTAAAGACCGAAGCCCTCGTGAAGCTCTCTGTAAAGATGGTTTGAAAATTCTCCCTCAAACATAAGCTCTGCTCTGTATTCGGGTGCTTCTTCAGCATATTTGTCGAACTCGTTGGCAAGCTCCTCGGGGAGAGCCTTTATGAAATTGTCTATGTCGGCTCTTGCCTCATCCTCACTGTGATAGCCGTAGCTTTCGAGAATGGCCTGCTTTTCCTCCTTGCTCTTGGACTCGCCGAGTCCTATGTAACCGAATTCGCAGAGAATAACAGGCTTATGGGTTACCTTGCGCACATAATTCAGAACGGTTATATACTGGTCTGCATTTTTAAGTAAATTTTCGAAGCAGCCGAGATAAAGGTCCACGCCTACATAGTCGCAGTACTGGTGATATTCGCTCATTTCCTTCGGCATATCCAGAATGGAAAGCGCAGCCAGATTATAGCCGATGAGAACGTCTCCTCTTATGGGGTACATAGCCTCCAGCTGCATACCTATAAAGTCATAGGCCTCCTCCATGGAAAGGGGATAGATGAAGCGGTCGATGCCCATTTCGTTAGTAATCTGGAAGGCACCTACTATGCCCTTCAGATCCTCCATATAAAAGCGTGCGATGTCCTGTATGGCTTCACGGTTTTCGGGTAGTCTGGGATCGAGACCGTATTCAAGATAATCCTCGGGGTAGGGTGTTATGCCGAAAATTCTTATACCGTTATCAGCGTAAGCCTTGACATATTTCTTCCATTCCTTATAGCTTTCGGAAATGCTGCCGTCCTCGTTATAAGGGAAGGGGATGTCATCACGGAACCACTCGATGTTTCCTTCCTTGATAAGGTCATACTGAGGCTCTGCGTGGCAGACACCCTTCATATAGCCTCCGACCTTTTCGATGGCGATTTCTGTTTCGTTATCGTATTTTTTCGAGAAATCCGTAAGGAAAAAGTTCAGAAGCGGCGTTAATAAAGCAAGAATAAAGCCTAAGATTTTAGCTAAAAGTGACGGAAATACCATAAAAAATTCTCTCCTTTTAAATGTGTTCGCAGTCGATATCCGAGTCTTGATAAGGGAAATCAGCTACAGATAAAATTTAACATAAAAGCAGGATAAAGTCAATAAAAAAGCAATAAAACCCAACCTTTGCACAGACATAAGGTCGGGTTTTGTCCTTTATTATCTTATCTCGTCTATGGGGTCCACATTCTTACCGTCCTTCAGAACCTCGAAATGGAAGTGCGGCTCCTGTCCGCTTTCACAGGGCAGCTCTCCCGTTTTGCCTACGGTGTCGCCCTTTTTCATTACCGTGTCCAGCTTTACGGTGGTGCCCTGCTCCAGTCCGCAGTAGCGGCCGATGAAATCACCGAAGTCTATTTCGATGCAGTAGCCGTAGGAGGTGTCGGCATAAACCTTGGTCACTATACCGTTGCCCACGGAGTAAACGGGTGTGCCTCTCTCGCAGGTGAAATCTATAGCACGGTGGACTCTCCAATCATCCATAGTTTCGTCGTAAACGGGGGTGGAGGAGTAATCCTTCAGTATTTCGTCCTCGCAGGGGAGAATGTAGGAGGTGTTGCCGAAATCCGTAGTGGTCGCTTCCGGTGCAGTGGTAGCGGCAGTGGTTTGCGGCGGCTTTTTGGTGGTAGAGGGTGAGTCGGTAATTGCCTCGGCGGTTGTCGCCTCTGTAGTGTCCTTCTCATCCCCGTTCTTTTCCGTCAGTCTCGGGTCCGCCTCGTCCTTTTTGTCTGCCTTGGCCTGCTCTGTGGCGAAGGGTACACTGGTGTTCGTGTCGTAAGCGATTTCCGTGATAAGATTTTTGGAGGCCTTATAGATAACACCTATTGACGCCGCTATAAGACACAGACAGACTGCGGCGGTGATATAAAAGCCCTTACCTGAGTAAAGAGATGAAAAAAGCTTCTTTTTATCCTTCATAAAATTTCCTCATTTCCGAAAAAGTCAGTTCTTTGCTTTTATTATGGATAAGGCGAGTCTTTTTTATCCTCGGACAAGGAAAAAATTTTTTCAAAAAAATAGAACAAATGTTTGCATTTTCTGAAAATATGTGTTATACTGATTTTGCCGAACATTTGTTTCTGAAATTTTATCGGGCAAAGCCCTATGGAAATGAGGTTATTTTTATGAAGCCTTTAAGTGAAAATCAGCATCTTATTTTAGAATATCTTAAGGAAAGAATGGGCGACGGAGTGCCCCCCTCGGTCAGAGAAATCTGTCAGGCGGTAGGTCTTCGCTCCACCTCATCGGTGCAGGCTAATCTGGATGCACTGGAGGAAAAGGGCTATATCGTCCGTGATCCTATGCTCAAACGCTCCATCAGAATAGTCGGTCAGGCTGAAAATGTCCGTCACGTGCCGCTGCTCGGTACCGTTACGGCAGGTCTGCCCATTTTAGCCGTGGAGCAGGTGGAATGCTATCTGCCCTTCACCGGCGGTCATCTCTCAAAGGATAAGGAGCTTTTCGCTCTGCGTGTCCGCGGTGAAAGTATGATTAATGCAGGCATTTATGACGGCGACATTCTCTTCGTGGAAAAGACTCCCACTGCCCGAAACGGAGACATAGTTGTCGCTCTTATCGAGGACGAGGCGACCGTAAAGACATTTTATAAGGAAAACGGCCACTTCCGTCTCCAACCCGAGAATGATGCCTTCGAGCCTATCATCGTAAATGAGCTTATCATTTTAGGCAAGGCTGTGGCTATGATGAGATACCTTTGATTAATTCGGAATTAAGAATTGCGGGTGAGCCTTCGGTAAGCCGAAGGTGATATCCCGCCGAGTTTAAAGCTTTCGTAGGGGTAGGTTGTGCTCTTGATCCGACAACATTAAAAAACGTAGGGCGGGGTGACTCATCCCGCCGCATAAAAATTATACGAGGATATAAAAATGATAAACATTTCCCTTTGGACAGACGAATTTTTAAAGGCTCTTGCCGACGTCTTCGGTGACCGTTTGTGGTTTGTCGGCTTACAGGGGAGCTATGCACGCGGTGAAGCTACGGAAAGCAGTGACATTGACCTTGTCGTAATACTCGATGAGCTTTCTCCTGCCGACATATATACCTATAATTCTATGCTCGATACCCTTCCTGACAGAGAGCTTGTCTGCGGCTTCCTTTCGGGCAAGGAGGAGCTTCTTAATTGGGAGCCCTCTGACCTTTTTCAGTTTTATTATGACACGAAGCCCCTGAAGGGCAGTCTTGACGGACTGCTTTCTCTTATCGATGATGCCTCTGTCAGCAGAGCCATAAAAGCAGGCGTCTGTAACATTTATCACGGCTGTGTACATAATATGCTTTATGAAAAGAGCGAGGATGTATTGAGAGGATTATATAAATCAGCCTCTTTTGTTATTCAGGCCGTATGCTTTAAGGAAAGCGGTAAATATGTCAGCCGGTTATCAGATTTAACCGGTGCCGTTTCTGCCGATGACAGAATAATTATTGAAATCTTTATGAAGCTGAAAAATGGCGGAGAGGTTAACCTTCGTGAAATGTCGGATACTCTTTATAACTGGTCAGTAAAGCTCATAAAAAATAAAATGTAAGGTGACTTATTTGAAAATAATCGGATACTACGACTCGGACAATAAAGAGCACTGGCTCGGTAAAATAAAAGAATGCGAATGGAGTGCGGGACAGTTCCTCCATAAGTGCCTTAAGGAAGGCACATTTAAAGAGGCTGTCGGTGAAAGCTCGGATGTACTTATGCTGACGGAAGGGGATAAGCTCATTTCCTTCTGTACGTTGGCTGAAAAGGATGACATTCAGCCTACGGAGCTTACTCCGTGGATAGGCTTCGTTTACACCTTTCCGCAGTACAGAGGGCACCGCTATAGCGGAAAGCTTCTTTCCTACGCTGAAGAAAGAGCGAGGAAAAAGGGCTTTGACAGAGTTTATATTTCGACTAATCACACTGGCCTTTATGAAGGGTTCGGCTATGAGCTTTATGCTTTTATGAAGGATATGGACGGCGATGAGTCGAGAGTATACATAAAGAAGGTTTAAAAGCTATGATTATTCTTATTTCGGGAGCATCCCACACGGGTAAAACTGCTCTGGCTCAGAGACTCCTCGAAAAATACAGATACCCCTATCTGTCTGTGGACCATCTGAAAATGGGGCTTATCAGAAGCGGACAAACGGAGCTGACTCCGCTCAGTGACGGTGAAAGCCTGACGGCTTATCTCTGGCCTATAGTCCGTGAGATGATAAAAACCGCCGTGGAAAACGGGCAGAATCTGATAGTAGAGGGCTGCTATATTCCCTTTGATTGGGCTGAGGATTTTTCCGAGGAATATCTTGTCAGCATAAAATATTACTGTCTCGTGATGAGTGAAAGGTATATCAGAGGGCATTTCGGTGACATAAAGAAATATGCGGATATAATAGAAAAGCGCCTCGACGACAGTGACTGCACCTTGGAGACTGTTCTCAGGGATAATGCACAGGTGCTGGCCCTTGCCGAAAGGCACGGAGTTAATTATGTGCTTATAGACGAAGAATATGAGGTGGATATCTGATAAAAAGGGGCTGTAAAAACCGTAGGTTTTTACAGCCCTCTTATGCTCTCTGTGTACTGCTTTATGCGATATTCACTCTGATAAGAATGTTCTTCTTATATTTTTTGCCCTGCTCGTTAAGGAACTTGAATTTCTTTACCATAAAGAGCTGACCTGTGCAGAAAAGACGGGGGAAGATAATATGTAAGGGCTCGAGAGCGCCGTCGAATTCGAGGATTCTCTCTGCGCCTGTGTCTGCCTCCTCCTCTGTAACCTGAATTTCTCTGAAGATGACAGGACTGTCGCTTTCGGGCTTACCCTCAGTAACGGCAGCCTTTATTTTTTCTACCTTAGTGCCGCAGTGTTTACAGTAATTGCTGTTCTTTGCTATCGATTTTTTACATTCGTTGCAGACCATAATTACTCTCCTTTTCTTTTTATAAACTTCATTATACTACATTTTTTTAAAAGTATCAAGTTTTTTTCTCAGAAAAATGCATTTCTGAAAGAAAGGGAAAAGTGTACAAAAATTCCGTGTGTCCTACCTCAATATCTTGTATATTATTTTTTAATAAAAAATACAAGAATTTGTGCCCGAAGTATTGCAATTCACTATATTTTGTGTTATTATTAGTCCTGCACCCGCTCCTTAAGGGGAGAAAAACCCTATATATGGTGGTTTGGGATTTACCACCGTAAAGGGCGGAAACTAAAATATGTAATGATTAAAGGAGGAAAAATAATGTATAACGTTTTAAAAAGAACAGGCAAAATCATTGATTTCGATTTATCAAAGATTAATCAGGCTATCACTCTCGCCTTCGAAGCACAGGGCAGAGACTACAACCCCGACATCATCGACTTTTTAGCTCTGAAGGTTACTGCAGACTTTGAGCCGAAAATCAAGGACGGACACATCGCCGTCGAGGACATTCAGGACAGCGTAGAGCACGTGCTCGTTCAGGCCGGCTATTCCGATGTAGCGAAGGCATACATCCTTTATCGCCGTCAGCACGAAAAGCTCCGCGACATCAATACCACTCTTCTGGACTACAAGGAAATCGTGGATAACTATGTTAACGTCAATGACTGGCGTGTCAAGGAAAACTCCACCGTTACCTATTCTGTCGGCGGTCTTATCCTTAATAACTCAGGTGCCATCACTGCCAACTACTGGCTTTCAGAGGTTTATGACGACGAAATCGCAAACGCTCACCGTAACGCAGACATTCATCTTCATGACCTTTCCATGCTTACAGGCTACTGCGCAGGCTGGTCACTCAAGCAGCTCATTCAGGAAGGTCTCGGCGGCGTAACGGGCAAGATTACCTCTTCACCCGCTTCTCACCTCGCCACCCTCTGCAATCAGATGGTTAACTTCCTCGGCATTATGCAGAACGAATGGGCAGGCGCACAGGCCTTCTCATCCTTTGACACCTATCTTGCTCCCTTCGTAAAGGCAGACAACCTTAACTACGATCAGGTCAAAAAGTGCATAGAGTCCTTTATCTACGGCGTAAATACTCCCTCCAGATGGGGTACACAGGCTCCCTTCTCAAACATCACTCTCGACTGGACCGTTCCCAATGACCTTGCAGAGCTTAACGCTATCGTAGGCGGCAAGGAAATGGACTTCAAGTATAAGGACTGTAAGAAGGAAATGGATATGATAAACCGTGCCTTCATCGAAACTATGATCGAGGGCGACGCCAACGGCAGAGGCTTCCAGTATCCCATTCCCACCTATTCCATCACCAGAGATTTCGACTGGTCAGAAACTGAGAATAACAAGCTTCTCTTTGAGATGACCGCTAAATACGGCACACCCTACTTCTCAAACTACATCAACTCCGATATGGAGCCCAGCGACGTACGCTCCATGTGCTGCAGACTGCGTCTCGACCTTCGTGAGCTGCGTAAAAAGTCAGGCGGCTTCTTCGGCAGCGGTGAAAGCACCGGCTCTATCGGTGTAGTAACCATCAATATGCCCAGAATTGCCTTCCTTGCAAAGGATGAAAAGGACTTCTATGACCGCCTTGACAAGCTTATGGACATCTCTGCCCGTTCTCTTGCCATAAAGAGAAAGGTTATCACAAACCTTCTCGATGCAGGTCTCTATCCCTACACAAAGAGATATCTCGGCACCTTCGCCAACCATTTCTCAACCATCGGTCTGGTAGGTATGAACGAAGCTGCTCTTAACGCTAACTGGCTTCGCTGCAACCTTACCGACGATAGAGCTCAGCAGTTTGCAAAGGACGTTCTCAACCATATGAGAGAGAGACTTTCCGACTATCAGGAAATGTACGGTGACCTTTATAACCTCGAGGCTACTCCCGCAGAGTCCACCTCCTACAGACTCGCCAAGCACGACCTCAAGCACTATCCCAACATCATCACCGCAGGCGACACCAAAAAGGGTGAGACTCCTTACTATACGAACTCCTCACACCTTCCCGTAGGCTACACAGACGATATCTTCGAGGCTCTCGACAAACAGGATGAGCTTCACACCCTTTACACCTCAGGTACCGTTTTCCACGCTTACCTCGGTGAAAAGCTTCCCGACTGGAAGAGTGCGGCAAATCTCGTAAGAAAGATAGCAAGCAACTACCGTCTTCCCTACTATTCGATTTCTCCCACATACTCTGTATGTAAAAATCACGGCTACATCGCAGGCGAGCAGTACAAATGCCCCGAGTGCGGTGAGACCACAGAGGTTTACAGCCGTATCACAGGCTACTACCGTCCCGTACAGAACTGGAACGACGGTAAGAGTCAGGAGTTCGAGCACAGAGTGGAATACAGTCCCTTAAAGCTCGACAAGGAAATCAGCAGAAATTTCGCAGCAGAACAGGATGAATGCACACAGTGCGAGGCTGAGGACAGAGTTATTCTCTTCGCCTCCAAAACCTGCCCTAACTGCAAAATGGCTGCCAGATTCCTCGACGATGCAGGCGTGAAGTATGAAAAGATTTTAGCTGACGAAAACCCCGATATGGCTAACGAGTTCGACATTCATCAGGCACCCACCCTCGTAGTTATCAGCGGCGGCAAGGCAGAAAAAATCGTTAACCTTTCAAACATCAGAGCATATACAGAAAGATAAATCAGAATAAAGAAAGCGGGCAAAAAATCTGTCCGCTTTCCCTTTATGATAAGGTGGTATAATTTATGTATGACGTTATAATTATCGGTGCAGGCCCTGCAGGACTTACGGCATCAGTATATCTGCGCAGAGCGGATAAAAGTGTACTTGTACTCGAGAGAGAGACCTTCGGCGGTCAGATTACCCATTCTCCCAAGGTAGAAAATTACCCCGGCTTCGTGACTATGACGGGCAGTGAGCTGGGCGACAGACTGGTGGAGCAGGCTATGGCACAGGGTGCAGAGTTCGAGCTCGACAGGGCGGTAGCCATCGAGGGTACTCCCGGAGATTACACCGTAAAGGGTGAAAGAGGGGACTATAAGGCCAAGGCAGTTATCATAGCCGTAGGCAGCGAGCACAGAAGACTCGGTCTGCCGAAGGAGGACAAATTCACGGGCGAGGGCATTTCCTACTGCGCAGTCTGTGACGGAGCCTTTTATGCAGGCAAGGAGGTAGCCGTTATCGGCGGCGGCAACAGTGCTCTTCAGGAGGCGGTTATGCTTTCGAAGCTCTGCACGAAGGTCACCGTAGTTCAGAATCTTGCCTTCGTGACGGGCGAGCCGAAGCTCAAAGAGGAGCTGGACAAAAAGGATAACGTTTCCTTTATTTACTCCACTGTAGTCAAGGAAATCAAGGGCGAGGACACCTTCGAGGGCATAGTTATCACTGACACCGAAACAGGCGAGGAGAGCGTTCTCACCTGTGATGCGGTCTTCGTGGCTATCGGACAGAAGCCTATGAATGAGCCCTTCAAGGATAATGTGAGCCTTAATGAATACGGCTACATAAACGCCGACGAAAGCTGCCTTCCCGAGAATGCACAGAGCGGTATTTTCGTAGCGGGCGACTGCCGCAGCAAGAGAATCAGACAGGTCGCCACTGCCGTTGCTGACGGTGCGGTCGCTGCTCTGGCTGCAGCAAGCTTTACGGACAGTATATAAAAAAAGTCGCCTGCGGGCGGCTTTTTTAATGCAGAACGCAGAATGCAAAATGGGTGGCCCGGGTTTCGGATAAAAAGAAACGATACACCGCCAGTTTAAACGGTAAGTGAAAAACGCTAAACGCTAAACGGGCGGGACAGACTTCTGCAAATAATGAATGATGTGCCGCCAAATAAATGGGTGTATCGTAGGGACAAGGCAACCTTACGGCTAAATCGTAGGGGATGGCGTCCCCGACATCCCGCAAAATTATACGGAACATTCAAGTAAAAAAACGTCTTTGCCTTAGACAAATCCACCTCCCGTTTTTAGGGGAGGCTTTGCGAGGTGGCACCTCCGTTCCGACAGTCGCTTCCCGCTCTGTCTGCTTTTCAGAAAGGTTCTACGGTAAGCCTTGTAGAAGCTTAATTTGAAAGTAGAGTATAGTTAAAGTAACCTTCCTATAAAATCGAAGCCTAATCGGTTGTCTGCACACCTGCCACGGTGTGCCCCCCTCTGGCTTTTACCGTTATGAGGTACTGAAAGAGTAAATATGCGAAGCCGTGGTTTTGAACGGAGTAAAGCACCGCATAAAAAATAATAATGCAATATTACTGTTTATCTCCGCCGAGTTTACGAAGGCGGTCTGTTGAAAAGGTATCTTTTCAACCAAAAGGGCGCTTTGTTTACTTTGGCGCTCTTTGGTGCCAAAGTAAAAACCACAGCGGCTCGAGCGTGGAAAGCCTGAAAGTTTCCTCTACGGATGAAAAACAGAGGTTACAACTGTCTCGCTTCATCTCCCGCAGGGAGCGCTTCGGCGACGATGCAGCTCGAGCGTTAAGAGCCTATATGTTTCAGCAACGGTTAAATGATTTTATGCTTCGAATAAAATTTACATAGTTATTGCTTCGCAGAGTGACTTTTGTACTTGGCAAAAGTCACCAAAACCGCTTTTTTGTCGAAAACAATCCGAACCCGAAAACGGTATAAAGGTTTTATATACTTTCAGTACGGTGCCCTCAATTTGTGTTTTAATTTAAATCACACTTTTATACTACCGTTTTCTAGAGTTCTATAGTCTGCCTTACCGACAGAGTGAGCGTACGAAGTGCTTTTTTAGAAACCTGTACAGGAAAATCGCTGCCGTGTACCCCCACCGCACAGATATTTTGTCTAATGTATGCTTCGTCTCCCGAGGCACCTTCGTTCCGACAGTCGCTTCCCGCTCTTTCTGCTTTTTAGGCAGGTTCTGCGGGCAAGGTCCGTAAATGTTCCCTGTAAGGAACAGAAATACAATATAAGCGAATAAAAACAGGTGCTGTTACTTACATAACAGCACCTTAACTTTTTCGGTTTTATTTTCGGTTACGGATATTAATTATACTCTCCACCTTTTTCAGGACAGCTTCCTCATCCTCCGTATCTGTGTCCGCCATCAGACAGTCGATGGCACATAAGGCTTCTGTTGCCTCCTCATCATCGTGACAGAATTCACCGTCTAAATCATATTCACTTCCGTCAATTATAATTTCACGGCAGCAGTCGTAATTTTTGAAGCGGAAAAAACTGAAACTGTTTATGCCGAGTAATCTGATAAGAGTGAAAAAATTGTCGGTGATTTCCTCATATATCTCTTCCTCAGTCAAAAGCCCCGAGGGCTCGGAAAGCTTTTCCGAAAGCATTTCCATAAAAGCCTCTGCGATGCCGCTTTTTTTGAATCCGTCAATGTCAAAATCCTCTTCGTCAAATCCGTCTTCCGTAATGTTTTTAATCTTGTCGGCAAGGTCCTTGAATTTAATGGGGTTATCCTTCATATAAAATCTCCCTCGCTTCTCTTATGTCCCTTATCACATAATCGGGACTGTACTCCTCGGGTAATTCCTGATTTTTAAGATTAAGCCATACACAGGTTATGCCCGACTCCACGGCACCCTTTATGTCCGAGGTGAGGGAGTCACCGACGAGAATAACCTTTTCCGTGTCCATTTCTCCGATGTGGGACAGTACATAGTCGAAATATTCCCTTTTCGGCTTCTGATGACCGATGGCCTCAGAAACGAAAATCTCCGTAAAAAAGGGCAGCAGACCGCTTTTTTTCAGACGGTTTTTCTGCGTTTTTTCTATGCCGTTGGTGACGATGTAAAGGTCATAGCCTTTTTCCTTAAGCTCACGGCAAAGCTCCACGGCTCCCGCCAGAGTGTTTCCGCCCTCGGCTAAAAAGGAAAGATACCTTTCGTTCACCTCATAAACATCCGCATCGGTCTGAAAGCCTATAGCGTCAAAGAATTTACGGAAACGGGTTCTTTTAAGCTCGGGCTTGGTGATTTCGCCTCTTTCCAGAGCCTTCCACATTCCCAGATTTATTTCTGAGTACTTCGAAACGTTTTCCTCCGTTACGGGCACTCCGTAAAGCTTCATTACCTTTCTCAGAGCGCAGCTTTCGTCTTTATCGAAATCGAGCAGGGTGTTATCCGCATCGAAAAGCACCGTACTGTATTTTCCAGCCATTTTCATCACCTCTGAAAATATTTTACTAAAAAAGCACGTGGTTGTCAATTATATCATTATTACTGTTGTTGCTTACAAAAAAATAAAAATTTCCCTTTTGCTCTTTACTTTTATTTTTCTTGTGGTACAATTATATTTGAATAATTATCTAATGAAAGGCAGATTAATTATGTCATCAGATACATTCAGCGAAGGCATCGTACCCGGCGGTCTTCGCGAAAAAAACGAAATCAAGCTTTTGGTCTGTTATCTGCTGAAAACTCTGAAAAGGTCTCTTACCAGAACTCAGCTTAACGAGATTTTAAGCGAATACTCCGTGGCAAATTATTTCGAGGTAAACGGAGCAGTGAGCGAGCTTATCTCGGGAGGACAGGTTATCAGCGAAATAAAT
>SVPD01000001.1 GCA_015066045.1 Oscillospiraceae bacterium
GTCTTTTCTCTTCGCCGATGGTTGTGCCGTCATCTATATTATTCTTCGGCTTGTTCGGGAGAGAGTCGTTAAATTTGCGAAGCATTTCCTTTTGCTCGTTTGTGAGGCTTTTCGGTACCTCGACCACTATCTTGACATACTGGTCGCCCTTGCTGCGGGCGGAAAGCTGCTGGATACCTCTTCCTCTGAAGCGGAATACCTCACCGGGCTGAGTGCCTGCGGGAAGCTCATATTTTACCTTTCCGTCGAGGGTGGGGATGTAGAGAGTGTCACCTAATGCAGCCTGAGCATATGTTACGGGTACCTCACACCAAACATTGAAGCCGTCACGCTCGAAAAACGGATGGGGACGAACATTGACGTTTACACGAAGGTCGCCTGCGGGGCCGCCGTTTATACCGGGATTACCGCCGCCGCTGACATTCAGTGACTGTCTGTCGTCTATGCCGGCGGGGATATTGATTTCTACAGTCTGTGCCTTTGACTCGAGACCTGTGCCACGGCATTTCTGGCAGGGAGTTTTTACTATTTTACCCTTACCGCCGCACTCGTTACACTGTCTGGTGGTGCTCATCACACCAAAGGCCGTTCTCTGCTGGATGTTTACGTGGCCTTTGCCTGAGCAGGTGGGACAGGTTTCGGGTGAGGTGCCCTTTGCGGCACCCGTACCCGAGCATTCCTTACACTTATCTACTCTGGTTATGTTTACCTTTTTCTTGCAGCCCTTAGCTGCTTCCTCGAAGGAGATGGTTACATTTGTCTGGATGGTTGAGCCCTTACGGGGAGCGTTCGGATTCTGTTGTCTGCCTCCGCCGAAGCCACCGAAGCCGCCAAAGCCTCCTCCGAACATACTGCCTAATATATCACCTAAATCGAAATCTCCGCCAAAGCCGCCGAAACCGCCACCGAAGCCGCCGGCACCGAAATTAGGATCCACGCCTGCGTGACCGTATTGGTCATATCTGGCCTTTTTATCACTGTCGGAAAGCACCTCATAAGCCTCGTTTGCTTCCTTGAATTTAGCCTCTGCAGCAGCATCACCGGGGTTAAGGTCGGGGTGGTACTGCTTGGCAAGCTTACGGTACGCTTTTTTTATTTCATCCTCCGATGCACTCTTGCTTACACCGAGCACCTCGTAGTAGTCACGTTTATTTTCTGCCATTTAATATATCTTCCTCTCAGAGAGTGAAATCATAACACGGGCTGTCCGCCAAGGAACAGCCCATTTTTTGTTAATTTAATCAGTTAGCATCTGTGAAGTTTGCATCAGTGTAGCCTGCATCGGTGTAGCCGCCGTTGTCAGCACCACCGGTGAAATCACCCTGATTGAAGCCGCCCTGAGCGCCTGCGAAATCATTGGGGGTGAAGCCCTGTGCACCCTGAGGATTAGCCTGCTGGTACATTTTTTCGCTGAGCTTGTAGAAGGCCTGTGTGAGAGCTTCCTTTTCGTTTTTGATGAGGTTGATATCCTCGCCCTTGAGAGCGTTTTTGAGAGAGTCTATCTTTGACTGGATTTCAGCCTTGTCGTTTTCGTCCAAAGCCTTTGCAGCGTCCTCAGAGAGAATCTTTTCGCACTGGTAAACCATCTGGTCTGCTTCGTTTCTGGTGTCGATTTCTTCACGGCGCTTTTTGTCCTCCTGAGCGAACTGCTCAGCCTCTCTTACTGCCTTTTCGATGTCTTCCTTGGACATATTTGTAGAGGAGGTGATGGAGATTGACTGCTCCTTGCCTGTGCCGAGGTCCTTTGCGGAAACGTGTACGATACCGTTGGCGTCGATGTCGAAGGTAACCTCTATCTGAGGAACACCACGGCGTGCGGGCATAATGCCGTCGAGGCTGAATACGCCGAGAGTTTTGTTGTCTCTTGCGAATTCACGCTCACCCTGAAGCACGTGAACCTCTACAGAGGGCTGATTATCCACTGCAGTAGAGAAAATCTGGCTCTTCTTAGTGGGAATGGTGGTGTTTCTTTCGATAACCTTGGTGTTGATACCGCCCATTGTTTCGATACCGAGTGAGAGGGGAGTAACATCGAGGAGAAGAAGTCCCTTAACGTCGCCGCCTAAAACACCGGCCTGAAGAGAAGCACCGATAGCTACGCATTCGTCGGGGTTGATACCCTTGAAGGGCTCTTTACCGGTGTACTTTTTGATAGCGTCGCTTACTGCGGGGATTCTGGAGGAACCGCCGACCATAAGCACCTTGTCTATCTGATTTACAGTGAGACCTGAGTCGGAGATTGCCTGACGTACGGGGCCCATTGTAGCCTCTACAAGGTCTGCGGTAAGCTCGTTGAACTTAGCTCTGGTGAGAGTCATTTCGAGGTGGAGAGTGTTACCGGCTGCATCTACTGTGATGTAGGGGAGAGAGATAGAGGTGGAAGTGATGCCTGAAAGCTCGATTTTTGCCTTTTCGGCAGCTTCCTTGAGTCTCTGCATTGCCATCTTATCGCCACGGAGGTCTACGCCCTCCTCAGCCTTATATGATGCTACCATCCAGTCGATAATTCTCTGGTCGAAGTCGTCACCGCCGAGACGGTTGTTACCTGCTGTGGCAAGAACCTCCTGAACGCCGTCGCCCATTTCGATGATGGAAACGTCGAAGGTACCGCCGCCGAGGTCATAAACCATAACCTTCTGGTCGGCTTCCTTGTCGATACCGTAGGCAAGAGCAGCTGCGGTGGGCTCGTTAATAATTCTTTTTACCTCGAGACCTGCGATTTTACCGGCATCCTTGGTAGCCTGTCTCTGAGCGTCGGTGAAGTAAGCGGGAACGGTGATAACTGCCTCAGTAACCGTGTCGCCAAGATATGCTTCAGCGTCAGATTTGAGCTTTTGAAGAATCATAGCCGAAATTTCCTGGGGGGTGTAGTTTTTGCCGTCGATGGAAACCTGATAGTTTGAGCCCATCTGACGCTTGATGGAAGAAATAGTTCTGTCGGGATTTTTAACTGCCTGTCTCTTTGCTACCTGACCGATCATTCTTTCGCCGGTCTTGGAAAAAGCAACTACTGAGGGAGTAGTTCTTGCGCCTTCTGCGTTAGCGATGACCACGGGCTCGCCGCCTTCGATAACTGCTACGCATGAGTTTGTAGTACCTAAGTCAATACCAATAATCTTTGCCATAATATAATACCTCCGAGCATAATTTACATTTTAATTTTTGTTTTTATTTTTAACTGAAAATCAGTTAGCAACCTTTACTACTGCGTGTCTCAGAACCTTATCACCGAGCTTATATCCCTTATTGAATACCTCAGCGATAACATTTTCTCCGAGCGTGTCGTCCTCTACGGACATTACTGCGTTGTGGAAATTCGGATCAAATTCCTCACCCTTTTCGCCGAAAGCCTCTACACCTAATTTTTTGAGTGTTTCCATAAAGCTTGTGCTTATCATTTCCATACCCTTTTTATAGGTTTCGGCATCTGCCTGCTGAACATTGAGTGCTCTGTCGAAATTATCAAGAACAGGTAAAAGCTCACTGAGGCAGGAAACCTTTGCGTCGGAATAGATGCCTTCCTTTTCCTTTACGCTGCGCTTTCTGTAGTTGTCGTATTCTGCCAGAGTTCTGATGTGTGCCTCCTTGGCGGCAGCGAGCTCTTTTTCGAGCTCATCGATTTTAGCCTCTGCTTCGTTTACGGGAGCCTCCTGTGTCTGAGCTTCTTCCGTAAGCTCTTCTTTCTTTTCCGCGGTTTCTTTTGCCATTGCTTATTCCTCCAATGTATCTGTTAGCATTTCACCTACGAGTGAAGTGAGATATTCTATGCTGGGTATGATTCTCGCATAATCGAGTCTGGTGGGACCGATAACACCGATGGTACCGCCGTCGTGACCTCCTATGGAATACCGGGCGATAATCATGCTGGAATTTTCCAGCTGACGGTACATATTTTCCTTACCGATGATAACGCTGAGGCCGGGCTTGTCGGTGGAAATGGCTCTTTCGAGCTTATCCTTTTCATCGAAAAACTGCATCATTTCGTAGATACTGTTACCGAATTCTCTGTGGTGGAGAAGATTTTGCTCACCCTCCAGCCTTATTTCGGCCTGCATAGCCTGTGCGGCGATGTCTGCCAGCACCACAAACAGGGGACTCATAGAGAGTGCATTCACACCTAAAGAGGCGACAAGAGTCTGTATCATTACCGTACCTACATCGGAAACAGGTCTGCCGATAAAGCATTCGTTTACTATGTCGTAAAAGGTGTTGACCATATCACGGGTGATTTCCGTGTCTGTTTTGCATATGCCGTTTTTGATGATGCCCGATGATGTCATCATAACTATCATCGCTATTCTCGTGCCTACGGGCATAAGCTCGATGTGCTTTATGGTGGCTCCTTCGTCGGTAGGGGTGGTCGCCAGTGCGGCACAGCCGGTTATCTTGGCTAACATTTCACCTGCTTTTTCTAAAAGCTTATCGGGACTTCCCATAAACCGCTCGAGCTCACGCTTTATATTCAGCCTTTCCTCGTCGGAAAGCTGATCCGTGTTCATCAGATGGTCGATGTAGTATCTGTAGCCCTTCTGAGAGGGGACACGTCCTGCCGAGGTGTGAGGCTGATCCAGATAACCCATTTCAGCCAGCTCGCTCATTTCGTTTCTGATGGTAGCCGAAGAAACGGAAATGGGCAGACATTGCATTATAAGCTTGGAGCCGATGGGTTCACCGGTTTTGATATACTGCTCTACGACTGCAGCGAGTATCATTTCTTTACGCTTTGCAAGCTCCATATTTTCACGCTCCTTCTTTTTATCAGTCGAATGTTTGATTTTTAAGTTTTAGCACTCTTTACGTTTGAGTGCTAACCACTGTCACAAATATACTATCATTGCTAAAAAATGTCAATAGAAAAAAGCAACTTTTTTCAAAAAAACTTTAAAAAAGCTGCTTTTTTAACTTCTTTTTAAGTTAACGGGGGTTATTTCCTGACATAAACAAATTTATCCCCGTCCATAACGGCTTTGATTTTCCCGTCATCTACCAGAGCCTGCAGGAGATTTTTCAGCATAACGGAGTAGTTTACGTATTTTTCTGTTCTGATGCTGAGTGAAAGCTTTTTGAGAAAAGCCGTGAACATTTCATCGAATCCGACCGTGTCGCATAACTCATAAGCTGTTTCCTTCAGGCTTTCCAGCTTACTGATATTATAGTCAGCCAGATTTTTTATATCCGTAAGAGGTGCATTGTGTGAGGGTACGTAAATATCCGCTTCAGTTTCCTTCAGCTTTTTCAGCGTCTCTATGCTTTCGTTTACATTGCGGAAAAACGGAGCCTTATGCTCTGTCCATGTCTTTTCAGAAAGTATACTGTCTGCTGCGAAAAAGACGCCGTCGGCCGTTTTCACGCCTATCATATCGAAGGAATGTCCGGGCAGGCTGATTATTTCCAGTCCGTCGGGCAGGTTTTCTTCTGTAAGTGTTTCGATAACCGAGGGCTCTACCGTGAAAAACGGATTGCGGCTTTTGTCAGTATCTACACCGTTATAATAAAATGTTCCCTCCAGATCGGGCTGAGCGATAAAGGGCTTTTCCTTTTCGGTGGAAAGAATTCTGCAGCCGTATTTTTCGTAAAAATCCCTGTTACCGCAGATATGGTCCACGTGACAGTGAGTACATATAATAGTATCCACTGTCAGATTTTCTGCTTTGAGATAATTGTTTACTGCCTTTGCCATTCTTTTGTGGTCCGTGCCGTCGATGAGAACCACTCTGCTTTCATCGAGTCTGTATATGCCTACATTGGTAAAGGCCTCGAAATAGTAGGTATTACCCTTTAAATGTCTGACTTCAAACATATATATTCTCCTTTTATATTGAAAAATCAATTGTTTTATGTTATTATTTATCACAGATTAAGTTTTAGAAGGTGCTTTATGAAAATCGGAATTGCAGGCTCACGCACTTTGGATATACCTATTCCGGATAATCTGATACCCACGGAGAATGTATCTATGATTTACACCGGAGGTGCCGTGGGTATGGACAGGCGTGTGCGTGATTTCGCAGTAGGAAAAGGTGTCAGGATAACCGAAATTCTGCCTGAATATGACCTTTACGGTAAATATGCACCCTTGGTCAGAAATGAGCTTATCGTCCGGATAAGCGATATTGTTTATGTTTTCTGGGACGGAAAAAGCAGGGGAACGGATAATGTAATTAATCAGTGTAAAAAAATGAACAAGCCCTACATAGTGTTTTTATGGAAGGACGGCGCCTTCGTCAGTGCGGAGGGGATTGACTGAAAGCAGTTGCGTGTGTGATGGCAGCTGCTTTTTATTATATATTATTGTCTGCCGAAAATCAATAAATAATTTCTCTGTTATTGTTTTTATGTCCTTTATGTGTTAAAATAAATCTATGATTACGAAAGGGGGTAACACTGTGTCTGAAAATAAAAAGCTTTCCGCTCTGCGCGGTAAGGCTATGAAGCTGCCGCTTACTCCCGGTGTATATATAATGAAAAACAAAGAAGGCAAAATTATCTATATCGGTAAGGCTAAAAAGCTTAAAAACCGTGTAAGTCAGTATTTCGGCTCCCAGAACGGACATAGCACCAAGGTAAGAAAAATGGTGGAAAATGTGGATGATTTTGATTACATTCTTACCGACAGTGAGTTTGAGGCTCTCGTGCTTGAATGCAGCCTTATAAAGCAGAATATGCCTAAATATAACATTCTTCTTAAGGATGATAAAGGCTATAGCTATATAAAGATAACCAAGGGCCCCTGGGGCAAGATATCGCCCTGCTTCCGAAAGGACGATCCCGATGCAGAATATCTCGGCCCCTACACGGGTAATTATTCGGTTACAAACGCCTGCGCACGTGCTGCAGAGATTTTCCGTCTTCCCACCTGTAACAAGGTTTTTCCCCGTGACATAAAAAGCGGCAGGCCGTGTCTGAATTACTTTATTTCCCGCTGCAGTGCTCCCTGTGCGGGTAAAATCAGCGAGGCGGAGTATGAGGAAAATCTGAAAAGTGCCGTCGCTTTTCTTAAAAATCCCGGTGCCTCCGTGGTAAGAGAGCTTCGTGAAGAGATGGAGGAGGCGGCTGAAAATCTTGATTTCGAAAAAGCCGCTAAGCTCCGTGACCGTATCAAGGCTATAGAAAGAATTACCCAGAAGCAGAAGGTAGTGGTTAATTCCGAGGGAGACGAGGACGTTTTTGCTATCGCTCAGAGAGGAAACAAAGCCTGTCTTTCCGTGCTCTCCTTCGAACAGGGTGCGCTGAAAAACAGTGAATATTTCATTTTTGATACCGGTGAAAATCTGGCTGACGAAAGACAGTCGCTGATTACCTCTTACTATTCTCTTGACCGTAAAATACCTGCTCTTATAATTGCTGACGGTGAGGTCAGTGACAGTGAGCTGATTACTGAGTGGCTTTCGGAAAAGAGAGGAAAAAAGGTTACTCTGCTCGTGCCGCAGAGGGGAGAAAAGGTAAAGCTTACTCAGATGTGTCTGACGAATGCTGCTCAGAAATTAAGCGAGCATCTCGGATTTTTCGGGGCGGACACTGCAGTTCTGGATGAGCTGAAAAAGCTTCTCGGTCTGAAAAAGACACCCGAATACATCGAGGCCTATGATATTTCACACACGGCGGGCAGCGATAATGTGGCGGGTATGGTAGTGTTTAAAAATGCGAGACCGATGCGCAGTGCCTATAAGCGCTTTTCCATAAAAACCTTTTCGGGGCAGGATGACTACGGCTCTATGCGTGAGGTCATAAGCCGCCGTCTTAACCGTTATGCGGAAAACGAAGAGAGCGGTGAGGGCTTCGGCAGACTGCCTGACCTTATTCTGCTTGACGGCGGACAGGGACAGGTCAGTGCAGTCAAGCCTGTTATTGAAGCCTTTGGTCTGGATATTCCCGTTTTCGGTATGGTTAAGGATTCCAAGCACAGAACCAGAGCTATAACCGATGAAGGGCAGGAAATATCCATAAATTCAGGCAGACGGGTATTTACTCTCATTTCCTCCATTCAGGAGGAGGTTCACCGTTTCGCCATAACCTACCATAAATCGAAGCACAGTAAAAATACGTTGGTGCTGTCTCTTACCAAAATAGAGGGAATAGGTGAAAAAAAGGCTGCAATACTGCTGAAGCATTTTAAAACCCTTTCAGCGGTCAGAGCCGCATCCAGAGAAGAACTTGAAGCGGTCAGAGGAATAAGCAGCAGGGACGCCGAAAGAATCTACAGTTATTTTAACACGTCGGTTTATTGACTTTTTTGTCGAAGTATGTTGAATTTCTTCACGTTGTGTGCTATAATGTCACAAAATTCAACTAAGGAGAAAATCAATGCTTGCAGACAATCTCAGAATTTTAAGAAAAAACTTTAAACTCACCCAGCAGGAGGTTGCCGATATTTTAGGTGTGGACAGAAGCACATATACCTTTTATGAGTCAGGTAAAAGCACACCGTCCAAAGAAAACATAGTTAAGCTTTGCGACATTTTCAATGTTACCGTGGGCTATCTTTTCGGCGTGGAAAAAAACTGTCCGGAGCTCAAGGTGGCCAACCGTTCCGACCACGTGGACGAAAGCTTTGACGGACTAAATGAAATATCCAGAAACGAAAAGTTTATTCTTATGGCCTACAGAAGCCTCGACGGAGAAAAGAAGGAAGAGTTTATCAATGCGGTCAAAAGCTTCCTCAGAGAGAATTAATTTGTTTTCTTTTAAGAAAATATTGACAAAACCTCTAATAAATTATATACTTAAATTACCAAATTAAAGGAGGAATTTCTTATGAAAAAGCTTATTTCCGTTTTACTCGCAGCTTTAATGATGTTCTCATTAGTTACTGTGGCTTTCGCAGAGGACACAGGAGCAGATGACACAGTAAACACTGAAAACGCAGCAGGCGGCTCAGTCGATTTAGGTGAATTTGACTGGATTCTCGACCTTCCCTTCTGGACAGTAGGTCCTGCTCTTAAATTTGCAAAGATTGCACTCAAGCTCGTTTCAGTTTACCTTAAGGTTGCTAAAATCTTCGGACTCGTAGAAAAGGATATGGATGATTATATCATTGATATTCTCAAAGGCATGATAGAGGATGCACAGAACGGTGGACAGACAGAGGAAAGCACCACCGTTCCTCCCGCAGAGGAGACTACTGCACCCGCAGCAGCGTAAGCTTTATAATGATTTCGGTAAAAGCATCCTTCGGGATGCTTTTATGCTGAGCAAAAATGTGTTAGTTATCCTTTTTTTATTAAGAAAAATTTAACTTATTACATTATCTCTTTCAGCTATTGACAAAAATATAACATTCGGTTAAAATGAATGTAATAAATTTCAGGAGGACAGAACAATGGAAATTTTCGCAAATTTTTACGGCATGATCTTAGGCTTAATCAAATCTCTTCTCGATATATTCGGCGTTGACACCAGCGTTGTAGACGGTCTCATTGCTGATCTTGACGAAGTTCAGAAGGAAAATCCCGAGGCATAATTGATTATGTCAGCATTCCCTCGACTCAGGTCGGGGGATTTTTTTGTCATTTTTAATAACATTTGATTAAGTTTTATGTAAATGTATTTACAGTGTTTAAATAATACTGTAAAATGGCTAATAAGATTATAGTGAGGTGTTTAATGTGAATAATTTTCTTGAATACATAGATAAATCCTTCGAAAAGATGAAGGAAACGGAGTCTCTTTACCGTTATAAGCAGAAGCTGATAGCCGAAATGACCGAAAGAGCAAATGAGCTTGTGGCAGCAGGTCTCAAGGATGATAAAATCATCTGTGCTATCATTATGGAGGAGTATCCTGACCTTGCGGGGAAATATAAATCCTCCGTAAAGGAAAAGGCCACTATGAAAAAGAAAACCAGAAAGGGCTCTATTTTTGCAGTAGGGACACTCGGCGGTATTTTCGGAGCGGTGTGTCTTTTCTTGGCGGTGAGCTTTCTTACGGGCGCATGGGGAAAAACGTGGATGATACTTTTAGGCGGTATCTTTGCTGTTTTAGTTTTTCTTTTCATAACTCTGTCCGGCAGACTCACCAAAAAATCGGGAAAATTCGGCTTCTTTTCCCGTGTTTTATGTGCAGCATCGGTGATTCTCATAGCTACATATATGTTTCTTTTTACCACGGTAATCGTACCCGTTCAGGGCAGCTGGATTATTTTTATTCTGGCCGTACCCTTTGCTATGATTTTTGATATGCTTCTGTCCTACAGGTTTAACAAAAAGACCGGTATATTCAGTGTTCTTCTCTATATTCCCGTCATTTTCACTCTTTTTTATGTGGTTCTCGGTATAGGAAAGGTTATTCCCTGGCATCCGGGCTGGCTTCTCATTCTTTTCGGTATATTCGTTGATTTTGTCGTGGTCGGTGTCAGACTTCTTACCGGCACCCGTACAGACGAGGAGGAAGATACATGGAGCGAAGATTAAACGCTGAGCTTTGGGACAAGATGCACTATCTGTTCCGTGATTTCAATGACAGAATGGTTCATCTTGAGCTTCATTATGACTATGAGATTAATTTTGAAGCCTTCAGGACGGTGCTTATCTGCTTTTTTGAAAAGGCACCTGTTTTCCATTCGAGCTTCGTGGATAATAAGGTAAGACCTTACTGGGATGTCAGAGCCTACGACATCGACGATGCTTTAATCTGTAAGCATATCGATGACAGTGAGGTAAGCGGTGAGGTAGATGCCTTTCTTACCCAGTACATACCTCCCGAAAGCGACCTGCAGATGAAGGTGGCACTGTTTTATCACGGCGGCAAAACCACTGTCTGCTTTGTGGAAAACCATATGTGTATGGACGGCGGCGACTTTAAATATTTCATCAGTGCTTTCTGTAAAAACTATAATGATTATGTTCAGCAGGGCATTTTACCTCTTAATTTTAAAGAGGGCACACGCTCTTATGAGTCTGTTTACAGTGATTTTACTCCCGCACAGGAAAAAATGGCCAGAAATCTTTATAAAAACGTCTGTGCCAAGGATAACCATAAGTTTCCGCTCACCGATGACAGTGAGGATGACCGCAGCTTTATCGCACGCAGAAAGCTTTCCGAAGAGGATTTTCTGACTCTCAAGCAGGTGGGTAAAAAGTACGGAGCCACAGTAAACGATGTTCTTGTGGCTGCTTATTTCGATGCGCTCTATAATCTTGCGGGCTATAATCCTGACGACAGTGTTACCATCTCCTGTGCTATCGACCTTCGTCGCCACATAAAGGATAGCTCTGAGCAGGGCATCACTAATCATACGGCTTTTATGCAGTGTCGGATACCCCGTCTGGGTGATGATATTATCGAAACGCTGAAATATGTGGTAAATTCTGCCAATCTTTTCAAAAAGGATAAATTTATGGGGCTTTACGGCTTGCCGCTTCTGCGCTTCGGCTATAAGATTTTACCCCATGCCGCCAGTGAGGAGATAATAAAAATAGGCTATTCAAATCCGCTTTTAGCTATGAGCAACATCGGCATTCTCGACCATAAGGCTCTTGCTCTCGAAGGTCACGAGCCCACAGACGGCTTTATGACGGGTGCGGTGAAATATAAGCCCTATGTGCTTCTGTCGGCTACTTCGATGAAAAATGTCATTACGCTTTCTATGTGTGTGAGAGGTAATGATGAAGATAAAAAAATAGTTGAACGCTTCTTTGATCTTTATGAGGAAAGCGTGGCAAAGCTGAAAAAATCCTGATTTTTTTGACTGCCGCAGCAAGTGCAGACCAAAAAGCAAAACAAAAACAGATGTGTTTAAGTTTCTTTAAACTTTCAAAACACATCTGTTTTAATTATTATATGGAATAATATGGTGCTGCATATAATAAATATTTGCTTTTTGGTCTGCGCTTACTGCACAGCCCCTTTTTTATGCATAAAAAAGATTTACGGGGATAAAATAATCTCTGAAAATAAGTTTTACGGAAAGCGGGAGTTTTATGCGAGGGGAATACATAATCGAGATGGTGGGAATTACTAAAATTTTTCCGGGTATCATAGCAAACGACGACATAACTCTGCAGCTTAAAAAGGGTGAAATACACGCTCTTTTAGGCGAAAACGGAGCCGGTAAAAGCACCTTGATGTCTGTGCTTTTCGGCCTTTATCAGCCCGAAAAGGGTGTCATAAAAAAGAACGGAGAGCCCGTAAAGATTTTCGGCCCTAACGATGCTACCGCTCTGGGGATAGGTATGGTGCATCAGCATTTCAAGCTCGTGGATGTTTTTTCGGTTCTCGATAATATTATTTTAGGCTCGGAGACCACCAGACTGGGATTTATAGAAAGAAAAGCGGTAGAAAAGAAGGTAAAAGAATTAAGTGAAAAATATTCTCTGAGGGTAGATGTACGCAAAAGGATAGAAGAAATCAGTGTAGGAATGCAGCAGAGGGTGGAGATATTGAAAATGCTCTACAGGGATAATGAGATTCTCATTTTTGACGAGCCTACTGCCGTTCTTACTCCACAGGAAACAGGCGAGCTTATGAATATAATGAAAACCTTCGCCAAGGAAGGCAAGTCAATCCTTTTTATCACTCATAAGCTGAATGAAATAATGTCTGTGGCTGACAGAGTTACCGTAATCAGAAAGGGTAAATACATCGGCACCGTGGACACAAAAGAGACTACCAAGGAGGAGCTTTCTCAGATGATGGTGGGAAGACCTGTGGAGCTTGCGGTGAAAAAGGAAAAGGCTCAGCCCGGTCAGACGGTTCTCGAGGTTAAAAATCTGTCTGTCGGCAGCAGGAGTGCGGACAAGGCCTCGGTTAATAATGTCTCATTTGAGGTGAAGGCAGGAGAAATTGTCGCCATAGCAGGTGTGGACGGAAACGGACAGTCAGAGCTGATAAGGGCTATAACAGGACTCGGAAAAACGGGTGCAGGCAGAGTTATACTCTGCGGTGAAGACATCACGGAATATTCCGTCCGTGAAAAGCTTCTGGCAGGACTCAGTCACATTCCCGAGGACAGACACAAGCACGGTCTGGTTTTAGAGTTTTCCCTGGAAAACAACTGTGTGCTTCAGCGTTATTTTGAGGATGAATTTCAGCACAAGGGCTTTATAAAAGGCTCAGCCGTCAGAAAATATGCAGAAAAGCTTATTGATGATTTTGATATACGGTCAAATCAGGGACCGCTGACTCATACCAGAAGTATGTCGGGCGGTAATCAGCAAAAGGCAGTAATAGCCAGAGAGCTTGACCGTAATCAGCCTTTGATTATCGCCGTTCAGCCTACCAGAGGCCTCGATGTGGGTGCCATAGAGAATATTCACCGTGAGCTGGTAGCTAAAAGAGACGAGGGAAAGGCGGTGCTTCTCGTCTCCTTTGAGCTTGACGAGGTTATGAGCGTATCGGACAGAATACTGGTTATCTATGAGGGTGAAATAACCGGTGAATTTTATCCGGAAAGCACCACGGTTTCGGAGCTCGGTCTGTATATGGCAGGAACTAAAAGGAAAGAGGTGAAAGCCGATGAACAGAAGGACAGACATTAAATCACAGTTGAAGGATCTTTATTCAAAGGACTCAACCAAGTCCGCTCTGGCCTCCGTCGTTTCCATTCTGATAGGTCTGGCCGTCGGCGGTATCATTATTATATTGGTTTCCGTTTTTAATTCGGATATAGGGCTTAAGGGCGGAATAGAAGGGTTGAAGCTGATTTTATTCGGCGTGTTCAGCAGGGGAAGAGATGCGGCAGGTAATCTTGTTTTCGGCTTTAATCCCGTGAATATCGGAAATCTTCTTTTCAGAGCCACTCCCGTTATTATGACAGGCCTTTCCGTAGCCGTGGCGTTCAAAACGGGGCTTTTTAACATCGGTGCTCCCGGTCAGTATCTGGCGGGAACCGCCGCTACTCTTATTCTTGCTCTTAAGATACCCTCGGAGATTATTCCGCCTGTCGTTATATGGATAATAGCCTTTCTCGGAGGTATGGCTGCCGGTGCCTTATGGGGTGCCATACCGGGGGTTTTCAAAGCATATCTTCATATTAATGAGGTTCTGGCCTGCATTATGACCAACTGGATTGCCGCCAATGCCGTTACATGGATTTTTGAAAACAGTTCACTGCGAAACGGTGGCGAATCGGGCAAGGTAGGCTTTATTATGAAAACCACCGCCAACGGGGTAGCGACGGCTAAATTAGGTCTTGATAAGCTTTTTCCGGGCTCTCAGATAAACGGCGGTATTTTCGTGGCGATTATCTTTGCGGTGCTGGTATATGTGCTTATAACCAAAACCGTACTCGGCTATGAGATGAAGGCCTGCGGATATAACAGGGATGCAGCCGAGTATGCGGGCATAAAAAGTAAAAGGATGATAGTTTTTTCCATGGCTTTTGCAGGTGCTCTTTCGGGCGCAGGTGCGGCACTTTACTATCTTTCGGGCAATACTGAATTTTTCTGGTCAACCTATCAGTCACTGCCGTCAGAGGGCTTTAACGGTATACCTATAGCTCTTTTGGCCGGTAATAATCCTATAGGTGTCATTTTTACGGGAGCATTTATGTCGATTCTGTCTGTAGCAGGTCAGCAGCTGAAAAATCTTACCCCGTATAATGAATATATAACTAACATCATAATCGGTATAATCGTTTATCTGAGCGCATTTTCACTGGTAATAAAAGGCTTTATCTCCTCGGATAAAAGGCTTGTGCGCAGAAAATCCGACACCTCAGATGTCAGCACACATTCTGACGGGGAGATTATAGCAGAGGCTCAGAGTCAGAGTGAGGAAGGGGGGAACACCTGATGGATTTTCTTATTCAGCAGACCTTGACCTATACCATACCGCTTCTTATCGTAGCTCTGGCAGGTGTCTTTGCGGAGCGAAGCGGTATAGTTAATCTTGCTCTCGAGGGTATAATGATTTTCGGTGCCTTCATAGGTGTTCTTTTTATAAAGATTATGCAGGACACGGATACCTTCGAGCAGTCTCAGGCGCAGCTGCTTCTTATCGTGACTATGGCGGTATGTGCGGCAGCCGGAGCTATATTTTCGGTGCTTCTGTCTTACGCTGCGGTGAACCTCCGTGCCAATCAGACTATAGGAGGCACTGCGCTGAATATGCTTGCACCCGGGTTTGTTCTCTTTGCCACCAATGTTCTGGTAAATCAGAATGTCCTTACTATGTCTGAGGGTGATGCGGCCGGCTGGTTTATGCTTAAAAGAAGCACCTTCGGCTTTTCTAAAACCGAGGAGCTGAATTTCTTCGAAAACACATTTTTAGTAAAAAATTATCTGACAACCTACATTTGTATTGGACTTTTCATACTGTTATCTGTTATAATGTATAAAACGAGGTTCGGCTTGCGTCTTCGTGCCTGCGGTGAAAATCCGCAGGCGGCTGATTCGGTGGGAATAAATGTTTCACGGATGAGATATGCTGGCACCACCGTTTCGGGAGCACTGGCAGGAATGGGCGGCTTTGTTTTCGCTCTTACCACGGCTAATTGCTCCTCCACGGGCGATGTGGCAGGCTTTGGCTTTCTCGCTCTCGCCGTAATGATTTTCGGCAACTGGAATCCGTGGACTATAGCGGCGGCCTCCTTTGTGTTCGGACTTTTCAAATGTATAGCGGCCGCTTATTCTACCATAGATATAAACGGTGACGGGGTATATGCACTGGCTGAAATAGGAATCAGCACAAACTTTTACCGTATGCTTCCTTATATTATCACATTGATTGTTCTGGCGTTTACCTCAAAAAGCTCGAGAGCACCGAAGGCCTCCGGCGTACCCTATGATAAATCTGTAAGATAAAGGAAAGGAAAATTAATATGAGAATTTATGACATTATATCCCGCAAAAGGGACGGCTTTGAGCTGACGGATGAGGAAATACACTTTTTTATCGAAGGCTATGTCAGGGGAGATATTCAGGATTATCACGCCTCGGCTCTGCTGATGGCGATTTATCTTAACGGAATGACTGACAGAGAGATGGTCACACTCACTCTTGAAATGGCCAAATCCGGTGATATGCTCGACCTTAGTGCCATCGACGGTGTCACTGCCGATAAGCATTCTACGGGCGGTGTGGGAGACAAGACAACCCTTATCGTTACTCCCATAGTGGCAGCGCTCGGTGCGAAGGTAGCGAAAATGAGCGGCAGAGGTCTCGGACATACGGGCGGTACCGTGGATAAATTGGAGTCAATAGAGGGCTTTGATGTAGCACTGAGTCCCGAAAGGTTTATAGAAACAGTAAAAAAGACAGGCATCTGCGTAGTCGGACAGACGGGAAATCTCGCACCTGCAGATAAAAAGCTTTATTCTCTGCGTGATGCCACAGCGACTGTAGGCTGTATGCCGCTGATTGCCTCCAGTATAATGAGTAAAAAGCTGGCTGCGGGCTCACAGTGCATCGTTCTCGACGTGAAATACGGCAGCGGAGCCTTTATGAAAACCAAGGCTGATGCTGAGGAGCTTTCCGCTAAAATGGTGGAAATCGGTAAAATGGCAGGCAGAAAAATGGCGGCGGTTATTTCAGATATGGACACACCTCTGGGTAAAAACATCGGCAATTCTCTCGAAATAGCCGAAGCGGTGGAAGCTCTGAGAGGAAAGGGAAGTGCTGACCTGCGGGAGGTAAGCCTCACCCTTGCTTCAAATCTTATCTCGCTCGTGAAGGATATCGACTGCCGTGAGGCAAGATTGCTCTGTGAAAAGGCTCTCGATGACGGCTCCGCTTATGAAAAATTCCTCGAATTTATTTCTGCACAGGGCGGCAACACAGAAATGGTTACCGATACGGATAAGCTGCCCAAAGCACGGATAATTCATAAGATCACCGCAAAAGAAGACGGATTCATTTCACGGACCGATGCCGAAAAAATCGGCTCTGCAAGTGTAATTTTAGGCGCAGGCAGAGTGAATAAGGAAGACACCATAGACTATACGGCGGGAATAATTCTCCGTAAGAAGACCGGAGACAAGGTAAAAGCAGGGGATGTAATCGCCGAATTTCATACCAATGATGAAAGACTTATTGCCCCTGCGGAAAAAACGTTTTTTGATGCCCTGACTTTTTGTGAAGCAAAACCCGAAAAATCAGAGCTGATTTATAAAGTAATACGCTGAGCGATTTTGCTCAGCGTATTTTCTGATATTTAAGCAGTGAAATCTCCGCTCTTTTCTACAGTTTCCAGATGAACTGTCTGTTCTCTTGTCCACGAGTGAATAACCTCGGGATTTTCGAAGATTTCATCGAGTCTTTTAGTGAAGGGGACTATGTCTCCGAAATCGAGAGCTCTGTGGTCGAAGGCGATGCAGATGGGAAGCACCTTACCGGGAACTACCTCATCCTTGCCGTGACTGTTCTGCTTTACCACGGGCTTTTTCTGTACGGCACCGATGCCTATGGCGCATACCTGAGGCGGTATGATTTCCAGAAGTGCCACTGCACCTCTCTGTCCGAGATCAAGTGAGCCGATGTTTGAGATGGTTATGGTGCCCTGCTCGATATCCTTGTCTCCGAGTCTCTCTGTTTCAGGGATGGAGTGATAGTCTCTTTTTGCCTTTCCCTTGAGAGTCTTTATTCTGTGCTTGCCCGTTTTGGCACCGAGAATACGGAGGAAGGCCTCGATAAGCTTACCTTCCTTTATTGTTTTGAGAGTTCTGTTAAAGGATACGCTGTAAAGTGCTTCGTTAAGGTCAGATTGCTCTGCTCTTCTGCGAAGGTCCTTTATATATGCAGTCATTTCATCCAGATCTTTTTTATCGAAATCACGGCAGTTGGTGGTCATCATTTCACCCGAGGGGAGAACGGTAGCCATCGAAATGTTTATGTTTTCATAGGTTTTTACGGTGCCTCTGACTAATGCAGAGTTATATTCTATATGTGAATTCATGACAGGAGCCGCCTTGATGCCCTCTGTGATTGCTTTTACCATAAGGGTGTTGAAGGTGATTTTTTCGTCTGCGCTTCTGCCGAGATTAATCTTTTTATATTCATCAAAGAAACGGCTTACTTCGGGCTCATAAATGAAAGTTACGTGCGGGATGTTTTTCCAGGATTCTTCTGTCATAGCGGCTACCATTTTTCTCTGTATGCCGAAATGCTCTTCTTTTACAAGTCTTTTGTTCATTTTAATACCTCTTTTCTTTTGATTGAAACTGATAAACAATTCCCAAGTGATTTATCAATTTTTACCACATTTTACAGTAGTGTTTTGAGCATAACGCTATAATTATATTAACAAACTGTAAATATTATAAACTAAATATAAACCGATGTGTAACATTTTTGCAATATTTAGGAGTAAATTAAAAGATAAAAAGGGAGACTGTCCGTCAGCCTCCCTTAAAAGTGCTTATATTATATTGAGATTGACATTCGGGAAGCTTTCGTTTTTCAGACCTTTTTCGTAGTCACGGTCTACCTCTACTTCTCCGTTTTTCATATCCCGTAAAAGAGTCTCGTAATCTTCCACGGTAAAGTTTTCCATTTTCCATGTGGCAGTGGGAAGTGAAACTGCGTCATCCTTGGCACCGAGTGTGGTCTGCACACCGCCGATGTCATCCCATGAATCCGAGTAAACCTTTTCGAGCACATATTCCACTGACTCACGTATGCCCTTGGTGGCTGAGGTGATAACCGTGTCAGATTCGCCCGATTGGTCTATATCTACACCGATAACCGCACCTTCGTTGGCTGATGCAGCCGCAAAAACTGACTGACACATAGCACCGCCGCATACGAAAACTACCTGTGTTCCTTTTGCATACCAGCCGTTAATCATAGTCTGAAGCTCTGCAGAGGCACCGAAGGATGAGCCGTATTCCCAGCTGAAATTCATATCTACGGTAATATCCTTTTCTTCGGCAGCATCCTGAGCACCCTGCACATAGCCGTAGCCGAACCGGCAGCAGGCAGCGTTTGTTCCTCCGCCTCCGCCGCTGAAGCCTAATTTTTTGTAGCCCTCCATAACGGCGGCGTAACCTGCCAGATAGCCTGACTGTTCCTCGTTATAATCGATTGCCGCCACATTTTCCAGAGGCTTACCGTCCTCGTCCTCGAGCACCCATCCGTCTATGAAGATAAATTTGGTGTCTGTAAGCTCGCTTGCTGCTCTTTTCAGAGCGGTTCCCTGTAAAAAGCCGGCGCAGACCACTACCCTTGCCCCTGCATCGGCGGCAGCCTTCATAGCGTCGTATCTGTCTTCGTCTGTGGCACTGTCACCGCCGGCAGGCTGATAATACTTATAGGTTTTACCGTTTTCGTAGGCGTATTTTTTCAGCCCCTCCCATGTGCCCTGATTAAAGGACTTATCCTTTAACTGTCCCACGTCCGTCACGAAGGCTATTTCGTATTTTCCGTCAGGGGAAGAAATGTTATCGTTGATTGCATCATAATCGTACTGCTGATTTGTGCTTTCGGTGGTTTCGTTCTCGGGTAAAGAGTCCGTTGGTGAAGCGGAAGTATTTGTTGTTGCTTCGGGAGCTTTTTCTCCCGTACAGGCGGCAAAGGAAAAGAGAATTACTGCCGCCGTCATAATAGCGATTAACTTTTTCATAAATAAAATCCTCCTTTGAATACTTATAGTATTATCTTCAAAGAAGGATTTTATATCATTGTATTGAACTTTTTATTCCAGTGACCAGTCTATAGGCTCCAGACCTGCCTCCTTCAGCAGCTCGTTGCATCTGGAGAAATGTCTGCAGCCGAAAAAGCCGCCATAGGCTGACAGGGGACTGGGGTGAACCGTAATAAGTTTTTTATGTATGGGATTGGTGATTTTTTCGCATTTTTTTCTTGCATTTGCGCCCCAGAGAATGAATACTACCGGAGTGTCCTTTTCGTTCAGCTTTTCTATTACTGCATCCGTAAACTGCTCCCAGCCCTTATCCTTGTGACTGTTTGCACTTGCCCGTCTGACCGTGAGAACATTATTGAGCATAAGCACACCGCTTTTTGCCCATTTTTCCAGATAACCGTCTTTGGCGGGCGGGATGCCCAAGTCTGCTTCCAATTCCTTATATATATTTTTAAGAGAAGGGGGCAGGGGCACTCCCGGCTTTACGGAAAAGCACAGACCGTGAGCCTGACCGGGCTCGTGATAGGGATCCTGACCGATTATAACCGCCTTGCAGTCAGCGAAGGAGGTATATCTGAGTGCATTGAATATATCGTACATATCGGGATAAATCTGATATGAAGAATATTCCTTTTTCAGAAACTGTCTGAGCTGCTTGTAATAAGGCTTTTCCCATTCGTCCTTTAAGATTTCGTCCCAGTCGTTGCCGAGCTTTACCATATTATCATTCCTTTACTTCATATCCTTTGCTTCTGATAGTGTCGATTATCGAATAAACACATTCTTCGCACAGCTCTGTGCTTTTCGCCTCTGCCATAACACGGATGACAGGCTCCGTACCCGATTCTCTGACGAGAATTCTTCCCTCGGTGCCAAGCTTCTTTTCGGCCCTGCTGACGGCAGATATTACATCCTCGTCTGCTGCGGCGTCCTTTTTATCGGTAACACGGATGTTTACCAGAAGCTGCGGATAAGGGGTAAAGCCTTCGGTCAGCTCACTGAATTTTTTCTTTGCGGAAAGCATAACCTCCATCATTTTAAGGCTCGTAAGTATTCCGTCGCCCGTGGTGGCATATTTTGAAAATATTATGTGTCCTGACTGTTCGCCGCCGAGCTTGCATCCGTTTTTGGACATATATTCATATACGAAGCGGTCGCCAACGTCTGTTTTGGCATAGTCAATACCGAGATTTTCGAAGGCCTTATAAAGACCGAAATTTGACATAACAGTGGTAACCACGGTGTTGTTTGAGAAAAAGCCCTTTTCTTTTATATACTTACCGAAAATATATAAGATACCGTCACCGTCTACTATGTTGCCTTTTTCGTCCACACACAGACATCTGTCTGCATCTCCGTCGAAGGCAAAGCCTACGTCAAGACCTTTTTCGACCACCAGCCTCTGAAGGCCTTCTATGTGAGTAGAGCCTGCGTTTCTGTTTATGTTTGTGCCGTCGGGCTCTGCATTTATGACATAGGTGGTGGCTCCCAGTGCATCGAAAACTGCTTTAGCTATGTTCCAGGAGCTTCCGTTTGCGCAGTCAAGACCTACCTTTATGCCCTTGAAGGAATAGATACCGAGAGAAATGAGATAACCGATATATCTGTTTCGTCCCGAAACATAGTCTACGGTTTTTCCTATCTTGTCCTTAAGAGCGAAGGGGAGAGGCGTCATTTCAAATTCACCGTCTATATATTTTTCGATAATATCGGTGATGCTCTCATCCATTTTTTCGCCCTTGGAATTTATAAGCTTGATACCGTTGTCATAGTAAGGGTTGTGACTGGCGGAAATCATTATGCCGCAGTCAAAGGAGTCAATCTTGGTTATATAAGAAACGCAGGGGGTAGTGGTTACGTGGAGCAGATACGCATCTGCACCCGAGGCTACCAGTCCTCCCACGAGAGCGTATTCAAACATATAGCTCGAGCGTCTGGTATCCTTGCCTATGATTATTCTGGCGGGCTCATCGCCGGCTTCTGTCTTGGTTTTGGTGTAATACCAGCCTAAAAATCTTCCTATTTTATATGCGTGGTCAGCGGTGAGATTTACGTTTGCTTCACCCCTGAAGCCGTCTGTACCGAAATATTTACCCATAGCTTACCTCTTTTCTGTTATATTGTTTTCTTCTTTAAAGATGGAGCTTTCTTTTATCACGCCTCTGACACGGGAGAGGGGATAGATGTTTGTGTTTTTGCCTATAACGGTACCGGGATTGAGAACACTGTTACAGCCTACCTCGACACAGTCACCTACCATAGCACCGAATTTTTTCAGCCCTGTTTCTATTATTTCGTCACCGTTTTTTACTTTAACGGGGGTTTTGTCGGATTTGACATTTGAAGTGACGGCACCTGCACCTAAATGTGCCTTGTAGCCGAGAATACTGTCGCCTACATAATTATAGTGCGGTACCTGAACACAGTCAAATATTATCGCATTTTTTACTTCCGTGGAATTACCGATAACGCAGCCTTCGCCGATGAGAGCAGAGCCTCTGATAAAGGCGCAGTGTCTGACCTCGGTTTTTCTGCCGATAATGCACGGCGCTCCTATAAAGGCGGTAGGTGCTATGCGCGCCTGCTTATGAACCCATACCTCCGGGCTTATCTGTGTAAATTCATTTTTATCCAGCTCAGGTCCTGTCTTTTTTATGAAATCGCTTATTCCCTTGAGTGCCTGCCACGGGTATTCGTATGAGGCAAGATAGTCAGCGGCAAGAGTATGTCCGAGGGAAAAAAGCTCCTTTGTTTTTATCATAATATCACCTTCTTACTTTATTATACTTTACAATGCAATTATTATATAAACAAACTGTAAATATCTATGCTGAATTCTACATCCCGTTTATATATTTTATACAAAAAAGATGGCCGAAAGGAAAAGAGAACAACAAAATAAAGGAGTCAGAAGAGAGTTGAAACACTAAAAGATTGTGCATATTACATAAAATTATATAAATATGTCTAAAACTATTGACATATAAGTGCAAACTGTGTATAATGAAGACACAATCAAACAAAAGATTGAATTCAAAGAAAAGGGGTGTTACCGATGTACTGTTTAATGTAAACTGTACAGTTTGATAAGAAATCTTGATAAAAATTAAAAATGAATAGGAACCTGATTCAAACAAAGGATTTAATGAATACCTGAAATGAAATAATATAATTTTACAGACAAAATCATCGGTTCCTGTATTAATTAAATAAATTTCTTTTCTGCTGAGATTATATGCAGAAAAATTAAAGATATATTATCGGATTGTTCAGTAATTAGCATCTTAAGGATAATGTGCAGAGGAATATAACCTTAAGACAGGAGAAAAAGCCTATGTGTGAAGAAACATCGGCTTAAGAAAGAAAACATTTATTAAAGTATCTCTCAGTATTATACATTTTCTATTATTCGGTTTTATGATTTACATAATAAAAGAAAAAAGAGGGATAAGCGAAAGGCGCAGAAGAGCCCTTATCCGAAAGTAATTTAATTAAGCTTTGAGTGTGAATAAAGAGATACTTGGTGAGTAAAAAAATTAAATAAAAAGTATTATGAAAATTCAGTCTCCGGCAGGGAAAACCTTGCCGGAGATTTTTCATATTATTATACCTGTAACGAAAGAATAAATTTATTTTAATTCACTTGAAATATCTTTTATATTGATATATAATACATATTGCATTTATGCGGTCAGTTCGAAACCTTCCTGACCTAAACCGTTAGAGCTTAATCGGTTTAAAACCAAAACTAAAGGAGTTTTAAAAATGAATATGTCAAAAAAGATCCACCGTATTGTTCTGTCGGCGGTAATTGCCGCTCTTTATGTGGCACTGACTTATGTGCAGGAGTTTTTGTTTCCTACCAGTGCTACTATGGCCGTGCAGTTTCGTGTTTCGGAAGCACTCACGGTTCTGTCTCTTTTCACACCGGCAGCCATTCCCGGTCTGACCGTGGGCTGCTTTATAGCGAATTTCTCTGTGCTCGGTGCTTTGCCGACAGACATCATTCTCGGCTCTCTGGCGTCCTTTCTGGCCTGTTATTTTATGTACAGATTAAAGGATGCTACCGTAAAGGGCTTTCCTTTTGCGGCACTGCTTATGCCCGCAGTGTTTAACGGCGTTATCATCGGAGCTGAAATCGAGATTTTCTTTATTGAGGGGCCGTTTAATTTCGTCAGCTTTCTGACTCAGGCGGGGCTGGTATCCCTCGGCGAACTGGTCGTGCTTTACTCTCTCGGTGCTGCTCTCGTCAGAGTGATTAAAGGCAGAAGACTCGGTAAATATCTTAGCGGTGTTTAATTATTTAATTAAAATACAAAAATCCAAGGAGGAAAAAACCAATGGAAAACAAACTCACCAAAAGAACATGGCTGAATATTATTGTTTTCAGCTTTATGGGTGGTATTGCCTGGAACCTCGAGAATATGTACTTCAATACCTTCCTGTTCGATTCGATCTATGACGGAGTGTCAAAGGCCAAGCTCGAGGAATGGGGCATAATGGCTCCCACCACTGCTATCAGCCGTATGGTTGCCTTGTCTGCCATTACTGCCGTAGTAACCACATTTATTATGGGTACCCTCAGCGAAAAAATGAAAAAGCGTAAGGTATTCATCTCGGTCGGCTACATAGTATGGGGTGTAATCACCGCTTCCTTCGGCTTTATTTCAAAGGAAAACATAGCTTCTCTTTTCGGCCTTTCCGACGATGCCAAAATCCTTCTTTTCACAGTATGGGCAGTAATCATTATGGATATGGTTATGACCTTTATGGGCTCCACGAGTAATGACTCGGCCTTTAATGCATGGACCACCGACGTTACAAATCCCGTAGTAAGACCTACTGTTGAAACCGTGCTTCTTTTTGTCGGCCTCTTTGCTATGCTGGCAGTTATGGGCGTGGGCAGCCTCTGTCAGGCTGATGTAGTTTCTTATCAGGTATTTTTCCTCGGCCTCGGTATAATCGTCAGCTTAAGCGGTGTCTTCGGTCTCTTTGCACTTAAGGATCCCGAAATCAAGGGTGAAAAGACAAATTCAAACTATTGGAGTGACCTTTTCTACGGCTTCAGACCGTCTGTAGTCAAGGATAACTCTATGCTTTATCTTGCTTTGGCTGCTATCTGTATCTATAATATAGCTATACAGGTATTCTTCCCGTACCTTTTTGTTTACCTTGGCAGCGTTATAATTCCCGGTGCAGTGTTCGATGCGAAAACCATAGTTGTTGCAGTGCTGGCAGTTGCCGGACTGGCTGCGGGTGTAATTCTGCTGCTTAAGGCATCGGGTAAAAACAAGGTAAATGCCTACATCGTTACCATCGTTCTTTTCATTGCAGGTCTCGCTATTCTTTCCACATCCACAAACATAGCTATCGTTCTTATCGGTATCGCACCCACACTTATCGGTTATGTTGTTCTCCAGATTCAGCTTAATGCCTCTGTACGTGACTACATTCCCGAGGATAAGGTCGGTCTTTTCCAGGGCATCAGAATGATTTTCTGTGTTCTTATTCCTATGGTTGTAGGTCCCTGGCTCGGTGATATTGCCTGCCGTACCTCTAACTTTACGATTATCGAATACGGCGAAGAAAAGCTGGTACCCTCGACCAGTATGTTCTTCTACGCTGCTATAGTTGCTCTTCTCATCTTCGTTCCTCTCTATCTTCTTATGGGCAAAAGTGAAAACAGTGCAAAGGGCAATAAGGGTAAGTTCATTCCCGCCATTATCGTTGCGATAGTAACTGTTATTGTTGCAGCGGTCGTAGTCAATCTTCTCGGAAACGGCGGCATAGCTCCCGCCGATGTAGCAGAGACAACTGCGGCACTTGTTCAGTAAAAAAACAATAATAAAAGGGACTGTTGCAGTAAGATGCAGAAGGCGTTTTCTTCGCTCCGAAGATGTATGATTATACCTCGAGAGGGCGAAAAAACGTCTAAAAAAGCAAATATTTATTATATGCAACACCATATTATTCCGTAAAACAATTAAAACAGATGTGTTTTATAAGTCAGAAGCAACTTAAACACATCTGTTTTTTGTTTTGCTTTTTGGTCTGCGCTTACTGCGGCAGCCTCTAATTTTTTGCTTTTTATCAGTCGAGAATATAAAGTCCGGACTTAAGCCAGACAAACTCTCTGCCCATTACATTGATGTATTTGTAAACCTTTTCGTTGAAAACTCTGTAATCTCTTACGGAGTTCGTCTGAATATTGAGTGTGCGTATTTTCTTTGAAGCCTGATTGCAGATGTAGAGAGTGTTTCCCTGAAGCGAAACGGCACAGGGGCTTTCGAAGGCGGTAGCATCGCCTCCGCCTACACGAAGCAGGATTCTGCCTTCACGGGGGGAGTATTTTATGATGGCATTTTCAGAGGGCACCGCACACCACACATAGGCACCGTCTACCGCTATGTCGCATACGGGTGAGCCGTGATAGGTCAGCAGAGATGAGACATTGAGCGAGCCGTCCGTGTTAAAGATATTGTATTCACCGTTAGGAAATATCGCCATAATTCTGCCGTCACCCAAAACTCCCACGTCACAGGAAACGTAGTCGCCGAGCTGCTGGGCTATTTCCTCATATTCATAGCCGAATTTTACTTTAAGAAAAACCGACTTTTTGATATGTGTGAATTTGTCGTTAATGGCATCATAGCCGTAGAAGTTTGCTTTGAGCTTTCCGTCGTCTGTGAGACTTTTGGTAGCGAAAACGAAGCCGTTTTTAAAGGGTGTTATATTTAAAATTTCGCCTGAAAATACTATTTCCATTTTGTTTATCCTTTCTTTGAACAGGGGAATACACACTTCCCTAACATAATCCACCATATATAATACAATATTATTTCTTTTTGGTCAAGTGTGAAAATAACAATATTTGTGTACGGGGAAAGGAAACTTTTGTTTAAAGTAAAATATTGATGCTTCGGATGAAAAAACTCTTGTTTAATGTTGACAAAATTACAGTTTTCAAGTAAAATAGGATTGTAAAAAATGAAGACATATTGCAGCGGCAGACTGTAATTGTGTTTTCGGAATATTATTTGTTATGAGATGTGAATTCTATGGAGATGAGAGAATAGATAAATATCCCATCCGTGGGAAGGTGTGTCTATTTTTTCATTTTTCTTTTATGTCCCGTAATAAAGGAGGAAATGAAAATATGAGTGAAAAATTAATTCTGTCCCTTGATCAGGGTACTACCAGCTCCAGAGCGATAGTTTTTGACAAAAAGGGTAATATCATTGCCAAAGCTCAGAATGAGTTTGAGCAGATTTATCCCAAAGCAGGCTGGGTTGAGCACGATCCTCTTAACATCCTTTACAGCCAGTTCAATTCTATAACCACCGTTCTGCGCTCGGGCAAGTTCTCGGCTTCGGACATCGCAGGTATCGGCATTACAAACCAGCGTGAAACCACCATTCTTTGGGACAGAAGCACAGGTAAGCCTGTCTATAACGCTATCGTATGGCAGTGCAGAAGAACCGCTGATATGTGCGAAAAAATAAAGGAAGACAAAGAGCTCTGCGCTTACATTACCGAGCATACAGGACTTATAGTCGATGCATACTTTTCAGCTACAAAGATCAGATGGATTATCGATAATGTTCCCGGTGTAAAGGCTCTCGCTGAGGCAGGTCAGCTTCTCTTCGGTACGGTTGAAACCTGGCTTATCTGGAACCTTTCAGGCGGTAAAACTCACGTGACAGATTATTCAAATGCATCCAGAACCATGCTCTTTGATGTTGATAAGCTTTGTTGGGATGAGTACCTTTGCGAAAAATTGGGCGTTCCGATGAATATTCTTCCTACACCCGTTCCTTCCAGTGAAATTTACGGCATGGTAGCAAGCAACATCATCGGTATCGAGGAGCTTGCAGGTGTTCCCATCTGCGGTGCTATCGGTGACCAGCCCTCCGCTCTTTTCGGTCAGGCCTGCTTTAAGCCCGGTATGTCGAAGAACACCTACGGCACAGGCTGCTTCCTTCTTATGAACACAGGCAATAAGCGTGTAGTGTCTAAAAATAATCTTCTTACCGGTGTAGCCTGGAGCTATAACGGACAGACTACCTATTCCATCGAGGGCAGTGCCTTCAATGCAGGCTCCGTTATCAAATGGCTTCGTGATGAGCTTCAGCTTATCGACAGTCCGAAAAGATGTGACGAGCTCGCTGAAAGCGTTCCCGATGCTAACGGCTGCTATCTCGTGCCTGCCTTTACAGGTCTCGGTGCTCCTTATTGGGATATGTATGCCAGAGGCTGCATCGTCGGTCTTACCAGAGGTGTAAACAGAAAGCACATAGCCCGTGCCGTTCTCGAATCCATCACTTATCAGATGACTGACCTTCTGGAGGCTATGAAGGACGATTCAGGCATCGATATTTCAGAGCTTCGTGTAGACGGCGGTGCCAGCGTAAGTAACATTATGATGCAGATTCAGGCCAATATGGCACAGACGAAGGTAGACCGTCCGAAGACGGTAGAGACCACCGCCCTCGGTGCAGCTTATCTTGCAGGTCTCGCAGTAGGCGTCTGGGAGAGTCTTGATGATATCGAGGCAAACCGTGAGGTTGACCGCATCTTTACCCCCGAAATGGATACCGAGGAAAGAAATAAGCTCTATTCAGGCTGGAAAAAAGCCGTTTCCCGTGCAATGGATTGGGAAGAAAAGGAATAATCGGCAGTTTAAGCGATAATGCTTGAATATATAAGAAAAAATAAATTAAAATAATAGGAGTGGATTAAAATGCCAAAAGTAATTCTCGACTGGAAAACCACACACGACTTTATCAAGGATGCCTTTATCGGTGTAGGCGTGCCTGCAGAGGATGCAGAAATCGTAACTGATGTTCTTCTCGAATCAGACAGAAGAGGTATCGAGTCTCACGGCTGCAACCGTTTTAAGCCTGTTTACATCGACCGCATCAAGGCCGGCATCCAGCAGCCCGTAACAAACTTTGAAATCCTTAAGGAAACCCCCACCACTGCAGTAGTTGACGGTCACCACGGTATGGGACAGGTTATCGGCCACAAGGCTATGACCATGGCTATCGAAAAGGCTAAGAAATACGGTATGGGTATGGTTGCCGTACGTAATTCCTGCCACTACGGTATCGCCGGTTATTACACCACCATGGCTACCAAGGCAGGCTGCATCGGTATGACCGGTACCAATGCACGTCCTTCCGTTGCTCCCACACTCGGTGTAGAGGGTATGTTCGGTACTAATCCCTTCACCCTCGGTGTTCCCACTGATGAAGATTTCGACTTCAATTTTGACTGTGCTACATCTATCACACAGAACGGTAAGGTAGAATATTACGAGAGAATCGGTGAAGAAATTCATCCCGGTACCGTTATCGACCTCGAAGGTAATCCTGTAGAAGGCGATGCAGGTGTTGCACTCAAGAAAATCCGTCAGGGCACTGCTGCTCTTACCACCCTCGGCGGTATCGGTGAAGCACTCGGCGGCTACAAGGGCTACGGCTTCGCTCTCTTCGTCGAATTCCTTTCATCCATCCTTCAGGACGGTGCATACGGTAAGGACCTCGACGGTAAGGATGCAGACGGTAACATCCGTCCTTATCAGCTCGGTCATTTCTTCGTGGCTATCGATACTGAGCACTTTATGGGTGAAGAGATCGCCAGAAAGAAGGCAGGCGACATCCTCCGCTCTATGAGAGCATCCAAAAAGGCTCCCGGTGAAGACAGAATCTACACCGCAGGTGAAAAGGAATATGACATCTGGATGCAGAGAAAAGACAGCGGTGTGCCCATCAATGAATCAGTTCAGGCTGAAATGAATAAGGTACGTGACGATCTCGGTCTCACACAGTATACATTCCCCTGGGAGAAATAATTTATGAAAAAACTTGCCGGCGGAGTGTTTCGTCGGCAAGTTATGCTTTAAGAAAAATATGAAGATTAGGAGATAATAGAATGGATTATGCAAAAGAGTCATTAAGACTTCACGGCGAATGGAAAGGTAAAATAGAGGTAGTAGCCAGAGCTAAGGTAAAGGATAAGGAAGCTCTTTCCCTTGCTTACACCCCCGGTGTAGCTCAGCCTTGTCTCGAAATCCAGAAGGATATAAATAAATCCTATGAGCTTACCCGTCGCTGGAATACTATCGCAGTGGTTACTGACGGTACTGCCGTTCTCGGTCTCGGTGATATCGGCCCCGAGGCAGGTATGCCCGTTATGGAGGGTAAATGCGTTCTTTTCAAAGAATTCGGTGATGTGGACGCTATCCCTCTGTGTATAAAATCAAAGGATGTGGATACTATCGTTGACACGATAGCACTTATTTCGGGCTCCTTCGGCGGAATTAATCTGGAGGACATCGGTGCTCCCAGATGCTTTGAAATCGAAAGAAAGCTCAAGGAAAAGACCGATATTCCCATCTTCCATGATGACCAGCACGGCACTGCAGTCGTTTGCTCAGCCGCACTTATAAATGCTCTGAAGCTTTCCGGAAAGAAAATAGAGGACTGTGTAGCCGTATTTAACGGTGCAGGTGCAGCAGGTGTTGCCATTGCGAAGCTTTTCCTTGCTATGGGTATCAAGGATGTAATTATGTGCGACCGTAAGGGCGTTGTTCATAAAGATAGAGAGGGTATAGAAAACGAGCCTGCCAAGGTTGAGCTTGCTTCCTTCTCAAACAAATCCGGCATTAAGGGCTCTCTTGCCGACGCACTCAAGGGTGCTGACATATTTATCGGTGTTTCCGCTCCCGGATGTGTAACTCAGGATATGGTGCGCTCTATGGCTGATAAGCCCATCGTATTCCCGATGGCTAACCCCACACCTGAGATTATGCCTGACGAGGCTATCGCCGCCGGTGCCTGTGTAGTCGGTACGGGCAGAAGCGATTTCCCGAATCAGATCAATAACGTTCTCGCATTCCCAGGTATTTTCAGAGGTACCCTCGATGTAAGAGCGAGCGATATCAATGAGGATATGAAGATGGCTGCTGCCAAGGCTATAGCTTCACTCGTTTCCGATGATGAGCTCAGAAGCGATTATATCCTTCCTGCCGCATTTGATGAGAGAGTAGGACCTACTGTCGCCGAGGCAGTTGCCAAAGCTGCCAGAGACAGTGGTGTGGCAAGAATATAAGCTGAATATTTACTGCGGTGAAGCTGAAATCACCGCAGTAATTTTTAACACATTATAAAGAAAGAACCTGCCGTAAAAGCAGGTTCTTAAATATTGTCTGTAATTATTTCTCTGCGCTCGCTCTTCTGATGTAGTTTTTAAAGAAGATAAGAGCATTTTCCATACAGGAGACAGGTAATCTTTCGTTTGTGCCGTGAGTACAGCGAAGAAGAGGAATGTCTACCTTAAAGGGAGCGTAGCGGTAAATGTTATCGCAGATAGGCTCATAGTTATAAGCGTCAGTGCCGCCCATAACGAGATAGGGAGCTACGATGCCGCCCGGCTCTATTGCCTTATTGATGTCGGAGATAATCTTATATGCTCTGGAGTCTGTGGGGGAGAACTTGGAGGCCTCCTTAGAGTTGAGCACATTAATTTCGATATCCTTGTATCTTACGCATTTTCTGATGTGGTCAACCAGGTCCTGTTTGGTTGTGCCGGGCATGGCACGGAAGTTAACAGTGGCAGAAGCTCTCTGAGGAAGAACATTGGCGGCGGGACTTCCCTGTGCCATAGTAACAGCGGTGGTGGTTCTTACGAGACATGCACCGAAGGGGATTGCCTTGAATGCTTCGAGAATGAGAGGCATAAGAACAGGCATATTGCAGGTAATGAGACGAACGGGATAGGTGCATTCTCTGCCGATGGAATCGATAAGCATTTTCATATTCTCGTTAAAGTAAGCCTTGAACTGATTTTTTTCGAGGTCGGAAATAGCCGTAGCCAGCTTACCCAATGCAGAGTGTACGGGCGGCTGAGAAGAGTGACCACCCTTGGCGTTTACCACGATTTCGATGTCTGAATAGCCTTTTTCGGCTACACCCACACCTACGAGATATTTGTCGTTAAGCACACCGGGAACGTTTATCGGGATAATGGCACCGCCTTCATCGATGACGCTTTCGAGACGGATTCCTCTGTTTTTGAGAGTAATCATAAGGTCGTGGGCGCCGTTTTTGTCGTTAGCTACCACTTCCTCATTGTCGCCGAAAAGCAGATAAACGTCTCTTTCGGGATTAAAGCCCTCTTTAAGAAGTGCCTCTACGGATTCCATAACTGCTATGAGATGGTTTTTCATATCTATGGAGCCACGTCCCCAGATAAACTCACCGTCATCGTAGCCGCTGAAAGCATCGTGCTCCCAATCCTGCTCGGTACCCTCTGAAACAGGTACCACGTCCTGATGAGCGAGCAGAGCTATAGGCTCGAGGTCATCTCTGGTGCCCTTCCAGCGGTAGAGAAGATTAGCGGGAGGTACTATTTCCTTTTCGAGATTTTCTTTTATGAGAGGATATGCCTCGTCGAGATATTTGTGGAAGCTTTCAAACTCTGCCCAGTCAACCTTATCGGCATCTCTGTATGAGACGGTTTTAAACTGAACTGCCTGAGAAAGATGCTTACGGTAAGAGTCTACATCTACTTTTTCTGAGGGAAGGGGAGCAATATCTTCTTTTTTTGGACGGTAAACTGCAGCGTGAACGGCATTTCCCACCGCTGCGGCACCGAGAGCGCCCAGAACGATTTTGGTTGATTTTTTCATAAAATCTGCCTCATTTCCTTGATAAATATTTTACCTGTCAATTATATAACAGTTTTAATTTAATTTCAATAATAATATTGAATTATTATTTACTTTGGCGAAAAATAGTGTATAATCATTAGTAGAAAAAGACGAACGGGGTGTCATATATGTTTGATGTAAAAAAGATAACCGAGGGAGCCGTGGAATGGATCAGAGAATGGTTTTCTGAAAACGGCAAGGGCTGCAATGCAGTGATAGGTATTTCCGGCGGCAAGGATTCTACCGTAGTGGCTGCTTTATGCGTTGAGGCGCTGGGCAAGGACAGAGTTTACGGTGTTCTGATGCCGAACGGTGAGCAGAAGGATATCGGTGATGCACTTCAGCTGGTAAATTTTCTGGGTATAAAGCATTACATCTGTAATATAAAGGATGCCTACGACGGAGTTATCAGAGGAATGAACGACTGCGGACTCGAAATAGGGGAGCAAACCAAAATCAATCTTGCCCCGAGAGTGAGAATGACCACAGTTTATGCTTTTTCGCAGTCTCTTAACGGCAGGGTGGCCAATACCTGCAACCTTTCCGAGGATTGGGTAGGCTATTCCACCCGCTACGGAGACAGTGCGGGTGATTTCAGCCCTCTGGCACATCTCACCGTTCAGGAGGTAAAGGAAGTGGGCAGATATCTCGGTCTTCCCGAAAACCTTATCGAAAAGGTTCCCTCCGACGGACTCTGCGGCTATACCGATGAGGATAAGCTCGGCTTCACCTATGCAGTTCTCGACAGATACATCAGAACAGGTGAAATCGAGGACGAAAAAACCAAAGAAAGAATAGATTGGCTTAACCGCATCAACGCCTTTAAGCTGAAGACCATTCCCGGCTATGTACCCGATGAAAAATATATATGATGAGATTAAAATGGAAATAAGAAAAACGACCTTTGCTGACCTTGAAAGAGTGATGGAGATTTATGCTCTTGCCCGTGAATTTATGGTCAGAACGGGTAACCCCGACCAGTGGAAAACCCATAAGCCTCAGAGGGCTCTTATTGAAAAGGATATTGATGCCGGACAGAGCTATGTCTGCACCGTCGGAGACAAGATAATCGGTGTACTTGCGTTTATACCCGGTGAGGATCCCACCTATAAGGTTATATATGACGGTGAGTGGCGGAGTGATGAGCCTTATGCCGTAGTCCACCGTATAGCCTCCTCGGGCGAGGTGAAGGGTACGGGCACATTTATGATGAAGTGGGCTGAAAGCCGTTTTCCTCACATCCGAATCGACACCCATAAGGATAATAAGGTAATGCAGAATATGCTTTCTAAGCTTGGCTACAGCTACTGCGGAATTATTCATCTCGAGGACGGAGACGAAAGATTAGCCTACGAAAAATGATTAAGGGGACTGTTGCAGTAAGATGCAGGAGACGTTATCTTCGCACCGAAGACGTATGATTATACTTCGAGAGGGAGAAAAATGTCTGAAAAAGCAAATATTTTTTATGCAACACTATATTATTCCATATAAAAGTTAAAACAGATGTGTTTTATAAACTTAAACACATCTGTTTTTGTTTTGCTTTTTGGTCTGCGCTTACTGCGTCAGTTCCAATGCGCTCGGATTAATATCTGTACTTTTTATCGGCTACATTCTTAAGATGCTGACCGTAGAGAGATTTGCCGTATTTTTCGGCTGCTTTTTTCAGCTTATCTTCACTTATCCAGCCTTTGATATATGCTATTTCCTCCGGTGCGGAAATCATAACGGACTGTCTCGTTTCGGTGATTCTGACGAATTCTGCCGCCTCGTGCAGGCTTTCCACCGTGCCTGTGTCGAGCCATGCGAAGCCTCTGCCTAAAAGCTTGACTGCCAGAGCGTTTTCTTTGAGATACTTCACATTGAGGTCGGTGATTTCATATTCGCCTCTGTCTGACTTTTTGATTGCTTTGGCATATTCGGAAACACGGTTATCATAGAAATAAAGACCTGTCACACAGTAATTTGATTTGGGATTTTTCGGCTTTTCCTCTATGGAAATAACATTTTGCTTTTCGTCAAATTCCACCACACCGAACCGCTCGGGATCATCCACATAATATCCGAAAACCGTAGCTATTCCTTTTTCTGCGTTTTCTTTGGCCTCGGTTAGCATTTTAGTGAAGCCGTTTCCGTAAAAAATGTTATCTCCGAGCACCATAGCGCAGCAATCGTCACCGATAAACTCCTCACCTATAATGAAGGCCTGAGCCAGACCGTCGGGAGAGGGCTGCTCGGCATAGGAAAGGCTTACACCGAAATCACTGCCGTCACCTAAAAGCCTTTTGAAATTAGGCAGGTCCGTGGGAGTGGAAATGATAAGAATATCCTTGATGCCCGCCAGCATCAGAACTGAAAGAGGATAGTAAATCATCGGCTTGTCATAAACGGGAAGAAGCTGCTTTGACATTACCATAGTCAGGGGATAAAGACGTGTGCCGGAGCCGCCGGCTAAAATGATACCTTTCATATTTTCGTCCTTTCTTATCTGTTATTGTATTCCGAATATTCCAGCACATTTCTGCACAGGAAAATAAGAAGCATAGCCAGTAGCACATTCGTTACCGACATAAAAATATAGGATAATGCGGTATAGAAGGGGAAAAGCATCCCTGTTATGACGGCTACGCCCGCAGACGGCAGAGAAAGCACCGTAGCCAAAATGAAATAAATCATAACCGTAAAGACCTTCTTTTCCGAATCTCCCGCAAATCTTTGCAGAAGAAGGTTTACACCAATAAAGAGCAGACCGAAGGTAAATCTTGCCACAGTCATGGCCGCAGCCTCAGCTACACCGCAGGAGCCGAGAGCGGCGAGCGGTATGAAGCAGATAACGCTTTCAGCCGCCAATAAGGGCAAATCCGCCCTGAGAAGAGAAAGCAGCTTTTTAAAATTGCTTTCAGGTATGAGATAGATGTAGGGGTAGGTAAATTCCTTGGCCCATCTGCCTATACACACTGTCATAGACATAGTATATACGTTTATTACGAAAAGTGCAATATTTTCTCCCGAAAACATCAGACAGTAAACGAGAGAAAATCCTGCCATAACCAAAGAAACGGGATTTATGAGCAAAGGATTGCTTCTTTTGTTTTCTTTTTTGTGCTTGTATGTTACCGCAGAAGCCCCCGAGCCCTTACCGAGCCCCGTTTTGCCTACCTTTACATTCAGCGGTGCATTTTCGGCGGCCTTGCCTTCCTTTCTGGCGGTGATTGCAGAATGGTTAATCTGTGTAGCCTTAAGCACATCCTCGTAAAAATCACCCTTGATTTTAGAAAGAATAAGATAAAAGGCGGCACACATAAATGCGAAGATTATCACTCCGATAACCGCAGGTGTTATGTCCTTTTCTGCTATTCCCTGCACTGCAAAGGAGACGAAGCCGCTGACGGGGAAAAGATACATAATTTTCTCTCTGGCGGCATATACGAGGCTTTTCAGTGTCATACCCGATGTGAAGGTATTGTACAGTAAAATCCCGATAAAAACGGCAAATACTCCGTAAAACAGAGCCTTGCCCAGACGGATTTTTCTGTCATCTGAGCAGGTGAGTGAATAAATCACCGTAGCTAGCATCTGCCCCATAAAAACCGCCGCACCGTAGCCTATCAGCACCACAAAAAGCGTCGAAACGGGTAAGCCGTAGATGTTACTGACCAGAGAGGACTGATACAGAATAAAAAATCCCAAGGTGAGTGATTTTCCCAGCTGCTGAAAAAGACCGAAGGAAAGCACACTTTTTTCTTTTATCGGTGCCGTAAAAAGCAGATTGACATCTGCCATAGAAAACATGGAAGCACCGTTTATAAATCCGTTTTTAGCCGTAGCGTAAAAAACATAGGTGTAAAGAGCGAAAATAACGGAATATAATTCCGTTCTGTCTCTCAGAAAGGCTTCCTGCGGTGTGCTTACAGAGCCGGAATAAAAGGAAAAGCCCAGCAGACAGATTATAAACAGGCAAAAAACCAACCGTAGGGGCTTTCTGATAAATTCCTTCAGAGAGTTTTTTGCTTTTCGTGTAACGAGATAAAAAACGGCATTCATTTCTCTTCACCCTCCGTAACGGCGAAGAAAACCTCGCTCAGTGAAGCACCGTCCTGTCCCTTTACTACCTTTTCTCTCAGTCTGCCGCCGACCATTATGTAAGCGGTGTCCCAGTAGCTTTCTACACTGTCTATCATATGGGTGCTTATGAGCACACAGGCACCGTCAGCCTTAAGTCTGATAAAAAGCTCCTTCAGCTTTTTTATGGCGTGGGGGTCAAGACCTACCATAGGCTCGTCAAAAATAATCACTTTAGGTCTGTGTACGAGAGCACAGCAGATGGAAAGCTTTTGCTGCATACCCTTTGAAAGCTCCTTGCATAGCTTGTCTTTTTTATCCTTCAGCTCGAAAAGCTCTAAAAGCTCATCACTGTAGCCGTCATCCTTCTTTTTGTAGGCTCTGAGGATAAACTCCAGATGCTCCCCGACGGTCAGCATATCGTAAACTGCAGGCATTTCGGGGATATAACCTAATATTGACTTAGCATAAAGACTTTTATTGCTTTTTCCGTCGGTCGTTATTTCACCCTCATAGCGCAAAAGACCTGCTATGCTTTTCAGCAGGGTGGATTTACCCGCTCCGTTAGGGCCTAAAAGTATAGCTATTTCTCCGTCCTTCAGAGTGAGAGATATGTTATCGTTAGCGATTAATTTTCCGTATTTTTTGGTCACATTTTTTACTTCGAGCATATTATAACCTCGCTTTTTTTATCAGTCGCCTTTAAAGATGTCGGCCACATAGCAGCCGCTGATATGTAATGAACAGCTTAGCTTTTTATTATTATAGCACAGTTTTCCTAAAAAAGATATAATATGCACCATCTTTTATATTATGTGGCCCGACGAGTTACTTTTGTATTGTTTTGACTGAATAAATACATTGTGAATTTTTTTCTACACCGTGTTGCTTTTTGAGGGCAGATATGATATAATGGAACAAATTATTTAAAGGAGAGATAGCCTGTTATGAGTGAAGTCAAAGAAAGCCGCAGAGTAAAAATGACTAAAATGCTGCTTAAAGAGAGTCTTGTCTGTCTTATGAAGGAAAAATCCATACATACTATCAGCATAAAGGAGATCTGTGACGGAGCAGATATAAACAGAAGCACATTTTACCGTCATTATAACACGCAGTACGAGCTTTATGATGATATAGTGCAGGATCTGGTAAATAATATCAGCGATATTTTCGAGCAGGTCAAGGACGAGGGCTACAAGGCAAATCTTTTCCTTACACGTCTTCTCGAGTACATCGAAGCCGAAAGAGAGCTTTTTCTCATCGTTTTGAGCGACAAGGGAAACATCAGTGTCGGCGAAGCCTATACTAAGATGATTTCCGGATTTATTGACACGGAGACCTTTCCCGAGATTGCAGTTTATGTGGTAAATTTCATAGCTGCGGGTATGACGAGCTTTTTGTGGACATGGCTTAATCAGGAAAAGCGCCGACCTGCCGCCGAGGTGGCTACACTTATGTCGAGTCTGATGAGACACGGCCTCGGCAGAGGCATAGATTTTCATCCTGACAGGAATTGACGGCATAAATGTGTTATTTTTGCTTGACAAAATATAATAATATATAGTAAAATCATACTGTTGTTAATATTTAAAGACTATGACGAAAGAAACATCTTTCTGTGCCTTTTTCAGAGAATATGAGTCGAGGCTGTGAGCTCATTAATGGCAGGAAAGCGTGTCGCTGCTTTTATCAGTTGCGCCCGAAAGGGAAGGGCAGCGAGTGTAATCCGAGCCCCGTTTTTACGGGCATTTCCGCCGACACTTCGGTAAAATACTCCTGAAGCCGTGATTTTCACGTTTTCAGACGAGGTTCGGCTTACACTCGTTACCCCAGGCCGTAAAGTCTGCGTTAAAGACCTTTAAAGTGGTGCTTTATGCACAAATCGGGTGGTACCGTGGCTTTGTTCACCCCGAGCTTGTGTGTGGCACTATATTTTTTTGTGAAAAATTATTTTATATACCGAAAGGAAACTGACTTATGAAATGGATGGGACTTAATGAAATCAGAGAGAAATATCTCTCATTTTTCGAGAGCAAGGAGCACTTAAGACTTCCCAGCTTCTCTCTTGTTCCTCAGGGGGATAAAAGTATCCTCCTTATCAATGCAGGTATGACTCCGATGAAAAAATATTTCACGGGTGAGGTTACCCCTCCCAGCAAAAGAGTTACCACCTGTCAGAAATGTATCCGTACGCCTGACATCGAAAACGTAGGTAAAACTGCCCGTCACGGCACATACTTCGAAATGCTCGGAAACTTCTCATTCGGAGACTATTTCAAAAGAGAGGCTACTGCATGGGCATGGGAGTTCTTTACCAAGGTTATGGAAATTCCCGAGGAGCTGCTTTATGTAAGTGTTTATCTTGACGACGATGAGGCCTTCGATATCTGGACCAAGGAAGTAGGAGTAGATCCCTCTCATATGGTTCGCTTCGGTAAAGAGGACAACTTCTGGGAGCACGGTGCAGGTCCCTGCGGTCCCTGCTCAGAGATTTATTTCGACAGAGGTCCCTCCAAGGGCTGCGGCAAGCCTGACTGTAAGGTCGGCTGCGACTGTGACAGATATATCGAGGTCTGGAACCTTGTTTTCACACAGTTTGAAAATGACGGAAATAATAATTATACCCGTCTGGCAAACCCGAACATCGATACAGGTATGGGACTTGAAAGACTTGCCTGTGTTATGCAGGATGTGGACAATCTCTTTGAGGTTGACACGGTCAGAAATATTATGAAGCATATCATTGATATCGCCGGAATAAATTATCACGATGACGAGAAAAAGGACATCTCTCTGCGTGTTATCACTGACCACATACGCAGCACTACCTTTATGGTAGGTGACGGTGTTCTTCCCTCAAACAGCGGCAGAGGCTATGTTCTTCGCCGTCTTCTCCGCAGAGCCGCCCGTCACGGCAGACTTATCGGTATCGACAGACCTTTCCTTGCAGAGGTTTGTGAGACAGTTATCGCAGAGAATATGAACGCTTATCCCGAGCTCGTGGAAAAGAAGGATTATATCAAAAAGGTTATTTCCATGGAGGAGGAAAGCTTTTATAAAACTATCGACTCAGGTCTCGGTCTTCTGAATGAAATGATGGCAAAAACTCAGGGCGGCGTGCTTTCAGGCGAGGATGCCTTTAAGCTTCAGGATACCTACGGCTTCCCCATCGACCTTACCAAGGAAATAGCCGAGGAAAAGAATATGTCAGTAGACGAAGATGCCTTCAGAAGACTCGTCGAAGAGGCAAGACAGAAGGCAAAGAGCGGCAGAGGAGCTACTGCCGAGTCCGACTGGAGAAATACAGGTGTATCCCTTAAGGATATCGGTGCTACAGAGTTTGTCGGCTACACAGAGAATAATGTCTCGGCTGCAGTTCTTGCCATAGTAGCAGACGGCGAAAGAAAGGATTTCATTGAGGACGGTACAGAAGCAACACTTGTTCTCGACAAAACCTCCTTCTATGCTGAAAGCGGCGGTCAGGCAGGCGACTGCGGTGTAATAAAGGTAGGCGAAAGCACATTTGAGGTTACCAATACCACCAAGGATGCCGACGGCGTTATTCTTCATCACGGTGTCCTTTCAGGCGATGCAGTCAAGGTAGGTGAAGGTGCAGTAGCATCTTATTACGAATGTAAGAGAAAGGCAACCATGAGAAACCATACTGCCGCCCATCTTCTTCAGGCAGCTCTGAGAAATGTGCTCGGCACTCATGTAGAGCAGGCAGGTCAGCTCGTAAACAGTGACCTTCTCCGCTTTGACTTTACTCATTTTTCTGCAGTAACCGCAGAAGAGCTCAAAGAAGTGGAAACGATGGTAAATGAAGAAATTCTTGCCTCGGTTCAGATGCTTGTTAAGGAAATGCCTATCGACGAAGCCAAGGCTATGGGTGCCATGGCTCTTTTCGGAGAAAAGTACGGTGATGTGGTAAGAGTCGTAAAAGCAGGTGATTTCTCTACAGAGCTTTGCGGCGGTACACACGTAAATAATACCGGTAATATCGGTCTTTTCAAAATCGTATCCGAATCCTCAGTGGCTTCGGGTGTCCGCAGAATCGAAGCGGTAACCGGTATGAATGTTATGACCTATATCGAGGGTAAGAACACTCTTATCCGTGATACTGCAGCGGCTATCAAGGCACCCAACCCCAATGATATCGCAGTTAAGGCAGTGTCTGTTATGGCTGACCTTAAAGCCAAGGAAAAGGAAATCGAAAAGCTTTCCGGTGTTCTCGCAAACATTAAAACCGAGTCTATGCTCGGTAACGCTCAGGAAATCGGCGGAGTAATGCTCGTTACCGCTTTTCTGGATGACACTACTCCCGATGAGCTTCGCAGTATGTGCGACCTTGTAAAGAGTAAGGGCGACAATTATGTAGGTATAATTGCCGGTGTGCAGAAAGCCAAGGGTACGGGTAATATCTGCACCTGCTGCGGTAAGGATGCCGTAGCCAAGGGTGCCCATGCAGGTAATCTTGCCCGTGAAATCGCCAAAAAGGCAGGCGGTAACGGCGGCGGTAAGCCTGACAGTGCTATGGCGGGCGCCAAGGATATCGCACTTCTTCCCGAGGCATTAAAGAGTGCCGCTGAGGTTCTTTCTTCCATGCTTAAATAAAAAATTCCCGTCTCTCACGTCGGGAGACGGGGTATAAATAAAATTCAAGGAGAAAAAATTATGGATTGTATTTTCTGTAAAATCGCAAACGGAGAAATTCCGTCAAAAAAGGCCTACGAGGATGACACTGTTCTCGCTTTTTATGACCTTGAGCCTCAGGCTCCCGTTCATATTCTTATCATACCCAAAGAGCATATTTCTTCCTGCGCAGAAATCACCACAGAAAACAGTGCGGTTGTTTCACACATTTTCGAGGTGGCTGCCAAGCTCGGCAAAGAGCTCGGCCTCGAAAAGGGCTACAGAATAGTAAATAACTGCGGTGAGCACGGCGGACAGACAGTAAAGCACCTTCACTTCCATCTTATGGGCGGCAGACAGTTTACCTGGCCCGCAGGCTGATTAGGACAGAATTATTAAAAGGAGTAAAAAAACTATGGCTACTTATAAAATGACTATCGCCGGTCTCGAAAGAGAGCTTCCTATCTGTAAGGTAAATGATAAGCTCGATATTGCGGGCTTCGTTATTTTCGGTGATGTGGAAATCACAGTCGCTTCTGCGGCAGAGCTTATCAAAAAATGCCCTGATTTTGATTATATCGTAGCTCCGGAGGCCAAGGCTATTCCTCTGGCTCACGAGATGGCAAGACAGAGCGGTAAGCCCTATTTCATCTGCCGTAAGGGTGCCAAGCTTTATATGCAGAGCCCCGTTCACGTAAATGTACGCTCTATCACCACCGATAAAGAGCAGACGCTTTATCTCGACGGTCTTGAGGGCGAAAAGATGAGAGGTAAAAAGGTTCTCGTGCTTGACGATGTTATCAGCACCGGTGAGTCCCTTCTTGCGGTAGAAAAGCTTCTCGAGCAGTTCGATGTGGAGATAGTGGGCAAGGCTGCCATTCTCGCCGAGGGTGATGCTGCCGACAGAGATGATATCATCTTCCTCGAAAAGCTTCCTCTGTTTTTTCACGACTGATAAGATATGAAGCGTCCCCTTGCGTGTTTCGGCTTTACTTTGTTTTCGGTTCTGCTGTGCCTCAGTCTCTCTGAAAGCACGGCAGCTTCGGTGAGCCTTTTTGCATCGGGAGCAGCTTTATTGGTTCTTTCACTTATATTTAAAAAGACGAGACAGACCGTAACTGTCCCCACTGTTTTATCGGGGGTAGTTGTGGCCTGTCTGTTGTTTTCTTTTTCTCAGACTGAGTATAATAAAACAGTTTCTTTGACAGGTGATAATCTTGCCGTCAGCGGTGTGATAACCGAAAGACCGGAATTTTCCCGGGAAAACCGTCGTTATTATTGCATTATTAAAGCTGACAGTGTCGGCGGTGCAGAAGTTAATACCGACCTTCGCTTCTCTTTTTCCGAAAGCTATGACGGAATCGATCCCTCTGCTTTGCAGATAGGAGACAGGGTTAATTTCAGCGGTACTGTTTATAAGACGGACTCATCATCCTTTTTGAATTACTATAAATCTGTGGGAATTTACCTCGGTGCTTATTCTGTAAAGAATTTTTCTGCCGAAGCACCCGAGCACAGACCTATAGCCTATTACACAGATCTTTTGCGCCGTAATATAAGCGACAGTCTTATGCACGACTTTGACAGTAAAAATGCATCCTTTATGGTTTCACTTCTTACGGGAAACAAGGATTATTTAGATGATGAAATGTACGATAATTTTATCGAGGCGGGTATAGTTCACATTATGGCCGTCTCAGGTCTGCATCTGTCGGTTTGGGTGGCATTCTTTTCTCTTTTTATAGATTTCAGCGGTAAAAAAGGTAAGCTTATGGCGATAATAATGATTGCTTTTACGGTGTTTATGATGAATTTTGCTTCCTTTACGGGCTCGGTAAAAAGAGCGGGAGCCATGACTGTTCTTTATTTTATCGGTAAATTTCTCGGAAGAAAAGCAGACGGTCTTAACAGTCTGGGCTTTGCAGCCGTGTGTGCTCTTTTATTTAATCCCTTCGGAGCATTGGACATCAGCTTTTTACTGTCCTTTCTCTCTACACTGGGAATTATTCTAATGGGTATACCCTTAAGTGAAAGGCTGATAAAAAGGCTCGGTAATGTCGGCCAAAAAAGCAGAAAGCTTCTTTCGGTCTTGATAACATCAGCCTCTCTCAGTCTTTCTGTCACCCTTTTTGTTTTTCCCGTATCGGTTATTGTGCTCGGCGGTGTTTCCTTTGCGTCACCGCTTTCGAATATTCTGACATTTTTTGCCGTATCACCGCTTCTGCTTCTGACAGGCTTCTATCCGTTGCTGCGTTTCATACCCGTGCTTTCGCCTTTTACGGCACTTATTATGAAGGGCTTGTCCGGTTACATTATCCGTGTAGCTGAAATTATGTCTGACCTGCCCCTTGCTTATGTGAGTACACGCTTTGAAAATCTCGCTCTGTGGTTTATGGCTGCCTTCGGCTTACTGATTATTGCTATGCTGCTGTATAAATTTGACCGTGTGCTTATGAGGGCTACCGCCATTATTTCGGCAGGTGTCTTTCTTCTTTCCTTCAGCGTTAATAACTACACCGCTCTGGATAAATGTAAAATTACCGTTTACGGTGAGAACAGAGGCAGCTGCGCAGTGGTTTCATTGAACGGACGGGGCGTGCTTATCGGCTTTGACGGTGATACCTATGACGGAAGTGAAATAGCCGAGGATGCAGAGCTCGGCAGAATTAAAATAGATGCTGCCTTTTTCACTGAGTCCTTTATATCAAAGGATAAGGAGCAGCTATGCGAGACCTTGGGTGTGAGCAGTATACTCACCTCTGACGGTGAAAACGCAGTATTATTTGATAAGGTAAAAATAATCAAAGAGGGTAAAAACGTTACGGTAGATGCATCGGAAATAAATACAGAGATTTTTTTGAAAGAATATTTGCAAGATGAGGATAAATATGATACAATAACAGATAACGGTGAAAAAATCATTATCTCATTCGGAGAAAAGAGTTCCTGCACAGTTACGGTTATAACCTCAGGAGGTGAAAAGGATGGCTGAATTTGATGAAAAAAGTCTGAAAGCTCACATAAAAAACGGCGATTTTCTGCCCTTATATCTTGTCTGCGGTAATGAAGACTATCTCAAGAAAACTTATATTGATATGATAGTCGCTAAAACTGTGGAGCCGTCCTTCGAATCCTTTAATCTGGAAAAATACGACGGTAAGGGACTGGAGCTTGACACCGTTTTTCAGGCAGCTACGGTTATGCCTATGATGAGTGAAAAAAGATGTCTGATTATCGAAGACTTTAAGTTAGAGGGCATCAGCGAAGAAAATTTCCGTAAAATGGAGAGCTTTTTTTCTGACCTGCCCGAGACCTCTGTTATCATCTTCCATCAGAAAAAGTCTGATTTTTCTGCAGCCAAGGCTAAGAATGCACTTACTCTCTTTAAAAAGTTCGGCGGAGTATGTGTTCTGAATAAAAGGACAGGTAATGACCTTATAAAGCCGCTTATTTCCTCTGCTTCAAAGCAGAAATGCGTGCTTTCGTCCGAAATGGCGAAGTATCTGGTGTCTTTGGCCGGAGATGACTTCAATATGCTTATAAACGAGGTAAACAAGGTCTGCAATTACGTCGGAGAGGGCGAAATAACCAAAGCGCACATAGATGCCGTAGCCGTAAAAACCGATGATGCGAAAATTTATGCTCTTACCAAAGCTCTAATGAATAAAAATTTTGATGAGGCTTATAACACCCTCCATTCGCTTTTCAGACAGAAAACAGAGCCCGAATACATTCTCGGTGTTATAATCAGTGCCTATGTGGATATGTACAGAGCCAAGGTTTCCTTGGCCTGCGGCTATAAGGCAGATGCTTTAGCGGGCGATTTCGGCTACAAAAACCGTGCATTTGCACTGACTAATGCCGGAAGAGATTCTTCGAGGATTGATATGTCTGTTATCAGAAGCTGTCTCACTGAGCTGAGCAAGGCTGACAGGCAGCTCAAGTCGGGAGCTTCTATGCCTGCGTTGGTTTTAGAGCAGCTGATGGTAAAGCTTTTTCTTATAACAAACGGTGAAAAAGTATGATTAAGCTCGACAGGCCTGTTATAGTAGAGGGAAAATACGATATAATCAAGCTCAGCGGTATTATTGACTCTCTTATCATAAAGACAGACGGCTTCGGTATTTTTAAAGACAGAGAAAAGCAGGCCTTTCTGCGCAGACTGGCCCGTGAAAAGGGGATAATAGTTCTGACGGACAGTGATTCGGCGGGCTTTCTTATCCGTAACTTTATAAATTCCACCGTGCCGCAGGATAAAATCACTCATGTATATATTCCCGATGTTTACGGAAAAGAGAAAAGAAAAGCCGAGCACTCCAAGGAAGGAAAGCTCGGTGTGGAGGGAATAAGTGAGCAGCTTCTGCTGGAAGCTTTCGAAAAGGCGGGAGTTTTGGCCACTGAAAGCGAAAAGACCGAAAGACGGCTTATAACCAATATTGATTTGTACGAGTGCGGGCTTTCCGGCGGCGAAAACAGTAGTGAAAAAAGGAAGCTGCTTTTAAAAAGTCTTTCTCTTCCCGAAAGACTTTCCACCTCCTCATTGGTAAAAATATTAAACACCTTTGTAACCTATGAGGAATTTATCGAAACATTAAAGGAGACAGGATTATGCGAATAGGTCACGGATATGATGTTCATAAATTGGTAGAAGGAAGAGATTTGATTCTGGGCGGCGTAAAAATCCCTTATGAAAAAGGTCTTTTAGGTCACTCAGACGCCGATGTGCTTCTTCACGCTGTTTCCGATGCTCTTTTAGGTGCAGCGGCACTCGGTGATATAGGAAAGCTTTTTCCCGACACGGATATGCAGTATAAGGGTGCTGACAGTATCGTTCTTATGAAGACTGCCTATGAACAGGTCAGGAAAAAGGGATATGTCGCAGAAAATATCGATGCCACCATTCTTTGCCAGAGACCTAAGCTTCGCCCTTATATCGATGCTATGAGAGAGAATATAGCCTGTGCTCTCGGTCTTGATACAGACTGTGTCAGTGTCAAGGCTACAACAGAGGAGGGACTCGGCTTTACGGGGGCAGGCGAGGGAATAGCGGTTCACAGTGTATGTCTGCTGAAGAAAGGAAGCTGAAATGAATATACAGATTTACGGTACAAACAAATGCTTTGATACGAAAAAAGCGCAGAGATATTTCAAGGAAAGAAACATTAAGTTTCAGTTTGTTGACCTTGCGAAATTCGGAATGAGCAAGGGTGAATATCAGTCGATAAAAAGAGCCCTCGGATGTAAGCTTGAGGACCTTGTAAATGAGAAAAGTAAAAAATACGATTCGTCATATATCAAATATCTTGCCTCAGAGGAGGCCAAGGAGGAAAAGCTTTTGGAAAATCAGGAGCTTTTTAAAACTCCGATAGTAAGAAACGGCAAAAAAGCCACATTAGGCTTCTGTCCGGACGAATGGAAGAAATGGGAGAGTGAATAATTATGGTAACACAGGCACAGATAGACAGAATTAACGAGCTGGCACGAAAGGCTAAAACTCCTGAAGGACTTACCGAAGAGGAGCAGGCAGAGAGAGCCGTTTTAAGACGTGCTTACATCGACTCCTTTAAAGAAAGCTTAGTAGGTCAGCTCGAAAACACCTACATCGTGGACGAAAAGGGAAACAAGACAAAGGTAACGAGAAAAGGTAATAAATAATGAGCAGAATCTGTTATATAATCGGCGCGGGAGATGTTTCTGAGCCCGATTTCATAGCCAAGGACGGAGATTACATTATCTGTGCCGACGGTGGCTACAGATATAAAAGTCTTCTCGGCAGAGAGTGCGACTGTGTGGTTGGGGACTTCGATTCCTACGGCACCGTTCCCGAAGCGGAAAATAAAATAGTCGCTCCCTGTGAAAAGGACGAAACGGATATGATGCTCGCCGTGGACACGGGATATGCAAAGGGCTACCGTGATTTCGTGCTTTTAGGGGCACTCGGCGGAGAGCGGTCTGACCATTCCGTGGCTAATATTCAGCTGCTTCATTACATCGCCTCAAAGGGTGCAAAAGGCACCATAATCCACGGTGATGAGGTTTTTACGGCTTTTAAGGATGAAACTCTTTTTCTCGACGAAAAGCTAAGGGGCTACATCTCTGTTTTCTCACTTTCTGATGAAAGCAGGGGAGTAACACTAAAAAATCTCAAATATACTCTCGGAAATGCCGTTTTAAAGGCTTTTAATCCCGTAGGTGTAAGTAATGAGTTTACAGGCGAAAGAGCTGAAATCAGCGTAAAAGACGGATGTTTACTTGTTGTATATAAAAAGTAAGATGTTTAGAGCTTGGTTTTAAGCTTTGTCCTGCTTAGGTATAATTTTTTGATATGTTTAGCAAAAAAATGAGGCTGATTGGTTTCAGCCTCATTTTTATATGCTTTTAAATTTTATTCTACGATGGAAGCTCCGGTCATTTCTGCAGGCTGCTCCATACCCATAATCTTGAGCATAGTGGGAGCGATGTCGCAGAGCTTACCGCCTTTGCGGAGCTTACAGTCATAACCGCATACTATAAAGGGAACGGGGAAGGTGGTGTGTGCAGTGAAGGGTGAGCCGTCCTCCTCGTACATTTTGTCAGCGTTACCGTGGTCAGCGGTGATAAGCATTACGCCGTCCATTTTCATTACTGCATCGTAAACCTTGCCTACACAGGTGTCTACTGCCTCTACTGCAGCCTTGGCAGCATCGAAAATACCCGTATGTCCTACCATATCGCAGTTAGCGAAGTTAAGGATGATAGCGTCGTACTTGCCGCTTTCTATGGCTTCGACTACCTTTTCGGTAACCTCGTAAGCACTCATTTCGGGCTGCATATCGTAGGTGGGAACCTTGGGAGAGGCTACGAGGATTCTGTCCTCGCCGTCATACTGCTTTTCTACACCGCCGTTAAAGAAGAAGGTTACATGAGCGTACTTCTCAGTCTCAGCTATGCGAAGCTGAGTTTTACCCATCTTTGCCATATATTCACCGAAGGTATTTTCGAGAGTCTGAGGCTTGAATGCTACGTGAACATTGGGCATAGTAGCATCATACTGTGTCATACATACATAATAGAGAGGGAAGAAGCCGTTCTTTCTCTCGAAGCCGCTGAAGTCCTCGTCAACGAAGGTTCTGGTGATTTCTCTGGCTCTGTCAGGACGGAAGTTAAAGAATACAACACTGTCGTTTGCCTTGATTTTACCGTCTTCGGTGCAAACTGTGGGAATAACAAATTCGTCAGTAAGGTTTTTGCCTTCTGCATCGACAGTTTCATAGCTCTTTCTGATTGCCTCTACGGGGCAGTCAGCTTTGATGCCTTCGCCGTAAACCATAGCGGCATAAGCCTTGCCTACTCTGTCCCAGCGGTTGTCTCTGTCCATAGCATAGTATCTGCCCATTACGGTAGCGATTTTGCCGAGGCCGATTTCCTTGAGCTTATCAGCAGTTTCCTTAACATAATCTGCACCTGATGCGGGAGGAACGTCACGACCGTCGAGGAAGCAGTGTACATACACATCTTTGACACCCATCTTCTTTGCGAGCTCGACGATAGCATAAAGGTGAGTATTGTGTGAGTGAACACCGCCGTCACTCATAAGTCCCATAAGGTGAAGAGCGGAGTCATTTTTGAGACAGTTTTCCATAGCACCGCAAAGAGCCTCGTTTCCGAAGAAATCACCGTCAGAGATTGACTTTGTGATTCTGGTAAGCTCCTGATAAACTACACGGCCGGCACCGATATTTGTGTGGCCTACTTCACTGTTGCCCATCTGACCGTCGGGAAGACCTACGTCCATACCTGATGCACCGATGAAGGTCATGGGATTTTCTTTCATGATTTTATCCAAATTGGGAGTTTCGGCTGCTACGATAGCATTACCGTAATCGGAAGGATTTTTACCGAAACCGTCCATAATACAGAGTAAAACAGGTTTTTTCATTTGAATTATCCTTTCTTCATCAAAAAGGGGCTCTCAGAGCCCCTTTAAGTTAAAATTAAATTATTTCTGCTCGGAAGCAGCCTTAACGATTACGGAGAAATCAGCAGCCTTGAGAGATGCACCACCGATAAGACCGCCGTCTACGTTTACTTTGGAAACGAGCTCAGCAGCGTTGCCTGCGTTCATTGAGCCGCCGTACTGGATGGTAACGGTTTCAGCCACATCGGCACCGTATGCCTCTGCTATAGCAGCACGTACATAGCCGTTGCCTTCGTCAGCCTGGTCAGCAGTAGCGGTAACGCCTGTGCCGATAGCCCATACGGGCTCGTAAGCGATAACTACGTTTTTAAGCTCTTCTGCAGAAACATTTGTCAGAGCCATCTTTGTCTGATACTTAAGGAGAGTTTCGGTGTAGCCGAGCTCTCTCTGCTCGAGAGTTTCACCTACGCAGATGATGGGCTTAAGACCTGCCTTGATAGCAGCCAGTGAGCGAAGATTAACAGTCTGGTCTGTTTCGCCAAAGTACTGTCTTCTTTCGCTGTGACCTACTACTACGTATTCTACGCCTGTTTCCTTGAGCATATCAGCGGAAATTTCACCTGTGAAAGCACCGGAGGCTTTGAAGTGTACGTTTTCAGCACCGATTTTGATGTTTGAGCCCTTGGCAGCTTCGATAGCAGCTGCGATGTCAACGAAGGGAACGCAAAGAACTACTTCGCAGTCAGCACTGGCTACGAGAGGCTTCATTTCCTCGATGAGAGCAGTAGTCTGAGAGGGAGTCATATTCATTTTCCAGTTACCTGCGATAACTGCTTTTCTTGTTGCTTTATTCATTTCGATTACTCCTTAATTTTAATCTTATTTGTCGTTAAGAGCTACTACGCCGGGAAGGTCCTTACCCTCGAGGAATTCGAGAGAAGCGCCGCCGCCTGTGGAGATGTGGCTCATCTTGTCTGCGAAGCCGAGCTTCTGAACTGCAGCAGCAGAGTCACCGCCGCCTACGATGGAGATAGCGCCGCTGTTAGCGATAGCAGTAGCAACTGCGATAGTACCTGATGCGAAGTTTTTCCATTCGGAAACACCCATAGGACCGTTCCAGATAACTGTACCTGCATCCTTTACTGCTTCAGCGAAGAGAGCTTCTGTTTTGGGACCGATGTCAAGCCCCATCCAGCCGTCGGGAATACTGTCGGAGTCAACGATCATATGCTCGGTGTCCTCTGCATATTCGCGGCCTACTCTGTTATCGATGGGGATAAGGAACTTAACGCCCTTAGCCTTAGCGGTTTCCATCATTTCCTTGGCCATATCGATTTTGTCTGTTTCGCAGAGAGAGTTACCTACGGAATAGCCGAGAGCAGCGAAGAATGTATATGCCATACCGCCGCCTACGATAAGGGTATCAACTGTATTGAGAAGGTTTGTGATAACGCCGATTTTGTCGGAAACCTTAGCACCGCCGAGGATAGCAACGAGAGGTCTCTTCGGATTTTCGAGAGCGCCGCCGATGTATTCGAGCTCTTTTCTGATGAGATAGCCGCCTACTGCGGGAAGATAATCAGCCACGCCTGTGGTGGAGGAGTGAGCTCTGTGAGCGGAACCGAATGCGTCATTTACATAAATTTCTGCCAGAGAAGCGAGAGCTTTGCTGAAAGCAGCATCGTTCTTGGTTTCTTCAGCGTGGAAACGTACGTTTTCGAGAAGAAGAACTTCACCTTCCTGAAGGTCGGCAGCGAGAGCCTGTGCGCTTTCACCTACTACATCCTTGGCCATCTTTACTTCCTTGCCTAAAAGCTCACCGAGTCTTACTGCTACGGGTGCAAGAGAAAATTCGGGCTTGAATTCACCCTTAGGTCTGCCGAGGTGTGAGCAAAGGATAAGCTTTGCGCCTTTTTCGAGAAGATATTTGATTGTGGGTAAGGAGGCAACGATTCTCTTATCGCTTGTGATAACGCCGTTTTCCATTTTTACGTTGAAATCGCAGCGAACGAGCACTTTTTTGCCTTTTACATCAATGTCTTCAACTGATTTTTTGTTCAATACGTTCATTTCATTCTTTCCTTTCGTATTAAGCGTTTTATGTATTACCATACCACCGATTATTTTATAACATAAGAGAATTTTTTTCAAGTGTTTATCTTAAAAATAACGGGCTTTTATGCATTTTTATCATTATTAACTCTTTTCTTTTTATATGTGACTTAAAATGTTGTGTAAAATTACTTTGTCGGGACTGTTTCTGTTCTGATTTTAGTGGTATCGCCGTATACGGGCTTGCTCTCGGGCTTTTCCGTTACGGGCACCTCAGTCAGAAAGGTGTTATATATTATAAATTCCGAACCGATTGACGCTGAGTGATATACGATGTGGAAATTTTCCCTTGTCATAGTCAGCTCGCCCTCCTTTTCATAGGAGCTTCTGTCATAAAGACACATCCTGTCAGTTATATCCTCGCATACTGTTTCGTTCCATCCCGTAAATGCCCTCAGAGCCGATGAGGTTATTCCGATAAAAAAAGAAATATCCTCTGCGGTTATAGCTTTGTTATTTGCATTCTCGTCATATTTCGGGATATATATTCGTACTTCATCTGTTTTGTTATCGTCAGAGCAGATGAGCTTAAGCATTATGACGGTGCTGCCTCTGCTGAAATAGGTGAAAAATGCGTTCTTACCGTCCTCTGTTTTTTCGGTATAAAAATCCTCCGGTGTCAATTCCGAATAAGAAAATCTGTCGGAAAAGCCGTACAGATCCATAAATTCATCCCGTACACATCCTGTCAGAAAAATAAAAAGCATAATTATTATCGCAAGTTTTGGTGTTTTCGTTTTCATTACCGTCGTCCTCCGTAGTAGTTTTAATAATAAATACTGCACAGAGGTCAGAAAAATACCGCCTCGGGTGACCGAAGCGGTAAAAAGATTTATCTTAACTTATAAACGTTTGCCTCAAAGGGGCTGAGGGAGTCGCTGTCCGATATTCTGACATTTGTGATAAGCTTATCAAATCCGTTTGTTGTTACGGGCTTTTTCTGCACCGAGGGGGTAAGATTAATTTCGATGTAGTAGGTGCCCTTGTCGCTGATGCGATAGTAAGCGAGCACGTTTTTCCACTTTTCTTTGGCTAATCTGAATTCACCGTAAACGAGAGTGTCGTCACTGTGGCGAAGCTCTATCATCCGGCGGTAGAAGTTCAGAACAGAGTCCTTATCCTTTTCCTCTGCAGCCACATTGATGAGCTTATAGCCGGTGATAAGCTCTATCCACGGTGTGCCGGAGGTAAAGCCTGCATTAGCCTGTGCACTCCAGCACATGGGTGTTCTGCCGTTGTCACGGCTGCCTGCCTTGACCGTACGGTAAACCTTCTCCTTATCGGCACCCTTTTCCGTTTCCTGACGGTAGTAGTTGAGCGATTCCACGTCTCTGAAATCCTCTATGCTTTCAAAGGCCGAGTTAGTCATACCGATTTCCTGTCCCTGATAAATGAAGGGAACACCCTTGAAGGTCATCTGCATAACTGCCAGAAGCTTACTGAGCTCGTCTCTGTACCTTCCGTCGGGACAGACCTTGCTTGTCATTCTGGTGGTGTCGTGGTTTTCGAAAAAGACCGTCGGCCAGCAGTGATTTCCGTAATTCAGCTGCCATTTGACCATTTCCTTTGCCATGGGGCGAAGATCGTATCTGTATTCGCTGAAACGCTTTTTACCGGGATTTTCTATGTGGTCAAAGGCGAAGACCACATTAAGCTCCTTGCGGTAATCTCCTGTCATAAGCTTGCTCATTTCGATGCCTGTACCCTGACATTCGCCTACAGTAAAGGCATCGTATTTATTAAAGGTGTTTTCAGCCATTTCGTGAAGATATTTGTGGAGACGGGGACCGTAGAAATAATGCTCCACACCCTTGAAGCCCATCATTGAGCCTATTATGTCATTTCCGTCGGGCAGACCGTCTGCTTTGGAAATGAAGCTGATAACATCGAGTCTGAAGCCGTCCACACCCTTTTCGAGCCATCGGTTTATCATTTTATAAAGGTCTTGTCTCAGACTTTCGTTTTCCCAGTTGAAGTCCATCTGCTTGGAGGAAAAGAGATGCAGTGCCCATTGCTTTCTTTCAGGGTAATAATTCCAGGCCTTGCCGCTGAAAAGACTTTCCCAGTTATTCGGAGGAGTATTTTCATCTCCGTCACGCCAGATGTAGTAGTCTCTGTAGGGTGAATCGGGATCGTTTACCGAAGAGCGGAACCATTCGTGCTCGTCTGAGCTGTGGTTGATAACCAGATCCATAATAAGCTTCATATCACGTCTGTGAATTTCTTCCAGGAGCTCATCGAAATCCTCCATAGTTCCGAACTCTTCCATTATTTTTTCGTAGTTTCGGATGTCGTAGCCGTTGTCATCATTCGGTGAGTCATAAACAGGGCTGCACCATATGGCGTTTATGCCCAGCTCCTTGAGATAGTCGAGCTTTTCGATTATGCCTCTCAGATCGCCTATACCGTCACCGTTTGAGTCCTTGAAGGAGCGGGGATAAATCTGATAAAACACCGCTTCCTTCCACCATTTTCTTTCTATGGGTGCATCGTCATCGAGAGGGATATCCTGCTCACTGTTCAGTATGCCGAGCAGTGAGTCGATAAAAGCTTCACTTATTTTACCCTTTGAAAGTCTGATTATTTTATTAAGAGTGAGCTTTGAAAGCGGGCCTTTTCTGAGAAAGTCTCCGTTTAAACCGACCGAATAGAGAGCTTTCATAATAATGTCGTGTCCTGCGGGAGTAGCGATGATTTCGGAAATGGGCGTGTTTTTGTTTACTAACATATTTTTCCTCCTATAATTTTACTGACTATATAATAAACTAACTAATGAATTTTTACAATAGAAACACTTAATTTATTTGACTTTTTCTTCTTTGCATTGTAAAATTATTACATAACATATGCGGAGGTATAGCTATGGATATAAAAGAAATCTTATCAAAGGTAGATCATACGGTGCTTTCTCAGGGTGCTACATGGGAGGATATCAGAAGGCTTTGTGACGACGGAATAAAATATTCCTGTGCGAGTGTGTGTATTCCTCCTGCCTACGTAAAAAGAGCGAAAGAATATGTGGGCGACAAGCTTAAAATATGTACGGTTATTGGCTTTCCGAACGGTTATAATACTACTGCGGTCAAATGCTTCGAAACCTCAGTAGCCGTGAAAGAGGGTGCCGATGAAATCGATATGGTTATCAATATCGGTATGCTTAAGGATAAAAGATATGACGATGTTCTCTCGGAGATAAAATCCGTAAAAAAGGCCTGTGACGGTAAGCTGCTGAAGGTTATCATCGAAACGTGTCTTCTTACTGAGGAGGAAAAGGTAAGGATGTGTAAAATAGTTTCCGATTCGGGCGCTGATTATATTAAAACCTCTACCGGCTTTTCTTCCGGCGGTGCCACGAGAGAGGATATAAAGCTTTTCAGCGAAAATGTGGAAAACGGTCTGCTGATCAAGGCTGCAGGCGGAATTTCGAGCATCAGTGACGCAGAAGATATGCTTTCTCTCGGTGCGAGCAGACTGGGAACGAGCAGAATCGTAAAAATAGTAAAAAACGAACAGGGTAGCGGATATTGATAGGGAGGTAATGTTATGTCAGTTTCGACTCCGCACATTAATCTGAAAGAGGGTACAGCCTTCGCTAAAACGGTCTTGATGCCCGGTGATCCTCTCAGAGCGAAGTTTATAGCGGAAAATTTTCTGGAAAATCCGGAGCTTGTAAATAATGTCAGAGGTGTTCAGGGCTACACAGGTACCTATAAGGGACATAAGGTTTCGGTAATGGCCAGCGGTATGGGTATGCCCTCCATAGGCATTTATTCATACGAGCTTTACACCTTTTTCGGTGTAGAAAACATCATACGTGTCGGTTCTGCCGGCGGACTTTCGGACAAGGTAAAGCTCCGTGATATCGTAGCAGGCATCGGCGCCAATACAAATTCAAATTTCAGTGCTCAGTTCGGTGTGACCGGAATCGTAGCACCCACGTGCTCCTATGAGCTTCTGACTGCTGCAGTTAAAAGTGCCGAGGCTATCGGTGTCGATATGAAGATAGGAAATCTTTATTCCTCCGATACCTTTTATGACTTCGATGAGAACTGTAACAGAAAGTGGGCCGAGGCAGGCTCGCTGGCAGTAGAAATGGAGGCTGCAGCACTTTATCTTAATGCCATGAGAACGGGAAAAAGAGCTCTTGCCATCTGCACCATATCCGATATGCCCTTTACCGGTGAAGGCTGTACTGCCGAGGAGAGACAGAACACCTTTACGGATATGATGAAGATAGCTCTTGAAACTGCCGTAAGAATGGACACAGAATAACTGATTTTTCACGGAGAGTCTATGAAAACCAAACGAATATTTTTGATTGTACTTGACAGTGTAGGTATAGGTGAAATGCCTGATGCACATCTTTACGGCGATGAGGGAAGCAATACTCTCAGAGCCTGCTATACTCAGAAGCATTTCAGTGTGCCGGAGCTTAAAAAAAGCGGACTTTTCAATATCGACGGAATAGATTATGATGACGGAGCTGTCTCACCCGACGGAGCCTACGGACGTTTAGCGGAAGCCTCTGCGGGAAAGGATACTACCACGGGACATTGGGAAATCGCAGGCATTGTTTCGGAAAATCCCTTTCCTACCTATCCCTACGGCTTTCCCGATGAAATACTCCGGAAATTCAGTGAGGTCACGGGCAGGGGAGTGCTTTGCAATAAGCCCTATTCCGGCACCAAGGTAATCGAGGACTACGGAAGGGAGCATCTCGAAACGGGAAAGCTCATCGTCTACACCTCGGCTGACAGTGTGTTCCAGATAGCGGCTCACGAGGATAAGGTTCCTCTTTCCGAGCTTTATGAATGCTGCGAAAAGGCCAGAGAAATCCTGAAGGGTGAGCATGCCGTAGGCAGGGTAATCGCCAGACCTTTCACCGGTGAATATCCGCATTTCAGAAGAACGCCAAACCGTCACGATTATTCTCTTTTACCCCCGTCGGACACGGTAATCGATGTCTTGGCTAAAAAGGGCTTAGACGTAATTCCGATCGGTAAAATTTACGACATTTTCGCAGGCAAGGGATTCCCGAAGTCTCATCCTACCAAATCAAATGCCGACGGAATGAGGATGACCTCTGAATATCAGAAAAAGGATTTTACGGGGCTTTGCTTCACAAATCTCGTTGACTTTGATATGCTTTACGGACACCGTAACGATGCCGCAGGCTATGCTGAGGCACTGATGGAGTTTGACGGCTGGCTTACGGACTTTAAGAAAAATATGAGACACGGAGACGTTCTTTTTATAACTGCCGACCACGGATGTGATCCGACTACCGAAAGCACCGATCATTCGAGAGAATATGTACCGGTTCTTATTTACGGTGAAGGAATCAGAAACGTAAATCTCGGGACAAGGAGCACCTTTGCAGATATAGGAAAAACTATAGCGGATTTCTTTGATGCCGAGTGTAAAATCAGCGGCAGAAGCTTTAAAAATGAAATAACGGGAGAATGAAAAAATGAAGGATACGGAATTGATTTCACTGGCTAAAAAGGCTGCGGAGAATGCATATGTACCCTATTCGGGCTATACGGTAGGAGCGGCCTTATTGGCTGAAAGCGGCAGGGTATATCTTGGCTGCAATGTAGAAAATGCTGCCTACGGACCTACCAACTGTGCTGAAAGAACGGCATTTTTCAAGGCAGTAAGTGAGGGTGAAAGAGCCTTTACCGCCATAGCTGTAGTGGGAGGCAAGGCTCTGGATTTCGCAGATTACTTTACTCCCTGCGGTGTGTGCAGACAGGTAATGGCTGAGTTCTGCGACGAAAAGTTCCGTGTGCTGATAGGAAAAAACGGAGAAGAGTATCTTTCGCTGACGCTCGGTGAAATCCTGCCTTATTCTTTTTCTTCCGAAAAGCTGAAATAAATTCCGGGCTGAAGCCCTGAGCGCAGACCAAAAAGCAAAACGAAAACAGATGTGTTTATTAAGTCGCTTCTGACTTGTAAAACACATCTGTTTTAATTGTAAATAGTCCCTTATATATAGATTTTATGGTGACTTTTGATTTTTTCCATAGCACCTTTTTCGAGTCTTGACACCTGTGCCTGTGAAATTCCTATTTCTTTGGCCACCTCGGTTTGTGTCATACCGTTCATAAATCTCAGCGAAAGTATTCTTTTTTCTCTTTCTCCCAGATCGTTTATGGATTTTTTCAGCAATATTTCATCTATCCAGTTTACATCACTGTTACTGTCACCTATCTGGTCCATAACATAAATAGTGTCACCTGCATCATAATAAACAGGCTCGTAAAGAGAAACGGGATCTACTATCGCCTCGAGTGCTATTACCACATTTTCCCGTTTAACGCCTAATCTTTCCGCTATCTCCTCTACGGTTGGCTCCTTCTGTGTTTCGTTGATTATCTGCTCCTTGACCTGCATGGCGTGATAAGCGGTGTCTCTTATGGAGCGGCTCACACGTATGGGATTATAGTCTCTGAGATATCTTCTGATTTCGCCTATAATCATTGGAACGCCGTAGGTGCTGAAGCGAAGATTTAGGCTTACATCGAAATTATCTATAGCCTTTATCAGACCTATGCAGCCTACCTGAAAAAGGTCATCGATGTTTTCTCCTCTCGAGGTGAAGCGCTGGATTACGCTTAAAACCAGACGGAGATTTCCGTTTATAAGCTCCTCTCTGGCTTTCTGATTGCCGCTTTTTGCTTTTATCATCAGCTCGGTTATTTCCTTCTCGTTCAATGTTTTCAGCTTTGAGGTGTCTATACCGCAAATTTCGACCTTGTTATAATAGTTCAAACGAAATTACCCCCACAAATATCCGTTAAAATAATTATTGACTCGGGGCCGAGGTTTTAAAAGATACAATTGCTGGAAATTGCATTTTATGAAAAAGAATTTGACGATTTATGTCTGATAGTGTATAATTATGTTATCGTTTAACGGGAGGTGAGTCGGATATTATGCTTAAAAGATTTGCTGAGTTCTGGGCACTTTTAGTTTTCATCGGTGTTTTTTCCGTGTTTTATGCAGGTGCTCAGTGTGAGCATAATTTCAGTCCGGATACGGCTATACCCTTTTACGGCATAGAGGGCTGTCACGCCTTTTACTGCCTTAACGGATGCGGCTCCTACGGCACTGAACACGGAGGTGCTGACTCCTTTGAAAAATGCTCGTTTACTCTCGTCTCAGAGGTGAAGGCTACCTGCCGGAAAAGCGGCAGCAGAGTTTATCTTTGCACTGTGTGTAAAATGTTTAAAGACGAGACAGTCCCCGTGCAGAGGCATAGCTATAAAAAATCCGTAAGGCTGCCTACCTGCACTGAGAAAGGCTATGATATGTATGTCTGCTCCGGCTGCGGCGATACCTATAAGGATAATTACGTAAGCACCGTAAAGCATATTTCAGACGGAGGCAAGGTTGAGCTTTTACCGGATTACGATAAAAACGGTACGCTGAGGGTTTCCTGCAGAGTATGCGGCTGCATCATTGAAAGAAAAACCCTGCCGAAATTAGTGAGAACCGTTAAGACAGTCGGCAAAGTAAAAAGCTTCAAGGTCAAAGCATACGGTACCGACTATGTAAAGCTCAGCTGGAAAAAATCCGAAGGTGCGGCTTCCTACGAAATATTATACAGTACCGATAAAAAGAAATGGAAAACCGTTTCTTCCGAAAAAAATACTTATACGGTCAAAAAGCTCAAATCTGCTCAAAGATATTATTTTAAAATTTCCGCTATCGGAAAAGACTCCCGCAGTGCTTTCTCTGACGTGATTTCAGTATGCACAGAACCGAAAAGTACATCCTTGACTAAAGTGAAATCCGTGAAAAAAGCATCGGTTAATCTGGAATGGAAAAAGCTCAGCAATGTCAGCGGTTATGTAATCGAGTATGTATCGGGTGGCTTCGATAAAAAGAAAAAGATAAAGACCGTCACCGTGACAAAAAACACAGGCAAAAAGACCGTAAAAAAGCTTAAAAGCGGTAAAAAATATTCCTTCAGAATAAAAGCATATAAAAAATACGGCTCAAGTAAAATCTACGGCGCATACAGTAAGACAAAGACAGTGAAAATCAGATGATTAACTGTTGAAAAGTAAAGGCCTTTATGCTATAATAACAAATATAAGCATTATCACAGTTAGTAAAGGAAAGAACATTTATAAGGAGAAAATTATGAAGTATCAGATTAAAAAACTCAGAATTAACGACTTTGATGTTTATGAGCAGAATAAGCTGGCGGGCAGAAGCTATTTTATTCCCTATTCGGATAAAGAAAAGCTGCTCGCGCAGACCGCTCTTACGGAAAGATATTCCAGCGACAGAGTAACGGTTCTTTCCGGAGACTGGAAATTCAGATATTACGAAAAGATTTCACGTCTTCCTGCCGTTATCGACACGGATACTCTGAATTTCGACGACATAAGGGTGCCGTCCACGTGGCAGAGAACAGGCTATGAAAATCCCTGTTATCTTAACACAAGATATGAATTTCCCATGACACTTCCGAACGCTCCCGAGGAAATGTCGGCAGGCCTTTATTTTAAAAAGTTCACCGTAAACGATGCGGCAAATCCGATTATTACCTTTCTCGGTGTCTGCTCGTCTCTCACACTTTATGTAAACGGCAGATATGTCGGCTACAGTGAGGGCAGCCATAACAGTGCTGAGTTTTCTCTTAAGGATTTCGTTACCGAGGGTGAAAACGAGCTTCTTGCCATCGTTTCCAAATGGTGTAACGGCACATATCTCGAATGTCAGGATATGTTCAGAGAAAACGGCATTTTCCGTGATGTGTATGTGACGGAAAACCCTGCCGAATACATATTTGATTTCCATGCGGTTACCCATGAAAAATATGAGGGCTATTCTCTCGAGGTCGATGCGGATGTTTTAGGCGGAGACTTCGAGGGTAAAACACTCTGCGCCGAGCTTATGAAGGACGGCGAGCTTTTAGCGGTCAGAGAGGCTGCAGCGGCATACAAGATTAGAATTGATTTCGGTGTGCTTAATGTAAAACGCTGGAGTGCCGAAACACCCGAGCTTTACACGTTGGTGCTTTCTCTTAAGCAGGGCGATACGGTTATGCAGTGTGTCAGACATAATATTGGCTTTAAAACCGTAAAGATAGACGGTGAAAGATTTTTATTTAACTCCCGACTTATTAAATTCAAGGGTGTCAATCACCACGATACCCACGAAAAAACAGGCTATGTTATGAGTGCGGAGGACCTTCTTAAGGATGTTCTTCTGATGAAAAAGCTCAATGTTGACACTGTCAGAACGTCTCATTATCCTCCCGATCCCGTTTTACTTTCTCTCTGTGACGAATACGGTCTTTATGTAGTCGATGAGGCTGATATCGAAACTCACGGCACACAGTTTGACAAAAGTCTGAGGCCCACACTGAGAAGTAATATTATCAGTAACGACAGAGCCTGGCTTCCCCGCTACGAGGACAGGGTTATGAGAATGTACGAGAGAGATAAGAACCATCCCTCCGTAACTATGTGGAGTCTGGGTAATGAGTCGGGCGGCTGGAAAAACCACGACGAATGCTGCAACCGACTTAAGGAGGTTTCGGATATTCCCGTTCATTACGAGGGTGCCATCAGAACACCGAGAGGCTCTTATGATGTTATTTCCGAAATGTACCAGATTCCTCAGCTTCTCGAAAAAATCGGAAAGCACGAGCTCGGTAAAAGATATAAGAATAAGCCTCACTTCCTCTGCGAATACTGCCACGCTATGGGTGTGGGCCCCGGCTCGCTGGAGGATTACTGGAAGCTTATTTACATCTATGAAAATCTGACCGGCGGATGCATCTGGGAATGGGCAGACCACAGTGTTTACCACGAAAACGGCAAATACAGATACACCTACGGCGGCGATCACGGAGAAATAATTCACGACGATAATTTCTGCGTAGACGGTCTCGTTTATCCTGACAGAACACCCCACACGGGTGCCTACGAAATGAAAAATGTTTACCGTCCCTTAAGATGCGAGAGAGAAGGGGAGAACACCTATTCTTTCCGTAATACCAGAGCTTTTACCGACTCATCGGATATAAAGATTTCCTTCGAGCTTACAGAAAACGGTGCAGTCATCGACAGCGGAGATATCGACATTACGGTTCCGCCATCAGAAAGAAAAGCCGTAACCGTGAACCATAAAAAAACAGGCACGGATAAGGATTACCATATCACTTTTATTTACAGTAATAAGTCCGGCGAGCAAATCGCCAAAGAGCAGATAACTCTGAATGAGAAAATATCTGAGCCCGAAATTTCCCGTGAATGTAAGCCGGAGGTTTCTCAGACAAAGGATAGCTATGTCGTCAAGTTCGATAAGGGCAGCATCGCCTTTTCTAAAAAGGACGGCTCACTCACGAGCTATAATGTGGGCGGAAAAGAGTATATTGCGGACTCAAAGGGCTTCACGGCAAATATTTACCGTGCCTATCTTGATAACGACAGAAACATAGTAAAGGACTGGAAAAAGCAGGGCTTCGATTCAGCTGCTCCTGTTTTTAAAGAGATTAAATGCAGAGAAAAGGGCGACGTGGTAAAGGTAAAGGTCGAATGGAATCTCTGTATCAATAATAAGCCGGTTTATGAATTTGAGCTTAAGTACAGAATTTATGGCGACGGCACGGTTATGATAAAATCCGAGATAGAGGTAAACAGATTCCGCTTAAGGTCTGTGGAGCTGCCTCGCTTCGGTGTCAATATCAGACTAGATAAGGCTCTGCAGAATGTGGAATACTACGGACTCGGCGAGCTGGAAAATCTTCCTGATTTCAGAGAGCAGAGTGTAATGGGCATTTATAGCTCTGACGTTGACGGCCTCAATGTGGATTATATCAGACCTCAGGATAACGGAAACCACGGAGAATGCCGTTATGTTAAGCTTACCGACGGTGAGGGCAAGGGCATTCTGTTCAGTGCCTGCGAAAAGCCGTTTTCATTCAGCGCTCATAACTACAGTAATGAAATGCTGGAAAAGGCGAGACATATCGAGGATGTAAAAAAAGAGGATTTCGTTTCCCTCAATATTGACGGTTATATGAGGGGTACAGGCTCAAATAGCTGCGGCCCGAATACGCTTAAGCAGTACAGAGTATATCTTAAGGATGAGCTTGAGTTTGAGTTTTATATGAAACCGGCAGAATAATTGAAAAAAATTTAAAGAACATCTGTATTTTTTATTGAAATATGGATGTTCTTTGTGTTATACTATCGACGAATGGTGCCGAAAGCACAAAATTCTATTTCCACATTAACGGAGGATGAAAAATATGAAACAGTTAAACATCGGTATTATCGGTGCCGGCCGTATCGGTAAGGTACATATTCAGTCCATTACATATAATGTGCCTACTGCAAAGGTTCTCGGCATAACAGACGTATTTAAAAACGGCTTGCAGGAGCTTGCCGATAAATACGGCATCGAAAAGGTTTATGCCGACTACAAAGAAATGCTCGCTGACAAGGATATCGACGCAGTTCTCGTATGCTCTTCTACAGACACCCATGCTGACATTTCCATCGAAGCAGCCAAGGCAGGCAAGCATGTATTCTGCGAAAAGCCCGTTGACCTTACCCCCGAAAAGGTTAAGGCAGTTATCGATGCCGTGGCAGAGGCAGGCGTTAAGCTTCAGGTAGGCTTTAACAGACGCTTTGATCATAATTTTGCACACGTACGCTCTCTTATCAATGAGGGTAAGGTAGGTAACCTCGAGCTTATCAAGATTACCTCCCGTGATCCCGAGCCTCCTCCGGCAGAGTATGCTGCAGTATCGGGTGGTATGTTCCTCGATATGACCATCCACGATTTCGATATGGCCCGCTTCCTTGCAGGCAGCGATGTTACAGAGGTTTATGCCAGTGCCACCTGTCTCGTGGATCCCGCTATCGGTGAAGCAGGCGACGTAGATACTGCCATCATTAACCTTAAGTTTGAAAACGGTGCTCTCGGTGTTATCGATAACAGCCGCCGTGCTGCTTACGGCTATGACCAGAGAATCGAAGTATTCGGTTCTCTCGGTGCCGCTATGGCTTCCAACGACACACCGACAAACGTAACCGTTATGAACTCTGACGGTGTAACCACCGATAAGCCTCTTTATTTCTTCCTCGAAAGATATATGCAGTCATTCCGTGACGAGATGGTTCAGTTTGTCGATGCAGTTCTTAACGACAAGCCCACACCCACTACCGGACTTGACGGTCTTAATTCTATTCTTGTCGCTCTCGCAGCTAAAAAATCTGTCAAGGAAGGCAGACCTGTTAAAATTTCCGAAATTATGTAATTTTTGCTTTGGGAGTGCAGTAAAATGCACTCCTTGAAGTGTTTAATAAGAGATTAATTATCAGAAAGGATTGATTATTATGCGTCTTACAATGGCTCAGGCTCTTGTAAAATTTCTCGATAATCAGTATGTCAGCTTTGACGGAAAAGAAACCAAATTCGTTGACGGAATATTCGGTATTTTCGGTCACGGCTGCGTAGTAGGTATAGGTCAGGCTCTCGAGCAGGGCGGACACAGTCTTACCTATTATCAGGGACATAACGAGCAGGGTATGGCTCACGCCGCCATTGCCTTTGCTAAGCAGAATAACAGACGTAAAATTATTCCCTGCACCTCCTCTATCGGCCCCGGAGCTCTAAATATGGTTACTGCCTGCGGTACTGCCACTGCAAACAGAATTCCTCTTCTTGTGCTTCCCGGTGACACCTTTGCCTGCCGTCAGCCCGATCCGGTTCTCCAGCAGGTAGAGCAGCCGCATTCCTATTCCACTACCTCAAACGATGCATTCCGTGCCGTTTGTAAATATTGGGACAGAATAGAACGTCCCGAGCAGCTTATGACTGCCTGCATCAATGCTATGCGTGTGCTTACGGATGCCGCAGATACGGGTGCCGTTTGTATTGCTATGCCGCAGGATGTAGAGGCCGAAGCTTTCGATTATCCCGACTATTTCTTACAGAAGAGAGTCTGGTATATGGACAGAAGAGTGCCTACTGACAGAGAAATCGAGGCTGCAGTCGAAATGATTAAAGGCTCCGAAAAGCCTATGATAATCGTCGGTGGCGGTGTTACCTATTCCGAAAGCTATGAGTCGGTTCTTGCTTTCGCCGAAAAGTATAACATTCCCATCGGTGAAACTCAGGCAGGTAAGGGACAGATTCCCTATGCACATCCTCTTAATCTGGGCGGATGCGGTGTTACCGGCGGTGCAGCTGCGAACGCCATAGCTAAAAAGGCTGACCTTGTTATCGCTATCGGCACCAGACTTACCGACTTTACTACCTGCTCCAAATGGGGCTTCCAGAATCCCGATGTAAAGATGCTTTCCATAAATGTCTGCTCCTTTGATGCGTTCAAGATGGATTCTACTGCAGTTATTGCCGATGCGGGCAAATCCGCAGAAGCTATTATGGCTAAGCTTGACGGCTACAGATCCGGCTGGACCACTGAGATTGCGGAAGCCAAAAACGCTTTTGATGCTGAAATCACACGCTGCTACAATGCTCCCGCATCAGACGGTGTGCTTTCACAGATGAGAGCTTTAGGCGTTATCAACGAGGTTATAGCTGACGATTCTATCGTTATCGGCTCATCCGGCTCACTTCCCGGCTGTCTTCAGAGAATCTGGAAGTCAAAGGCTCCCTACACCTATCACGTAGAGTACGGCTTCTCCTGTATGGGCTACGAAATCTGCGGTGCATTAGGTGCTAAGCTGGCCTGCCCCGATAAGGAAGTATATTCTATGGTCGGTGACGGTTCCTTCCTTATGCTTCACAGTGAGCTTTACACTGCAGTTCAGGAAAACAAAAAAATCAACATAATGCTCTTTGACAATAGCGGCTGGGGCTGTATCGAAAACCTCCAGAACGGTCAGGGTACAGACACCTTCGGTACCAGATTTACCAGAAGAACCGATAGCGGACTTCTCGACGGTGAGGTAATCTTTACCGACTATGCTAAAATCGCCGAGGGCTACGGCTGCAAGGCTTACAGAATCACTACGGACGAAGAGCTTTATGCAGCTCTCAAGGATGCTGAAAAGCAGACCGTACCTACACTTTTTGACATCAAGGTAGCACACAAGTCAATGACAGACGGCTATGATTCATGGTGGAGAGTAGGCGTTGCTGAGGTTTCCGAAAGCGAAAGAGTTCACGAATGCTACGAGGATATGAAGGCCAATATAGAAAAGGCTCGTTTATATTAATCAAAAGGAGAAATAATTATGCTTAATAAAGAAAAAGTAAATCTTGCCATAGCACCTATCGCCTGGACAAACGATGATATGCCCGACCTCGGTGCGGAAAATACCTTTGAGCAGTGCGTAAGTGAAATGGCACTCGCAGGCTTTACCGGAAGTGAAATCGGTAACAAATATCCCAAGGACGTAGAAACTCTTAAGCATAAGCTGGATGTACGAGGTATGAGAATCTGTAACGCATGGTTCTCCTCACTCCTTCTTTCCGAAGGCTATGAGGCTACTATTGAGGCTTTTATAAAGCATAGAGATTTCCTTCACGCTCTCGGAGCAAAGGTTATCGGTGCTTCCGAGCAGGGAAACAGTATTCAGGGTAAGGATGTAAGCATCTTCGGTGAAAAGCCTGTTTACACTGATGAGCAGTGGGAGCTTATAGCCAAGGGCTTCAATGAAATGGGCAGACTTGCCAAAGAAAAGGGTATGTATTTCACCGTTCATCATCATATGGGAACCGGTGTTCAGACTGCTGAAGAAATCGACAAGCTTATGGAAATCACTGATCCGGATCTTGTTTACCTTCTCTTCGACACAGGTCATCTTTCATTCAGCGGTGAGGATGTAATCGGTGTGCTTAAAAAATATGTGCACAGAGTAAAGCACGTTCACCTTAAGAGCATCCGTAAAAATGTTATTGAGGATGCCAAGACAAAGGGCTACAGCTTCCTCGACTCTGTACGTGCAGGCTCCTTCACTGTTCCCGGTGACGGCGACTTCGACTTCACACCTGTTTTCGATGTTCTCGATGAAGCAGGCTACGAAGGCTGGGTTGTGGTAGAAGCAGAGCAGGATCCCGCTATTGCCAATCCTTATGAATATGCGGTTTTAGCCAGAAACTATATCAGAGAAAAGACAGGACTTTAATTCTGAATAAATCAATCCCTCGGCAGTGATGCCGAGGGATTGATTTATGTTTTTTACTTTTCCCATTTCATTACGGTTTTACCGAATGATTTGTTAATATCCAGGTCGAAGGCCTCCATCATATCCTTGATGCTTCTGACGGGCTTTACATAGCCTACCATATGACTGAGATATTCCACTATGTCGGGATGCTCTCTGTACATTTCTACTGTCTTTACAAAATCGTCACGGCCGCTTCTGCTGCTGCCGAAGATACGAAGACCTTTTTCGAGAACCATTCTGGTATTGATGGGAACGGGATATTCGCTTACACCTAAAATCGAAATGGTGCCTTCTGGCTTAATGTAGTCGATAATCTGATTGATGGCTACCTGTGAACCGTTTCCGCCTACACATTCGAAAGCGTGGTCGAATTTCATATCTGCAGGAATTTCCGTGGTGAGATAGGTTTCGTCTACGAAAGTGAAATCAGCGAGCTTTTTGGGTACGACACCGAAAACATAAATTTTAGCATCGGGAAAGAATTTTCTCAGGAAAACACAGGTGATATAGCTGAGATTTCCGTCACCCCAAACACCGATGGTTTCTCTTCTTTCGTGAGAAAATCTCATAAAGCGTCTGATAGCGTGAACACTTACAGAAACGATTTCCGTAAATGAAGCCACGGCAGGGTTGATGTCAGCGGGCAGCTTTACGAGTCTGTCTGCGCTGATTGAAACATATTCCTGCATAAAGCCGTCGAAGCCGCTTGCTCTGAATTTGCTGGAACGGAGATAGTTTTCAGCGATAATTTCATCTGTTTCCACGGGTGTGTTCGGAATCATTACCACAAAATCACCGGGCTTGAAATTTTCATCGGGGGAGTAAACCACTTCACCCACTGCCTCGTGAATGAGAGCCATAGGCAGCTTTTCTGCCAAGGCTTTGGGATCACGGGTGCCCTGAAAATATCTCTGGTCTGCATTACAGATAGAAAGATAGGTAGGCCTTACTATTATATTACCGCTGAAAATATCTATTTCGCTGAATGCGATTTCGATTTTTCTCGGCTGAGTTAATCTGAATACTGTGTTAAGCATTTATTTATCCTTTCAGAATTACTTGATTTCTTCGTCTAAAAGAGCTTTTGCTACTCTCAGATCGTACGGATAGGTGATTTTGATGTTGTGAACCTCACCGTCGATAAGATGCACATCATAGCCCTTCATGCTGAAAATCTTACAGGCATCGGTGAGAATGTCTTTTTCTTCCTCCGTAAGACTGTAATATAAATCCTTGAGAAGCTTTGCCTTGAAGGCCTGAGGAGTCTGTCCCTGATAAAGCTTGCTTCTGTCGGGGATATTGCTGATTACGGTACCGTTCTGACTTTCTACTATAGTATCTGTAGCGGGAACGACAGTATCCGTAGCGCCGTACTTAAGAGCAGCTTCGATGTTTTCAGTAATGATTCTGGCAGAAACGAAAGGTCTGACTGCATCGTGTGTAACGATGATGGTTTCATCGTCGAGACCGTCGGCTTCCTCGATGTATCTGACAGCGTTCATAATGGTTTCGTTTCTGGTGCTTCCGCCCTGCAGAACTATTACACGGTCATCCTCGGGAAGATGCTTTTTGAGGATAGATTTGGTGTGATTTACCCACTGCTCGGGGCAGAGAATAATTATCTTTTTGAAACAGTCGTTCACATAAAATTTTTCTACAGTATGTGCGATGATGGGCTTGTCCTTGAGAGTAATATACTGCTTCGGCTTTTCTACGTTGCCCATTCTGCTTCCGATACCGCCTGCGGCGATGACTGCATATATCATTTTGTTTCACCTCTGTAATATTTTAAGACAGAAAAAATAAACTGTCTTTCCGATTAATTATATAGGAAACAGTCTGAATTGTCAATGTTTAAAGGAATAAAAAAGCAGACCTATGCAAAACGCCGACGTCACATAAAGAAATATTTCCTTATGTGATATCGGCGAAGTTCTGTTTATTTTATATCTTTTTCAAAAGCTCCTCGAAATCGTCAGCACTGGGGATGAGATGGTAATCGTCCTTGGGAAGGGGAGTGGCTTTTCTGAATCTGCAGTAGTCATCACCCATCGCCGTGTCGATAATTCTCTGTGTGGCATTTCCGTCGCAGGCACTCATAAATTTGTTTCTGAAATCTATAACCTCCTGCTTATCGAAGTTGTTTTCGATGTTTTTGATATAATCGATTATTTCTTCGTTGGTTGAGACTATCGGACCGGGAGTAAGCTCGTCATAATCATAGTAGAAGCCTCTCCAGTCAAAGAAATTTTCCAGATCGTGTGCGAGGAAAATCATCGGTCTTTCGAAAAGGGAGTATTCGAAAATCAGAGAGGAATAGTCTGAAATGCAGATATCACTTACACAGAGAAGTGATTCGATGCTCATATCATCCGTGAAGTCTACCGCAAAAGAGCCGACAAGCTCTTCGGGTATCTGAGGTCTTTTTCTTACCAGAGGATGATGCTTCATTATAACCACATATTCATCTCCCAGTGCCTCGTAAAGCATATTGAGGTCCAGAACATTGGGCGATTTAGCCTTGGCCACTCTGCCACGGAAGGTGGGGGCGTAAAGGATTACCTTTTTACCCTTTGCAGACGGGAAGCGCTCATAAAGAATATCAAAGGATTTACTGATGAATTCCTTATCGTAGAAAATGTCTGTACGGCTGCTGCCGAGAGCCTTAACCACACCGCTTTCGTGAGAATACTGCATAGCCTCCTCATAGGCCCAGATAACCTCGGGGCTGCTGACGGTAACGTGGGTGTAGTTTCTGTTAAAGGGATATCTTTCCATATCCTTTCTTGATGCACCGAAAATAGCGTCGGCGGTGCTGAAGCCGAACTTTTTAAACGCACCGCAGCCGTGCCAAAGCTGAGTTATGACGGTCTCAGGTCTCGTAACGAATCTGCCGGTGACGTTTGTGGCTTCATCGAAGAAGACATACTTTGCCGTAGCGATGTCACGAATCATAGCCTTACATCTTTCGCGGTACTCTTTTCTGGTTACGAAGGTGTTTCTGAGGAAATGACAGTGAATATCGAAGTCTGTATTGGCATAAAGATTGTCGTACATAAGCTGGAAGCTGTTTGTAAGCTTCGGAAGTCTTATTTCTACGAAAACTACCTTTTTTTCATCTACCGGAAGCTTAGAATACTTTTTATAAATCGAGGGATAGAGGTGAGCTATAACGTATTCTGTATAAATTCTGTTATATTTGCCTCTGAAAAATTTCCTTATTCTCTTTATGAAGCTTTTGGTTTTCTTTTTGATCAGCCTCTTTGTCTTCCTTATGTATTTAACAAAGAAAAGATAGACGGTATAAAGAAAAGTTTTCTGAAGGGCACTTTTAATTCCCATATAGAACATCCTTTCATATTAGGTTATGCGAAATACTCAGTATATTGTACATAAAAACCGCATTTTGTCAAGATTTAAAATCAACGTCGGAGGTGTTTCCCGTATTCTTCGCCGAAAACCTTGTCTATGATGCGGTCGGTGGCTTTGCCGTCGCAGGCACTCATAAACTTCTCACGGAAGCTTTTTACGGTATTTACATCAAAATTATTTTCTATATTGTCGATATAGTCTGTAATTTCCTTGGTTGATTTGAAAACAGGACCGGGTGTAAGCTCATCGTAATCATAGTAAAAGCCTCTGCTATCGAAATATTCCTTAAGGTCATAAGCGAAAAATATCATAGGCCTTTCGAAAAGCGAATATTCGAATATGAGTGAGGAATAGTCTGAAATGCAGATATCACTCACACACAGAAGCTCCTCCACAGACATCGCATCCGAAAAGTCGAAAGCAAAGCTACTACCCTTGACCTCGGGACGCCTTCTTACGAGGGGGTGATGCTTGATGAGAAGAATATATCTGTCACCGAGAGCCTTTTCCATCGCTTCCGTATCCAATCTGTCGGGGGCGGCAGCCGCTTCTACATTTCCTCTGAATGTAGGTGCATAAAGTATTATTTTTTTGTTTTCAGCCTCGGGAAGAGCCGAATAAAGCTTTCTGAAGGCAGCGGCGATAAATTCTTCATCGTAAAATATATCGGTTCTGCTTACACCGGTGGCTTGTACCGTTCCCTTACCCTGTGAATTCATAGCGTTTTCGAAGTGGGGGATTACCTCCTTACTGCTGACAGTAGCGAGGGTGTAGTTGGTGTGCACTGGGTATCTTTCTTTAGCTCTGCGGGAGGCACCGAATTTTCCGTCTGCTGCACTGTATCCGAATTTTTTGAAAGCACCGCAGCCGTGCCATAGCTGAACGAGCTCTGTTTCGTTTCTTAACTGTATTCTGCCCAGAATATGCGTGGCCTCATCCATAAAAACATATTTAGCAGTGGCCATATCTCTGATAAGCTCTTTACAGTTATTTATATACTCTCTGTTTGAGACGAAGGTTTTTCTTAAAAAATGAATTTTCAGCTTGTAGTCTGTTTCTTTTCCGAGCCTTTGATAAAGCACCTGAAAGCTGTTTGAAAGCTTATCGAGGCGGGACTCTATAAATATAACCTTGTCGGCATCTAAAGCTTTTTCAGAGTATTTTCTGTATATTGAGGGGTAAAGATACATAATCGTATATTCTGTGATAAGCCTGCTTCGTATGCGTAAAAGTAATTTTTTTACCTTACTGAATAAAGAGCTGATATTCATGTGAAAACTTCCTTTCGAAACAGTTTCCTTTATTTTACTTTTTTTTGATAGGGTTTGTCAAGATGCTTATTTTATGCTTTCTAAGATAATCGGCGCAAAAAGTCGTTATTTCCTTGACATAGAAAAGAAAAAATAGTATTATAACTTATAATGCATTACTATGGGTTGTTATAGTCAAATTCGAAAATATTTGAACGGAAATAAATTTTAATTACTTTACAAAGGAGTGAACCAAGTTTAGATGAGCGAAAAAAATCAAAAGACAAACAGTAACCAGAAAACCAAGCAGACTCAGAAGCAGCATAACACCGCTAAAAATACGGCAGTAAAAAATAAATCAAACAAGCCTTTAAACTTCAAAAAGAAAAAAACGCAGCAGGAGGCTCCGTCCAGACGCAAAAATGCAGGACAGAATAAAAACAAAAAGAAGGCAAGCCCCGTCAGAATTGCCTTTCTCGGCGGCCTTAATGAGGTAGGCAAAAACATTACTCTTTTTGAATATAAAAACGATATAATCCTCGTCGATTGCGGCCTTGCCTTCCCCGATGAGGATATGCCGGGCATCGACCTCGTAATCCCTGATTTCACTTATATCGAAAAAAACGCAGACAAGGTCAGAGGTATTTTCATCACTCACGGACACGAGGACCATATCGGCTCTCTTGCCTATCTGCTCAGAAATGTAAATGTACCCGTTTACAGTACCAGACTTACTAACGGACTCATCGAATGTAAGCTTAAGGAGCACGGACTTTTCGGCTCTGCGAAGCTTAATGTGGTCAAAGCAGGCGAGACTGTTAAGGTCGGCGGCTTTACCGTGGAGTTTATACACGTTAACCATTCCATACCCGATGCGGTAGGCTTCGCCATAAAATGTGAGGGCGGCACCGTGGTACACACGGGCGACTTTAAAATCGACTCTACTCCCATCGACGGCGGTATGATAGATATTTCACGCTTTTCCGAGCTCGGTAAAGAGGGTGTTCTGTGTATGATGGCAGACTCTACCAATGCGGAAAGACCGGGCTATACCGAAAGCGAAAGAAAGGTAGGCGACTCCTTTGAGCTTCTTTTCAGAAAGGCTCAGAAGAGGAGAATTATCGTCGCTACCTTCGCCTCAAACATCCACCGTGTGCAGCAGATTATCAATGTGGCTGAACGCTTCGGCAGAAAGGTCGCACTTTCGGGCAGAAGTCTGGAAAACGTAGTGGCCATAAGTGCTGAGCTCGGCTATCTTAAGGTGCCTGACGGCATCCTTATAAAGCTCGATATGATAAACCGCTACAGTGACGAGCAGGTGGTTCTTATCACCACGGGCAGTCAGGGTGAGCCTATGTCAGCTCTGACCAGAATGGCTCTTTCCGACCACAGAAAGGTCGCTATCGGACCTAATGATTATGTTATCATTTCCGCCACACCCATTCCGGGCAACGAAAAGACTGTGGGCAGAGTAGTAAACGAGCTTATGAAGCTTGGTGCTGAGGTGGTTTACGAAAAAATGTACGACGTGCACGTTTCGGGACACGCCTGCCGTGAAGAGCTTAAGCTTATGCTGAGCATCGTAAAGCCGAAATATTTTATTCCCGTACACGGTGAGCAGAAGCATATTCAGAAGCACGCTGAGCTCGCTATGTCCATAGGTATCGATAAAAACAATATTATTCTTGCCGATAACGGTACTCAGGTGGAAATCTGCGAAGATTATATAAAGGCTGTGGCTAATGTGCCGGCAGGCAAGGTATTCGTGGACGGCTCGGGCGTAGGTGACGTAGGCTCTGTGGTTCTGCGTGACCGTAAGCATCTGGCCGAGGACGGCATAATTATCGTTGTTGCCACTCTTGACGGTGTTACGGGTGAGCTCGTTTCGGGCCCCGAGGTAGTATCCAGAGGCTTTGTATTCGTGAAAGAATCAGAGGAGCTTATCTGCGATGCCAGAGATACCGCATATGAAACGATTATGCGTTGCTTTGATAAAAATATAAGAGACTGGGGTGCCATAAAAGGCAGAATCAGGGACGACATTTCCAGACTTATGTATGAGAGAACCAAAAGAAGTCCTATGATTTTACCCATTCTTATGGAGATTTAAAATATGAAAAGATTATGGAAAGCCTATGATGTGTCTATAATATCCTTTGTGGCCGGTATTGCTTTTTTTGCTGCGGTGCTGCTGTATAACAGAAATGCGGGTATTATAGGTCTCGTAGCAGTCTGTGCCCTTATGGCAGGCAAAATAAGCTACCATAACCGTCGTAAATCCAAATTGCTCAGTAAAATCAGCACGGTTTACGACGAGCTTAATTTCGGCCCGGGCAAAGCCTTTGACAAGCTGACAGTGCCCTGTGTCGTCGTGGAGAGTGACGGCACTGTTATCTGGTTTAACAGTAGCTTCGCTTCCGATTTCAAAATTACCAAGGAAACCAGAAATGTCAAAATACAAACTCTTCTTAAAAAGGAAAATATTTCTGATATGCTGGAGGGGCGTGGCTATTCCGTTTATTCCCACGGAAATTACTTCTCTGTTTTTACTAATGAAATCGACATCGGTGAGGGCGAGATAATTTATCTGATTTATTTTTTCAATCAGACCGATCTGAAGGAAACGGAAAAGAAATATTACGACTCCCGACCGTCCGTTATGCTTACTGTCATCGATAATGCAGATGAGGTTTACCAGAATTTCAAAGAGAGCGATTGCACCTCCATTTTCAGCTATACGGAGCAGATGATTGACGACTGGGCCTCGTCCTACGGTTGTCTGTGCAGAAAATTTTCCAATGCCCGAATGCTGATTTTCGCTGAGGAAAAAAATCTTCAGAATATGATAAAGGATAAATTTTCTGTTCTGCAGGATGTGCGCAGCTTTACTTACGAGGGCAAAAGCACAGATATTTCACTTTCCATAGGTGTAGGTAAAAGTGACGATATCATCGAAGCGAATAAATTTGCCAGACAGGCACTGGATATGGCTCAGAGCCGTGGCGGTGATCAGGTGGCCATTAAAAAGGATACCGAGTATGTTTTTTACGGCGGTGTTTCCGAAGGCTTTGAAAAGAGAAACAAGGTCAGAACAAGACTTATCGCTAAAACTATGGCTGAGATTATTTCGGACTGTGACAATGTGCTCATTATGGGACATCGCTTCTCCGATTTCGACTCACTCGGCTCCTCCATCGGTATGATGAGCATAGCAGAGCATTTTTCGAAGCCTGTTCATATAGTTATAAATGAAAAAAATACACTGGCAGGCCCTCTTCTCGAGCTTTTTAAAGAGGAAAAGGGCACCTCGGGCTTGCTTCATCCGTCCGAGGCTGACGGAGAGGTTACTGAAAATACCCTTCTTATAATTACCGATACACATAAGCAGAGCTTCACTGAATGTCCCGAGCTCGCAGACAAGGTAAAAAAGGTAATGGTAATAGACCACCACAGAAAATCCGTGGGATTTATGGAAGATACTGTTATGTTTTATCACCTTCCCGGCTCATCCTCAGCCTCTGAGATGGTAGCTGAAATAGCCCAGTATGTGGATAACGAGCCGGTAATAAAACGCTTTGAGGCTACGGCTCTTCTGTCAGGAATAATGCTTGACACACGTAATTTTATTCTCAGAGCGGGTGTCCGTACCTTTGAGGCTGCGGCATATCTTCGCTCCCGAGGTGCCAATACAGTCGAGTGTAAAAAGCTGTTTTCTAACGATATGGGGCTTTTCAGAAACAGAAACTCCATTATCGATATGGCTCAGGAATATAAAAACTGCGCGATATCATTTGTGGAAGATGAGTTTGACGGCATCAGACTCGTTACCTCTCAGGCGGCTGATGAAATGCTGAATATCGACGGAATAAAAGCTTCCTTTGTAGTTTTCAGCCAGAACGGCGGAGTCAATATTTCAGCCAGATCCTACGGAGAGATAAATGTTCAGCTGATTATGGAAAGTCTCGGCGGGGGAGGACATCAGACTATGTCTGCCTGTCAGCTCGGTCGGATTACTATGGAAGTGGCTGAGAAAACGCTTAAAAGAGCAATAGACGATTATTATGACAATTTATAACGGAGGTAAAATATAATGAAAGTTGTATTAAAACAGGATGTTAAAGGCTTAGGCAAAAAAGGTCAGCTGGTAAACGCTTCTGACGGTTATGCCAGAAATTTCCTTTTCCCTAAAAATCTAGCAGTAGAGGCCAATGCCCAGAATATGTCTGAGCTTAAAAACCGTGAGCAGGCCGAAAAGTACAGAATTGCTACCGAAACCGCTGCAGCCAAAAAGAACGCAGAGGAAATTTCGGGTAAAACTCTCCGTCTTACTGCCAAGGCAGGTCAGAACGGAAAGCTGTTCGGTTCCGTAACCAGCAAGGAAATCGCAGAAAAGCTTGCTGCGGATTTCGGAATCAAGGTTGACAAAAGAAAGATTGTCGTTGATGACATAAAGCAGTTCGGTACTTATGAGTTTGAAGTAAAGCTTTATCAGGGCATTTCCGCCAAACTCTTTGTAATGGTCGGCGAATAATCCGGAATCAGTAAAAAGTAAATGAGGTGAAAATAATGGCTGCGGAACAGTATAGTTCATATTCATCCTTTGATGATATAAATATGCCTTATTCCCTTGAAGCCGAACAGGCAGTATTAGGCTCCATCCTGATTGATCCTGCCTGCATCACACAGGTTCTTATTATAGTAAAACCGGATTATTTCTACCTGCCTCAGCATAGAGCTATTTTTACTGTTATGCAGGAGATAGATGCTCTCGGAGGAAAAATTGATCCGCTCATCGTTCTCGAAAAGCTTAAAAAAGAAAAGGTCTATGACGATGCAGGCGGAAAGCAGTATCTTTTGCAGCTTACACAGGTGGTTCCTTCTACGGAAAACGTGGAGGAATATTCCGTAATAATCCGTGAAAAATATCATATCCGCTCACTTATAAATGTTTCAAAGCGAATTATCGATGAGGCCGCCTCGTCCACTGAGCCTGCCGATACTCTGCTCGAATCTGCTGAGCAGCAGATTTACGACATCAGACAGGGCAGAGTTTCCAAAGGCCCCACCAAAATCGGTGATATCATCGTTAATGAGGTTTACGATAAGCTTCAGAAGCTGAGCTCGGCAGACAGAGACAAATATAAGGGCTATACCACAGGCTTTACTGACCTTGATAAGGCGATTACAGGTCTTAACCGCTCTGACCTGCTGATTATCGGCGCCCGTCCCGCTATGGGTAAAACAAGTCTCGCTCTTAATCTTGCGCGAAATACTGCCATGATGGGCAAAAAGAAGGTTCTGTTCTTCTCTCTGGAAATGACGAAGGAGCAGCTCGCTCAGAGAGTTCTCTCTACCGAAGCCAGAGTAGAAAGCACTAAAATGAGAACGGGCAACATTTCCGGTGACGAATGGGCTAAGCTTGCCACTGCCACGGCTCTGCTGAGTAACTGTGAGCTTTATTTCGACGATACATCAAATATGACCGTGTCGGAAATGAAGTCAAGAATAAGAAGATTGCGAGATGTAGATGCGGTTTTCGTCGATTATCTTCAGCTTATGAAAAGCGGTACGAGGGTAGAAAGCCGTGTTCAGGAGGTTTCGGAAATCACACGAAATCTTAAGCTTATGGCTAAAGATCTGAATATTCCTGTCGTTGTTCTGGCTCAGCTGGCACGTACCACAGAGGGCAGAGGTAAATCGCATAAGCCTCAGCTTTCTGACCTTCGTGAATCGGGCTCTATTGAGCAGGATGCCGACATTGTTATAATGCTTTACAGAGATGAATATTATGCTACGGAAAAAGATGACGGCCCCACCGAAATGGAAAGTCCTGCCGTAAATGAAGCGGAATTCATCATCGCTAAAAACCGTCACGGCCCCACTACTACCGTTAAGGTGGCATGGAACGGTGACTACACATTGTTCTCAAATCTGGAGACTATCAGAAATGATATGTAAGGTTATTGATACGATTGAAAAACATCGTTTGCTCGAAGGTGTCAGCTCTGTTGCGGTCGGTGCTTCCGGCGGTGCAGATTCTATGTGCCTTCTGCATATTTTAAGTTCATTAAAGGATAAATACGGTATAATCCTTAAAGCAGTGCATATTAATCATAATCTGCGAGGCGAAGAAGCTCTCAGAGACGAAGCCCTCGTCAGAGATTATTGCCGTGAAAAGGGGATTGAGCTTACGGTTCATTCCGTAAATGTCGCCTCTCTGTCGGCTGAGCTCGGTATCGGCACCGAGGAATGCGGAAGACGTGTCCGCTACAAATGCTTCGGCGAGTCCGGCTGCGATGCGGTAGCGGTGGCACATTCTCTTTCGGACAGTGTCGAAACGACGGTTTATAATCTTCTTCGGGGAACTGGAATAAAAGGTCTGTGCGGCATTCCGGTAAAAAGGGAGCCCGATATAATCAGACCGCTTATTGACTGCACACGTGAGGAAATAGAGGCCTACTGTAAAAAAGAGGGTATACCTTACGTTACCGACAGTACCAATCTCACGGATGATTATACCCGTAATTATATAAGACATAACATAATCCCGTCCTTCAGCAGGGTAAACGCCTCCTGTGTTAAAAACATATCACGTGCCTGCTCTGTTCTCAGTGAGGAAAATGACTTTATCGAAAGCTCTGCCCTTCAGCTGATAGCGGCTGCGGCCACAGACGGAGGATATGATGCACAGACCTTGGCTTCGGCTCATCCCGCTCTCAGAAAGAGAGCCATTCTTACTCTGCTGAACGAAAAAATGAGCAAGCAACCTGAATATGTACATACCGACCTTGTAAATTCTATCATAGAAAACAGAGGCGGTAAGGTGGAAATATCTGCCGGTATGTATGCGACGGTAAAGAACGGTCTGCTCTCTTTTTCCGAAAACAAAAAAAGCGGTGGCTTTTGGTGCGTTCCCTTTGACGGCGGTAAAGCCGATAGTCCCTACGGATGCTACAGAGTTTTCAGCACCGTAAAAGATGGCGGAAATGCCGATGCTTTTGACGGGGACAAGGTTACGGGAGAGCTTATCCTTTCGTCCAGAAAAGAAGGAGACAGGTTTTTCTTCGGAAAAAGGGGGATAAGTAAAACCCTTAAAAAGCTTTTCAACGAAATGAAGATACCAGCAGACGAAAGAGATAAAATTGCCGTGCTTCGTGACGGTGAAAATATAATTTGGGTTGAGGGTGTGGGTGTAAATTTACACTATCTGCCCACAGAAAGCAGTAAAAATTTTACAGCAATAAAAAAGGAAGGATAGATTATGCTTAAGGACATTCAGGAAATTCTTGTTCCCGAACAGGAGATAAAGGAAATCGTAAAGAGGATTGCAGCACAGATAAATGAGGATTACAAGGGAAAAAATCTTCTTCTTATTTGCGTTCTCAAAGGCTCTGTCTGCTTTATGTCCGACCTTATGAAGGAAATCACCATTCCCTGCAAAATTGACTTTATGTCAGCTAAAAGCTATTACGGCTCAAGCACCTCCACTGCGGGCGTGGTAAATATCACCAAGGACATAACCTATGACATTTCGGAGTATGATATTCTTGTAATCGAGGATATATTTGACAGCGGTAAAACTCTCGAAAAGCTTATGATGGTTCTCGAGGGAAGAAATCCCAGAAGTGTAGCCTGCTGCTCTCTTCTCGATAAGCCCGAAAGAAGAGATCCTAATGTTAAGCTTAAGCTCAAATATACCGGTAAATGCGTGCCCGATGCTTTCGTGGTGGGCTACGGTCTCGATTATAATGAGTTTTACAGAAACCTACCCTTTGTCGGCATTCTTAAGCCGGAAGTGTACACGAAATAAGGAGTGATTATATATTGGAAACAAATAATAATAAGCCGGTGAAGGCGGGAAATCAGAAATGGGGGAACCTGCTCTATATCATTATCCCCGTATTTCTGGTGATTTCCCTCGCTTATTTTACCGGAGAAGGCAATAAAACAGAAAAACCTCAGTACTATCAGATAGTTCAGCTTTTCCGCACGGGTGAAGTAGATGAGTTCGCTCTGAATCTTTCCAGCGGTGCGCTCAAATACTCTCTTAAAAGCAGTGAAGAGTATGTAAACTACACCGTACCTAATGTAGACATCTTCCTTAAGGACGTACACGATTATGTTACGGAGTACAATCTCAGCTCTGAGACTCCCATAAAATATGACTATATAAGAGGCTCGGGTAATTCCTGGTGGGCAAGCATGCTCCCGATGACTCTTCTCAGTATAGCTCTGGTAGCGGTTATGCTTTATTTCTACCGTAAAATGGGACAGAATATAATGAACGAGAATAACCGTACCCTTTCCTTCGGTAAGGCAAGAGTAAAGCTGGGCAAGGATGAAAAGAGAAAGACAACCTTCAAGGATGTGGCAGGTGCTGACGAAGAGAAGGCAGAGCTCGAGGAAATAGTCGAATTTCTCCGCTCGCCCGAGAAATTTAATCAGCTGGGCGCCAGAATCCCCAAGGGTGTGCTTCTCGTAGGCCCTCCGGGTACAGGTAAAACCCTTCTGGCACGTGCAGTGGCAGGTGAAGCCGGAGTACCATTCTTCTCTATTTCGGGCTCCGATTTCGTCGAAATGTATGTCGGTGTAGGTGCTTCCCGAGTCAGAGACCTTTTTGACCAGGCTAAAAAGAACTCTCCGTCTATACTTTTCATCGACGAAATCGATGCCGTAGGTCGCCACAGAGGTGCAGGTATGGGCGGCGGACACGATGAAAGAGAGCAGACGCTTAATCAGCTTCTTATCGAAATGGACGGCTTCGGTGCCAATGAGGGTGTTATCATTATCGCCGCCACAAACAGACCTGACATTCTCGATCCCGCTCTTCTCAGACCGGGCAGATTTGACCGTCAGCTGACAGTTGGTGTTCCCGATGTAAAGGGCAGAGAAGAAATTCTTAAGGTTCACGCCAAAAACAAGCCTCTCGCACCTGATGTTGACCTTAAGGTTATCGCTCAGTCCACTGCGGGCTTTACGGGTGCAGACCTCGAAAATCTTCTTAACGAGGCCGCTCTTCTCGCTGCCAAAAGAAACAAAAAGGCTATCACTATGGTTGAAATTGAAGAGGCAACCATCAAATGTGTGGTCGGTACCGAAAAGAAATCCCGTAAGATGAGCGACAAGGAAAAAAGACTCACCGCTTATCACGAGGCAGGTCACGCTCTGGCTACTTATTTTACTCCCGGACAGGATCCCGTTCATCAGATTTCTATCGTTCCCACTGGTATGGCAGGCGGCTTTACCATGAGTCTTCCCTCAGAGGACAGAAGCTACCGTTCAAAGACGGATATGCTTGACGATATAGTAGTTCTTCTCGGCGGACGTGTAGCTGAAAAGGTGGTTATCGGTGACATTTCCACCGGTGCTTCAAACGATATCGAAAGAGCGACAGACATAGCAAGGGGTATGGTTACCCGCTACGGAATGAGCGATGAGCTCGGCCCCATTATGTACGGCTCATCAAATCACGAGGTATTCCTCGGTAAGGATTACAGTAATGTCAGAAACTATTCAGAGCAGATAGCCTCCGATATTGATGCAGAGGTTAAGAAAATCATTCTTGACTCCTATAAAAAATGCCATAGCATCATCGAAGGAAATCTTGATAAGCTTACTGTTGTGGCTGAGTATCTTATCGTTCACGAAAAGGTGGACGGTGAAACCTTCATCAGACTTATGGAGGGCGAAGCTCTCCCCGAAGCTGCTGCAGCCGATGAAGAAGCAGCCTGTGAAAATGAAAACAATGACTGATTTATATGCCTCATCCCGAGTCGGATGAGGTATATTTTTATAATTTTTTAAAAAATAAATTTATTAAATTGTTGAAAATGTATTGCTCTTATGGTAAAATAAACAAATAATAGGAGAATTATGTAAAGAGGTGAAAATATGAGCAGCGTTTCAAAGGAACATGTTAAGCAAAATTGCGGTGCGGCATATATGGTGACGGCTATTCTCGGTCTTGTACTGCTTGCAGTGAGTGTTTTTATGTATAAGTTTGTTCCCGTTTCCGACATCGCAAACAGTATCGAGCATTCAGGCAAGGATGCCTTGTATCTTCTTGCCCTTTCTCCCGTGTGTGCTCTTGTTGCGGCTGTCGCATACATTGTCGGCGGTCTGACCGATAAGGCACTCGTTAAAAATTCCGTAGTTCAGCTTGTTATCTTTATCGTTTCGGCCGTTCTTTCGGTTTTCGTGTGTGCCACATCGGCAGCTATGTTTTTTGACCAACTTTCTCTGGGCTTTGTCGCCCCTCTCGGTGACACTGTCTGGAATACTCTCGGCAATGTAAATATAATTGCAGCGGTATTGTATGCAGCGGGTAATATCTACATTTTTGCCACGGCGAGAAAATAATTATGTAATCCGGCGTTATTTAACGCATAAATAAAAAAACTCTTATATGAGGTGCATTATGAACAAGGACAAAAAAATCTATACCATTGCTACGGCACATCTCGACACAGTGTGGAACTGGGATTTTGAGCATGTAATCAAAGTGTGCATCCCTGCCACTCTTGACGAAAATTTCAAACATTTCGAGCAGTATCCCGAGTATCAGTTTAACTTTGAGGGCTCCTACAGGTATGAGCTTATGGAGGAATACTATCCCGAAAAATTCGAGCAGCTCAGAAAATACATCGACGAGGGCAGATGGAATGTCACCGGCAGCAGCTTTGAAAACGGTGATGTTAACGTACCCTCACCGGAGGCTCTTTTCAGAAACATTCTCTACGGTAACAAATATTTCGAAAAGAAGTTCGGTAAAAAGAGCAATGATATTTTCCTGCCTGACTGCTTCGGCTTCGGTTGGGCTCTTCCCTCCATTATCGAGCACGCAGGCATCAAGGGCTTTTCTACCCAGAAGCTTTCATGGGGCAGTGCCTACGGTATTCCCTTTGACATCGGCCGTTGGTACGGTGTAAACGGTAAATATGCTCTCGCTTCTCTTAATGCCAAATCATACTGCACTACATTTAAAAAGGTACGCTCAAACGCCGGCCTTACCAAAAAGCTCGACAAAAACATCAAAGAATATGACCTTCCCGTTACCTTTGCCTATCACGGTGTAGGTGATGTGGGCGGCGCTCCGAAGGAGCGTTCAGTAAAAACTGTTTGCGAGGAAATCAGAAGCAACGATTCGTCGGATATCAAGGTTCTTTCTTCCTCTCCCTCACAGTTCTTTGACGACATTTCTTCTCTTTCACAGGCTGAAATCGAAAAGCTTCCCAAATGGGAAAACGAGCTTCTTATGACCGACCACGGTGTAGGCTCCTATGTTTCCCGTTCCTTCGGTAAAAGATTTAACCGCCGCAACGAGGAAATTGCAGATATGGCAGAGCGTATGGCCGTCGCTGCAGAGGCTCTCGTAGGTGCCGAATATCCCAGAACTGAAATCGACAAGGGCTGGAAAAGAACTCTCGCTCACACCTTCCACGACGATATCACGGGCACATCCGTAGAGAGAGTATATCAGCGCTCATGGAACGATTATGTTCTCAGTGCAAATCAGCTTACAAACGCTTACGAGGGTGCTGCATCCGAAATAATCAAAAAAATGGACACCTCATGGACAAAGGGCACTGCCATCGTCATAAACAATACGATTGAGCACGGCAGAATGGGCGATGTTGACATTATAATCGATGCGGGCGAAAAGGAATATGTCCGTGTATTCGATAAAAACGGTAAAGAGATTCCCTCTCAGGTAAATTACATCAAGGACGGCAAAATGTCCGTCAGTGTGGCAGATTACATTCCCGCTCTCGGCTTTAAGGTGCTTGATATCGTAGAAAGCGATGTACCCTGTAAAATCAATACGGGACTTCGCTGCTCAGGCCGTTCAATCGAAAACTTCAAATATATCGTAACGGTTAATTCCGACGGTGACATTTCTTCCATCATTGACAAGACACTCGATGACACTGAAATCCTCAAAAAGCCCATCAGATTTGAGCTTAATAAATATGACGGTGCCGGTGAGTATGCTGCTTGGGAGTTAAGATATAAAGAGGTTTGCAAATATCCGTGGGAGTTTGCAGGCAAGGGCAAATGCACTCTTATCGAAAAAGGTCCCGTAAGAGTAACTCTTAAGGTGGAGCAGAAGGTAAACAGATCATTCTTTACATATTATGTTTCTCTTGTAGCAGGCTGTCCTTACGTGACAGTACGTAATGAGGTGGAATGGAGAGAATTCAGAAGAACACTTCATAACGGCTTCTACTTCAATGTATCAAATAAAAAGGCTACCTTTGACCTCGGCCTCGGTGCCATCAAAAGAGAAAAGGCAAACAAAAAGCTTTATGAGGTGCCTGCACAGAAATGGGCAGATATTACCGACAAGTCAGGCGTTTACGGTGTTTCCGTATTCAGTGACTCGAAATACGGCTGGATAATGAAGGATGAAAAGAGCCTTCGTCTGACAGTTCTTCACACACCCAAGCAGTATTACAGACACGACAGTGTTCAGGGTATGATGGACTTCGGTCTGAACAGATACGGCTATGCTATTTATTCTCACAAGGGTGAATATGACAACGGCACTCAGCTTAATGCCCGCTTCTTCAATCAGCCCCTTACTGTTTTCGTGACCAATAACCACACCGGTGCTATTGCCGGCGAATATTCCTTCGGTGCTATCAATGATAAGGATGTTATCCTCCGTGCTATTAAAAAATCAGAGGCTGACGACTGCATCATCGTAAGATTTAACGAGGGCGCTAACAAGAGAGTAAGAGGCGTAGAGTTTACTCTCGGTAAGGGTATCGCCACCGCTAAGGCAGTTAACGGTATGGAAGAAGATATCGGTCCTGCTACCGTCGTGGACGGAAAGCTCGTATTCGACCTTGATCCCTATGAGGTAAAGAGCTTTGCTATTACTCTTAAGAGCTGCAAGGTTGCAGATAAGAAGGCCGCTTCAAAGATTGAGCTTCCCTATAATATTGATGTAGTGACCTTTAACCATAACAGAGATACTACCGCCATTCCCACAGTCAATGTTTCAATTCCCGGTGAGCTTGTTCCCAAAACAATCGAGTGCGCCGGTGTTAAATTCGAAACAGGAGACATCTGGGGCGAGGGTAATAACGCTCTTATCTGCGCAGGTCAGCAGATTAATGTCTACGGCAAAAAGCTTTATTTCGTAGGTGCTTCACTTTACGGAGACAAGGTTTACGAATTCAAGGTTGACGATGCGACGGTTCCCGTGAAGGTTCAGTCAATCAATGAAAGAATCGGTAAATGGGACCTCTATAACCTTGCAGAGGTTGCGAATATAAAAACTGACAGACTTGCCATAGAGTATACCCACACTCATTCTCCGCAGGGTGATAATGTAGCTGCTCAGATTTACTTCTTTATGTATGAAATCGATACTGCAGGTGCATCCGTAGTGACTCTTCCTGAGGATAACGGACTCATTATTCTCGCTGCTTCACAGAGCAATGAGGAGGATTATGCTAAGCTTGAAACTGCTCTTTACGACAGAGTAAGCGGCAGAAAATTCGACTATCAGATGACTCGCAGGGAAAAGAAGCATCATAAAAAGCAGATGAAAAAATGGAATAAGACTGCTAACAAATCATAAAAATTTCAATCCCTGCTTATCGGCAGGGATTGTTGGTTGAAAAGGTTGATTGTATGGGTATTTTAAAAACAAACTGTCATACTCACACTGATTACTGCGACGGCAAAAATACTGCCCGTGAAATGATAGAGGCAGCCATCGGAAAGGGTTTTACCACACTCGGCTTTTCGGGGCATATTCCTATGAATTTTGTCAGTGGATGGGCTATGACACAGGATAATCTTGATAAATATTATGCTGAAATCAGAGCACTTAAGGATGAATATGCAGACAGAATAGAAATTCTCTGCGGAATAGAGCTTGATTCGGATTATGAGCTGAATAAGGACTACGGTTTCGACTATGTTCTTTCCTCGGTACATCAGATACACGGCAAAGATAGAATTTATGCCATTGACTATACTGCCGAAGAGCTTACCGAGGCAGTCAACACTGTATATAACGGTGATTGGAACGAAATGGCAGAGGAGTATTTCAGAACTCTTGCCAACTTGGTTGTTTCAGAGAAAACAGATGTGGTAGGTCATTATGATCTTATAACGAAATTCAATAAGAACTTCCTGCTTTTCGACGAGAATAACCCTGATTATCAGAAAAGTGCCCTCAGATGGGTGGATTACATTATTGATAATAAGCCCGACATAGTTTTTGAGGTTAACACGGGAGCTATGTTCCGCTGCGGTAATGAGACTCCTTATCCGGCCGCCTTTATCCTTAAAAGAATAGGGGAGAGAGGGGTAAGAGTTACGGTGTCGAGTGATGCACACTGTACGCAGGCTCTTGATTATATGTTTGATGAAGCTAAAAAATACTGTAAGGAATGCGGCATTGACAGTGTGTGGCATCTTACTAAAAACGGCTTTACCGAAGAAAAAATATAGAAAATTCCCTTTGAATATTGACATTGACCGAGTAAAATATTAAAATATAGACAGTTAATTCAGTGAGGTGTTTTTTATGAATAAAGACGAAGAGCTTTATATGGAAGATATTGTAACCGTTATTGACGATGACGGTGTAGAGCATCTGTTTGAGGAAATCGACAGAGTCGAAACTGAGGATGGCAACCGCTATGTTGCTCTTCTTCCCGTATATGACGATGAGACGGAAATACTTGATGATGACGGCGAGGTGCTTATCCTTAAGGTAATCGAAGAGGACGGAGAAACCTATCTCGTTCAGATCGAGGATGAAAAGGAATTTAACGAAATCGGTAACATCATCGAGGACAGACTCATCGAAAAATACGAAGCAGAGGATACTGCTGAATAAATCCGGATAAACTGAATAGAATAATAATATCCTGCTTTGTTCGATAATTATGATAGTTATAACCCAACACGTAACTAAACGGAGAGATGCTTTGTCAGCGGATTGCAGACCTCCCGCTTTCGGGCGGACGAAGGGAGCGTGAACCTGACTCGCTATCACCACCCTGCTTTTGAGCAGGTTATACACATCATTTCCGGCAGAGCGGGATATGTTATGGCTCTTTTTGAGTCTACATATTTTTGCGGGTATGGTGAAATTGGCATACACGCAAGATTTAGGTTCTTGTGTCGCAAGACGTGCAGGTTCGACCCCTGTTACCCGCACCAAAGGATTCCTGTTCGAAAGAACGGGAATCTTTTTATCTGAGCCGTCAGTCTGCATATTATCAACTCAAGCTTGCTGCCCTTCGATAAAAGCGAAACCGTATCATTGCGTTTTTACGGCAGATGTGATACTATTATTCAGCATCAGTTTATATTTATAAAATATCTTTTTCCGTTTCTGTATCAAACGGTACACTTTATCTGATTTGGAGGTACTTATGAAAGGAAAAAGAGTTTTTTACAGTGAGTCAGCATATTTTATCGGAATTGCGGTTCTGGCTTTGGGAACTGCATTTATGGAAAAAGCGAACTTTGGTATGTCTATGGTTGTGGCTCCGGTCTATCTCGTACATCTGAAAGTGTCGGAATATATGCCGTAACGGTATATGATTGCTGCAACTATGTGCTCGCCGTTGCCTTATCGCTATGCTTTTTCGGTTCTTTTGTGGGAGTGAAATGGGGTACGATTGCCTGTGCGGCTATCAATGGCCGGCTGATAGGAAAAATCTGTGATTTTTTAGAAAAGAAATTCAATTTTAAAGATGCTCTTTCTTTGAGAGAAAAAATAATGTAATTCCGATTGACAGAGCTATTGACATTTTTAACAGTAAACTTAAGGGGGTATAAAAAGCAAAGTTTTTTATAGCTCCTTTCTTTAATTTTACGAGTAATAGCGCTATATTTGTTTTCTTGACTTTTTTATAAAAATGTTATAAAATATCATAACGTTAAAAAACAAGCTCGGAGGAAAATCCAATGACTGAAAATAAAAAATACTGTATGGGCTGCATGAAGGAAATCGATATTGATGCTTCTGTCTGCCCCCATTGCTACTATAACGAGGAGTCAGTTCAGCATTATCCCTGTCTGCCGAAGGGTACACTTATCGCTGAGCGTTATATTTCAGGCAGAGCCATTTCTATGACAAATGACTCCATAACCTATATCGGAATCGATACTCAGACAGAGGAGACCGTTTCCGTACACGAGTTTTTCCCTGCCAAAATAGCTGAGAGAGCAGCAGACGGATGTGAAGTCAATGTAAAGCTCGGCTATGACGATATTTTCGGCTCGTGTGTACAGAGCTTTATTTCTATGTGGAAGGCTATCGGCTCCGTCAAGGGCGAGATTTCGCTTCCTACGGTCCGTAATATTCTCGATTTTAACGGTACTGTTTATGCTATCTGCAAATATTCAGACAGTATTACCCTTAAATCCTATTTCGAGGAGACCAGAAAGCCTTTGCCCTGGCAGAAGGCTCATTCTGCATTCAAGAGCATCTTTTCAGCTCTCGATAAGCTTCACGGCGCCGGTGTTATACACGGCAGCATTTCACCCTCCAGTGTTCACGTCGGTTCAGACGGCAAGCTTCATCTTACTGCTTTCTCCATTCCCGAATGCCGTTCGCAGAATGAGTATCTCGCTGCGGCTCCCATAAACGGTTTTTCTGCGCTCGAGCTTTACGGCGAAAACAGAGTGGCGGAAACGGGAAGTGATGTTTATTCGCTGATGGCACTTATTTATTACTGCGTAACGGGTATGGTGCCTCCCAAGGCAACCGACAGAGCCGTAAAGGACGATATGGTGATTCCCTCCTCGGTTGCTGCTTCACTGCCTAAAAAGGTGGTTACGGCCTTTATCAGAGGTCTTGCCGTAGCTCCGGAAAACAGAGTAAGATCGGTAGCCGAGCTCAGCTCTGTGGTTTATGCTTCCGATGCACCCGTCGGTGCAGCACGTAACAGGCAGACTGCGACTCCGGCTAAAAGAAATGCTCAGCCTGTAAAGACAAATACTTCGGCAGCCAATAAGTCTGCTGCGGATAAAAAGAAGAAAAAGAGTAAGGACTCATCTCTTGCAGTTCTTGCTTTGGGTACATTTACGGCAGTGGTCGTTATATGTATGATTGTTTTCTGCGTTCTTTACACTACTGTCCTTTATAAAAACTACGATGTGCCTGTTTTGAACGATGCTTTTGCCTCCTTTGATTTTCTTCCTATGAATCAGGGAAGCAGCGGTGACGATACCACTCTTCCCGCTGAAACCACACAGGCTCCCGTAGCCGAAAACAGATATGTTACCGTGCCGGATTTCACGGCCCATACATATGACAGTATCACCACAAACTCTACCTTCACTCAGAATTTCAAAATGGAGTTCACCTTTGAATATAATGATAAGGTGGCCAAAAATGCCGTTATAAGTCAGGATCTTGTCAAGGGTGAAAGTGTACTTGCAGGCACTACGGTAAAGCTTGTTATCAGCCGAGGGGCCGAAAAAATAGAGCTTCCCGAGGTAATCGGTCTGCAGTATTCGGATGCTGAATCCGAGCTTAAGGATAAGGGCTTCAAGGTTAAAAAGGTTCTGCTCGAAAATGACGGTACTCACACAGAGGGTATAGTCGAAATGACTGACCTTGTGGCAGGTCTCGAGTTTGATAAGGGGACTGAGATTATTCTTTCCGTATGGGATGAATATGAGGAGGAAACCACCGAGGAGACCACGAAGAAGGAAAAGAAGAATAAGGATAAGAAAAGCGATAAGAAAACGACAGAAAAGAAAAATGACAGTGAATAATCCGTTATTTGTCTGCATATAATATTTTTAGAAGTAAAGAAAAATACAAAAAAATTTAAAAAAGGTATTGACTTTCTCGGGTATATAGGTTATAATGACTGAGCACTTGAGAGAGTGATATATCGCGGAGTGGAGCAACCCGGTAGCTCGTCGGGCTCATAACCCGGAGGTTGCAGGTTCAAATCCTGTCTCCGCAACCAAAAATCCCTTGGACTTTAGTTCGAGGGATTTTCTTATAAGAAGCATTATTTTTTACATAAAAGGAGAAAAAGGCTATGTCGTTTGAAAAAATGCATTCGGGTGAAATCTATGATCCCAATGACAGTGATATTATGAGTGAGCAGGCTAAATGTCTCGAAAAGCTTTACGATTTCAATGCCACACGTCCGTGCGAGGGCGAAAAAAGACAAAAGCTTTTGAAAGAAATGTTTGCCGAGATTGGGGAGGACTGCTACATCGAACCGCCTCTCCATGCCAACTGGGCAGGAAAGCATGTCCATTTCGGTAATGGTGTTTATGCGAACTTTAATCTCACCTGTGTGGACGATACTCATATTTATGTAGGCGACTGCACGATGTTTGCTCCTAATGTGGTTCTGGCCACTGCGGGGCATCCCATTCTTCCCGAGCTTCGTGAAAAGGCCTATCAGTTCAATATGCCCATCCGTATCGGCAGAAACTGCTGGCTCGGTGCAGGCGTAATCGTAATGCCCGGTGTCACCATCGGTGATAACACTGTAATCGGTGCGGGAAGCGTGGTTACCAGAGATATACCTGCGAATGTGGTGGCAGTGGGTAACCCCTGTAAGGTGCTTCGTCCCATCGGTGAGAGAGACAAGGAATATTATTTCAAGGACAGAAAAATCAATCTTTAATTTGGGTGAATTGTATGACAGATTTACTTCTTAAGGTTTTCGTAAAGGATACTGCCGATATGAAAAACGCTTCGGCAAGAGCATCTGTAGGTATGCTTTCCGGAGCGGTAGGTATAGTATGTAATATTTTACTTTTCGCACTTAAGCTTTTCATCGGTACGGTGGCAGGCTCGGTTTCGGTAACTGCCGACGCTATGAATAACCTTTCCGATGCTACGAGCTCGATAGTGACACTGATTGGCTTCCGTCTGGCGAAAATGCCTGCAGACGAGGACCACCCCTACGGTCACGCCCGCTACGAGTATCTTTCAGGTCTTGCCGTAGCGGCTATGATAATAGTTATCGGCTTCGAGTTAGCTAAAACCTCTGTAGGAAAAATCATAGAGCCTTCCGCCGTAGAGCTTTCCGTACCCGCATGCATAGCTCTTGTCGGCTCGGTAGCCGTTAAGCTTTGGTTATGTATTTTTAACCGTAAGCTCGGTAAAACCATCAGCTCCTCTGCCTTGCTTGCGACCTCTGCTGACAGTCGTAACGATGCAGTAGCCACTACCGCCGTTCTTTTGGCCGGCATTACAGAGCTGGTATTTCATATTCAGATAGACGGCTTTATGGGACTTTTAGTCGCTCTGTTTATTCTTTACAGCGGCGTTACTCTTGCCAAGGATACAATCAGCCCTCTTCTGGGTGAAAATGCGAGTCCTGAGCTTAAGGAGCTTATAATAGGTGTAATGCGAACCTGTCCCGAGGTTCTGGGCTATCACGACCTTATGGTGCACGATTACGGCCCCGGTCAGCGCTTTGCCAGCATACACGTGGAGATGGACCATAAGGCAGATCCTCTTTATTGTCATGAGCTTATAGACACTCTGGAGAGGAACTGTCTGGAGGAGCATAATATTCATCTGGTAATTCACTATGATCCGGTGGTAACGGGTGACGAGGAGCTCGACAGATTACGTCACATCGTTACTGAGCTTCTGCGGGCACAGGATGACAGAATTTCTATCCACGATTTCCGTATGGTAAAGGGCGAAAAGCAGACAAATCTTATTTTTGATATTGCACTTCCATCTGACCTGATGCCTAAAAGAAAAGAGGTTAAATCAAAGCTCGACAGTTGTCTGGCCGTTATCGATGATATGACCTATTACACAGTAGTTGATTTCGATATGGTCACCTTCAATGAGGATTTACACTGAGCATAAAAGAAAAAGACTGCATAAAGTGCGACACTTTATGCAGTCTTTTTCTTAAGAGTTATATTGGAGTGAGAGAAAGGAAAAACAAATTTGCTCAGGCAGCATTGTCGGGTATTCTGCGTACGGATGCGACTCTGCTATGAGTATATGCTGCGTTTTTCTGCACGTTTTTATGTGTGCTTTTTGTGTATGATGCAGCTTTTACGCTTTTACCTGTTCTGCTTCTTTTAGCCTTAAGCTTTTCCTCGAGACGGATAAAATGCTTCTCGAAAAGTATCAGAATGAAAAGCACTGCTGCGAGTGTGAAATATACTGCTGAAAAATTACCTAATGTATTGAACATAATTAATATCCTCCTTAAACGAACATTCGTTCTTTTGTTACAAGTAAATTATAGCAGATTTTATCGAAATGTCAATACAAATGTTCGATAAATTTGTTTTTTGAGTACATATAATCGGACTTTGAACTAAAAATTTTCGGAGATTTTGCTTTTGTCAAAAAAAACTCTGTTTTTTTGTTTGTTTTGCCATCTTAAATCTTTAATAAAACAAATGAAAAATAACAAATCTTATGATATACTTAATTAAATAATATATTAACGGAGGAGATATTATGATTAAAAACGAATTTACTTTCCCGTCTGTTTCGAAACTCGCTGATATACATGCAGCTTCCTATAAACCGGAAAACGGAGAAATCAAGGCAGTGATACAGGTAGCACACGGTATGGCAGAGCATCTCGAAAGATATGAAAAATTTGCTGAAGCATTATGTGAAAGCGGATATGCTCTTTACATCAATGACCATCTCGGACACGGTTCGAGCATAAAGGATAAAGCTGAGCTCGGATATTTCGGCGAAAAGGACGGATGGAAAAATTTTGTAGAGGACTGTCATCAGCTGACAGGGATTATTAAACAGGAAAATCCGTCAGCTCCCGTCGTTTTCTTCGGTCACTCTATGGGCTCCTTTGTTGCTCGAGCCTACAGTATCAAATATGCTGACGAAATAGCCGGTGCTGTTTACTGCGGTACTGCCGGACCTAATCCTGCTGCCGGTGCAGGCATTCTTCTTACGAACATTATCGCTAAGCTTAAGGGCACACATTACAGAAGCAAGCTTATTGATAAGATAGGCTTCGGTACATATAACAGTAAATTTGAGGGCAGAACAGCCTTTGACTGGCTCTCAAGAGATAATGAGCAGGTTGACAGGTATGTAGCAGACGAGCTTTGCGGTTATCTTTTCACTGCTTACGGTTACCGTGACCTTTTTTCCCTGCTCAGTTACGTTTCTTCTGCCGAGTGGTTTACTTCTTTGCCTGAAAGGCTTCCCGTGCTTCTTATTGCGGGAGCTATGGACCCTGTAGGTGAATACGGAAAGGGTGTAGAAAAGGTTTATAAGTCCATCTGCGACACCGGCAAAACAAACGTAAAGAAAATTCTTTATCCTGATGCACGCCATGAAATTCTTAATGAAAAAGCCTGCTTTGACGATGTGTGCAAGGATGTCATCGGATGGATAGAGGAAATTTTAGGACAGTGAAGGAAAAAAGGTGTTGATGATGAATAACATAGCAATCGGTAATTTGCTTATCAGAAAAGAGCTTATAATCAAATCCGACAGAATAATCGGTTTTAAAATAATCAATCCTGTGACCGGCAGAGCGGTTGAAGGTCTTGACACTACCGAAGAGTTTATTTTTACTTTTAAAAGAGGCTTACGTAAATATACAGTAAAAGCCTCTGAGCTGAAGATAAAGGATTTTCGTTCGGACGTAGAGGGTGAAGTCAGTAAGCACACAATTACCTTCAGTCCATTTGGATTAAAGGACAACAGAATTGAGGCCACTCTCGTTTATTTGCTTAATGATTTCAGAGGATATATCAGAAAATATATAGAACTACGTTATGTTAAAAGAGGAAAGAAAGATGTGCTTCTCGACAGTATTTCCTTCGAAAATTTTACTTTTGACAGAGGATGCAAATACTGGACCTTACCTAAGCAGAAGGACTCGGTAATTTCAGGCTTTGCTCTTTCTATGGGACAGCCGGTTTACGTAGACAGCTTCTATCTTGGGTGTGAATTTCCCACTGCAATAAACAGAATAGAAAAGTTTGCTGCAAAAAGCATATATTACAGCGGCAAAAAGCTAAGCAGTCTTATCGGCTCAGGTTGCTACACCTCACATAAAAGCGTTATCGGCAGTGCGCCGAGCGATATATTCGAGGATGTGCAGAAAGCCTTTTATGAATACATAAAGGACATATCAAAGCCGGTTTATCTTCGCAGACAGTATAATTCCTGGTACGATAATATGCTCAATATAACCCGTGAGAATATTACCTCGTCCTTTTTGGAAATAGAAAAGCAGATGTCGGCCACCGGAGAACCGCCCCTGGATTCCTATGTGGCTGATGACGGCTGGAATGATTACGGAGCTGGCTTCTGGTCCTTTAACAGTAAGTTCCCTGATGAGCTTTACCCTTTCAAAAATTTGGCAGAAAGTCTGGGCTCAAAGTTTGGTCTTTGGCTTGGCCCACGTGGCGGTTACACAAACGACACGATTAAATTTGCCCGAAAGATTCAGGCGGCAGGCAACGGTTATGTGAATAAGCAGGCTATGGATATCTGTGTAGGCAGTAAGAAATATACCGAGAAGACTACAGAGCTGCTTCTGGATTTTGAAAAGCGCTTCGGTATTAATTATTTCAAGCTTGACGGCTTTGCTCAGAGACCTTGCAAATCAAAAAAGCATGACCATCTGACAGGTGGACCTGATAATATTTATTTTTATACCGACATCTGGGAAAGATGGATAAAATCCTTTGAGAAATTAGCTTTGGCGGGCGGAAGTGATTTCTGGATTAATCTGACCTGCTATGCGTGGCCGTCTCCGTGGTTTTTACAGTGGGTTAACAGCCTCTGGATGCAGATAAGCCTCGACCATGGCTTCACGGGTAAAAAGGGTGTGGTTTCGGATAAGGATAGGATGCTGAGCTACCGTGACGATGTTTATTATGATTTCAACCGTATCCGCCAGTTTCAGTTTCCTCAGAGAGCCCTCTATAACCATGATCCTGTTTACGGCAAGGAAGTAAAGGTTTCTATGACTGACGGTGAATTCAGAGAGTATCTTTTCACTATGGCTACCAGAGGCACTCAGTTCTGGGAGCTTTATTACAGTCATTCTATTATGAACGATGCCAAATGGAGGATAAACTATTCCTGTATGCGTTTCATAGAAGAAAATATGGATATTCTCGCAAATTCGGTGGTTATCGGCGGAAGACCGTCGAAATCAGAGGTTTACGGCTTCAGTTGCTTCGGTGACCACGAGGGTATAGTTTCTCTCAGAAACAGCAGTGCAGAAGAAAGAAGCTATACACTCAGGCTTGATGAACGTATCGGCGTGAAAAAATCTTTTGCCTTCGGTGAAATGTATACGGTTCTGCCTTACTGCACAGACGGTGCCTGCGGTGCCTACTCTTACGGTGACGAGATAAGCTTTACCTTGTCGCCTTATCAGACTAAAATCGTTCATTTCGGCAAAAAAAACAGAGCACTTAATATTACCTATTGCAGAGCTCTGTCTGAAAACAGTCTGCTTGTAACCTTTAATCAGTTCGTAAATATCAATGATGTACACTGTGAGGCTAATGAAATAGTCGGTAAAGAGCTGCTTGAGGACTATATGTCTGTAATATTAACCTTCAGAGACAGCTTTGCGGAAAATAACAGCTTTGAGCTTTCCTCTCTTAAGAATATAACCGGCAGCGAGTATAACTTAAGCACTGATTTCAGCTATTATCCGAATTATCAGATAACCTCCGGTGCAGTCAGAGGAAAGAGAGATTTCAGCATAGAGCTGAATCTTACCGAAAATAAGAACGGCACTCTTTATAAGCAGGCAGATGAGCTTGAAATTTCTGTAGGTGCAGACGGATTTGTCCGCTTTAAAGTCGGTGCTTCTGTGCTTAAGTCACGTACACCCGTTAACGATGTCGTGCAGATTACTGCCGTAAGAGAGCGTAACAATGTTATGAAGCTTTATCTTAATAAAAATCTTGATGCGGGTATGCCCGGCTCCGGTTTCGCACTTTCGGGTGCTTCGGGCGTAGCTGCAGACGGTGTGAATGTTAAGCTTTACGATAAAGCACTTGCCTATGATGAAGTGTGATTGATTTTAATTTTTCACTTGACTTTCACTGCCGGAATATATTAAAATAAATTAAATTTGACAAAAAAGGATAAGAGGTGTTCAGATGTCAGCAAAATGTCCTAATTGCGGCAGACCGCTTAAATGGTACAATATCAAGGCGGACTGTCCCGACTGTAAAATCAGTATTCCAAACTATAACTGGGAGGAGCGTCTGGAGCAGGATAACATTTTAGCGGAGGCTAAATTTGCGAAGCTCTATAATACGCTTAACAAATTAGGCTATTCGGTATACGGTACGAAGCTCAGAATAGCCAGAATCATTATGTCCTTTATACCCATTATCGGTATAATTTTGCCCTGGGCCTCGGTTAAGGGTGATGATACTGCTCTGAACTTTGATTTGCTGGGTATTTTCACCGACGGTACAAATACGATAAAGTTTTTCGGACCGCTTTTCAAAAACATCGGCTCGGTAATCGAAACTATGAGCGCCGAAGGCTTCTCAGGCCCCGTCTCCTTTACTGTTATCGGACTTTTGTGTGTGCTTTTAAGCATAGTCGTTCTGGTTATTGCCTTCTTCCTGATTTTTATAACCTTCAGAAGACCGAAAACAAACATCATATGGATTTTCGATTTTATCGGTATTGCTCTTATGGGCACAGGTGCAGGACTTTTCTGCTCCGTAAGCAGTAAAATAGGCGCTGAGCCTTTTACTGTAGCTGACCTTACCTTCGTAAACGCACAGGCATCTGTCGGCTGGGGCATCTTCGTTTTTCTTGCTCTTGACTTAGTGGCCTTTACAGGCAATCTCCTCGTTTCCCGTGCGGATGTTAAATCTGACGAGCAGCTCGAGGCTGAAAGACTCGAAAGAGTGAGAATAAAAGAGGAAAAAGAAGAGCAGGAAAGAATTAAAAAAGAAGCCGCACGTGCAGAGGCTCTTGAAAGAGAAAAGCAGGAGCAGGCCGAGAAGGTAAGAAAAGCCCGTGAAGCTCTTGCCAAAGAAAACAAAAATTGAGAAAAAATTACATATTTGAAAGAGTGATAAAATGTCAGATACAGTAAACACGAGCTCTCTTCAGGAAAATGAAAAATCCGAAGAAGAGGTGCTTGATAAATTAGCCTACACTAAAAAGCGCTATCTAACGCCCAAAGAGATTGCTGCTTTCGTGCTTGTTAACTTCGGTCAGAAAAACCTTTCTCAGTTTATCGGAAGTGAAAAGCAGTTCTTCCTTATTCAGTATGCGGGACTCAGCGATAAGCATTATGCAAACATAGAGCTTTTTGCTACTATTTACGATGCTCTCGATGACACCATTTCAGGTCTCATTATTGACCGTACCAGAACACGCTGGGGCAGAGTAAGACCTTTCTTTATTCTTCCTCTTCCGCTCTGGATTCTCGGCGGTATGATGCTTTTCTCTACTCCGGGCATCACGGGTGTCGCTCAGGCTATCTATGTCGCCGTAGCTACCGTTATTTACGGTCTCGGTATGAGCTATTTCGGCGCATGGAACCTTATGACCTATAACATTACGCCGAACATAAACGAAAGAAACAATCTTATTACCACTACGAAGTTTGTGGAGCTTTTCGGCACCTTTATTCCTTCTCTTCTTCCGGTGCTTGTTAAGTTTATTCCTACCCTTAACCCTTCCGTTACAAACTCGGACGTTTATAAGGCGTTTGCAGTGTTTATGCTTATTTTTTCCGCTTCGTTTGCCGTTTACGGATTTTTCAATATGCGTGAGAGGATTCCTCTCCAGAGCCGAGAAGAAATGAATAAGACCTCTGTATGGGGCTCCTTAAAGAATATTTTCACTAACAGGCCTCTTATTGTTATTATTCTCGCTGAATTTTTCAATAACTTCAAAGCAGTCGGCGGCTCTTCGGAAAGCTTTTTCTGGCTTAATAACTCGGGCAACTATGCATATCGCAGCATCTGCGGTCTCTTTACCGGCATTCCGAATTACTTTATGGTTCCCTTTGCGGCTAAGCTGGTAAGACGCTTTGGTGCCAGAACCACCGCAATCGGTGCAGGTCTTTTCGGCCTCGGTGCCTATATGCTTATGTTTGTGCTCGGTTATCCTAACGGTGCCATATTAAGTGATAATTTCGAGGATAAGAGCATACTTAACTTTATTCTTGTTGTTGTCTTACTTACCGTAGCAGGTCTGCCGAATAAGGTTATTAATGTTTGCAATCCTATTCTAACGGCTGATACTCTCGACTATATGGAGTGGAAGCACGGACTTCGTAACGAAGCTCTCGTTACCACTGTACAGGGATACTTCATCAAGCTCGCAACTGCCGTCACAGGCTGGCTTTCAGGTATGGTTCTTCATTGGATTAATTATGTTCCCATGAAGGATGAGCTCGGTCACGATATCGCTAACAAGGACCCCGGTGTTCTCAGAGGTATCTGGATAGTATTCTGTATCCTTCCCGCTCTGGCAAGAGGTCTTTACGGCATATCCTTTATATTTTATCCTATCCACGGTAAGCTTCAGGATAAAATGATAGTAGAGCTCGCCGATAAAAGAGCACAGACACTTAACGAAAAATAAATATCTGAGCCTGCATTCATCGTGCAGGCTCTTTTATATTTTTATAAAGTTAAGATAAGATTAAAAATAATTCTTTCCGTTGACATCAAAAAGATTAAAATATATAATTATTACAGAGAAAAGTGAAAGGAAGAGCAAAATGAAATTAAAGCAGTATATGAGGTTGGCATTTAATTCTCCCGCAGAGGGCGATGAGATAGAGTATTTTAATCTGAAAAAAAGATGTGCGGGCTACATTTTCACCAAAACACAGAATGACACGGTCGGAGCATCGTGCTTTTATGAGGTCGATGTAACTGAGCTTTGGAATGAATACAAGGCATATAAGCAGGAGGCTGATTTTGATTTATCCTTTAATGTAGTAATGATGAAGGCTCTTATCGAAGGCCTTAAGGCTGCCCCCAGACTTAATGCTCATCTTGACTTTAATAAAAAATCGACCACAGGAAGGCTGATTATTAAAAAGCATATCGATATCTCTATGCCTGTCAGACTCGAAAACGGTGAGACCTTCACCGTAAAGGTGCGTGAGACTGAAAACAAAAGCCTTAAGGCTCTTCAGGCACAGGTCGATTTTCTTCTTAAAGCAACCAAAAATTCCGATATTGACAGACTGCTTCTGGATAATCTTTCCTACAGACTGACCGGCTTTGCTCTTAAGGGTAAGCTTATTACCAGCTTAATGCAGTTATTTACAGGCTTTTTCGGCAAAAACAAGGTTATGAGTGTATCTGATTTGTTTAAAAAGAAAAAGCTTCCCAAAAAGGCCACTCTTGTTCCTCAGGATGTCAACGAGGGTACAGTTTGCTTTACAAACTGGGGGATGCTCAACGAAAAGTTTACTCCTGCCAATGTAGGATATGCCCCTCTGCTTTATCCGCAGGTTTTTCTTTACGGCATCGGAACGGTAAGCGACAGAGAATATGCTTTCAGAAATGAAAGGGGAGAAGTGGACATAGGTGTAAAAAAGATTATGCCTGTTCACTTTACCTTTGACCACAGAATAGGTGCTCTTGACGATGTGATGCCTCTGCTGAGAAAAATCGAAGAGGTGTTTGAAAACCCTGAAATTATCAGAGAGTGGTAACGGACCGGTGATATAATGAAAGCAAAAAAATATATTTTCTGTTTAATTACAGTAATAATACTTCTGCTCGCAGCAGAGGTTGCCGCCTACGGTGCGGATCATCAGCACGTGTTTTCGGCACTTTATACTGCCGTGCCCACCTGCACGGAAAAAGGCTACACGGTTTTCAGCTGTGATTGCGGCTATTCCTTTAAGGGCGATATGACAGACTCTCTCGGTCATAATTACTCAAAGGAAACGGTTTGCTTTAAGCAGTCAAGCTGCACGGAAAAAGGTGAGGGAGGCAGATATTGCCTCAGATGTTACGCTAAAACCGACACTGTTTTTTACGGTAAGACCGCTCACACACCTGTGTATGTAACCGAAAAGGCTACACTGAAAAAAGACGGTGAAAAGAGAAAAGAGTGCAGCGTCTGTAAAAAGCTTTATAGCAGCAAAGCTATAAGCAAAGCTTCATCGGTTAAGCTTGAAAGGAAAACCTATACATATGACGGCAAGGTCAAAACGCCTGACGTAACCGTAAAAGACTCTAAGGGTAATCTGCTTAAAAAGGGAACCGACTACACCCTGAAATATCAGAAGGGGAGAAAAAAGACAGGCTCTTACAGTGTAAGGGTTACCCTTAAAGGCAATTATGAGGGCACCAAAACATTATATTTTAAGATAAGACCTGCCGCAGTCAAGAGTATCTCTGCCGTACCTTCACTTACTTCGGTTCTTTTGTCATGGAGCAAGGCAAAGGGTTCAGACGGGTATGAGATTTATCTTAAAGGGAAAAAGAATACACTGATAAAGGATACCGAAAAGCTTTCATATACCGTAAAAAAGCTTGACGGTAAAAAGCTTGAAAGCGGTAAAGAATATACCTTTATTATCAAAGGCTACAAAAAATCGGGAGATGAAAGGATTTATTCAGCCTCAAAGAAAATCAAGGTAGTAACCAAGCCGCAGAAAGCGAAAATCAGAAAGCTTACTGCCTCGTCGGGCAAAATAACCGTTAAATCGGTTAAGCAGAGCTGCCGTGGCTACGAAATCCTTATCAGCACAAATAAGAGCTTCAGCAATGCGAAATCCGTAAGCGTAAAGTCCGGAGCGAGTCTGTCGTATACCTTTAAAAATCTGATAAAGGGTAAGAAATATTATGTTAAAATCAGAGCGTATGTGGTTTCGGGCGGTGAAAAGTACTGCGGATATTACAGTGATGTGAAAACAGTAAAGGCTTAGATGAGGGTAGGAAACAGATTTAACTGAGCAGTATTCAGATATAGAAAAGAGATTAAGGGGATGTAAAAAATCGTAAGTTTTTACATCCCCTTTTTACTGCTTAAAGCTCATAATTTTTCAAGGGTAAGGGGTTTATATTTATGTTTAGGCTAAAAAAGGTAAAACAATAATAAAAAAGAGAGAAAAAATAATTAATTTTATAAATTAATGTTGATTTAATTATCAGGATTTATTATAATGTTACTTATGTATGGAATATTTTAATCAGCTTCATATAAATTCCCTGAACGGAGGATTATCTGTAATGGAAAACAGTAATGAAAGAAGAACCGCACCGAAAAAAAACGGTGCCGTTAAGGCTTCTCCTCAGAAAACTAAAAAAGCAAAAAAGAAAAAGAGAAAGCATCCGGTGCTTTACACTATCTTTTTATTCTGCTTCTGCCTTTTCACGGCGGGAATGCTTACTGCTATGATCGTCGGCGGCTCGGTTGCGGCTTATATGAGTAATTATGTAAACGGTGATATAGCGGTTAATCTGGAAAACTATAAGGATTCGCAGAATCAGACCTCCATAATGTATGCCTACGATGAGGATGATAAGCTTATCGAGCTTACACGTCTTCACGGTGAGGAAAACCGTATTTGGGTGGATTATGAGGATATGCCCGAAAATCTTCTGTGGGCTTTTATATGTCTGGAGGATTTCCGCTTCTATAATCATAACGGTGTGGACTGGATAAGAACCATAGCAGTTATTATCAAGCCCGAATATGAGGGACAGGGTGCGTCCACCATAACTCAGCAGTTAATCAAAAACCTTACTGACGAAAACTCCGCTACCTATTTCAGAAAGTTCCACGAAATCACCAGAGCCTTGAATCTGGAAAAAAATTACTCGAAAAAGGATATTATAGAGGCCTATCTTAACACTGTTGCCTTGGGTGCAGGCTGCTACGGCGTAAAAACGGCAGCCGAAACCTATTTCGGAAAAGAAGTCGATGAGCTTAATCTGGCTGAATGTGCTATGCTCGCAGGCATTACAAAGGCTCCTTACACTACTAATCCTTATGTAAATATGGAAAAATGTAAGGAAAGACAGAAACGTTGTCTTAAGGCTATGGTTGAAGAGGAAAAGATTACTCAGGAGCAGGCTGATAAGGCATATGCAAAAAAAGTGAAAATCAAAAGCAAAAGCACCTCAGATAAAGATAGCGAAACTGTAGACCGGTCAGAGATTTTATCTTGGTATGAGGAATATGTGGTTGACCAGGTAATTGCTGATCTTCAGAAGGAGTATGACTACGACTATACCGAAGCTCAGAGAATGATTTATTACGGAGGACTTAAGATTTATTCCGCAGTAGATCTGAGAGTTCAGGAGATATTGGAGGATGCCTATGAAAACCGTACCGGCTTCCCTCGTTCCCACTATGACTCCAGAGGTGAGCTTCCTGAGTCGTCTATGACGGTAATGGACTATGAGGGCAGAATAGTAGCTCTCGTGGGCGGCACAGGCAAAAAGACTGCTAACCGTGCCTATAACAGAGCCACTGACAGTCGTGCCAAAAGGCAGCCCGGCTCATCCATAAAGCCCCTTTCCGTGTATGCGCCTGCAGTAGATATGGGACGTGTTACTTCTCAGTCTGTTATTCTTGAAGAGGCTATTGTATTAAAGGGTGAAAAATGGCCCAGAAATTTTAACGGTGACCACGGCTCCGGTGAATATGTTACCGTAGAAAACGCTCTTGCCCGCTCGCTGAATACCGTGCCCGTCCGTATCCTCAATGAGATGATCGGTCTGGAAAACAGTATCAGATACTGCAACGAGAGATTCCATCTCGGTCTCGTCGATGCTGCTCCCCCTGCAGGTGACAAGGACCTCAGCCCCCTCGGCGTAGGCGGTACACGTACCGGTGTTACCACTCTCGAAATGGCTGCAGCGTTTGCCACCTTCGGTAACGGCGGCAGATATTATGAGCCCTATAGCTATTATAAGGTTACTGACAGAAACGGTAACGTCCTTCTCGATAATACCGATAATAAGCCCGAACAGGCTATAGCCAGAAACACCGCTTCCGAGCTGCTTTCTATGCTTACGAAGGCAGTTACCGAAAGCTACGGTACTGCTTACGGCTCGAAAATCAGCGGCTTCCAGACCTTCGCTAAAACGGGTACTACCTCTGATAACTGCGATAAATGGTACTGTGGCGGCACACCGCATTATGTAACGGCAGTATGGTACGGCTTTGACTACAGAGCGGACCTTCGTACCGGCTCATCCAACCCTGCTAAAACTATTTACAGGTCTGTGCTGAGCAAGGTTCATAGCGGACTTTCCTCAAAAACCTTCACTCAGGTCAGAGAGAACATCGATAATAAGCTTGTGGATGTGCAGCAGTAAGGAGAAATAATGGTAATTCTTTCAGTAGATTACGGTGATGTGAGGACAGGCATTGCCGTCTGTGACAAGATGGAAATTTTAGCTTCTCCCGTGACTGTTATCACGCAGTCCTATGAGCCTAAGCTGATTGCCGAAATAGAAAAAATTATCGGTCAGTATAAGCCCAAGCTTATAGTAGTCGGTCTTCCGAAAAATATGGACGGCTCGTGCGGAGAAAGAGCTGAAAAATGCAAAAGGTTTGCTTTAGCCTTGTCAGATAAAACCGGCATCAGAACACAGATGGTGGATGAAAGGCTGACTACCGTGTCGGCTCACAGAGCTCTTAATGTCACCAATGTAAGAGGAAGCAAAAGGAAAGAGGTAGTAGATGCCGTTTCAGCCGTTATGATACTGGAAAGCTATCTTGCCTCTAAATAAAGCTTTAAGGGACTGAAATTCGCCGATGCCCCATAAGGCAGTATTTGTTTCTCAAACAAAATTCCCTGTATTTTTGCGGGGAAGCCTCGCAAGGCGACAGCCTTGCTGCGTTTTGTGAAAGAAATTTTCACTTCTTACGAAACTGCGAAGCACTTTAAACTGCGAAATAGCTTTGCAAGAAAAGGCAGAAATCACCGATAATGCTGACGCATATCGGTGATTTTTAACGCATTATTGTGAAGTTATTTCACTGTTTAAAGAAATACTTCCTTATGAGGTGTCGGCGTTTGCAGTCCCTTTTATTTTTTTGAAAGTAAATCACGTACTCCCATAAGAATGAGAAAACCGCCAAAGGTTTTTCTTAGGAGATTTCCGGGTATAAAATTAATAATTATATAGCCCGCCACAACCCCTATAAGACCGCATATAACAAAGGTCGTGGCTAATTTTTTATCAATAAGCTTTTCTTTTCTGTACCTCAGCACAGAGTAAAGGGCGCACGGAATAAAAAAGAACAGATTGATGCCCTGTGCTTCCTTTTGGCTGATATTCATAAACGAAGTAAGAAATATAATAAGGACCGAGCCTCCGCCGAAGCCCATAGAGCATAGCAGACCTGAAATAAAAGAGGCAAGCACCGTAAACAAATTCATAAAATCACCCGAAAATCATCCTTGCTCCCGCCCAGAGCATAAACAGGGCAAAAAGCTTTTTCAGCATTTTGTTATTAAGCTTTTCCGTCAGCCTTACCCCGATAACGGCGCCGACCAATCCGAAGGGAACGTATTTCAGTGCATCGAGAGGGGAGTAGTCACCGTTGACGGCATATATTGCCGCACTGATTAAGGTCAGGGGTAAAATTACCGCCAGAGTTGTCGCCTGTGCATTTTTTTGGTCAAGACCTGATTTTTTCATTACAGGCACACTTATCATCCCTCCTCCCGAGCCGATGGCGGAATTAATAATTCCCGTGAGAAAAGCATAAAAATAGACAGATAGTTTCATTGTGATCACTCTGTAAAATGATATTTTGTAGTATTTTTCCGAAAAATGACTAAAAATATGTATAAACGGGAGACTTTTTGATGATTTTGTTTCATTAAACTATTGTAAATATTATTTTTTAGTGATATAATCACTGTATAAATCTTAGGAGGATTAGTTATGATTTGTAAATTTTGTGGCAATGTAATTGATGATAATTCAGATTTCTGTTTCATCTGCGGTCAGAAAAATCCCGCCGAAGAAACCGCAGCTCCCGCAGCTGAAGAAAATAACGATGTTTTTTCACAGGCTCCCGTAGCTGAACCCGCTGCTCCTCAGGCTCCTGCATTCGTAGTAGGCCAGACTGCTCCCGCAGCTCCCGAAACTGCAGTATACGATGACGCTGCAGCACCCATTTATGCACAGTCCGCTCCCATCTATGCACAGTCTGCTCCCGTATATGCTCAGCAGGCTATTATTCAGCAGGTTGCTCCCGCACAGATCGTTAAAACGAAGACTGCTGATGAGAGCGTTGCTTCAAAGGGTATGAAGTTCTTTGCAGTTCTTCTTTCTGCACTGTTTATTTTACAGTTTATTCCTTGGATGTGGTACAGCAAGGCTAAAAAGGCCGGCTACGAGCAGAAATCCATCGATCTTCTTAATTCAATTATGATCGGCCTTTGCATTTTTATGGCTGCTCTCGGTCTGTTCTTTGTAAAGAGCTTTATGCTTTAATCCGAATTTCTTCCCTCCTCTCGCAGGAGGGATTTTTTTTATTTCCTCTCTGTGTCTGACAGTCATATACCGTAAGCCATCTGCATAATATTTCAATGAAGAATTTTTGAAAAGAGGATTACAGATGACGAACACGAGTATATATGAGTCTATAGCCAAGCGTACGGACGGAGATGTTTACATAGGTGTGGTAGGCCCTGTCCGCACGGGAAAATCAACCTTTATCAAAGGATTTATGGAGAAATTTGTGCTGCCGAATATAGAAGATAAATCCAGAAGGGAGCGTGCGGTAGACGAGCTTCCTCAGTCATCCTCGGGCAGGATGATTATGACCACCGAGCCTAAATTTATACCGGAAGAAGCGGTGGAAATCAGAATAGGTGAGTCGATGTCACTTAATGTAAGGATGATAGACTGTGTAGGCTATGTGGTGCCATCATCCTTGGGATATATCGAAAACGAGATGCCCAGAATGGTCAAAACTCCATGGTTTGAAGAGTCTGTACCTTTTAATATGGCGGCAGAGGTCGGCACGAATAAGGTCATAACCGAGCACTCTACGGTAGGTCTTGTCGTAACCACTGACGGAAGCATAGGGGATATCCCCAGAGAGGAATACTCTCAGGCGGAGGAGAGGGTTATAGCTGAGCTGAAAAGCATAGACAAACCTTTTATCGTGGTGCTTAATTCACGTAATCCCTATTCTGCTGAGTGTAAAAAGATCGCTGAGGAGCTTAAAGAAAAATATGCCGCAAGCGTGGTACCGGTCAACTGTCTGGAAATGAGCGGCGAGGAAATAGAAAAGATTTTTGCAGAGCTTCTTTATGAGTTTCCCGTAAAGGAAATCCTGATTGATTTTCCGAGATGGATTACGGGGCTGGAAAAAGAGCACGAAATAAGAAAGAAGCTTTATTCCGCTATATCTGCTTCGGCAGCTTCTATGAAAAAAGTAAAGGACTCTGACGGCTTTGAAAAGGCAATGCTTAAATCGGACTCTGTCGTGAACTGCAGTGTCAGCTCCATAGAGCTCTCTGCAGGCTCGGTAAAGATTAAGATAGATATATCTCCGGATTTGTTTTATAAGGTTGTAAGCGAAAAAACAGGCTTGGATATAAAAAATGAGCAGCAGCTTATGAACTGTCTTTCAGAGCTTTCCTCTGTAAAAAAGGACTGGGAAAGATTCCGTACTGCACTCGATGAGGTCGAGGCTACCGGCTACGGTATAGTAATGCCTACCATGAACGAGCTTTCTCTCGAGGAGCCCGAAATTATGAAGCAGGGCGGCAGATACGGTGTAAGGCTGAAGGCCTCGGCTCCGTCCATTCATATGCTTAAGGCAAACATAAACACGGAGGTAGCCCCCATAGTGGGAACGGAAAGCCAATCCGAAGAGCTTATAATGTATCTGCTTAAAGAATTTGAAGAGGATCCTTCCAAAATCTGGCAGTCAAATATTTTCGGTAAAACCCTCGACAGTCTGGTTAATGAAGGTCTTCATAACAAGCTTTACAGAATGCCTGCCGATGCGAGAATGAAGCTGCAGGAAACTTTGGAAAGAGTGATAAACGAAGGCTGCAGCGGCCTTATCTGTATAATACTTTAATATTAAGCCCGTCAGTTTTTGGCGGGTTTTTCTATTGACAAAAGCAAAGTAATACTATATAATTATAACCGAACAAATGTTCTTTTGTGAGGCTTTAAAATGGAGAGAGTTATAATACATTCTGATATGAATTCCTGTTATGCATCCATTGAATGCAGTCTTAATCCGGAGCTGAAGGGAAAGCCGGTGGCGGTAGGCGGAAGCGTGGAGGACAGACACGGAATAATTTTAGCTAAAACCGAACAGGCTAAAAAATGCGGTGTAAAAACGGGTGAACCGATTTATCAGGCGAAAAACAAATGTCCTGACCTTATAATCGTCAGACCTCATTTCGAAAGCTATCTGAAATATTTTTCCTTGGCTCACGAAATATATGCCCGTTATACGGATAAAATAGAGCCGATGGGACTTGACGAGGCGTGGTGCGACCTTACGGGAAGCATTGCTCTTTTCGGTTCTGCCGAAGGTATAGCTGACGAAATAAGAGAAAGCTTTAAAAAAGAGCTGGGAATTACTGTTTCGGTGGGTATTTCTTATAATAAAATCTTCGCAAAGCTCGGAAGTGATATCGCCGCCAACGACTCCGTTTACAGAATCACGAGAGAGGATTACAAAGAAAAGGTTTGGCCTTTACCGGCGGGAGCTATGATGGGTGTAGGCAGAAGAACTGCGGTGAAGCTTGCCTCCTACGGAATAAGGACAATAGGTGATATAGCCTCCACGTCTCCCGAATGGCTTGTAAAGGTTTTCGGCGTAGCGGGCAGGGAAATGTGGATATTTGCCAACGGTACGGATACCTCGAGAGTGATGCCTGACGGCTACTGCCCACCCGTAAAAAGTATAGGTCACGGCATAACCTGTACGGCTGATCTGGTAAACACGGACGAGGTGTGGAAGGTTTTTCTTTCTCTCAGTCAGGATGTGTCGAAAAGGCTGCGTAGCGCTGCTTTGTCTGCTTCGGCGATACAGATCGCCGTAAAGGATAACAGACTCGTTACTAGGCAGTTTCAGTGCGATTTGCCCTATCTTACCCAGTCGGCCACAGAGATAGCGGAGGCTGCGGTAAGGCTTTTTTCTGATAATTATAACTGGAATTACGATGTCAGAGCAGTGAGCGTACGTGCTATTAATCTTAAGGATGAAAATGCGCCGGAGCAGCTGAGCCTTTACACGGATTACAAAAAGCACGAAAAGCGGCAAAAAATCGATAAGACTGTTATGGAGCTGAGGCGAAGATTCGGTGATAATTCCGTTTTCAACTGCTGCCTTTTAACGGAAAATAAAATTCCGGGGCATAATAAGGATAAAATACCTCTGCCTAAAAAGATGTACAGATAAGAAGGGAATTTTATGTATAGTAAAAAGATTTATGTAGATGTAGTCGCACACATAGACAGTGACGGCAGAGTTACGCCGCTTACTGTTATATGGGAAAACGGTAAACGGTTTGAAATAGACAGGGTTTACAGTGTGCAGAGAGCCTATGCTACCAAGGTCGGCGGCACAGGTATCAGGTATGAAATTTCCGTTTCGGGTAAAAGAACTTATCTTTTTGAGGATGAGGGCAAATGGTTTGTTGAGGCTAAAAGCTGATAAGACTTGATTTTTTTGGAAAAATAGTGTAAATTATAACTGTTGTGTTAATTTATATAAAGTTATACAATATTTGGTGTATAATTCTTAGCTTCTGATGAAAGGATTAAGATAAATAATGGCTAAAAAATCCGATTATTCAAACGACGATATTTTAATGCTGGAGGGTGCCGACAGGGTAAGAAAAAGACCTGCGGTTATCTTCGGCTCAAACGGTATTGCCGGCTGCGAGCATTCCATTTTTGAAATTCTCTCAAACTCCATAGATGAGGCCAGAGAAGGTCACGGTGATAAAATCATCGTGACGAAGTTTTCTGACGGCTCTGTGGAGGTGCAGGACTTCGGACGAGGTATCCCCGTCGGCTATAACGAAAAATATGACCGCTATAACTGGGAGCTCGTTTTCTGCGAGCTTTATGCCGGCGGTAAATACAAGACGAACTCGGGCGGCAGCTACGAATATTCTCTCGGTCTTAACGGTCTCGGTCTTTGCGCCACTCAGTTCGCCAGCGAATATATGGATGCGGAAATAAAAAGCGGCGGTGAAAGACACACTCTTCATTTCGAAAAGGGTAATAACATCGGCGGACTTGTCAGTGAGCCCTATGCTAAAAAGGATACGGGTACCCGCATAAAATGGAAGCCCGACACAGAGGTTTTCACGGACATAGATGTTTCTCTGGAATATTTCCAGCAGGTGATGCAGAGACAGGCTATAGTAAACCCGAAGGTCAGATTCGAGCTTAAAAATCAGATCAAGGGTGGCTTTGAAACCTTCTCCTATTACTATGAAAACGGCATAAGCGATTATGTAAAGGAGATAGCAGGGGAGGATACTATTTCCTCTGTTCAGTTCTGGCAGGCTGACAGACAGGGTAAGGACAGAGAGGATTTACCCGAATACAAGGTTAAGCTCAATGTGGCTCTTACCTTCTCAAACAAAAAGCAGCTTATTGAGTATTACCATAACTCCAGCTTCCTCGAGTTCGGCGGCTCGCCCGATAAGGCGGTAACCAATGCTCTCGTGGCACAGATAGACGCCTATCTTAAGCAGACGGGCAAATATTCAAAGAGCGACAGTAAGATTAAATTTCAGGATATAGCGGACTGTCTCATCCTCGTTTCCTCCTCCTTCTCTACGGAAACATCTTATCTGAATCAGACAAAGAAGGCTATCACCAATAAGTTTATTCAGGAGGCTATGACCGAGTTTCTCCGCCATCAGATGGAGGTTTACTTCATCGAAAATAAGATGGAGGCTGACAAGATAGCCGATCAGGTGCTCATAAATATGAGAAGCCGTGTAAAGGCTGAAGCAGCGAGAATAAACATAAAGAAAACTCTTGCCTCATCTAACGATATGGCAAACCGTGTGCAGAAATTCGTTGACTGCCGAAGCAAGGATATAGACAAAAGAGAGCTCTTTATAGTGGAGGGTGACTCTGCTCTCGGTGCCTGTAAGCAGGCCAGAGATTCGGAGTTTCAGGCTATTATTCCCGTAAGAGGTAAAATCCTTAACTGTCTGAAGTCTGAATATGATAAGATTTTCAAAAGTGAAATCATCACCGACCTTCTTAAGGTTTTGGGCTGCGGTGTCGAGGTGCATTCGAAGGCGATGAAAAATATGTCTACCTTCAGCCTGGATAATCTCCGCTGGAGTAAAATCATCATCTGTACCGACGCCGACGTGGACGGCTATCAGATAAGAACACTTATTCTTACGATGATTTACCGTCTTGTCCCCACTCTCATTAAAGAAGGTAAGGTATTTATCGCCGAATCGCCCCTTTATGAAATCACCTGCGGTAATGAAACCTGGTTTGCTTACACGGAAAAGGAAAAATCCGATGCCATCGAGGAAATCGGAAGCCGTAAGTACACCATTCAGCGCTCAAAAGGTCTCGGTGAAAACGATGCGGATATGATGAATCTTACGACAATGAATCCCGCAACGAGAAGACTTATCAAAATTGATCCCACAGATGCGGCTCTTACCGCTGAAAAGTTTGACCTTCTTTTAGGTGATAACCTTACGGGAAGAAAAGACTATATTGCAAATTACGGACATCTTTACATCGATATGACAGATGTCAGCTGATTATAGCGAGGTAAAAAAATGGCACGAAAAAAGATAACAAAAAAACAGGATGACGGTGATCTTCTCAAAAACACTCACATAGCTAATGCGGGTGAAATGATAGAGCAGCATATCACCGACACGCTTGAAATAAACTATATGCCCTACGCTATGAGTGTTATTCTTTCCCGAGCGATTCCTGAAATCGACGGCTTTAAGCCTTCTCACAGAAAGCTTTTATACACCATGTATAAAATGGGGCTTCTCACAGGCGGCAGAACAAAGTCTGCAAATATCGTCGGTCAGACTATGAGACTTAATCCTCACGGTGATGCTGCTATTTACGAAACTATGGTACGTCTTTCGAGAGGTAACGAAGCGCTTCTTAATCCCTTCGTAGACTCTAAAGGCAACTTCGGTAAGGCGTATTCCCGTGATATGCATTATGCTGCTGCCCGTTACACAGAGGCGAAGCTCGACGGAATATGTAACGAGCTTTTCCGTGAAATAGATAAGGACACCATAGATTTCGTCGATAACTATGACAGTACCATGAAGGAGCCTACGCTTCTTCCCGTAACCTTCCCGTCGATTTTAGCCAATACCAATCTCGGTATTGCCGTAGGTATGGCCTCATCCATCTGCTCCTTTAACCTTAAGGAGCTCTGCGAAACTACTATAGAGCTTATTAAAAATCTCGACCATAACTGCATCGAGACTATGCCTGCTCCCGATTTCGTCGGTGGCGGTACCATCGTTTATAGCCGTGACGAGATGGAAGAGATTTACCGTACGGGACGTGGCGGCATAAAGGTGCGTGCGAAGTATGTCTATGACAAAGAGTTCAACTGCATCGACATCAAGGAAATTCCTCCCACGACCACCGCAGAGGCTATCATCGATAAAATCATCGAAAGAGTAAAGGCGGGCTCAGTAAAGGAAATCACCGATGTCCGTGATGAAACAGACAAAAACGGCCTCAAGATTACCATCGACCTTAAGCGCGGAACCGATGCCGACAAGCTTATGCAGAAGCTTTATAAGCTCACTCCCTTGGAGGACTCCTTCTCCTGTAACTTCAATGTGCTTGTTGACGGCTATCCGAGAGTTATGGGCGTCAAGGATATACTTATCGAATGGATACGCTTCAGAGGCAGATGCGTCAGAAGAAGGGTTATGTTTGACCTTAATAAGGCTGAAGCAAGATTGCATCTTCTCAGAGGCCTGGAAAAAATTCTCCTTGATATTGACAAGGCTATCGCCATCATCAGAAAAACCGAGGAAGAGGCCGAGGTCGTTCCGAATCTTATGATAGGCTTCGGAATCGATGAAATTCAGGCTGAATATGTAGCGGAAATCAAGCTTCGTCACCTTAACAGAGAGTATATTCTTAAGCGATTAAAGGATATCGAAAATCTCGAAGGCACCATAAAGGAAATGAAGGAGATTCTTGACTCCAAGGCAAAAATCAAAAAAATCATTATCGGTGAGCTTACCGATGTAATCAAAAAATACAGTCAGGAAAGAAAGACAGACCTTTATTATGTGACCGATGAGGACAGCACGGAATATGTGGAGGAAATACCCGACTATGCCGTAAATCTTTTCCTTACCAGAGGCGGGTACTTCAAAAAAATTACTCCGCTTTCACTTCGTATGGGCGGTGAGCACAAATTCAAAGAAAACGATGAAATTTTCCAGAGCTTTGAAACCACTAATAATAACGATCTGCTCTTCTTCACCGATAAGTGTCAGGTTTATAAGGCTAAGGTTTCCGATTTCGCCGACTCGAAGGCAAGCGTTCTGGGTGAGTATATTCCCTCGAAACTTGAAATGGAAGAGGGCGAAAATGTAATCTATATGGTTATTACCAATGACTATAAAGGCTATATGATGTTCTTTTTCGATAACGGTAAAGCCGCAAAGGTTACTCTTTCATCCTATGCCACCAAAACAAACAGAAAGAAGCTTATTAAAGCCTACAGTGATAAATCATCGCTGGCTGCTCTTATGTATCTTTCCGAGGATAAGGAGATAGTCCTCGAAACCACGGGCGGCAGATGTCTTCTTATCGATACCTCTGTCATTTCACCCAAGGCTATGAAGGATACACAGGGTGTAGGCTGCATTACACTCAAAAAAAATCAGAAGCTTTCACTTGTGCGTGACTATGTGCAGGGAGAGTTTGTGAAGCCTTCGAGATATAAGGCTAAAAATCTTCCCTCGGCAGGTGCCGTTATCAGTAACGAGGATGTTATGAAAAAGAACAATATGACATTTGAGGGATTTGAATAATAAAAAGCTTAAAAGGGGCTTCCGCAGTAAGCGCAGGCCAAAAAGCAAAACAAAAACAGATGTGTTTAAGTTGCTTACGACTTATAAAACACATCTGTTTTAATTATTGTTATATGGTGTTGCATATAATAAATATTTGCTTTTTTGTCTGCGCTTACTGCAACAACACCTTGTTAACATCTCTTTTTCTTTGTTTATTTAAGCGTTATGTCTATTATGTCATAATCGCTGAGCCTCGTGTTATAGCCCGAAGCGTAGGATCCGTCATAGCCTGCCGAGAGACTCGTGTAGTAGTTTCCGTAATATTGCAGTCCGTCTTTGTTATAAACACACAGTCGGAAGCCGGATTTCTCGATGGGCGCAGTGAAGTTTGATTCATCGAAATCATTGGTCACATAAAGATTTTCTCCGTCCCATTCCGCATCTACTACGGAGTTTTCGTAAATCTCCGTACCGATATAGCTTGTGTAATCCCTTCCTTCGGCTTTTATCTCAGCATATACAGGGGAAGTGAATTCCTTTTTCAATAATCCGTTTTTATCTGCGGTGAAAAGAGTAAAATATGCGTCTGCGTGCTCGTGATAAAGATTTACGACCACCAAATCCTTAGCGACATAATTTAAACCGGCAAACTGATTTTCGAAGATGGAGACATTAATTCTCTGCATAACCTCATAATTTTCCGCATCTAAAACTGTCAGAAAGCAGTCCTTGCCTTCATCGGTAATCATATATATCTGCTTTCCGCTTTCACTTAGTTTAAGATGACTGATTTCGTGTTCATTATCTACAGGGAAAATATTTGCGAGCTTATCACCGTGAAAAATTACCTTGTCACCGTTTTCCGAGTAAGAATAGGGGAGACAGTATATTCCGTAGCCGCCGGGGATTTCATCGGTGTCGATGCTTTTCCCGTTATAGGTTTTATTGCTGAAATATATAAGGCATCTGTCGTCGGTAATTACGCTTTCTCCGTATAAACTGTATTCATCATAGATAGGGCTTTCAGCTGACGAAGCGACAGAAGAGGAGCCTGACTGAAAAATGTCTCCGCTTTCGTTTACCGTAGCACTGATGGTTACCAGATGATTTTTCAGTACGGGTATTCTCAGAAAGTCCTGAATCTGAGCGGCAAGCTGCTCTTCGGCGGTATTATTATAGCCTAAAGAGGAGTGCAGCCTGTATTTGTCACCGAAGTCTATTTCTAATGTTATGGGATAATAGTCGATGTAGTCAGATACATTAACAACCTTTTTTACCTCTTCATAGGGGGTAGCATCTGCGACCAGCCCTTTGAAGGCTTCTGCTAAATAGCCGTAATATTCCACTGTGCCGTCAGTGCCGCCACTCACAGTAAAATCACAGGAATAGCCGTATAGCTCGAAGCGGTTTGTCTGTTTGAAGCTGCGCTGAAATCCCTGTCTGCAGATATCGAAACCGGCCTCTACTTTATTTGCTGCTATGTCATAGCTTATATCCCATAGCAGATGTGAGTAATAATTCACTTTAAAATTTATGTCAGCTTTGTCTGCGTATTTTCTGTCACCGTGAATGTAGCTTTCAGTTATTACTACTTTTTCCTTTTCACTGTTTACCGTAGCGAAAACACAGATATAAAGAGACAGAAAGAGAATGAAAACCGACATAAAAAACGCTAAGGTTTTTCGCATACTTATTCCTCCTCACCGCTCAGCTTTTCTATTGCCTTGCTGACACGGTCACTGTGATAGTTGTATGTTGCTTTGATGTATTCTACGAGATTGCTTCCCTCATCCTGCAGCTCGATAGTGTTTTTGTCACCGATAATCCTGCCTCTGTGAATGAGCACTGCTCTGCCGATGAAATCGGAAACCTCTTCGATAAGATGAGTGGAAAGAATGACGGTCTCATCGGGCTCGAGAATACCTGAAAGCACCTTATAGAAATCCTCACGGTTGAAAATATCGTTTCCCGCAAAGGGCTCATCCATAAGAATATAGTCTGCACCCTGAGACAGCGCCAGAATTACCTCGAACTGATTTTTCTGACCTGTGGAAAAATTTTTGGTTTTTTTGTTTTTATCGAGCTCGAAAAAGTCCATCAGAGCATCAAATCTTTTTTCCTTGAAGCTATCGAAGTGTGCTTTATAAAATTCCTTGTGGCCTTTAGCGTTCAGCTCGCAGAAAAATGAATGCTCACCGGTGGCAAAGGAGATGGCGGCGATATTTTTATTAGTTATCTTCTCTCCGTCCAGAGTAATTTCGCCACTGTATTTTATGAAGCCCAATATTGATTTCATAAGTGTGGTTTTACCTGCTCCGTTTTCACCGAAAAGGCCGACTATTTCACCTCTCGGAAAGGCTATGCTCACATCGTCGAGTGCGGCTTTTCCTGAGTATTTTTTAGTTAGATTTTTAATTTCAAGCATATATTTTTCCTCCGTAAACAAGGTAATCCCAAAGCTTTTCCCACTGTGCAGGCAAAATCAAACCGTCGGGTGTTACCGTCATATAGTGTGCATAAAAAAGCATAAGAAGTATGAATGATAAAAATATACAGGTTGTTATGGCTATAGCCGGTAAAGCTATGCACCTTACGTGCAGCTCGTATTTGTCGGGCAGCCTTTTCATCGTGTAAATACTTTTACTGTCTCTGTAGTGATAGCTGTAATTCATACCTATCATAGCCAGAAAGATAAAAATTGCTATCTTGAAAACATCAAATGTACCGTCAGCTATTATGCTGCAGAAATCAGGCATTGCGGCGCCCTCTAAAAGTATTTTTTTCCCGCCGTAGTCATGGAACAAATTATTGTAGGCGGTGTAGTAGGAAAGAAAATATAAAAGAGCGCGTACAACTGCTATGGAAATTACACTTGCTGAAATCCAGAGCTCTTTTTCGGGCTTGTAGCCGACAGGTATGATTTTTCTGATTTTATCTGTCATAGGCCTGTTCCTCCTTTGAAACACGGACTGTCAGCACACCGAGTATAAAGCAGCTCGCTCCGACTATGAAAACATCTGAGCTGAAGCCGGAAGTCCATGCTGCGGTAAAATTCAGTAAAATCAAGGGAAGAAGGATAAACGCCTCCAGAAAGAGTCTTTTTCTTCTGACGAAGTAGGGGATAAAGGCAGTAGAAAAGCTCATACCCAGTATAGCGAAAAATGTGCTGATATATTTGAAATAATCCTCTAAGGGAAGCACTGAATGAATAAGATCGCTTCTGTAGTGAGCGAGAAATATTATCTGATTGCTCACCGAGCCTTCGAAAGCATACGGATGATTCTCTGCAAAGGACGAATATATGCAGCACAGTGCAAACATTATCAGTGCTTCTGAAATGAAGAAAAGAGAATAAGCAAAAACTCCGTAAGTGCCTTTGACAAGCATAGCCTTCTTTTCCGTGATATTGAGCCGTCTGAGCGTATAGTCCTCACGTGAAGCATATTTGCATCCGTTCAGAGACAGTATCACGGTTACGAGAATAAAGCATATAGCGAAAACTATCGTGATGCTATAATTATTCTGCAGGATTTTTTCTATACCCGACAGAAAGGTCTCATCGGTAAACCAAGAGGGAATCAGTATATCACCCGAATTAAGTATATGAATAAACAAAGTGGTCTGCACTGCGCTCATAAGTAATATTACTGACATAATTCTGACGAAAGTGCTTTTGATCTGAAGGTAAAACACAGATAAATAATTTTTCATTTTAATCCTCCTCATTCCAGAATTTTTCGATTAGTGCGAAGGCCTCATCCTTGCTGATGCCCATTTGCTTAAGTGTGGTGACTACGCTTTTAGCATCGGTCTCCGTAAGCTCTGTTCTGATTTTTTCTCTCATTTTTTCATCGGCTACTATGAGGCTTTTAGCGCCGGAATGGGACTGTATGATTTTTTCATCCTCTAATATTTTGTAAGCCTTTTGTACAGTGTTAGGATTTACACCCAAAAGAGCAGAAAGCACTCTTCTGGAGGGTATTTCATCGTCGGTTACGGCCGTTCCTGCAGAAATTTCACGCTTTATGTACAGAACTATCTGCTGATAAATCGGTCCGTCTCCGGGTGTGAATCTTTCGAATGAAAGCAAAAGTAACCACCGCCTTTCTGAAAAAAGTGTATTAATCGATTAATACGGTTTACAACTGTATTATATACGTAGTACAGTTTCTTGTCAATAGCTTTTTTATAAAAAAATAAAACCTCTTTGTCTCTGCTGAAACAAAGAGGTGAATCTATGATTGCGCAGGACTTTCTCCGCACAACCGACGGAGAAGCCACAAACGCAATCGACTTATCCGCTGATTATATTATGTGAAATGTCCTTTGGATTATATATGGAAAAATATGTTATTTGAGTCTTTTGACCATCATCTGAGCCGCCTTATAAATGTCACCGCAGCCGAGAGTGATGATGATATCTCCGCTTTTAGCGTTGGCTAAAACATGGTCGCAAACCTCCTCGAAGGTATCGAACCACACACTGCCGGGGATTTTTTCTGCCAGATCTTTGGTGTAAATGCCTATGGTATTAACCTCTCTTGAACCCATAATTTCCGTCATAACGCATTTGTCTGGTATTTGCAGCACTCTGACGAAATCGTCGAAAAGGATAGATGTTCTCGAGTAGGTGAAGGGCTGGAACACTGCCCAGACGGTGTTATAGCCCATTTTCATCACTGCCTCAAGAGTAACCTTAAGCTCGTTCGGATGGTGTGCATAGTCGTCGGCTACGGTTATGCCGTCTATTACGCCCAGAATTTCAAAGCGTCTTCCTGCGCCTGAAAATGCGGCTATTCCTTTTTCGCATTCCTCGGGAGTGCAGCCGGCATTAGCGGCAGCAGCGAAGGCAGCCAAAGAATTAAGTATATTATGCTCACCGGGGATATTCAGAATGAGATGAGCTATCTTACTGCCCTTGCTCATAACATCGAACTCGGCAAATGAGCCTCTGTTATATGTGATATTTGCAGGGTAGTAGTCGCTTTCGTCCGTTTTACCGAAGGTGATTTTCTTTCTGTCTACATTTTTTACTGCCTTAACGGTTTCGGGATCACTGTTATTATAAATAAGTGTCGTAGATGTAAGGGTAGCGAACTTTTCGAAGGATTTTATGATGTTATCAAGATTTTTAAAATACTCGAGATGGTCCTCATCTACGTTCAAAATTACCGAAACGTCGGGAGACAGGTCGTGATAATGGTCGCAGTATTCGCAGGCCTCGCACACGAAGGTTTCGTTTTTACCTACTCTGGCGTGACTGTCGATAAGAGGAAGCCTTCCTCCGATAAGTGCCGACGGATCCTTGTCGGCCATGGTGAGAATCTGAGTAAGCATAGCGGTGACGGTGGTCTTTCCGTGAGTACCGCAAACGCTGATGCAGTTACTGTATTTACGTGTAATGGCACCGAAGATTTTACTTCTTTCAAAGCAGGGGATGCCGCTTTCCTTGGCAGCTACGAGCTCGGGGTTATCCTTGAGAATGGCGGCAGTGTAAATTATCATTTCGGCACCGACTATGTTCTCTGCCTTCTGACCTAAAACCACATCGATGCCCATAGAACGCAGCTTTATAATGTTATCACCGGTATTATTGTCTGAGCCGGTAACGGTGTAGCCCCAGCTATGAAGTATTTCGGCTATGGGACACATACCCGAGCCGCCGATACCGATGAAATGTATTCTTTTTACTTCACTTAATAATTTATCTATTTCGTACATTTTAAGCACCTCTTGTCATTATATCACCATATATTATATTGCATCAGTGAAAAATAGTAAACACTTTTAAGTAAATTAACACTAAAAAATTTTTTTCATATTATGGTGTATAAAAGTTATTTCGGAGGCAGCTATGAATAATATCGTGATTATAGGCGGAGACAAACGGCAGAAAGAGCTTAAAAAGATATTATCGGATAAAGGCTACACCTGCAGATATATCGGTTCGGGCTACGATATAAAGGGAGAGTCTGTCGTAAGAAGCGGCGACACCGTGATTTTACCCGTGCCCGTAAGCAAGGACGGGGAAAGCATTTATAGCTCAGAGCGTAATTTGCTTTTAAGCATCAAAGAGACAGTAGATAATGCAGACTGCTCGAACCTTATTTTCGGGGGTAACATACCGAAGGTGCTTAAGGCTTATTTCGATGAAAAAAATATTCCTTATCTTGATTATCTCGGTTGTGAAGAATTGACTCTTTATAATGCTTATCTGACGGGCTTAGGTGCAGTCAGATTACTGTATGAGAACACGGAAAGCGACATAAAAGGCAAAAAAACTCTCGTCACGGGCTTCGGCAGAGTGGCACGCTTCACGGCACAGGCACTGCTGAAAGAGGACTGCGATGTTTATGTCTCAGCACGGAATTCTCTGCAGCTGACCGAAGCCGAATGCTACGGATTTAAAACTATTAAGCTTCGGGAAATCAGCTCGTTTCTGTATCTTTTCGATTATGTCTTCAATACTGTTCCGGAAAATATCTTTTCTTTTGAGGATATATGCCATATCAAGGGAAAATACTTCGAGCTGGCCTCATCGCCGTTCGGAGTAAAAAAGGAATATTTTACCGACAGAGAAGAAAGCTATGTTTCCGGCGGCTCCTTGCCCGGTAGATATCTTCCGTATTCGGCTGCTGAAAAATTAGCTCAAATAACTGTTGAACATATAAATATGAGAAATGGGGGAGATTGATGAAAAAACTAACTTTCGGTTATGCACTAACCGGTTCATTCTGTACCTTTGAAAGGTCTCTTACACAGATGGAATATATTCTGTCTGAGGGAATAGATATTCTGCCTGTTATGTCCTTTAATGCTGCAGGTCTTGACACACGCTTCGGCAAAGCAAAGGATTTCATTGAAACCATAGAAGCGATGACGGGTAAAAGGGTGATACGTACTCTCGAGGAGGCAGAGCCGATAGGACCTAAAAAAATGACCGATCTGATGATAGTTCTGCCCTGCACGGGTAACACTCTTGCCAAATTAGCTTCGGGTATATATGACACGCCCGTTACTTTGGCAGTGAAGTCTCATCTGCGTAATCAGAAGCCTGTGCTTATCGGTGTTTCGACGAACGATGCACTTTCTTCATCCGCCAAAAACATCGGCACTCTGATGAATTACAGAAATTACTATTTTATACCTATGCGTCAGGATGACGTGATAAATAAGCCTTACTCCATAGTCTGCGATTTCGAAAGAGTGCTCGAGGCGGCTCTTTATGCACTGGACGGAAAGCAGATAGAGCCGATGATATTTTAGTGTTTTGCTTGACAGTGGAAAGGTTAAAATGCTAAAATATATGCAGAAAAAGGAGGAATGAAAATGAAACTTTATATCAGACAGAAGGTATTTTCGTGGAAAGATAAATTTAAGGTTTTTGATAGCAGCGGTGAAGAAAAATACAGCATAGAGGGTGAATTTATTTCTTTGGGTAAAAAGCTTCATATCTATGATTTGCAGGGCAGAGAGGTCGCCTTTATAGCACAGAAGCTTTTCAGCCTTTTACCCAGATATTTCGTATATATAAACGGCACAGAGGTGGCAGAGATAGTTAAAGAGTTTTCACTGTTCAGACCTAAATATTCCATAGAAGGTCTCGGATGGGAGATTAACGGTGACTTTTTTGCTCATAACTACGACATTACAAAAAACGGAAGAAGGATAGTTTCCATAGATAAACAGTGGATGACATGGGGTGATTGCTACGAGCTGGATATAGAAAATGGAAATGATGAAATCGTGGCTCTTTCCGTTGTACTCGCCATCGACTGTGTTATGGCATCGCAGGCAGCTGCAGCCTCGGTATAAAATCAGCGACTCGGTACTTTTCGGTACCGAGTCGCTGATTTTTATAAGGCTTTGAATTTTTCTTTTATTTCAGCGGCTTTTCCGCAGGACATTCTGCCCTCGGGGCAGGCGTCTGCAGCATAGCAGCTCGGTCCGTAAAAGGAGAATAAAACAGGCGAGATTTTACGGAGCTTTTTAAGAAAGTCCACTGCATATTCCTGTATTTCCCACTGAGCTCTGGTGCAGCTTCTGAGCTTGAAAAAGAGCATCATTTCTCTGGCGTTCATTGTGGTGACGAAATCGAGGGTGTTACCGCTTAGAACGAGGTAAACGAGCTCTGAAACGTCATAACCCTTTTCTGTGAAATCAAGATAGAGATTTTTCATTTTTTCGAAGCATTCACAGTAAATTCTCAGTGCCTCGTCGTCTCTTTTCACCGTGTCGGGAATGACATAGGAGGCTCTGTCGGCCTGAATAAGCGACGGAATGGAGATGCTCTGTATTCTGTGTCTGGCGAAATGAGTGAGACAGGCGAGAGAAACTCCGTTGAATCTGACGGTGCAGTTGAAATGCTCGAGAGCTCTCGGTCTGGATGATTTGGTCACGGCTGAGAGGATTTTCTCTACATTATCCTCGCTGCTGATAATTTTTTCTATCTGAGCGCAGGAGTAATTGTATTTTTCGATAAGAGCAGCTCTAGCGATATTCCTTTCTCCGTCAGGGGTGCAGGAAAGAATTTCGCAAAGCTCGGGATTTTCGTCTGTTTCTTTGGCTTCGGCGAAGTCAAGATTAATCTCATCCCTGTATTTTTCACCTCTTATTTCGAAGTCGGAGAAAATACCGGGAGCCTTTTCTTTGCACTGAGCGTAAAGTGAAAGGCCTAACTCGTAGATTTCCTTAATGCTTCTTCCTCTGCCGTAAAGCATGGCATTGAGCAGATTTATGAGCTCTCTGCCGCCGAGTGAACAGAGGAAATTACTGTAGAAGCAGTAGGGGAGAACGAAGCGTGCATCCTCCTTCGGTATTTCTTTTTCGGTGAGAGCTATGTATGCGCCGAAAAGACTGTCTACAGTGTCTGTGTAAAGCTTTTTGTCTTCCTCACTTCTGAAATCGGGCATATAGTAGCCTGCCGTGCCGAAATCGACATAGCGGCGTGATTTAACCGTGAAGGAAGCGAGTCTGAATTCGATCAGAAACTGCTCCACTACGACGGAAACGTTTTCAAATGCCAGATTAAAAAATACGTGCTCTATTGTCGAGGTGTGACCTGATTTTGTAACCTTGCCGATGAGCTTTTCGTTTCGCTCCTTATCCTGAGATTTGGCGAAAATTTCCAGAGCCGTGCCTTCCTGTGTGGAAATTCGGCCTGCAGCGGCACAGACCTTTTCGTCACAGTCGGATAAACCGATCAGATAAACTCCTGATTTTGACATATTATCACTTCCGTTTCTCATACTTTCTCTTTCTATTTTAAGTTATTGAGCCGATTTTGTCAATTGTTTTTAATGTTAAATAAAATTAATGAGAAATGAAATAAAAAATTAATGAAAAATCATTGATTAAAATGCAAATACTTGCTATAATCATATGGAATATCAAAATTTAAAATAGGGGTAGTGCGAATTATGATTAAAAGAAATAATAATATGACTACAGATATCAAGGTTCAGATGCGCGGAGGTAACGGTCAGGCCGTTATAAAAAATGTTCTGGACAAGGGTGAATATAAAGGTGCATCCAGACTGGTTGCCACCATTACTCTCGAGCCCGGCTGCTCTATCGGCGCTCATATCCACGAAAACGAAGAGGAAATTTTTTACATAATTAAGGGCACTGCCACATATAACGATAACGGTAAAACAGAGACACTCCACGCCGGTGACAGCTGTGTCTGCCTTTCAGGTCAGGAGCATTCTATCTCCAATGAAACCGAAAATGAAACCCTCGAGGTTTTTGCCGTAATTCTTACTTACTGAGAGGTGTCTCATGGGAAGGATGTTTGTAATTGAAGGTCTCGACGGAAGCGGTAAGGCCACACAGGCTGAGCTTTTGTCTGCTTATCTCAGAGAAAAGGGCTACGGAGTTTATAATCTTGACCTGCCCTATTACTCGGATAGCTCGAGCACTCTCGTAAAAATGTATCTCGGCGGTGAGTTCGGTGACAAGCCGACGGACGTTAACGCTTATGCCGCATCTACCTTTTATGCCGTTGACCGGTACGGCAGCTTCAAAAAGCATTGGCAGAAGGAATACGAATCCGAAAAAATCATTGTTGCCAACAGATATACTACCTCCAACGCTGCTCACCAGATGACCAAGCTGCCCGAAAAGGAATGGGATGCATATCTTGACTGGCTTTTTGATTTCGAATACGGAAAGGTCGGTGTTCCCGAGCCTGACTGTGTTATTTATCTGGATATGCCTGTAGATATTTCACAGAGGCTTTTACTTAAAAGATATTCCGGTGATGAACAGAAAAAGGATGTCCACGAAAGAGATGTGGAATATCTCGTTTCCTGTCATAAGGCTGCGGTGTATGCGGCAGAAAAATTAGGCTGGGAAGTAATAAAGTGCGGAGAAAATGGCGAACCTTTTACTGTCGGAAAAATATCTGAAATGGTTCGTACCGTTGTTGAAAGGAAGCTTTTAGGTAATGATTGATTTTCATAAACCTGAAATCAGTGATAAAAAATGGGTTAAGGAGCGGCTTTCCTGCCGCGATAACCTGACATGTGAATATTCTTTTTCAAACATTTTTTCCTATACGGCGAAAATGAGGCTCGAAATAGCCGATGTAGAGGGCTTTCTGGTAACACGGTGCTTTACTGACGATACCATAGGATATTGCTATCCTGTGGGCAAGGGTGACATCAGAGGTGCTATCTCCCGCATAATCGGTGATATGAAGCTTCAGAATAAGCAGTGCTATCTTTTCGGTATGGGTGCAGATGAGGCCGAGGAGCTGGGTAAGCTTTTCGGAAGTGAATTTGACATAAGGCTCGACAGAGACGGCGCAGATTACATTTATAAAAGTGAAGATCTGATAAGCCTCACTGGAAAAAAGTATCAGCCGAAAAGAAATCATATTTCCTTTTTCAGAAAAAACTATAATTGGACATATGAAAAAATGTCTGAGGAAAACCTCGAGGACTGCTACAATATGAATGTAGACTGGATTAACACCAGCGGAAGTCTTTACAGTGAGGATCTGGAAAGGGAGCTTCAGATAATAAGACGTGTATTCGAAAATTTTTCCGAGCTCGACTGCAAGGGTGCGGTTTTACGCATCGACGGCAAGGTTGTCGCTTTTGCTTTGGGTGCTCAGATAAGAAGCGATACCTTCTGTGTTCATTTCGAAAAGGCTTATTCACATATCAGAGGAGCTTATCCTATGATTAATCAGCAGTTTGTCGAAAATGAGCTTTCTGACTATAAATACATTGACAGGGAAGATGATCTTGGCCTCGAAAATCTCAGAAAAGCCAAGCTTTCCTACTATCCCGAAATGATACCTGACAAATATGAGGCTTGGTTTATAAATGCTGATTGATGTAAAAAAATACAGCCCGTCGCTGAGAAGACTCTGGGCGGAGGTTTTCGGCGATGACGAAGAGTATGCAGGGCTTCTCTTCAATGAAGATAATCTGCCCTGTGAATGCTTCGCAGAAATAGCGGACGGACAGGTAGTGTCTGTTTTATACCTGCTGGAAAGCGAAATCAGATTAAAGGGAAAAGTGTTTTACGGCAGATATCTGTATGCCGCTGCCACTGCCGACAGTTACCGCAAAAAAGGTCTTATGGCAGGGCTGATAAGACAGGCGCAGGAATACGTCAGAGAAAAAGGCCTTTCATTCATTTCTCTCGTTCCTGCTGACGAAGGCTTGTACGGCTATTATTCAAGATTCGGCTTCGAAGCGGTTATGAGTAATTACCGTGCGGCTGCTGATGATTTACCGTGGCGTGAAAAAGGTGAGGAAATGTCGCCCGAGGCTTATTTCGCCTTCAGGGACAAGCTTGACCTTTCGGGCTTTTCCTTTTCAGGCAGTGCGCTTAGGTATGCCTTGTCCTGTCTCGTTTATTCCGATTATGAGTTTTTGTCAAATTCTGACGATAGCTGTTATATTCTCAGTGCCGACGGCGGTGATGTATTGGAATATATCAGCTCCGAAGAAAACTTTGCCGTAAATACGCATACCTTTCTCAGCAGACTCGGCAAGGATACCGACATAGTCTCACCTTATGATTTAAGTGATTTTTGTCAGTGCTCTAAAAATAAATTCGGTATGGCTTATATCACTGACGATGAAATGAAAAATATTTTAAACGATAAAATCTATATGAATATAGCATTGGATTAAGGAGTGTAAAAATGATTTACTGTTTTCTGGCTGAAGGATTTGAAGAGGTAGAGGCTCTCGCCGCAGTGGATATGATACGCAGGGCCGGTATTTCTCTTAAAACCGTGGGCGTTGGCGAAAAGCTTATATGCGGTGCTCACGGCATAAAGGTCGAGTGTGACTGTGTTTGCGGTGAAATCGTGCTTGACGACTCACTGCAGGCCGTTATTCTTCCGGGTGGTATGCCCGGCACTGTTAATTTGGAAAACGATGCTACAGTACAGAAGGCGATCGACTTCGCTGCTGCTGACGGCAGACTTATCTGCGCTATCTGTGCCGCACCTTCTGTTTTAGGCCATAAAGGTCTGCTGAGGGGTAAAGAAGCCATAGCATATCCCGGCTTTGAAAAGGAGCTGGAGGGTGCCAAAATCAGTGAGAAATACGTAGTGCGTGACGGTAACATTATTACTGCCAAGGGTGCCGGAGTTGCTATCGATTTCGGTCTCGAAATCGTTTCGGCAGTCTGCGGTCAGGATAAGGCCGATGAGATTCGAAAGGCTATCCAATGCAGATAAGTAACGATAAGGCTTTTCTCAGAGAAAAATTCAGACAAATCCGTTCTTCCGTAAAAGCTCAGGAAAAGGACGAAAATATACGCTCTCTTTTTTGTGCAAGTGAAATATACAGAAATGCAGAGACGCTTTTTATATATTATTCCGTTAAAAATGAGGTCGATACCTTAAAGATAATAGACCTCGCTCTTAAGCAAGGGAAAAAGGTAGCTTTACCCAAATGTACTGACCGTAACGGAAATATGGACTTTTATTTTATCGAAAGCACGGATAGCTCACTTACGGACGGTTACTTTTCACTTAAAGAGCCGAATGTTTCCGTGTGTAAAAAAGCCGCATATTCAAGCAAAGATGTTTGTGTTTTGCCTGCGTTGGCCTGTGACAAAAAAGGCTTTCGTCTCGGCTACGGCGGCGGATATTATGACCGCTTTTTAAGTAGATTTGAAGGAAAAACAGTAGCATTCTGCTATGATGAATGCCTCTGTGATGAGCTTCCGACTGACAGATTTGATAAAAAGGTTGATATGATAATTACCGATCTTAAAATATATGATTTAAAGTAAAGGAGGATTTAATATGGACGACCGCTTCCGCAGTGAAGATACAGTTTCAGGTGTCGGAAAAACCGGCTCTGTGCCGCCGCATATTACAAAACCAAATTCTTTAGGTGATTTCAGTGAAAATGTACAGTCCACACGAGGTCGTGTTTCACCTGTGTCCGCCTCTTCTGTTAACCCCCGAGTGGGCAAATTTCAGGTTCATTTACCCGAGGAGGCTTCCTCTATTCCCGATATTGTACCTTCGGCACCCCAAAAGGCTGAGCCTACGGTCAAAGAGGTGACAGGTAAGGAGTATCTGGAATCAATTCAGAGAAGGAACGCTTCCGTTCAGAATACCAGAGTCGTAAATCCGCCTTTAACCGAACGTCCTGCCGTACACACGGGCAGCAAAGCGCCCACGGGTGCACCGAAGGCCTCCGCATCGGGAGCTGCTGCCGACAGAGGTGCTCCCGTCGTTAAAAAGGCTACGGTTAACAGACCTGCCAAAGCAGCACCCGTTCGCAAGAACGTAAAGTCAGCCGCAAAGAAAAAATACGATTTCATAAATTCTGTCCTCGTGGCATGCGTATGCGTTATCTTTATTTCTATTCTTACGATAACTGCTTCAACTGTTGCCATGAGCACCATCAACGATATTCTCGTCATTGACAAGGGTGATGATAACGGCAACTACATTTCCGTTTACATTCCTCCCGAAGCTACGGAATATGAGCAGGTATTTGAAATAGTAAAAAATGCAGGTCTTATAAAGCAGCCTCTGATAACTGATTTTTTCTGCAAATTCCGCCATTACGATGAAGTCAAGGTCAAAAACTCCGAAACGGGCGAGTACGAAAATGTCAGAATCAAATATTCTCCCGGAACCTATTTCCTTAATTCCGAAATGGGCATAGAAAGCATTCTCGAGGAGATTATGGTTTCGAGCAGCGGTTATAAGGATACCGTACGTCTTACCTTCCCCGAGGGCTGGACTATAGCACAGATTTTCCAGAAGCTGGAAAAATATGAGGTTTGTACTGCAGAAAAGCTTTATGCTAATCTTGACATAATCGGTGAGCAGTATGGTTTTATCAGCAGCATAGCCTCTGATAACAGCAGATATCTTAAGGCTGAGGGCTATCTTTTCCCCGATACCTACGATTTCTTTATCGGTGAAAATGCCGGCTCAGTCATCAAAAAGCTTTTCAATAACTTCGAAAGCAAATGGAAGGACGAATATAACGACAGGCTTAAAGAGCTGGATATGAGTATGGATGAGATAATCACTATCGCTTCCATTATACAGAGAGAAGCAAAGGATACCACTCAGATGGATGCCATTTCCTCTGTAATCCATAACCGTCTGAAGGACAGTGCAACCTATCCGTCCATCGATATGAACTCGACCAAGGATTATGTGCTTTCTCTCAAGGAGTTTAATATCCTTTCCGATTTCTACTATAATCTTTATCTTAATTCCTATAACACATACAGTAACAAGGGACTTCCTCCCGGACCTATCTGTAATCCCAGTGCCGCTGCTATCCGTGCCGCACTTTATCCCGAAGACAGTGATTATCACTTCTTCTGTCATAATGACCGCGGTGAGATTTTCCTTGCTTCGACTGCCAGCGAGCATCAGGCAAACACAGAAAAGGTGCTTTACGGAGGCTAAGGGAGAATATAATGACTGAATTTATAAAAAAGCCTGAGCTTCTCGCACCCGCAGGTGATATGGAAAGACTTAAATCGGCCATCAGATACGGTGCGGATGCAGTTTATCTGGGCGGTACGGTTTTCGGTATGAGAGCCGCTCCGGCAAATTTCGATGAGCAGCAGCTATGCCAGGCAGTGGCTTATGCTCACGAAAGAGGAGTAAAGGTTTATCTTACCTGTAATGTTTTACCGAGAAATGGCGAGCTTGAGTTTTTGCCCGAGTTTCTTCGTAATGCGGTGAAAGCGAATGTGGATGCGCTCATTATTTCAGATATGGGTGTTTTTGAATATGCCAAAAAATATGCCCCCGGTGTCGAAATTCACATCTCAACTCAGACGGGCATCGTAAATTACGCCGCCGCCAACGCTTTTTATAATCTTGGCGCAAGGCGTGTAGTTACCGCCAGAGAGCTCAGTATGAAGGAAATCAAAGAGCTGAGAGACAATATTCCCGAGGATATGGACATAGAATGCTTCGTTCACGGAGCGATGTGCGTTTCCTTTTCGGGCAGATGTCTTATTTCCAATTATCTGGTTAACAGAGATGCGAATAAGGGCGAGTGTGCTCAGCCCTGCCGCTGGAAGTATTCTCTTATGGAGGAAACCAGACCGGGACAGTATTTTCCCGTTTATGAGGGCGACGGCGGAACATATATTCTGAATTCCAAGGATATGTGTATGATAGAGCACATTCCCGAAATGATTAAGGCGGGCATCACCAGCTTTAAAATAGAGGGGAGAGCGAAGTCCGACTATTATGTTTCCGTGGTTACCAATGCTTACAGAAAGGCCATAGACGGTTATTTCGAAAACCCGACTGATGATTATGTGCCTGAGCAGTGGATACTCGACGAGATGCGACGTGTCAGCTACCGTGATTACTGCACGGGATTTTTCTTCGGAGCACCCTCTGACGATGCAAACATCAGCTATAAGGGCGGATATAACAGAGAGTGGGATGTCGTGGCTGTGGTAGACAGCTATGATAACGGCGTAGCCTACTGCACTCAGAGAAACCGCTTTTTCGCCGGTGAAGAGCTGGAGGTTATGCCTGTCGGTGAAAAGCCCTTTAAGGTTACTGTCAGAAATCTAAAAAATGCTGACGGTGAGCCGATAGAGTCAACAAATCACGCTATGATGAGGTTCAGCTTCGAATGTGAGATTCCGCTGACTGAAAATACTATTTTAAGAAAAGAACGTGAAGAAAAATCACGTGTAATAATTTGATTTTATTTTAGAAAATACGGAGGTGGATTATGCCGTCTAAATACAGTGTTTCTCTCGGGAAATTTCTTAAGGATTTGCAGATGGAAACCTTATATTTACCCAAATCACCTGACGAAATCTTTATTTCTTCTCCCGATGTAAACAGGCCGGGGCTGTTCATTTCAGGTTATGAAAATTTCTTTGACAGTACACGGGTGAACTTTTTAGGTAAAACTGAGGTTGAGTACATAAATAGCTATTCCGATGCTGAGCGCCGTGAAAGGGTAGAACGCTTTATGTCAAAGGAGCCTGCCTGTGTTATTATCACCAGAACTCTGCCGTGTCCTCCCGAGATACTCGAGTTTGCGCCCAAATATAATGTACCGGTGCTTCTGAGTAACGACTCGACTTCACGTGCTATGGCAGCGGTTATCGGTTATCTGAATGTGGAGCTGGCGGAGAGAATTACCCGTCACGGTGTTTTCGTCGAGGTTTACGGTGAAGGCGTGCTGATTTTGGGCGACAGCGGTGTCGGTAAAAGTGAGACTGCAGTCGAGCTTATCAAGCGAGGTCACCGTCTGGTGGCTGATGATGCGGTAGAAATCAAAAAAACCGGTGCCAGAACCATCGTAGGCTCTGCGCCCGATAACATCAGACACTTTATTGAGCTCAGAGGTATCGGCATTATCAATGCCAGACGTATTTTCGGTATGGGTGCGGTTAAGCTCAACGAAAAGATCGATATGGTTATTGAGCTCGAGCCATGGGACAGTGAAAAGGTCTATGACCGTATGGGAATGGAAAACGAATATACGGAAATACTCGGTGTAAAGGTTCCTCATACTGTTGTTCCCGTAAAGCCCGGACGAAATCTGGCGGTTATTATCGAGGTTGCTGCCATGAATAACAGACAGAAAAAGATGGGCTATAATGCGGCACGTGAGCTTATGCACAATCTGGGTATGGCTGACGACATTATTCCACAGGAAGAAGAACTTAAAATATGGGGCAATTTCTGATTGTCTGAATAAAGGAGATTAATTATGTATAAAATTGGTGTAGATTTAGGCGGAACCAACATCGCAGTAGGTGTTATCGATGAAAGCTATAAGATTATCGGTCTCGGCAAGGCTAAAACAAACATTCCCCGTCCTGCTGAGGAAATTTTCGATGATATAGTAAAATGCATTTATGCAGCATGTGCCGATGCAAAAATCGATATTTCTGAGGTGGAGTCGATAGGTATAGGCACACCCGGCTCATGCGACAAGGAAAACGGAGTGATTCTTTACGCTAATAATCTTTATTTCGATCACGTACCTGCCGTGAAGCTTATCAATGACAAAATTCCCGATGTAAAGGTTTATATCGAAAACGACGCTAACTGCGCCGCTCTCGGTGAGGCTCTTGCCGGCTCGGGCAAGGGCAAAAAAAGCTTCATCGCCATTACTCTCGGCACAGGTGTCGGCGGCGGTGTTATCCTCGACGGAAAGGTGCTTGCAGGATGTAACGATGCAGGCGGTGAGCTCGGACACATCACCATTAAATTTGACGGTGAACAGTGTAACTGCGGCAGAGTTGGCTGCTTCGAAAGATATGCTTCTGCTACGGCTCTTGTCAATCAGACAAAAGCAGCTATGCAGGCAAACAAGGACAGTAAAATGTGGGAGCTTTGCGGCGGTGACATAAATAATGCCGGAGGCAGAACCGCTTTCGATGCTATGAGAGCTGGCGATAAAACCGGTAAAGAGGTCGTTGACAACTATATCAGATACATAGCTATCGGTACTACCGATATCGTAAACATTTTCCAGCCCGAAATGATCTGCTTTGGCGGCGGTATCTGCAACGAGGGAGAGACTCTGCTCGCTCCTTTGAGAGATTATGTAGCTAAACACCGCTACAGTAAGATGCAGGAAAAGCAGACTGAGTTCTGCAGAGCTACTCTCGGCAACGATGCAGGTATCATCGGTGCAGCCTTGGTTACATACTGATTTTTGGAGGTAATTCCTTGAAAAGATTGATAAGCAGTCTTGATGAACTTAAAATTTCATATCGCCTTAATGAGCCTATGAAGTCGTATACGACCTTTAAAACGGGCGGGCCTGCAGAGGTTTTTATCATTCCTCGGAATGAAGACGAGATAAAGACTATTTTATCTGTTTGCAGCAGTCTCGGTACAGATACGTTCATCCTCGGAAAAGGCAGTAATCTTTTGGTAAGCGATGAGGGTATCAGAGATAAGGCAGTAATTTATATCGGCGAAAGCTTTGATTACATCAGAAAGCTTGATGACTGTACCTTTGAAGCCGGAGCGGGGGCAAGCGTAGCTTCCGTCTGTAAGTTTGCTCTTTCCGAGTCGCTTACGGGACTCGAGTTTGCTTACGGCATTCCCGGCTCTGTGGGCGGTGCTGCGTTTATGAATGCGGGTGCCTACGGCGGTGAGGTCAAGGATGTCATTAAGCTCTGCAGACACATAGACAGCAAGGGTGTATCCGGTCAGTTTTCACAGGATGAGCTCGACTTTTCCTACAGACACAGTGCTTATTCTGCGGGCGGTTACGTGATTACGAGCGTAGTTTTCAGCCTGAAAAAGGGCGATAAAAAGCAGATAGAGGCTGCTATGAGTGATTTTATCGGTCGCAGAAAGGATAAGCAGCCGCTGGAATACCCGAGTGCAGGAAGTGTCTTTAAAAGACCTGTGGGCTATTTCGCAGGTGCGCTTATCGAGCAGAGCGGCCTTAAAGGTAAAAGAATCGGCGGCGCTATGGTTTCCGAAAAGCATGCGGGATTTATAATTAATTACGATAACGCTACCACTGCTGATGTTTTAAATCTCATAAAGCACTGTCAGGAAACCGTCAGAAATAAATTTGCGGTTGAGCTGGAAACAGAGATTAAGTTTGTTTGATTATATGACACTGCAGTAAAATTTTACGGTAAGGAGGGCATATATGTCTTTTTCTTCGGATATAAAGGATGAATTAATAAAAACTGAAAATATGCCCGACTGCTGTAAGCATGCGATGGCATACGGTATGTTTCTTTTCGGCCGTTCATTCTCTCTGTCGGATGTTTCGCTGATGACAGATAATGAGAATGTGGCTAAAAAGTATCTTTCTCTGGCTGAGGAGGCCTGCAAAATTCCCGCTGAGCTGAATGTGTCCCGTGCAGGCAAATACACTGCTTTTTTTGACAGTGACGAAAAGAGAAAACAGGTACTATCTGTTTTTTCGTGTACGGGAGCTGAAAGAACACATCGCATCGACAGAGGAAATCTTGCCAACGATGCGGGCGATAATGATGAAAATACCAACTGCTGCGATGCGGCCTTTCTGAGAGGTGTTTTTCTCTCCTGCGGCACCGCCAGCGATCCCAATAAAAGCTATCATCTCGAGTTTGTCGTATCGTATAAGACGCTGAGTATGGATCTGATGAAAATACTCAATGACTACGGTATAAAGGCAAAGCATATGACCAGAAGGTATGTAAATGTCATTTACATAAAAGACAGTGAGTCTATCGAAGAGCTTCTGACGATGATGGGTGCTCATATTTCCGCTATGGAGATTATGAACATAAAAATTTATAAGGATGTAAGAAATCTGACCAACAGACGTAATAATTTCGAAAACGCTAACCTGTCACGGACCGTATATGCTTCCTTTGATCAGGTAAGTGCCATCGAAAAGCTTAAAAATGACGGTGTTTTTCCTGCTTTGCCCGATGATCTGAAGCAGGTGGCGACTCTGAGAATAGAAAATCCCGATGCCAGTTTAAGAGAAATCGGCGAATTATGTGAGCCTAAAATGAGTCGCTCCGCCGTTAATCACAGGCTCAAAAAGCTTATGAGCCTTTCTGAAAATCCCGAAAAGGAAGAAGTTATAACTGATGAATGATAAATTTTCTGTCCCGGAGGCAGAGCTTGCCAGACAAAGAGAATATACAGAGCTCGTCCGAACGGTTCTTTCCTCTCGTTTTCCCGACAAACCGCCTAAAGCCTTTGTTCATACCTACGGATGTCAGGGCAATGTTGCCGACGGTGAGAGACTGCAGGGAATTCTTGCGGAAATGGGTTATGAGTTTACCGATTCACCGGAAAAAGCTGATTTGGTTTTATATAATACCTGTGCTATCCGTGAGCATGCGGAAGACCGTGTTTTCGGAAACGCAGGAGCATTGAAGCCCATAAAAAAACTCAAGCCGGATATGATTATCGCTCTGTGCGGCTGTATGACACAGCAGGCAAGTGTGGCTGAAAGACTCAAAAGGAGCTTTCCTTTTGTTGACATTGTTTTCGGAACACACGTTTCCTATAAATTACCTGAGTTCATTTACTGTGCACTTTGCACCGGAAAGAGAGTTATCGATGTAACCGACAGTGAAGGTAACATAGTCGAAGGCTTACCGATAAAGCGTGACGGCACCTTCAAAGCGTGGGTACCGATAATGTACGGTTGCAATAATTTCTGCTCATACTGCATCGTTCCCTATGTAAGAGGCAGAGAAAGAAGCCGTGATTTTGACACTGTGCTCGATGAGGTACGTGAGCTCGTGCAAAGGGGCTACAAAGAAATCACTCTGCTCGGCCAGAATGTAAACTCCTATAACAAGGATTTACCCGAGGAAAAGCGTTTTCCCGCCTTGCTCAAGGCTATCAGTGAAATTGACGGTGATTTTATAGTCAGATTTATGACTTCACATCCGAGAGACTGTACCAAAGAGCTACTTGATGTTATGGCATCCTCCGATAAAATAGCAAAGCATCTTCATTTGCCTTTTCAGTCCGGTAATGACAGGGTTCTCAAGGAAATGAACCGTCATTATGACAGAAAAAAATATTTGGAGCTTATTGACTACGCTTATTCTCTTATGCCGGAGCTTTCTGTTACCAGCGATGTTATAGTAGGCTTTCCTGGTGAAACCTATGAGGAGTTCAGAGATACTCTTTCGTTAATCGAAAAAGTGAAATATACCTCGCTTTTTACTTTTATTTTTTCGCCCCGTCCCGGCACCAAGGCTTATGATATGTATGATCCCGTGCCGAGAGAGGAAAAGGGCAGATGGTTTAAGGAACTCACCGATTTACAGGAGTCCATCGCCAGAAAAAGAACGGCAGCTATGAAGGGCAGAAGCTACCGTGTTCTCGTCGAGGGAAGGTCAAAGGCTGACGGTGTTCTTTCGGCAAGAACCGAGGGTAACGTCATCATCGAGTTCAAGGGTGATGAAAGCCTTATTGGCAGCTTCGTGACTGTAGAGGTAACCGAGCCGAAAACCTGGGTGGTTTACGGCGAATACAAAGGATAATTTACACTTACATCCGTAAGGTGTATTTATTATAAAATTTTATATTAAGGAGTACGACAAATGGACGTAATCAAACTTACACGTGAGCTTGGTGCTGCAATTCAGCAGGACGAACGCTATCTGAGCTTTGCGAAGGCTAAGGAAGCCAACGAAAACGACAAAGAGCTCAATGATCTTATGGGCAAGCTTCAGCTCGTTCAGATGAATTATCAGATCGAAGCATCAAAGGAAGAGCCCGATGCTGAAAAAATGCATGCTTTCGAGGAAGAATTCAACGAAGCATACACCACACTTATGGACAACAAAAAAATGCAGGCCTATGATGAGGCAAGAACTGCAGTAGACGAGATGATGAACTACATTATGCAGATTTTAGGTCTCTGCGTAAACGGTGCAGATCCTGCTACCTGTGAGCCTCCCAAGGCTGAAGAACACAACTGCGGCGGTTCCTGCTCATCCTGCAGCGGCTGCCATTGATTAATTGATAAAACTCAGGAGGAAAAACGATATGTCCGAAATGACACCTATGATGGCGCAGTACTTTGAAATAAAAAAGGAATATCCGGATACTATTCTGTTTTTCCGACTGGGCGACTTTTATGAGATGTTTTATGATGATGCTAAAACTGCATCGTCTGTCCTCGAGCTGACGCTGACAGGCCGTGCCTGCGGCGGCGGAGAAAGAGCACCTATGTGCGGTGTTCCCTTCCATTCGGCAGACAATTATATCGCAAAGCTTGTCAGCAGAGGCTATAAGGTAGCTATATGTGAGCAGGTCGAGGACCCCGCCACCGCTAAGGGTATAGTAAAAAGGGATGTTATACGTGTTATAACCAAAGGCAGCATTATCGAAAACTCTATGCTCGATGAAGCACGTAATAACTATCTTACCTCCATTTATATGAATGATGACGGTGCAGGCATATGCTTCTGCGATGTATCTACAGGTACGGTTAATCTCACGTTCATAGAAAGCGGTAAAAACTTAGAAAATAAAATCATTAATGAGCTTGGTGTTTTTTCACCGAGTGAAATCGTTCTCAGCAGAAGTATTTCCGAAAACAGGAATATATCTTCTTTTATAAAGAAAAAGGTCGATGCAATCTGTGAAATTCCCGACGATGAGTTTTTTGATTACAATGAAAACTACAGAGAGTGCATAGCACATTTCGGTGAAGAAGCGATTGCCTCTTCAGATTTCGAAAAATGCCCCGGAGCAATTATTGCTCTGGGTGTTACCGTAAGATATCTTAAAACGGTCCAGAAAAACGAACTCGAAAATATCCGTGAAATTAATTATTATTCCGACAGTCAGTATATGAAAATGGATTATTCCACCAAAAGAGACCTCGAAATCACGGAAACAATGAGAAGCAGAGAAAAAAAGGGCTCTCTTCTCTGGGTTCTTGATAAAACCAAAACTGCTATGGGCAAAAGACTTTTACGCTCATGGCTTGAAAAGCCCTTGGTAAATTATAACCTTATCACCCGCAGACATAATGCAGTGGGTGAGCTGGTTGATAACAATATGAAGCTTTCGGAGCTCAGAGAGGCACTTTCCGGCATTTACGACATAGAAAGACTTCTCACCAGAATAGTGTTCGAAAGCGCAAACGGTAAAGACCTTAATTCTCTTAAGCAGACCATTTCTGCCTTGCCTCAGATCAAAGCTCTGCTTTCTGACTCTGCCTCAGCTTATTTAAAGCAGCAGTATGAAAGCATAGACCTTCTGGAGGATGTTTATAATCTGATAGATGCAGCCATAAGTCCCGACGCTCCCTTCAGCATAAGAGAGGGCGGCATCATAAAAAAAGGCTTCAATGCTGAGCTTGATTCTCTTAAGGACATAAAATCCAACGGAGAAGGCTATATCAGGGAAATCGAGGCACGTGAAAAAGAGAGAACAGGCATTACCAAATTAAGAGTAGGCTATAACAGGGTATTCGGCTATTATATAGAGGTTACAAACTCCTTTAAAAGCCTCGTGCCCGATGATTATATAAGAAAACAGACTCTCGCCAATGCCGAGAGATACATCACTCAGGAGCTTAAGGACTACGAAAGTAAGGTTCTCGGCGCCGAGGAAAGAATAGTGAAAATCGAATATGAAATATTCTGTCAGATAAGAAAGAGTGTGGCAGATGAATTCAACAGAATCAAGGCAACCGCTACTGCTGTTGCAGCCACGGATGCACTGTGTTCATTAGCCAAAACTGCCGTTGATAATAACTATGTCTGCCCCGTGATGACCAATACGAGCGTAATCGACATAACCGAGGGAAGACATCCCGTAGTCGAGCTACTGCTCGAGGGTGCTCCCTTTGTACCCAATGATACATATATGGACTGCGGTGACGATCGCTGCTCGATAATAACCGGACCTAATATGGCAGGTAAATCCACCTATATGCGTCAGGTGGCTCTCATTTGTCTTATGGCGCAGATAGGTTCATTTGTGCCGGCTAAAAGGGCAGAGCTTTCTATCATCGACAGTATTTTTACCCGTGTAGGTGCTTCTGATGATCTTGCCACAGGTCAGTCTACCTTTATGGTTGAAATGAATGAAGTGTCAAACATCATAAAAAATGCCAATAAAAACAGTCTCATTATCCTCGATGAGGTGGGCAGAGGTACTTCCACCTTCGATGGTATGAGCATCGCCAGAGCCGTTCTCGAGTATATCGTGGATAAAAGAAAATTAGGAGCAAAAACTCTTTTCTCCACGCATTATCACGAGCTTACGGAGCTTGAAAGTCAGATAGACGGCATCAGAAACTACAATATTTCCGTAAAGAAAAAGGGCGACACCATCACGTTCCTCAGACGTATCGTGCGTGGTGCAGCTGACGGCAGCTACGGTATCGAGGTTGCCAAGCTGGCGGGAATACCGAACTCCGTGGTTTCCAGAGCCAGACAGATACTTACCGAGCTTGAGGCGATGAATCCCGAGCAGAGGACGATTATGAAAAATGTTGTTTTTGACGAGAATGAGGAAGAAGACCTGCAGATTTCTCTCAAATCAACCTTTGACGATGAAATTATAGATACGATTAAAAATATCGATATAAACACTCTTACCCCTCTTGAGGCGCTGACTACGCTTCACGAGCTTGTAACGAAGGCAAGACAGACGGGTATGTAAAAGAAAGGAAGCGATAACTTTATGGCACGGATTAACGTATTATCAAAGCATATAGCAGAATTAATTGCTGCCGGTGAAGTTGTCGAAAGGCCTGCATCGGTAGTGAAGGAGCTTATGGAAAACTCCATAGATGCGGGCGCTACCACCATAACTCTCGAAATAAAAAACGGCGGTGTTACCTATATCCGCATAACAGATAACGGCTGCGGTATTTGCCGTGAGGATGTGCCTAAGGCTTTTCTGAGCCACGCAACCAGCAAGGTAAAGGAGGCTGCTGACCTTAACTCCATATTTACTCTGGGCTTTCGAGGTGAGGCTCTGGCATCCATAGCTGCGGTTTCACGCACGGAAATACTAACCAAAACCGTCGAGGAGGAAATGGGCACCGTCTACACCATAGAGGGCGGTATGCAGGTTTCCTACGATGCCGCTGGATGCCCAAACGGAACCACTATAGTTGTCCGTGATTTGTTTTATAATACACCTGCACGAATGAAATTTCTCAAAAGAGATGTTTCGGAAGCCAATGCAGTTGCGGATGTTGTTGACAAGATTGCACTTTCACATCCGGAAATCAGCATAAGGTTTATCCGTGAAGGGAAGCAGGCTCTCATCACTCCCGGAGACGGAAGACTTCTTTCTGCCATTTATTCGGTTTTCGGCAGAACCTTCGCTGAAAGCCTTCTCGAGGTCGATTATGAGCTTGACGGTATCAAAGTTACAGGCTATGTCTGTAAGCCCGTCTGTTCACGTCCCTCCAGAGCAATGCAGTATTTTTTCCTCAATAGCAGAAACATAAAATCCCGCTCTATTATGGCATCGATGGAAAATGCCTATAAAAACACCATAATGGTAGGTAAATTCCCCAGCTGTGTTTTAAATGTATATGTCAGACCTGAAACAGTTGATGTTAATGTTCATCCCGCTAAAACAGAGGTACGCTTCAGCGATGAAAGAAAGGTTTCCTCTGCAGTGTATTATGCAGTAAAGGGTGCTCTTAGTGATTTTGACAGTGCGCCTCAGGTCGATTCAAACAAAATGGCAAAGCTGACTGAAAAGGCAAAGCCCGATTATGCTCAGCTTCAGATGGTGGAGGATGATACACCGAACACAGCTCGGCAGGCTCCCGAAAAAGCTTTTAAGGCAGCTTCTGCCGTGCTTGCAGACTCTCCCTCTAAAAAAGATAAGCCCTTCTGGGAAAATATTTCGGCATCTGAGTTTAAAAGCTCGGTTTCCGTTTCTTCACCTAAGCACATAAATAAAGGCTTTACGAATGCGGATGAGCCGGATCTTGTTTCGGCGTTTAAAACACGCTCTAAGCCTGCGGCTGCTTCTGCCGCTGCCTCTCAGTCCTTAAAGCCGTCACGAGCCGCTGAGCCTCAGGCGCCAAACACCGTGAAGCCCGTAGAAAAGACATCGGTGACTTATGAAGAGAAAAAGTCGGCTACAGAAGGTAAAAAGGTGGTAATCACCGAGGCAAAGCCCACACCTAAGCCGCTCAGACTTTTGGGTGAAGCCTTCAAAACATACATTATCTGTGAATACGACAATAAAGTCTGTCTCATCGATAAGCATGCTGCACATGAAAGAATAATTTATAATAAAATCAAAAAGAATGCGCAGGATAACGTGTCCTCTCAGGTGCTTCTCACACCCGTAACAGTCACTCTTAATAAAAACGAATACAATGTGATTCTGGAAAATCTGGATGTGTTTTCGAAAGCGGGTTATCTGGTGGAGGATTTCGGCACCGGTACTGTCATAGTGCGTGAATGTCCGATGCTTATTTCGGGTGACGACATAGAGGATACCGTGGTCGAAATGGCTCTTTATCTCGGTGAAAACAGGACAAACATCGAATCGGAGAAAATAGACCGTATTCATCACACTTCTGCCTGCAAAGCCGCAATTAAAGCCGGATATAAAAACTCTACGGCAGAAATGAAGGTTCTCGCAGAGGCAGTGCTTTACGATGACAGTGTAAGATACTGTCCGCACGGAAGACCTGTTCTTCTCGAGCTTACTAAATACGAGCTGGAAAAAATGTTCGGCAGAATACAGTGATTTGGAGCTAATAAATGAAAAAACCTTTAGTAGTCGTTGTCGTGGGACCCACGGCATCGGGAAAAACCTCACTTGCTATAGAAATTGCACGTAAATTCGACGGTGAAATCGTTTCAGCAGATTCGATGCAGATATATAAAAATATGAACATAGCTACCGCTAAGCCGACAAAGGATGAGCTGGCGGCGGTCAGGCATCATCTCATCGGCTTTCTTGACGTTAACGAAGAGTACAGTGTGGCTTCCTTTAAAAATGATTCATTAAGCACCGTCAGAGACATTTTATCTCGTGGCAAGCTTCCCGTAGTGTGCGGAGGAACGGGGCTTTACATTGATACTCTGATTAAAAATACCGTCTTTTTCGAGCATGGAAAAACCGATGTCCGTGCAGAGCTCGAAAGCACTGCAGATAAAGAGGGTACGGAAGCGGTTTTACAAAGGCTCAGGGAAGTCGATCCCGAAGCGGCTGACAAGCTGCATATAAACGACAGAAAAAGAATAATCCGTGCTCTCGAGGTTTATCTGACTACCGGCAGGACCATTACCGAGCAGGAAAGACTTTCCCATCTCGAGGAAAGCGAGTTTGAGTGGTGCGTTATCGGACTCACGGCTAAGAACAGAAGCGTTCTTTATGACAGAATAAACCGTCGTGTGGATATGATGCTCAGTGACGGTCTTCTCAGTGAAGCACAGGCTTTTTTCGATAGCGAATATTCTGCCACTGCCAGACAGGCCATCGGCTATAAGGAGCTTAAGCCGTATCTGGACGGCTTCGTTTCTCTGGATGAGGCTACGGAAAAGCTTAAGATGGAGACCAGAAGATATGCCAAAAGGCAGCTTACGTGGTTCAGACGAAACGAAAAGATTAACTGGATAAATATAGATGATACCGATGGTAAAAGCCTCATCGGTATCGCTTCGGATATTATAAAAAATTACTCAGGTGATAAGCTATGAATTCATCAAAGGATAAAAAGTTAGTGCTCATAATGCTTTCGGTTTTTGCAGTGCTGGCGGTTCTGTATGCAGCACAGTATGTGTACTCTAAAAGCACGGGCGAAATAGAGTATGAGTATGCATTGAAATACACTCAGGAGGAAAAGCTGAGTGTTAAAGGCTTTGCCGTCAGAGACGAAAACCGTGTAAAGGACGGTAAAAATATTTCGGTTCTGCTTAAGGAAAGCGACAAGGTATATGTACCTGTCCTTTCAGACAGTGCAAATGTAGGCAAAAACGATGTAATAGCACTCACCTTCAGCAGTGAGGATGAAGCTGAAGGTTATCTTGAGTCCGTCAGTCTCCAGTCTCAGCTCGATGATTTGCAGAATCTGAAAAGTCAGGGAAATCTGAATTATGTAAATGTGGTATATCTCAATTCGAGCATTTACAGCTCTGTGGACAGTTACATTGATGCCATCAATAAAAGCGATCTGAGCAGCCTCGATGAGTCGGTCAGCTCTTTTATTACCAAGGTTTCAACCAAACAGATAGCTACAGGCTCAGGCTTCGACATTGATTCACGTATCAAGGAACTGAAAAAGGAGCTGAAGGCCGCAAAAAAATCCTTTGAAAAGGGCGGCGAGGTGAAATCCTCCTATTCGGGTTATTTTGTCAGCAATGTAGACGGATATGAGGCAGTCAAATCTTACGAGGAAGTAAAGGATAAAAAGGTTTCTGTCAATGAAGGCAGTAAGCTTATAAATGCCGAAAAAAGCATCACAGAAAATGCTTTCGGAAAAATTATCGCTCAGCATACATGGTATTTCGTTTTTGACACTTCCATTACAGACGCTTCGGTAATCAAAACCGGTTATTATGTAACTGTAGATTTTCCCGATAAAAGCATCGAGGATATAACGATGAAGGTGTATAATGTGTCCGAGCTGAACGGGGACACCATTACCGTTACCCTGCAGTGCACGGCTATGAATGAGGAGCTGGCAAACCTCCGCATAGAAAACGCTGCCATCACTGTAAAGGATTATAAGGGCTACAGAATCAGCAGTGATGCCATCGTCGAAAACGAGGAGGGCATCAAGGGCGTCAATGTGGTTCTCGGAAACTTCGTAAAGTTTACTCCTGTGGAGATTTTATATTACGGTGAGGATTACGTTATCGCCGATAAATATGTAGTTTATAAAGAGGATGATAAGGGTAACAAGGTTATCGATGAAGAGGCAACCGGAAAATACCGCAGTCTGAACCTTTACGATAAAATCATAGTGAAAGGAATGCATATAGAAGATGGGATGCTTATCGGTTGATGAACGCTTTAAAAATATAGATTATAACATAGCGTTTATAAAAGAGAGAATAGCCGAGGCTGCCGTAAAAAGCTCACGAAGCTACGGTGATATTGACTTTATGGCAGTTACTAAGACCGTAGAGCCGATTTTTATAAACCGTGCTATCGAAAACGGTCTGAATCTGATAGGTGAAAATAAGGTTCAGGAGCTTCTTTCCAAAAAGCCTTATCTTAATCTCGATAAATGTGAGGCTAATCTTATCGGTCATCTTCAGACTAACAAGGTCAGGCAGATAGTCGGTGAGGTGTCTTTGATTGAGTCGGTTGATTCTCTGAAGCTTGCTTCGGAAATTTCCAAACGGAGCGTAGCGAAAGACCTTGTCACAGAATGTCTGATAGAGGTCAACATCGGCGGTGAAAACAGTAAGACGGGAATCTCTGTCGGGGAGCTCGATGAAATGCTCTGTCAGATTGCAGAAATGCCGGGCATCAAGGTCTGCGGCCTTATGACAATTCCGCCCATATGCGATAATGATGCGGAGCTCTTTAAATATTTTTCAAAAATGCATAAAATTTTTATTGACATAAAGGATAAAAAGTTAGATAATACAGATATATCGATATTATCTATGGGTATGTCCGGTGACTATGAGCAGGCTATTCTGTGCGGCTCAAACCACGTAAGAATCGGTTCGGCTATTTTTGGCCCGAGATTATATTAATGAATTTGAAAAGGAGTTATAAAAATGGGTTTTGTTAAAAATATCAAATCGAAGCTGGAGGAGCACTTCATTCCCGACGAGAGAGAGTACGACGAAAACGATGTAGAGTACGATGAGGAATACGAAGAAGAAAACGATGCTTATTATGAGCAGGAGGAGGAAAGCTCTGCTTTTGAATATGAAAGTCCTATCACTCCTCCCGAGTATGTAAAGTACGGCGAGTCTGCACCGAAACAGAAAAAAGCTGAGAAAAAAACATATGAGCAGCAGTCCGGCAGACAGCAGCCGAAGAGCAACATTTACAATATGGGTAATGCCAGAGAAAACACAAATAAGTTCAAGCTGAATTTTATCGCCTTACACGATATTTATGATGCTAAAAACGTAGCCAACATAATGATAGATCAGAATGCGATGGTAGTCGTAAATCTCGGACTTCTCTCTGATGAGCAGAAAAGAAGAGCTATGGACTTCCTCGACGGCGCTAAATATGTCACCAATTCAATCTTTACCCGCTTTACCGAGAATATCTGTGCTTTCCTTCCCGAAAGTGTAGAGCTTCACGGGGATTTCTACGGACAGGTTGACCTTGACGATTTCGGAAATTTCTGATAAACGACTTATTAAAGGAGAGATGAAAAATGATGTTACCTAACCAGATAAACAACCAACGCTTTTCCGCAGTAGGTAAAGGCGGTTACCGTGCAAGCGAGGTCGATGCTTTCATTCAGAGAGTGTTCCAGAACTATAACAAGCTTTACAACGAGAATAATATTCTCAAGGAAAGGCTTTCATCTATCACTCCTTTAATTGACGAATATAACGAAAACAAAAGAGCGATTGCGGATGCTCTTATCTGGGCAAAAACTACCTCTGATAAAACTGTTGAGCAGGCTCAGCAAAACGCTGAGGAAATCATAAATAACGCTACTGCCGAAGGTGAGAAAATCATCGCTGATAAAGCCACCGAAGCACAGGCGGTTTATGCTCAGGAGCTTAACAGTACCAGAATTGCTCTCGAAAACGCTAAAACAGAGCTCGAAATGACACGCAGTCAGGCTAAATCCTTCTCTGAAAGGTACATTTCAGAGATTAATGCCAAAGCTACATCTCTGATAGAGGAAGCCAACGCTAACGCTTCTAAGATAGTGGCAGATGCTTACAAGGATGCCAGAACTGCACGTGATAAGGCTGATGAAGTGATAAATAAAGCCAATGAGGAGCTCGCCGCCATTAAAGCTGAGGCAGCTAAGCTTAAAGCGGAAATAGAAAAGGCGGTAAAAATCGCTGCAGATTCGGTCGCTGGCTTCTCTGTGGCAGAATCGGAGCTCGAAGCTGCTCTCGATGCTGAAATAATAGAAGCTAAGCAGATAAATGTGGATGAAATAGAAGAGTTTACTCTTGATTTCGAAAAAACCGATGACAAAGCTGATTTTTCGTTCGATGCGGCTACGGAGTATACTGCCGAGGACGAAATCAGCGAAGCCGAAGAGCCTACTCTGACCGTGGAAACCGTAGCAGAGGAGGAGCTTGAGCCTCCCGTTACGGAGACTGCCGCCAAGGGTGAGGATTTTATCTCCGGCGGTGCTACGGCTGCTATGCCTGACGTAAGTGCATACATATCAAAGATATTTGACACGGCAGGCAGTGAAGAAAGCGATTTTACTTCTTTTGCTGACGGTCTTAATGATGTTTTCGCTCAGTCACTGGAGGAAAGCGACATCAGCTTTGATGACCTTAAGGCGGTAATCGAAACCGATAAAGAAGATGAAGAAGGCACCGATGAATAATAAAAATAAAGTCCGTCTTTTTTCAGTGGGTGTTATTTTTGCTATGGTTCTCACGGACCAGATAATAAAGCATCTGATTGATTTATATCTCAGACCTGTTTCTGTAAAAACGCTTATCCCCGGATTTTTGCAGCTGCATTATTTCGAAAATGACGGTGCGATGATGGGACTTATGAGCGGAAAAACAGAGATAATGACTGCAGCTTCAGTCGTGTGTATGGTCGGTATACTTGCGGTCTTGCTTTCGGGTAAATTCAGATTCGGCGTGGATTACGTCTGTCTGGTGTTTATGGCGGCAGGCGGCTTCGGCAATATAATTGACAGGGCGTTCCGTGGCTATGTAATTGATTATATCGAGGTCCTTTTTGTGGATTTTTATATCTTCAATTTTGCTGACTGTCTGGTTACCTGCAGTGCTTTTGTCATAATATTTTATGAGATTTATTCCGTTTATAAAGAATATAAAACCAAGAAAGAGAAAAATGTTTAATGGTTGATGCACAGATTTTTGCCGTAAACGAGGAAAACAGCGGCGACAGAATCGATAAGGTTATTTCTCTTCTGTGTGACGGTCTCAGCCGTTCTGCAGCTCAAAAGCTTATCGATGACGGTAATGTGACGGTTAATTCGCTTATAATTACTAAAAATTATAAGGTGAGAGCAGGCGATATGGTTGCGGTGAAAATTCCGAAGCCGAAGGAGCTTGAAATAGTCGCAGAAAATATTCCTTTGGACATAAGATACGAGGATGATGACCTTCTCGTCGTAAACAAGGCTAAGGGTATGGTTGTTCACCCTGCGGCAGGAAACTACGACGGGACACTTGTCAATGCGCTTATGTATCATTGCAAATCCTCGCTTTCCGGTATCAACGGCGTTATCCGTCCGGGTATAGTCCACAGGATAGATAAGGATACGAGCGGTCTTCTTATCGTGGCAAAAAACGATTTTTCTCATATTTCTCTGGCTGAACAGATAAAGGCACACACCTTTACCAGAGAGTATCAGAGCGTCGTTTACGGCAGATTTAAAAACGAAGAGGGGACTGTCGATGCACCTATAGGCAGGCATCCGGTGGACAGGAAAAAAATGACGGTCACCGTTAAAAACTCTAAAAACGCAACCACACATTACAGAGTAGTAAAGCAATACAGGGATTTTACACATTTAGCCTTAAGACTGGAAACGGGCCGTACTCATCAGATACGAGTTCATATGTCTTATATCGGTCATCCCGTAGCAGGCGATCCGGTATACGGACCTAAAAAGGTTATAGAAGCTCTCGGCGGCCAGTGTCTGCATGCAGGCTTAATCGGCTTTAAGCATCCGAGAACCAAAGAGTATATAGAGCTTCGCAGTGAGCTTCCCGAGTATTTCACCTCGTTTTTAAGGAGGTTAAAAGATGAATAATGAAAAAAATAACTTTTCTGATTGGCTCATAGCGTCTGATATTGACGGTACCATCAATGATAAATCGAGACATCTGGTAAAGAGAAATTATGATGCCGTTCAGAAATTCGTAAAAGAATATAAGGGTAATTTTACTCTTGCATCCGGCAGGTCGCCTCATTCCATGCGTAAGCATTATAAAAGGTTGAATATTCCTGACGGTATGGCAGTGGTGATAAACGGAGCAGGAATTTATGATTTTTCGAAAGAAAAAATGGTTTGGTCCAGCCCTCTTAACGATTTTTGCATTGAGCTGGTCAGAAAGAGCGTTAAAACCTTTCCTTTTCTCGCTTTTCAGGTTATCTCTGATGAATATGTCTATATTTTCAGACCGACTCCTTCTGCACGTATTCTCGCCGTAAATGCGAAATTACCTGTAAAATATTTTTATAAATTCGATGATATTCCAAAAGATAATTGGTACAAGGTAATTTACACTGCCTTGCCTTTCCAGATTAAGCAGGTAGAAAAATTCCTTAAAAGCAATTCAAATACCCATGAAAATCTGATGGCCTCATCACCATTCAGCTATGAAATGGTAAACGAAGGCACCAATAAAGGTAATGCGGTGCTTAAGCTGGCAGAGATGCTCGGTGTAAAAAAGGAAAAAACCGCAGCCATCGGTGATTATTATAATGATTTGGAAATGCTGAAAGCAGTAGGCTTCCCTGCCTGCTGCGGTCAGGCTCCGGATGATATCAAAGCCATATCAAAGCTTGTGACCTGCCACTGTAATTACGGTGCAGTCGCAGATTTGATTGAGCATATATTAGAAAACGGATAATATATAAGGAGGAATATATATGGAAGAAAACAAAAAGCTCGAACTGAAAAAACTGGCAGTTCAGGTAAGAAAAGGCGTTATTGAAGGAACCTATAATGCTAAGTCAGGTCATCCCGGCGGCTCTCTTTCTATCGCTGATATTATAACTTATCTGTACTTTTCCGAAATGAACGTGAACCCCGAAAAGCCCGATTGGGAAGACAGGGACCGCTTCGTTCTCTCTAAAGGACACACTGCTCCCGCTCTTTATGCCGCTCTGGCACTTAAGGGCTTTTTCCCCGCAGAGCTTATCAAAACCTTAAGAAAGCCCGACTCAATCCTTCAGGGACATCCCAGTATGAGATATACTCCCGGTGTAGATATGAGCACAGGCTCTCTCGGTCAGGGCATTTCTGCTGCAGTAGGTATGGCTCTGGGCGCAAAGCTTAAAGGAAAGGATTTCCGTGTTTACACTGCTCTCGGTGACGGTGAAATCGAAGAAGGACAGGTCTGGGAGGCAGCTATGTTTGCCGGAAACAAAAAGCTTGACAATCTTGTAGCCATCGTTGACTATAACAAGCTTCAGATCGACGGCAGCATAGATGAGGTTAACTCACCTTATCCCATAAAGGAAAAATTCGAGGCCTTCGGCTGGAATGTAATCGAAATTTGCGGACATTGCTTCTGCGAAATCGAGGAAGCATTTGATAAGGCTAAGGCCTGTAAGGGTAAACCCACCTGTATTGTAGCTGAAACAGTAAAAGGTAAGGGCGTTTCATTTATGGAAGATCAGTGCGACTGGCACGGTACGGCACCCAAGGCTGACCAGTATGAACAGGCAATGGCTGAGCTTGATGCAGCTCTTGCAGAATTGGAGGCGTAATTATGGCAGATGTAATTAAATGTGCAACCAGAGATGCTTACGGTAGTGCTTTGAAGGAGCTCGGCGCAAGAGACGATATTCTCGTTCTCGATGCCGACCTTGCAAAGGCAACCAAAACAATTGCTTTCAAAAAAGAATTTCCCGAAAAGTTTATTGATTGCGGTATCGCAGAGGGAAATATGATGGGTATTGCCGCAGGTCTTGCTACTACGGGCTATACCGTTTTCGCTTCTTCCTTTGCTATGTTTGCAGCAGGCAGAGCCTTCGAGCAGGTCAGAAACTCTATCGCATATCCTAACCTTAATGTCAAGATAGGTGCTACACACGCCGGTATTTCTGTAGGTGAGGACGGTGCCAGCCACCAGTGCTGCGAGGATATCGCTCTTATGCGCTCTGTTCCCAATATGGTTATTATTAACCCTGCTGACGATGTGGAGGCAAGACAGGCAGTTTTAGCCGCAGCTGAGCATGAAGGTCCTGTTTATATGCGTTTCGGCAGACTGGCAGTGCCCCGTGTAAACGCTGAGGATTATAAGTTCGAAATAGGTAAGGGCGTTACTCTTAAGGACGGTAAAGACGTTACTATCGTAGCATCGGGACTTATGGTAGCAGAAGCTCTCGAGGCTGCTGAAAAGCTCGCTGAGGAGGGCATCGACGCCAGAGTAATCAATATTCACACCATTAAGCCTATAGATAAGGAGCTTCTCGTCAAGGCTGCCAAGGAAACAGGCGCTATAGTTACCGCAGAGGAGCATAGCATTATCGGCGGTCTCGGCGGTGCGGTTTGTGAGGCACTTTGTGAGGAATATCCCGTGCCTGTTATCCGTCTGGGCGTAAACGATACCTTCGGCAAATCCGGTCCCGCTCTGGAGCTTCTTAAAATTTACGGACTCGATGCCGAAAACATCGTAGCGAAAGCCAAAGTGGCAATTGCTGCCAAGAAATAAGTAAAAATAATTTCCCGAAAGGATTAAACGATAATGAAAGAAATTACAAAAGATATGCTTATCGGCAATATTCTCGATGAGGACAGAGGAACTGCAGTGTTCTTTCTCGAAATGGGTATGCACTGTCTCGGTTGTCCCGCTTCAAGAGGAGAAACTGTTGAAGAGGCATGTGCAGTTCACGGCGTAAACGTTGATGAGCTTGTTGCTAAAATCAATGAGTATCTTGCTTCAAAATAAGCAGAAATCAGCGAGGAGCCACCTATTTTCAGGTGGCTCTGTTACTTAATGAGAGGTATTTATGGGAAAAATAAAACTTGACTCAAGACTTTCCGCAGTGGCTTCTATGGTGAGAAGCGGCAGCAGAGTAGCCGATATCGGTACGGACCACGGTTATCTTACGGCTTGGCTGATAGAAAACGGAGTGTGTCCCTGCGGTATAGCGGCCGATATAAATAAAGGCCCTCTGAAAAATGCCGAAAAAACCGTCGTTGATGCAGGTATGGCAGACAAGGTTGAGCTAATACTTTCTGACGGTCTGAAAAATATCCCTGAGAATTCCTGCGATGACATAGTTCTGGCGGGTATGGGAGGAAATCTGATAGCGGATATTCTGGCTTCCTGCCCCTGGATTTATGATGAAAAGCTTCATATTGTGGCTCAGCCTATGTCGCACGGGGAAGTTTTGCGTGAATTTTTTGTGAAAAACGGCTTTGAAATCTTGTCTGAAAAGACTGCGGCTGACGGTAAAAGGCTTTACTGTGTTATTTCAGCCGTTTATACGGGCACCTTAACCGAAAGAGAGCCCTCATACATATATCTCGGTAAGCTTACTGAAAACAGTGACGAAATCACGAGGAAATACATTACAAAAATTCTTACCGCTCTGGAAAAAAAGCATTCTGCACTCGTTTCGGCAGACAAAGCTGAGGCAAATGAGCTGGAAAAAATTATTATTTCTGTTAAAAATAAAATTGCGGAGGCTTATGATGGTAACAGTTAAAGATGTTTCTGATTATATTAATACATTCGCTCCCTATGAAACTCAGTGTGAATGGGATAACTGCGGCTTGCTTATAGGTGACAGGGATAAGGAAGTAAATAAAATCGGCTTTGCTCTCGATTTGACTGAGGAAACCCTCGATGCTGCGGTAAAAAACAATGCAGACCTTATCATAACGCATCATCCGGTGATTTTTAAAGCGCAGAAAACCTATCTTAAAGGTAACATCGCTTTTGACACTGCTTTAAAAGGGATTTCCGTTATCTCTGCTCATACCTGCTATGACTGTGCTGACGGCGGTGTCAATGATGTTTTATGTGAAATCCTCGGCATAAGAAATACTGTCGGCATCCCGTCGGAGTCCTGCAGCGTGCCTATGGCGAGAATAGGCAATATAAATGAAATGTCATCGCTTGACTTTGCTGAATTTGTCAGCAAAAGTCTTAAAACACCCTGCCGTGTAGTTGACTGCGGCGGCACGGTTAAGAGAGTTGCAGTGTGCGGCGGCGCAGGTGCTGAGTTTCTTTCAGATGCGGTGCGTATGGGTGCAGATGCTTATGTGACGGGTGAAATGGACCATCATGAGCTGCTTTTTTCCCGTGAGAAAGGTATAACGACTGTACTTGCAGGACATTTTGAAACAGAAAATCCCTCGATTTTATTTCTGAAAAATCGCATCTGTGAAAAATTCACGGAAATTGAGGGTGTAATTCTCGGACAGAGTAATCCGGTAAAATATATTTTTTAAGGTGAATTATGGCATTAGACGGAATTTTTCTTTCAAAAATAAAGGATGAGCTTATAAACAAAGCAGTCGGCTTGAGAGTTGACAGGGTAAATCAGCCTACCAGAGACGAAATCGTACTGAATTTGCGAGGTAAAGGCTGCAGCTACCGTTTACTGTTCTGTGTACGTGCAGACAGTCCCCGTGTGCATTTCACGTCGCATAATATCGACAATCCGCCTGTTCCTCCCATGTTCTGTATGCTTATGAGGAAATATCTTACAGGTGCCCTCATTAAAAATGTCAGGCAGCAGGAGATGGACAGAATACTGTTTGTGGATTTCGATGCGACTAACGAAATCGGTGACAGAGTTGAGCTCACTCTCTGCATAGAAATAATGGGAAAATACTCCAATCTTATTCTGATAAGCGGAGGCAAAGTGGTCGATTCCGTGAAACGAGTCGATTTTACCACCTCCTCTGTCAGACAGATTCTCCCCGGAATAGAATATAAGCTTCCACCCGCTCAGGGAAAGCTGAATATAGAGGCCGAAGATGCTGAGCTTATCACCGAAAGCATTTTATCGAAAAAGGATAAATTACTTTCTTCGGCTATTATTAATACTCTTCAGGGTGTATCGCCTATAGTTTCCAGAGAGCTGGCCTACAGAGTTACCTTTGACGATGCTTTGGTTTCCTCTCTTACGAAGGCGCAGATATCTGCTTTAAAACTCGAGCTTGAATTTATAAAAGACAATTTACATTCCTTGTCAGGCTTTTATATTGTCAGTGATGAAAACGGCAAGCCAAAGGACCTTTCTCATTATGAAATCAGACAGTATTCCGGTGCTTTAAAGGTGAAAGCCTATGACGGACCGTCGGAGCTGCTGGATGATTTTTATTATGAGCGTGACAGAATAAACCGTATAAATCACAGAGGTCACGAGCTTATCAAGCATATAAATACTCTCATCGAAAGAAATGTCAGAAAGCTTTCTGTCCAGAGTGAGGAGCTGAAAAAATGCAAGGATAAGGAAACTCTGCGCCTTTACGGAGAGCTTATTCTTGCCAATATATACAGACTTTCCAAGGGCGTAGCCTGTTATGAGGTCGAAAACTATTATAACAACTGTGAGATAATTAAAATACCGTGCAATCCCGCTTTTTCACCGGCTGAGAATCAGAAAAAATATTATAAGGACTACCGTAAGGCACAGACTGCGGAAAAAATGCTCGAAAAGCTCATCGAAGACGGTAAAAACGAGATTATTTATCTCGAATCGGTTTTAGATGAACTGTCGAGAGCCGACACTGACAGTGAAATTTCACTTATCCGACAGGAGCTTGCATCGGGAGGATATATTAAAAACATCAAAGGAAAAAAGCAAAAGCCGCCTAAAGAGCTTCCGCCTTTGGAGTTTCATTCCCGTGACGGATTTCGTATTTTAGTCGGAAGAAATAATGCACAGAATGAAAAGCTATCATTGAAAACTGCCATGAAAAACGATATGTGGCTTCACACACAAAAAATTCCCGGCTCACACGTAATAATTCTCGGTGAAGGCAGAGAGATTTCAGATGAAGCAATAGAGGATGCTGCCGTTATAGCTGCATATTACAGTAAAGCGAGAGAGTCCTCTCTTGTCCCCGTGGACTACACCAGAGTAAAGGCTCTCAAAAAGCCGAGCGGCGGTAAAACGGGAATGGTTATTTATCACGAATATTACACCATAATAGTAAATCCCGACAAAGAAAAGGTAGAAAGCTTTAAATTAAAATAAAAGGAGGTAGGGTATGTCTTTCACGCATTTACATCTTCATACAGAATACAGTCTTTTGGACGGTGCCTGCAGAATCGCTCAGCTTATGGACAGAGTGAAGGAGCTTGGTCAGACAAGTGTCGCCATAACAGATCACGGATCAATGTACGGTGTAATCGATTTTTATAAAGCGGCCAAGGAAAAGGGTATAAAGCCGATTATCGGTTGCGAATGCTATGTAGCCAAACGAAGCAGATTTGACAAAGTTCACGGTCTTGACAACGAAAGACATCATCTCGTACTTCTTTGTGAAAACAATGTCGGATACCAAAATCTGATACAGATGGTGAGCAAAAGCTGGACGGAAGGCTTTTACACCAAACCGAGAATCGACAAAGAGCTTCTCGAAAAGCATCACGAAGGTCTTATTGCTCTTTCGGCCTGTCTGGCGGGTGAAATACCGACCTTGCTGGTAAGAGGGGATTATGAGGGAGCTAAAAAAGCTGCTTTATGGTATAAAGGGATTTTCGGAGAAGGAAAATATTTTATAGAGATACAGAACCACGGACTCAGAGAGCAGTTAGAGATAATGCCCGACCTTGTGAGATTAGCCAAGGAAATCGGTGTACCTCCGGTTGCCACCAATGACGCCCATTATCTGACTAAGGAGGATTCATCCGTTCAGCAGGTTTTAATCTGTATTCAGACAAACCATATTCTCGGAGAAGAAACAGGCTTAGAGTTCAGCACTGACGAATTTTATGTAAAGAGTGAAGGCGAGATGAGAGAGGCCTTTTCTGAGCTGCCCGAGGCTATCGATATTACAGAAAAAATCGCCGATATGTGTAATGTGGAGTTCGAATTCGGAAACACAAAGCTCCCTCACTTTGAGGTGCCGAATAAAATGGACCACTTCGAATACTTTAAAAACCAGTGCTTCTTTGGTCTGTGTAAGCTTAAGGGCGATAATCCGCCCAAAGAATATGTAGACAGACTTAATTATGAGCTTGATGTAATCAATAAAATGGGATATGTCGATTATTTCCTCATAGTCCACGATTTTATCCGTCACGCTAAAAGTAAAAATATTCCCGTAGGACCGGGCAGAGGCTCGGGTGCAGGCTCACTTGCGGCCTATTGCATCGGCATTACAGGCATAGATCCTCTTCGGTATAATCTTCTTTTCGAACGCTTCCTTAATCCCGAAAGAGTAAGCATGCCCGATTTCGATATCGATTTCTGTTATGTCCGCAGGCAGGAGGTAATCGATTACGTTATTTCCAAATACGGTGCTGACCATGTGGCACAGATAGTCACCTTCGGTACTATGGCTGCCAGAGCGGCTATAAGAGATGTCGGCCGTGTTCTCGGCCTACCCTATGCGGTGGTGGATGAGGTCGCCAAGCTTATACCGCAGGAGCTGAAAATCACTATCGATAAGGCACTGAAAATGTCCGATGAATTGCGGCAACTTTATCAGAATAACGACGACGTTAAAAAACTGCTGGATATATCGAAAAAGGTAGAAGGTATGCCTCGACACGCCTCTACTCACGCAGCGGGAGTAGTAATAACCCGTGATCCCGTTTCCTCATATGTACCGCTGGCAGTAAACGATGAGAGCATCGTCACGCAGTTTACTATGGTTACTCTCGAGCAGCTCGGACTTCTTAAGATGGACTTTTTGGGGCTTCGCACACTTACGGTGATAAATGATGCCGTGCAGATGGTCAGAAAAGCCGTTCCCGATTTCTCCATAGAGAATATCCCTCTTGATGACGAAGCAACCTTCCGTATGCTTTCCGAGGGGCGCACAGACGGTGTGTTCCAGTATGAATCAGCCGGTATGCGCAGTGTGCTTTCCAGACTTAAGCCCGAGTCACTGGAGGACCTTATAGCGGTAATATCTCTTTACAGGCCCGGACCTGCAGACTCTATAGACACCTATATTCATAACCGCCACCACCCCGAGGACACCGTATACAAGACTGAGCTTATCAGAGACATACTTGATGTTACCTACGGTTGTATGGTCTATCAGGAGCAGGTAATGCAGATTTGCCGTAAAATAGCGGGCTATTCCTACGGCAGAGCCGATCTGGTACGCAGAGCGATGAGCAAAAAGAAGCTCGATGTTATGGAAAAGGAAAGGCATCATTTCATCTACGGCCTTAAGAATGACAAGGGTGAAACCGAATGTGCAGGCGCACTCGCAAACGGTGTCAGCGAGGAAACCGCCAACGAAATTTTCGATGAAATGTCAAATTTCGCAAAATATGCCTTCAACAAATCGCATGCAGCTGCCTATGCCTATGTTTCTTATCAGACGGCATGGCTTAAGGCTCATTATCCCTGTGAGCTGATGGCCGCTACGCTGACGAGTGTTCTTGACTCATCGGTAAAGGTTTCAGGCTATATCGCCGAATGTACCAGAATAGGCATCAAGGTTTTAGCCCCCAGCATCAACAGCAGCTTCGAGGGCTTTACCGTAAAAAACGGGAAAATACGCTTCGGCTTGCTTGCTATAAAAAATCTTGGCAGAAGCTTTATCAGAACTATTATCAATAACCGTGAGCAGGGAGGAAAATACACCACCTTTTATTCCTTCTGCAAAAGAGTATATTCCAAGGACTTTAACCGTCGTGCGGCGGAAAGCCTCATAAAATGCGGTGCATGTGACGGTCTGGACCTTAACCGACGCCAGATGCTTTATATGCTTCCTTTGATTATCAGTGAGCTGGATGCGGACAAAAACCGGAATGTAGTGGGGCAAATAGGCTTTTTTGATGAAGATTCGGGATTTTCCTTTGAAAACGAAATGACTGCACCGGAAATGGAAGAAATGCCCGAAAATGAGCTTCTGTCCTATGAAAAGGAAATCACCGGTCTTTACATTTCGGGGCATCCTATGGATGAATATTCGGCCATTTCTCAGAAAATCAAATGCGATAAAATCTCGGATATACTCGAAAATAATGAAGGCATTTCCGTAAAATATAAGGATAATTCTTCTGTTAAAATTTTCGGTATAGTCACACGTGTCGAGAAAAAAATAACCAAGAATAACTCTACGATGTGCTTTATTGAGCTCGAGGACATGAGCGCTTCCATCGAATGTATAGTTTTTTCTAAGCTATACGCTGATAAAATCAATCATCTGAGAGTGGGAAATATTCTTCTGCTGAGAGGACGACTCAGTATGAGAGAAGACAGAGAGCCGTCCGTTATCTGCGAAAGCATCGAGCCGAACCCTAAAAATATTTATAAGGACGAAAAGACTAAAGCGCATACAGTCACGATACGGTGCGACGAAGAAAAGAAAGAGCTCGTTTCTAAGCTTAAAATTTTATCCGAGCTTTTCAGCGGAACTACTTCGCTCGTTATTAAATATAATGATAACGGGGAAGTAGTTAAAATCGGCACTGTCAGATGGTGTGAGGAAATCAGAAGGGAGCTCACATATCTGTCCGGAAGGTACGGATTTTCTTTCACGGAATAATCAACTGTTAATTTTTTCCGTAAGTGTCGATTTTTTGAATATACCTTGACTTTTAAACAAATTTGTGTATAATATTTCTAAATGTTTAAATGTTATTTTTTCATCAATTTGATGTCAGGAGGACGTAATAATGCTTAAGACTATCGGTGTTTTAACAAGCGGCGGTGACGCTCCCGGTATGAATGCTGCCATCAGAGCGGTTGTTCGTGCAGGCTGCGAGCTCGGTATGAAGGTTTACGGTATCAGAAGAGGCTATAACGGTCTTATGGATGATGATATGTATGAAATGAATCTTCGTTCTGTTTCCGATATAATCAACAGAGGCGGTACTATTCTCTATTCTGCCAGATCATCCCGTTTCAAGACTGAGGAGGGTATGCAGGCTGCTATCGAGACCTGTAAAAAGAGAGGTATTGAGGGACTTGTAGTTATCGGCGGCGACGGTTCCTTCAGAGGAGCCAGAGACCTTTCACTCAGAGGAATTCCCTGTGTAGCCATTCCCGGCACTATCGATAATGATATCGGCTGCTGCGACTATACTATCGGTTACGACACTGCTATGAATACCATTATGCAGATGGTAGACCGTATCAGAGATACTGCCGAATCACATGACCGCTGCGCAGTAGTAGAGGTTATGGGCAGAGGTGCAGGCTATCTTGCTCTTACATCAGGTATCGCATGCGGCGCCACATCTACTCTCATTCCAGAGGTACCCTATGATTTCGAGCGTGATGTTATCGACAGAATGAAAAGAACTCAGAAGAGCAACAAGGTTCATTTCGTTATCATCGTTTCCGAGGCTATCGGCGGTGTAGAAGAGATGGCTAAAAGAATACAGAGTGAAACAGGTGTCGAGGCCAGAGCTACTATTCTCGGCCACGTACAGAGAGGCGGCTCACCCACTGCCAAAGACAGAATCGTTGCAAGTCAGATGGGTTATCATGCAGTTCAGCTTCTTAAAAACGGTATCGGTAACCGTGTAGTTGCTATCCAGAAAGAAACTGTTATGGATTTCGATATTTTCGAAGCGTTAGGTATGAAAAATTCAGTTGACCTTGATATGTACAAAATGTCTCTTGAAATATCTATCTGATTCTGTTTTAAAAAGATAAAATTACGGGAGGTCTTTTCTGCAGATCTCTCGTATTTTTCTATTAATTGTATTTGGAGATTGTTATGACTAAAAAAGATAAGCCTAAATCTAAAAAAACATTGCCTGACCATGCTCATAATTTTCACCGTCAGCATATGAGGGAAAGATTTTATGAAGCCGGCTTCAAGGGTATGGCTGATCATAATGTTCTGGAAATGCTGCTTTATTTCGGAATACCGAGAAAGGATACAAACGGTATTGCACACGAGCTTATAAGCACCTTCGGCAGCTTTTCGTCTGTATTTGAGGCTAACAGACACGACCTTTTGAAGGTTAAGGGAATGACAGAAACGGCAGTTTGTCTGATAAAAATGATGCTGCCTGTCTACAGCAGATACACAGACAGCTTAAAAGAGCACAGACCGTCTCCCATCGAGCCTGAGGAGGTATATGAATATCTTCTTCCCAAATATTTTGAGGGCTCATGCCGTGAGAGAGTGTATGTTCTCTGCTATGACAGTTCAGACCGACTCATTGCCTGCAGGCTTTTGAATGAAGGCGATATCTGTTCTTCCTCGTTTGATATCAGGGAATTCAGCAGAATAGTTCTCGAGACAAACTGCACGAGTGTCATCATTTCGCATAATCATCCCCACTGCTTTTCTCAGCCGTCAAAGGATGATATCAGAGTAACGCAAAACGTAATCAAGCTTCTCGATATGCTCAAGATAAGACTGATAGACCACATTATCGTGGCGGATGACGGCTATACATCTCTGGCAAATCACAGATATACACTGCCTCTGTTTTATCCGATTGATGAGCTTGAATTTGTAGCGGAAGAGAAAAATTTGGATTAATTTTAACAATATAAGCGAGAAAATTTATTATTTTTATTCTATAATTTTGTAAGATTGTTTATGGAGAATATTTATGGCAGATAAAGTTATTGTTATCGGCGCCGGTGCTGCAGGTCTTATGGCTTCGGGAGTAGCTGCCGAAAGAGGAAAAGAAGTACTTCTCATCGAAAAAAACGATAAGCCTGCACGTAAGGTTATGATAACCGGAAAAGGCAGGTGCAATGTTACGAACAACTGTAACCTTATTAACGATCTTATTGCGAATGTTCCGACTAACGGACGCTTTATGTATAGTGCTTTTTCCAGATTTATGCCTTCGGATACTATTGATTTCTTCGAGGATATGGGTGTTCCGCTTAAGGTCGAAAGAGGGGACAGAGTTTTTCCCGAAAGTGACAAGGCCTCTGATATAGTGGATGCTCTGAACAGGTTCAGTCAGGATGCTGATGTAAAAAGAATCAAAGGCACCGTAAAAGGACTGATAATCGAGGACGGCTCTGTAAAAGGAGTTACTCTCGAAAACGGTGAAAGTTTTTTCTCTGACAAGGTAATTATTGCCACGGGCGGTGCTTCGTATCCCTTGACCGGCTCGACCGGTGACGGATATAAATTAGCTGAGCAGGCAGGTCATTCTGTCGTCGATATCAAGCCCTCTCTTGTACCCTTGGTATGCCATGAAGGCTTCTGTTCGGATTTGCAGGGCTTATCACTGAGAAATGTGGAGATTACCGTTTTTGATACGGAGTCTTACAAGGAAATATATAATGATTTCGGTGAGATGCTTTTCACTCATTTCGGTGTTTCCGGTCCTCTTATCCTCAGTGCAAGCTCTCATATGAAGGACATCAGAGAAAGAAAATATGAAATACATATTGATCTGAAGCCCGCTTTGACGTATGAGCAGCTCGACAAAAGAATCCAGAGAGATTTTCTCGAAAATTCAAATAAGAACTTTATCAATGCTCTCGATGCACTTTTACCTAAAAAGCTGGTTCCCGTTATCGTGCGTCTTTCGGGTATAAAGCCCTCGACTAAAGTGAATCAGATTACCAAGGAAATGAGAGCTAAGCTCGTAAATATTCTTAAGGATTTGAAGGTAACCGTTCTCAGATTCCATCCCATAGAGGAAGCCATTATAACCTCGGGCGGAGTCAGCACCAAGGAAATCGATCCCAAAACTATGGAATCTAAGCTCTGCAAGGGACTGTATTTTGCGGGCGAGGTAATAGATGTAGATGCATATACGGGCGGTTTTAATTTACAGATTGCATTTTCTACCGGCAGGCTTGCGGGTGAAAGTGTTTGATTTTAAAGGAGAAAAAATATGAGTAAGGTAATTAATGTAGCCATTGACGGACCTGCAGGTGCAGGAAAAAGCACTATCTCCAGAGCTGCAGCAGCAAAGCTGGGTTATATTTACATCGACACAGGCGCACTGTACAGAACAGTCGGTGTCAATGCACTCAGAAAGGGTGTCGATGTAAAGGATGCTTCTGCGGTCATATCCACTCTTGACGACGGGCTCAAAATCGAGCTTAAGTTTATCGACGGTGAGCAGAGAATGTTTCTGAACGGCGAGGATGTTTCGAGCGAAATCCGCACACCCGATGCCTCTATGGCCGCATCGGCAGTTTCAGCCGTGCCCGAGGTAAGAAAGTATCTGTTTGATTTACAGAAAAACCTCGCAAAAGGCAATAACTGCATTATGGACGGCAGAGATATCGGCACTGTAGTTCTTCCTGATGCCGACGTAAAAATTTTTCTCACCGCTTCACCTGAGGCAAGAGCGAAAAGAAGGCATCTGGAGCTTACAGAGAAGGGCATAGCCGCTGAATATGCGGATGTTCTTGCTGATATGATAGAGCGTGATTACAATGACTCTCACAGAGCCGTAGCACCTTTGAAGCAGGCTGACGATGCAGTTTTAGCTGACACAAGTGAGCTCGATCTGCAGCAGTCAATTGAATTAATAATCAGCATAATAGAGGGCAAAATATAAGCAAAACTATTTAAGGACTGGTTTGCTTGTATTTCGATTACTCTGAAAAGCCTAAAGAGCATAAGCTCTACTATGCGGGAAAATATCTGGCTAAAGGTCTTTCCTATGCGGTTTATAAAAGTGTTACGGTGAAAGGTAAGGAAAATATTCCCGAAAGCGGTGCTCTGATTATAGCACCTAACCACATTGCCTTTTCCGATCCTGCCATAATCGTCGCTAACTGCCCGAGAACAGTGCATTTTATGGCTAAAAGTGAACTGTTTGAAACTCCGCTGAAAGCGGCTTTTATGCGGAATATGAATGCTTTTCCCGTTAAAAGAAACCACTTCGACCGTAATGCCTTAAGACGGGCAGAGCAGATATTGAACGGTAACGGCGTTCTCGGAATTTTTCCCGAAGGAAAAAGAGTAAAAAATTCACCGCCTACCGAATCGAAAAAAGGTGTGGCTTATCTTGCCGGACGTACGGGTGCAGATGTTTTGCCGGTGTGTATTTACAGAGCTCCCGATGATACATCGGCCTGGCACAGGTTGGTTTTATCCTACGGAGATGTTATCAAAAATTCCGAATTAGGATTTGTCGGTAAGGATAAATCCCGTGAGGTGGCAGAAGCGGCCCATTTAATAATGAGCCGAATTATCAAATTATGGGAGGACGAAAATGAAGGTAACAGTAGCTGAAACTGCCGGATTTTGCTTCGGTGTAGACAGAGCGGTAAATCTCGTTTACCGTATGCTGGATGAAGGCAGAAAGGTGTGCACGCTCGGTCCTATAATTCATAACCCGCAGGTCATCGAGGATCTGGAAAGCAGGGGAGTGAGGATAATCGATGCACCCGAAGCTGCCGAGAGCGACTACGAGGTGGTCATAAGAGCGCACGGTGTCGCAAAGGATGTAATAGATAGCCTTGACGGTCTTGACTTAAAATACACGGATGCTACCTGTCCCTACGTTCTTAAAATCCATAAGCTGGTAAAGAAGCATTCCACTGAAAGCAATGCAGTTTTAATTGCCGGTGACGAAACGCATCCCGAGGTTTGCGGCTTCAGAAGCTACTGTAAAGGTGAGTCTTTTGTGTTCAGAAATGAGGATGAGCTGAGAGATTTACTTGAAAAAAATTCACATTTAGAAAATAAGGAAATTATTTTCGTTTCACAGACGACTTTTTCAGTAAAAGAATGGAAAAAATGTGCAAAAATTATTCAAAAAGTATGTACAAATTCGATTTCTTTTGATACAATATGTAGAGCAACTCAAAACAGACAGGAGGAAGCCTCCGTTTTGTCAAGGTCCGTTGACCGTATGATCGTAATCGGCGGACGTTTCAGCTCAAACACGGTAAAGCTTTTTAATGTCTGCAGTGAAAACTGTAAAACTCATCTGATCGAAAGAGTAGAGGAGTTAAAGGATATAGATTTTTCAGGTTGTGAAAAAATAGGTATAACAGCGGGTGCATCTACACCTGCACGTATAATAAAGGAGGTTGAAGTCATTATGACCGAAAACTTTAATGAACAAAAAATCACAAAGGAGACACAGGATCAGGAGCTGTTCTTAGCAGCCGTTGATAGCATTGACGATACAAGTGATAACCCCAATGTTGTTGGTATTGTTGTTGGCATTGCACCCAACGAGATTCAAGTTGACATTGGCAGAAAATACGCCGGTTTCATCCCTGTTGAAGAGTACAGTAATGATCCCACCGCCGATCCCTCAAAGGAGCTTAAAATCGGCGACGAGCTCAACCTCATTATCATGAAAACAAATGATAATGAAGGCACCATGAAGCTTTCAAAGCGTCTTTACGACAGAAGAGCATCATGGAAAAACATCGTAGCAGCTAAGGAAAACGACGAGGTTCTCGAAGCAGTTGTTTCCGAAGTTGTAAGAGGCGGTGTTATCGTATACCCCTTAGGTGCCAGAGTATTTATCCCTGCATCTCTCACCGGTCTCGGTAAGGACGAAGATCTTAACCAGCTTCTCAAGCAGACAGTTAAGTTCAGACTCATCGACCTTGACGAGCAGAAGAGACGTGTAGTAGGCTCTGTCCGTGCCGTTATCAGAGAGGAACGCAAGGCTGCTACCGAGGCTTTCTGGGCTGATATCGCTGAGGGCCAGGAATTCACAGGTACAGTTAAATCTCTCACAAACTACGGTGCTTTCGTTGATCTTGGCGGCGTAGACGGTATGGTACATATTTCCGAGCTTTCATGGAAGAGAATCAAGCATCCCTCTGAAATCGTAAATGTAGGCGACACCGTTAAGGTTTACATCAAAGCTCTCGATACCGAAAAGAGAAAGATTTCTCTCGGCTATAAGAGAGTAGAAGATAATCCCTGGGAAATCTTCAAAAGAGACTATGAGGTAGGCTCAGTAGTAGAGGCTACAGTCGTAGGTCTTACCACATTCGGCGCTTTCGCCAGAATTATCGACGGCGTGGAAGGTCTTATCCACATTTCTCAGATCGCTAACCGCCACATCGCTTCTCCGAAGGAAGTCCTTTCAATCGGTGATGTAGTAACCGTTAAGATTACAGATGTTGATTATGACAAGCATCGTATCAGCCTTTCAATCCGTGTTCTTCTCGAGCCCGAAGTAGCTGAAGAAGTAGCCGAAGAGGCTGTTGAAGAAGCTGAGGAGCCCGCAGAGGAAGCAGTTGAAGCTGAGGTTGAAGCAGAAGCAGAGGCAGAAGTAGAAGCCGCTGCTGAGGAAGCTGCAGAATAATTTAAAATAACGGTACATCTTAATCGATGTACCGTTTCTGTTTATGAATATAAAAATTGAGAGCCTGTCAGAAATGACAGGCTCTTTCCTTGCTTTATTTAAGGTCGTATTTTTCGATGTATTCCTGAATCTTCTGAATAGGATTAAGGAAAGGGCTTACTGATCTGTCGTGGTTAAGTGTGTCGATGATAAGAGCCACATATTTGGACATATCAACCGAATAATACCAATCTTTTTTAAGAAGCTCGGGTGTCTGATAAATAAGGTTTGTGGTAAAGATTTTATCAAAGATACCTTCTGCGTATGCTTTATCAAATCTTTCGAGACCTGATGAAAAGAGACCGAAGGATGAGAAAACGAAAATTCTTTTTGCTTTAAGGCTCTTAAGCTGCTTACATACGTCTATCATGGAGTCGCCGCTCGAAATCATATCATCGACAACGATAACATCCTTGCCTTCTACGTTATCACCGAGGAATTCGTGTGAGATGATGGGATTACGTCCGTCGATAACTTTAGTGAAATCTCTGCGCTTGTAGAACATACCGAGCTCTACGCCGAGCACCTGTGAATAGTAAACACATCTGCCCATACCGCCCTCGTCGGGAGAAATCATCATAGTGTTTTCAGGTCTGAATTTTATGTCGTTATTGAGGCTTTTAGCGATCGCCTTGATCATCTGATAGGTGGGGGATACACTTTCAAATCCGATTCTGATGGAGTTCTGAACTCTGGGATCGTGAGCATCAAAGGTGATTATATTGCTTACGCCCATATTTTCCAGCTCCTGAAGAGCAAGAGCGCAGTCCAGAGACTCTCTGGCTGAACGTCTGTGCTGTCTGCCCTCGTAAAGCATAGGCATAATAACCGTAATTCTCTTTGCTTTACCTGCACAGGCTGAAATGACTCTTTTAAGGTCTGCGAAATGGTCATCGGGACTCATGGGAACCATAAGAGGCTCTCCGTTTGCATCCTTAAGGTCATACATTTTATATTTTACACTGTAATTAAAGCAGTCAGTGATAATGAAAAGGTCATAACCGCGGATTGATTCGTTGATTACACCCTTGCCTTCACCGGTGGAAAAGCGAGGAAATACTGCATTGATTATATAAGAGTCTCTGTGGTATCCCTTAAGGTGAAGATTATCATCATCCTGCTGAAACTTTGCGCGGCATTCTAAAATCTGGTCGCTTACTTTTTTGGCGAGCTCTTCACAGCCTCTCATGGCGATAATACCGAGACGGCCCTGCGGAATGGTATCAAGGTATTCAATCAGTGAATTAGACATTTAAATTTACCCCCATATTTTACATCTTAATCCGACAATTTTTTCGTCACTATATATTTTACTGTTTTTCATTAACTTTTCAATAGATTTAGCCAAAAATTCACATAGAATTATATTCAAGATTTATGGTATATTTTGTCCAAAATAACAATTAGTACACATTATCTTGTGAAATCATTTGTTTACGATATGCACATCGACCTGATTGTAGGGGATAGAGATACCGTTTTTATCGAAGGCGATTTTGACGTTTTCCTGCATAGAAAAGTAAACATTCCAGTAGTCGATGCCTGCGCACCATATTCTTGCTACAAGACAAACCGAGCTGGCCTCGTGTGAATTTACATATACCTCGGGAGCGGGATCGGTAAGAATTTTATCATTGTCTCTGATGACGTCAAGAATAACATTCTTTGCCATCTGAATATCGTCCTTGTAGCTTATGGAGAACATAAGGTCTACTCTTCTCGAATTTTCGGCAGAGTAATTGATGATATGGTTTGTAGTAATGTGTGAATTGGGTATAATGATTTTCTTGTTGTCGGGAGTATTGATAACGGTGTTCATAAAACGGATATCTGTTACAGAGCCGGACACACCGTTGACCTCTACGAAATCTCCCGTTTTAAAGGGATGGTTTATAAGAATCTGAATGCCGCTGGCAAACTGTGCCACGCTGTCCTGCAGACCGATACCTGCGGCAAGACCTGCACCGCCGAGTGCAACAAAGATAGAGTTTACATCATAAAACATCGAAACGGCAAAAAGGATAAAAATTAACTTTATGCCCGCTGAGACAAATCTTCTTATGAAGTTATACACGGACGGATCCACGTGATTCGCCGAAAAGGTTTTAACGATTATTTTTGAGGCAAGCTTGGCGAGGACAAAGCCTAAAACTACGAGGATTACGGCTATAACTATCGAGGGAAGTGCGGTAAGAATCTTGTTTACGATATCCCATTCCTCCCAAAGGTTTCCGATATTATTGACTGCCTCGGATGCATCCACAAACTGTCCGTTCTCATCGAGAAGGGGATTATACAGTGTGGTCGCCTCGCTCGTCTCTGCTACGGTGGTAGCGGTAAGTAAAACCGAAGAAACTAAATTTTTCATATTATGACCTCCTTTTATGGTCTAATAATATCACATTAAATAATATTTTTCAATTTATTATATTATTTTTCTTGACAATATTTAATTTAGATATTATAATTTGAAATTGAAATTCATTTTCAAAATCATTTGTGAGGTATAAAATGAACAGTACATATAATACGAGACAGAAAAAAACCATAGAAGGCTTTCTGAAAGAGAACACAGATAAGCAGTTTACCTATGAAGAGATTTCCGATGCGCTCAGGCAGATGGGGACTCCCGTAGGGAAAACGACTGTTTACAGATGTGTTGAAAAGCTTGTCTGTGAAGGTAAGGTACGTAAAATTACCGGCGGTACAAGCAAAAGTGCTCAATTTCAGTACATTGATGAGGGTATGGACTGTAACAGTCATATGCACCTCAAATGTCTGAAATGCGGTGAATTCATACACCTCGGATGTGATTTTTTAAGTGATGTAAACAGTCATATATATGAGCATCACCGTTTCAGAGTGGATAATTCCAGAACAGTTCTGTACGGCTTATGCGAAAAATGTGCTGAATGATACGGGAGAACGGGTATGATTTTAATCAGTTGTAAGAATGTATGCTTAAGCTATGAAAATAACACGGTAATAGAAAATCTCAATTTTTCCGTAGGTGAAGGAGATTATCTTTGCATAGTAGGAGAAAACGGAAGCGGCAAAAGCACGCTTATCAAATCAATGCTGGGACTTAAGGGCACTGCATCCGGTCATCTTCATATGGAAAACGGGCTGACATCAAAGGAAATCGGTTATCTGCCTCAGCAGACGACGGTTCAGAAGGATTTTCCCGCCAGTGTCTATGAGGTGGTTATGTCAGGCTGTGTATCAAGAAGACGGAATAAGCTCTTTTTCACCTCGGCAGAAAAAAGCATAGTGTCGGAGAATATGAAGAAGCTGGGCATTTTAAACCTTAAGAGCAAATGCTACCGTGAGCTTTCGGGAGGTCAGCAGCAGCGTGTTCTTTTGGCCAGAGCGTTATGCGCAGGTAAAAAGATGCTTCTGCTGGATGAGCCTGTCACAGGTCTCGATCCTATTGTAACCATGGAGTTATATAACCTTATAAAAATGATCAACAAAGAGCTCGGTGTGACGATTATTATGGTTTCTCACGATTTACATGCGGCAGTGGCGAATGCGGACCATATACTGCATCTGAATAAATCCGATAGCTTCTTCGGTACCACGGAGGAATATCTGAAATCTGATATTTACAGAAAATTCGGAGGTGAAAGTGCAGATGAGTGATGCAGTAAATCTGATTTTTACTCAGGATTTTTTGCTCAGAGCATTATTGGTCGGTGTACTGATTTCGCTATGCTCGGCACTGCTTGGTGTCAGTCTTGTTTTAAAAAGATTTTCAATGATAGGGGACGGTCTGTCGCACGTAGGCTTTGGTGCGATGGCTATAGCGTGTGCGGCTAACATAGCTCCGCTTTATTTTGCTTTACCTATCGTTATCTGCTCTGCCTTTTTATTGCTCAGAATGAGTGAAAACGGTAAAATAAAGGGCGATGCGGCTATTGCGCTGATTTCCACCGGTGCATTGGCAGTCGGCGTTATGGCTACTTCGGTAACCACCGGAATGAACATCGACATTTACAATTATATGTTCGGCAGTATTCTCACCACCACCGGCAGTGATGTCCTTTTAACGGCCGTTCTTTCATCTTTGGTTATAATTCTCTTTGTGATTTTTTACAGTGAAATTTTCGCAGTAACCTTTGATGAAAGCTTCGCTAAAGCCACGGGAACCAGAACCTCTTTATACAATATGCTTCTGGCAGTGCTTACTGCAGTGACCATAGTAATCGGAATGAGAATGATGGGCGCCTTGCTTATTTCCTCGTTTATGATTTTCCCCACGGTTACATCTATGCGTGTGTGTAAAAGCTTCAGAAGTGTGATTGTGTTCAGCTCTGTCATTTCTGTTTTTTGCTTCATAACAGGACTTCTGCTTTCTGTCAAATATGAAACACCTACTGGTGCATCTGTCGTATGTGTAAATATTTTTATGTTTGCAGCGGTTTATATCATCAAAACCGTAAATTCTAAAAGCTTTTACGGCAAAAATACTCTTCGAAGACTGCTTACCTGTCTGTCTTGTCTTTTCTTCGCGGTCATATACCTTTTTGTTATGTTATCGGGAACAGATAGCCTTTCGGAGAGGGATAACAGAGTTTCCGTAGTGACCACGGGCTTCGCTCAGTATGATTTTTCACGGAACATAGCGGGAGACAAGGGTGAAATTACAATGCTGCTTTCCCCGGGAGAGGAAAGTCACACCTATGAGCCGACTCCTGCGGACATAACGAAAATAAAAGAGTGTGACGTGTTTGTTTACGGCGGCGGAGAGTCGGAAAAATGGGCAGAAAGCATTCTCGATACCTTTGACGGCAGTGTAAGGACAGTCAGAATGATGGATGTGGTTGATTTATATGAAGAGGTGCACGACGATGAGCATACCGGACATACTCACGGACACGAGGAAACCGAATATGATGAGCACGTGTGGACTTCACCGTTAAACGCAGCTGAAATTACCCGTGAAATCAGTCGGGCAATTATTGAGGCAGACGGACAGAATGCCGATTATTACAGAGATAACACTGAAAAATATATCGCAGAGCTTAAGGCTTTGGATGAAGATTTTTCAAAAGCGGTTTCGCAGGTTGAAAAGGATTATATAGTTGTCGGTGACAGATTTCCTCTGAGATATCTTACCGAAAGATACGGTATAGGCTATTACTCGGCTTTTCCGGGCTGCTCTGCACAGGCTGAGGCTAACCCCGTAACCATAGCCGGCCTTATAGACAAGATTAATAATGATAACATTTCTGTCGTTTTTAAGGTGGACCTCGGAACAGGCAAGGTGGCGGGAGCTATCTCAGAAAGCACGGGAGCGGAAATCAGAACACTTTATTCCTGCCACGTGATTTCGGGAGAGGACTTCGAGAAAGGCGAAGGCTATATCAGTCTGATGAGAAAAAATCTCGAAAACATAAGCTACGCAATGAAATGAAGTTAATTTAAAATTAAAATATTATCTGTTGATTTCATCGGCTTGTTAATGTATAATCAAATGAATTAATTTTAAAACACTAAAGGAAATGATTAAATGGCAGTCAATGTAGTATATAAAAATATACCCACCGTAGCACTCAGAGGCATAGTCGTTTTTCCGGGTATGCGTCTGCACTTTGATGTGGGCAGAAAAAAATCTATTGCCGCTATCAAAGAGGCAATGAACGGCGACCAGAAGATTTTTCTCGTCACACAGAGAGATATTTCGGTTAACAATCCGACCGCTGAAGACCTGTATAGCTTCGGTGTGGTAGCATCTGTCAAGCAGGTTATAAAGGCTCCCGAGGCGGATTTTATGCGTGTGGTCGTAGAGGGTATCAGCAGAGCGACCGTAGACAGCTTTTCGGATTTTTCTCCTTACATTTTAGCTAATGTTAAAGAAAAAAGAAGTAAATCCGTAAAGGGTGTGGATTCGGCAGAGCTGGAGGCACTGATAAGAAAAGTCAAGGATGCCTTTGACGATTATCTGCAGACTATGTCACGTGACATAGAGGATATAGCCGCTAAGGTTTTCTTTTCCGAGAAACCGTCCGAAATAGCAGATATTGTGGCGGGAAACACTATTCATAACTTTAAAGACCGTCAGGAGCTTTTAGAGGAGCTTAATCCTGTGGAAAGACTGCACAGGCTTTATGCGATGCTCGTGAACGAAGTGAATGTGCTTAAAATAGAAAACGACATCGAAAATAAAGTAGAGTCGCAGATGGAGAAAAATCAGCGTGAGTATTATCTCCGTGAAAAGATAAAGACTATCTCAGAGGAGCTCGGCGAGCACGAGGATTCTTTAAGTGAAATACAGAAATACAGAGAAAAAATCCGTGCTCTTGACTGCTCTGACGAAATCAGAAATAAGCTTAACGGTGAGTGTGACAAGCTTTCAAAGCTTCAGAGCGGCGGTGCGGATGCTTCCATAATCAGAAGCTATCTCGATGCTGCACTGGCACTGCCCTTCGGCTCATATACTGAGGACTGTCTCGAGCTTTCCGGTGCGAGACGTATTCTCGATGAGGACCATTACGGACTCAGAAAAATCAAGGAACGCTTTATTGAAATGCTGGCAGTCAGAATGTGCTCTGATAATCTTAAGGGCAGTATCATCTGTCTTGTCGGCCCTCCCGGTGTCGGTAAAACCTCGATTGTGCGCTCCGTAGCCAAGGCTATGGGCAGAAAATATGTGAGACTGTCTTTAGGCGGCTTAAGCGATGAGGCGGAAATAAGAGGACACAGAAAAACTTATGTTGGTGCTATGCCGGGAAGAATAGTTAACGCTCTGACTCAGGCGAAAACCTTTAATCCGATAATTCTTCTCGATGAAATCGACAAGCTCGGTAAGGATTATAAGGGTGATCCCGCTTCGGCTATGCTCGAGGTTCTGGATCCCGAGCAGAATTTCAGCTTCAGAGATAATTATATGGAGTTTCCCGTCGATCTCAGCAAGGTTTTATTTATAACGACTGCTAACGATGCCTCTTCCATTCCTCAGCCTCTGTTCGACAGAATGGAAATCATCGAGCTTACCAGCTACACACCCGAGGAAAAATTCCATATCGCTAAAAATCATCTCGTAAAAAAGCAGTCTTCAATGCACGGAATGAACGGAAAGGATATAAGATTTGCAGACAGTGCCATCAGAATGCTTATCGATTCTTATACCCGTGAGGCAGGTGTCCGCCGTCTCGAGCAAACTATAGCTAAAATTTGCCGCAAGGCCGTGGTTAAGCTTAACGATGAGGATATAAAAAGAGTAACTGTAAACTGTGAGCTGGTAAAGGAATTTCTCGGCCCTGAAAAATATCAGAGGGATAAGCTTCCGTCAAAGGACAGCGTAGGCGTCGTGAACGGTCTTGCCTGGACGAGCGTAGGCGGTGAGATGCTGCAGGTAGAGGCAGTTATAATGGAGGGCAGCGGTAAGTTGGAGCTTACAGGCTCTCTCGGCGATGTTATGAAGGAGTCTGCAAAAGCGGCACTTAGCTATATTAAAAGCAGAGCTCATAATTACGGAATTGACATTTCCGCTCTTAATAAAAAAGATATACACATCCATGTTCCTCAGGGTGCGGTGCCTAAGGACGGACCTTCTGCAGGTGTTACCATAGCCACTGCTCTGCTTTCGGTCATCACAGGTAAAAGTGTGGACAGAAAGGTAGCCATGACAGGTGAAATCTCTCTTACAGGCAGAGTGCTGCCGATAGGCGGACTTAAGGAAAAATCCATGGCGGCATATAAATCCGGAGTGAAAAGGATACTCATACCCGAGGATAATCTCAGTGACCTTTGGGAAATCGATGATGTGATTAAGGAAAATGTCGAGTTCATCGGAGTGAGCAGACTTGACGATGTATTCCTTTTGGCGGTGAAGGGTGTCAGCTTTACTGACAGTAAAAGCAGCGTCAGATTTTCTCCTCACGATATAATTATTAATGACATAAGAGGTGAAGCCGATGAGATTCGATAATGCGGTTTTTGAAACATCCTTTGGTGTGGCATCGCAGCTTAAAGCCTCGGATTTGCCCGAAATAGCCTTTTCCGGTAAATCCAACGTAGGAAAAAGCTCTCTCCTTAATAAAATTCTGGGCAGAAAGAGCATAGCCAGAGTCAGCTCTATGCCCGGAAAAACTGTAACAATAAATTTTTTCAGACTTGATAACTGCAGATTTGTGGACCTGCCCGGCTACGGCTATGCAAAGGTTTCTCACAGTGAGAAGCTGAGATGGGCCGAGCTTATGGAAGCATATTTTTCCTCGGGAAGGGACATCAGACTGGTCGTTCAGCTTATGGATATGCGTCATAAGCCTACCGAGCAGGATCTGGATATGCTGGAATATATGAAGGTAAACGGTATACCGTTTATTGTAGCCTTAACCAAATGTGACAAGCTCAATAAGACTGAGCGTATGAAGCAGCTCGAGACTATCTGCAGTATTATTTCCGAATACGGGAATATAAGTGTGGTTCCTTTCTCAGCCCTAAAGGGAGACGGTACGGAGGAGCTCAGAGGGTTGATAGAAAAAGCACTGAGCTGAAAGAGGTGTCTTATTTGAAAAATGTTTTCGTGAAAAGTTTAAAAAACAGTCCCGTAATTGCCGGTGTCAAGGATATTGACGACCTTGATAAGGCTCTTGATTCGGAATGCAAGGTTATTTTTCTTCTGTGCGGTAATATTTTTAACCTTAAGGAATGTGTCAGCAAGGCACATAAAAAAGGTAAAATCATTTTTATTCACGTTGACCTCGTCGAAGGCTTTTCACGTGACAGCACGGCACTCAGATATATAAGCAGTGAAATAGGACCTGACGGCATTATTTCCACCAAAAATAACCTGCTGAAAAGTGCGAAGGCCTTTGGTCTGCTTACGGTTCAGCGAATATTTATTATCGATTCGCTTTCTATCGGCACTGCGATTAAGGCTTCTCAGACGATTAATCCGGATGCCGTGGAGATTATGCCCGGTATTATGCCGAGAATCACTCAGCAGATAAGCTCTTCACTGGAGGTCCCCGTTATCGTAGGCGGACTTGTCAGCTACGAGGAGGAAATCGGAAAGGCACTCGAAAGCGGTGCGAAAGGCGTATCCACATCTGCGAAAGAATTATGGAGATGAAAGTATGAATAAAATAAGAAAATACGAAAGCAAGGACAAGGAAAATCTCAGAAAAATCTGTATCGAGACCTCGGGTATGCCTACCGGTACCGAAACAGAAAGAAAATTTCTTTATCTTATGTTCAATGATTACTATTCAGAGGTAGAGCCCGAAAATCTTTTTGTGGCAGTGAATGACGAGGACGAAGCAGTGGGCTATATTCTCTGCGCTGAGGATTTTGACAGATATGTTTCAGTGTTTAAAAAGACATATTTGCCCGAAATCAGAAGGCTCGGCATAAAATACTATGTTATGGCTTTAGGCGAGCTTGGTATTCATAAGCTTTTTGCAAAAAAATACAAGGCACACCTTCACATTGATATTTTAAGCGAATGTCAGGGTAAGGGAACGGGAACTGCCCTTATGAATGCTTTAAAGTCTCATCTTAAAGCCAAGGGAATCAATTCACTTATGCTTTCCTGCGGTATGGGAAATAAGCTTGCAATCAGATTTTATAAAAAGAATAATTTCAGACTTCACAGAAATATAATGGGAAGCTGCATTATGGTGTGTGAATTTTAATGTATAAGCATCTTTTTTTCGGCAAAAATACTTATAAAAGGAGTTGATTAAAAGATGCTTGATAAAATTGCGCTGATACTTACGATAATCGGCGGCGTAAACTGGGGACTGATAGGTATTTTTCAGTTTGACCTGGTTGCCTGGATTTTCGGCAGTCAGAGCTCGATTATCGCCAGAATCATTTACACGGTAATCGCTCTCGCCGCTATTTGGTGTGTGTCGCTGCTTTTCCACGACTGCGGCAGAACTGTCAGAGATACAGAATAAACCTGTGCTGCAGAAATAATGAGTACGAAGTAAATATAGGTTGACAGGCATTGAGAAGTTTTAGTCTTTAATGCCTGTTTTCTTCGTTTTTATATTGATTTTTATATATGTTTAGGATATAATTATAAAGATTATAAATTAATATGGAGGTAGTGTTTCCATGGACTTGAAAAAGTTATGCTTTGACCTCGCTTCAAAGGCCGGAACATCCGGCGACGAACAGGAGGCTTCCCTGTTTGCTAAAGCTGAGCTTGAAAAATATATGGATGTCAGAACAGACAGTCTCGGTAATGTTACGGGTACTTTCGGAAAGGGTAAAACTCACATTCTTCTGGATGCGCACATCGACCAGATTGGTCTTGTCGTCAGAGGGATAGACGATAAGGGCTTTCTGTTGGTTGACAGAGTAGGCGGTCCCGATGAAAGAATACTTATCGGCAGTGAGGTTATCGTTCACGGTAAAGAGTCTCTGTTCGGTGTCGTTTGCTCTACACCTCCGCATCTGCTTTCTGCTGAGGATAAAAAAGCAGGCGTTGATATTAAAAAAATAGCTGTGGATATCGGTTATACCAAAGATGAAGCCGAAAAGCTCGTCGTAATCGGTGACAGAATAACCTTGAAAAGCAATCAGTGTGAGCTTATAGGCGGAAGCATCGTTTCGGGTGCCTTTGATGACCGATGCTCAGTGGCAGTAATTTTACGTGCTATGGAAATGGTTTACGGCAAAATAGAAAATCTGACCGTTACCGTTCTTTTCAGTGTTCAGGAGGAAACAGGCGGCAGCGGTGCCAAAACGGGTTCCTTTTCGGCTATGCCTGATTATGCCATCGCAGTCGATGTCGGCTTCGGTGACGATCCCTACACGGACAAAGCCTCTACCATAACGCTGAAAAAAGGTCCCTCTATCGGTATCAGCCCCACTCTTGACAGAGGCTTTACCAATGAGCTTAAGGCTATCTGCGAGGAGAAGGGAATACCTTATCAGCATGATGTTATGGGCGGCAGAACAGGCACAAATGCCGACTCAATCAATAACACGGGAAAGGGTGTTAAAACCGCTCTTCTTTCGGTGCCCTTACGTTATATGCACACGGGTATAGAGGTTATCAATACAGAAGACATCGAAAACACGGCGAAGCTCATCGCTGAATATCTTCTCAAAAAGGAGGCTGAATGCCGTGGTTGATTTATTAAAGGAGCTTTGCCTTATTGACGGCATTTCAGGTCGTGAGGATAAGGTAAGAGAGTACATTATCTCTGAAATAAAAGACAAATGTAAATATGAAACAGATCCTCTGGGTAATGTTATCGCTTTCAAGGAAGGAAAAAACAGAGCAAAGAAAAAGGTAATGCTTTCCGCCCATATGGATGAGGTCGGCTTTATAGTGACATACATTTGTGATAACGGCTTTCTTAAATTCACAAATGTAGGCGGAGTAGACAGCAAGGTAACTCTCGGCAAGTCTGTAAAGGTCGGTGAAAACGGTGTAAACGGCGTTATCGGCAGCAAGGCTATTCATCTCTGTCACGGTGATGAGGAAAAGAATGCACCTTCACTTGATAAGCTTTACATCGATATCGGTGCCGAAAACAGAGAAGAGGCTGAAAGGTACGTTCAGATAGGTGACAGTGTGCATTTTTCTTCTGACTTCGTCGCTTTCGGTAAAAGTAAGATTAAAGCCAAGGCTATAGATGACCGCTTCGGATGTGCGATTATGCTTGAAATGATAAAATCCGAGCTCGAATTTGACACCTATTTTGCCTTTTTGGTTCAGGAGGAGGTAGGCTGCCGAGGTGCTTCTGCGGCTGCTTTCAGTGTCAAGCCTGATTATGCTATCGTCCTCGAGGCAACCACCGCTGCCGATGTAGCCTTTGTCGGTGATGCAGATACTGTCTGCGTTCAGGGCAAGGGTGCAGTCGTGTCCTTTATGGACAGGTCAACTATTTATAACAGAGATATGTTCAGAGGTGCCTTTAAGCTTGCAGCAGAAAACAGCATCGCTATTCAGACCAAAACCACTGTAGCCGGCGGAAACGATGCCGGTGCCATACACAAAAGCAACGGCGGAATATATACCATTGCCATCTCCTTGCCTTGCCGCTACATTCATTCGGCCACTTCTGTCGCAGACACTAAGGATATGAAAGCCTGCTATAATCTGGCAGTCTTGCTCGCTGAAAATTATGCTCAGGATAAAATTAGCTGAAAATAAAGATATTCCGTTTGTCTCGTCTTTTTGCGGCAGCAGTCTGCTCGGCACGAAAATCCTTTGCCTGCTGAATGCATACGGAACGGAAAGAGATTTCTTTTCGGTGTGGTACTGCACGGATGAAAATGAAATTCAGGCGGTTATAAGTAAGTTCGACGGCAGCGTAACTGTTTTATGCAATGAAGAAAAATGCCTCGGGGATATAAAGGCTTTTCTTGATATGATAGGGTACACCTCACTGTGCTGCTCGGAAAGGGTAGCACCCGTGCTTGCTTCGCAGGGCTTTACCGCTAAAAAGGCTTATATTTACAGAGGTAAACACTGCGGAGAATGTGTTTCGGATTTAGGCGAAGAGCTTTACAGGGACTGTTATTCACTTATTTGCGAAAATATACCCGATTCCTTTGAAAGCGATGAAGAGGCATACCTGTCCTTTCTCTCGGATTTTACCTTCAGGCGCAGAAGGGGACTTGCGAGGCTTAAGGGCTACACCGAAAACGGCAGGCTTTATTCCTGTGCTCTCACGAGTGCCGAAACGGACCGTGCCGCTATAATAAGCGGTGTGGCCTGTGACAGTTCATTCAGGCGCAAGGGACTAGGCAAGGTCACGGTGCTTTCTGTGGCTGAGGAGCTGAAAAGAGAAGGTAAGGCCGCTTATGTTATCGCACTTAATGAAAGTGCCGAAGGCTTTTATGAGCACATCGGCTTTCAGCTAACGGAAAAAATTTCTTTTATCGAAAGGAAGTAAAAATGTTTACTTTTAGTAATAAGGTTAAAGAGCTTTCAGAAAAAGCTCTGGAAATAGCAAAAACCGAGTTTGAAGCAATCGACTCGGTTACCGAATATAATCAGCAGAAAATGCTCAAAGCATTTATTGATAACGGTGTCAGTGAAAGCATTTTCGCCGAAAGCACCGGCTACGGCTACGGCGACAGAGGCAGAGAAATCATTGACCGTGTGTTCGCACAGGCGGTCGGTGCCGAGGATGCTTTGGTAAGACACAATTTTACCTGCGGTACACATACACTTACCGTGGCGCTTTTCGGTATTCTTCGCCCCGGAGACACTATGCTTTGTGTATCGGGAAGACCGTATGATACCATTCAGCCTGTTATCGGCATCTCAAAGAATGATAAAAATATGGGCTCGCTCGCTGATTACGGTGTAAAATATGAGGAAATTGACCTTAAAAATGACAGGTTGGACTATGAAGCCATAGAAGAGCGTGTAAGCAAGGGTAACGTCAGAATGGTTTATATCCAGCGCTCCAGAGGCTATAAGCTGCGTCCCTCTCTGTCTGTCGAAGAGATAAAAAAGGTAATAGACATAACCAAAAAGCACACAGATGCAGTGGTTATGGTAGATAACTGCTACGGCGAATGGACCGAAAGGATAGAGCCGACCGATGTAGGTGCGGACATAATCGCAGGCTCGCTGATTAAAAATCCCGGTGGCGGTATAGCCAAAACAGGTGGCTACATTGCCGGTAAAAGGGAATGCATCGAGCTTTGCGCCTACAGGCTTACCACTCCCGGCTTAGGAAAAGAGGTAGGTGCTACCTTAGGCCAGAGCAGAGAGCTTTTTATGGGTATTTTTAACGGCCCACACGTGGTAGGTGAGGCTCTCAGAACCGCAGCGTTTACATCTGCACTGTTTTCTCTTATGGGCTACGATCCTACACCTGCAGTGGGTGAAACGAGACACGATATCATTCAGGCAGTCAGACTCCGTGAAGAGAAAAATCTTATCGCCTTCTGTCAAGGCCTGCAGAAGGGTGCGCCCGTAGATTCTTTCGTTACTCCCGAGCCATGGGAAATGCCGGGCTACGACAGTAAGGTTATTATGTCTGCCGGTGCATTCACACTCGGCTCTTCCATCGAGCTTTCAGCCGATGCACCACTGAGAGAGCCCTTTGCAGTATGGCTTCAGGGCGGACTAAATTTTCACAGTGCTAAGGTGGCGGTTATGTATGCCGCACAGGAGGTACTGAAAGTAAACGGTATCGGGGACTGATAATATGAACAGAAATTTTAAAGGCTTCGATCCCGACGGATTTATGCTTTTGGAGCTTAACAAATTTAATGACAGTAAGGATTTTTACGAAACCGTAAAAGAAGATATAAAAAGCAAAATTATTATACCTATGCGTCAGCTGGCTCTTGACCTCAGCGATGAATTGCTGGCAGTTGACGAAAAAATGGTGCTTATTCCGTCTAAAATGGTGTCAAGAATAAGAAGGGACACCCGCTATTCCAAAAACAAGGAAATGTACCGTTCGAATGTATGGTGTATGTTTATGCGAAGCAAGCACGAATGGAGCTTTATGCCCTGTATGTGGTTTGAGGTTTTTCCGGACTCATACTCCTACGGGACGGGGCTTTTCCGTGCCGAGCCTGCAGAGCTCGAGGTTTTTCGCAGAATGCTTTCCGAAAAACAGAAGGATTTCAGATATGCCTTAAGACAAATGGAAATAGCCGATGCCGTACCGTTTATCGATAGCTATAAAAAAGATAAGCCCGGAGCTGAAAGCATAGATGAGGATTTACGGCCTTATTATAATTCACGCTGTTTCTTTTTTACTCATACGGGCACTGAAATGTCCAAGCTCTTTGACGGCTCCGTGGAGGAAGAGCTGATTTATGCCGTCAGAGCGTTTACACCGATGTATAAATTTTTACTCAGGGTAACCGAAGAAATATATAAAAAGGGAGAATGAATATGAATTCATATCTTTATCTGAAAAGCGGCTCCGACATAAGAGGTGCTGCAGTCGAAACAGAAAAAGGAAAGGTAGAGCTTACCGATGAGGCAGTATTTAAAATTACGGTGGCTTTCTGCAGATGGCTCGAAGAAAAAGGCTACAAGGGAAACAGAATAGCCGTCGGACACGACTCGAGAATATCTGCCGAAAGGATCAAAAAGCAGGTTATTTGCGGTCTTGCTCAGTTCGGAAAGGAAATCTACGACTGCTCATATGCATCGACTCCTGCCATGTTTATGACCACGGTAGACGCTGACTGCATCGCAGCAGTGCAGATAACTGCCAGTCATCATCCTTACGATAAAAACGGCCTCAAATTTTTCACTGCCGACGGCGGACTTAATCCTGAGGATATCGAAAGAATTCTCCTTCTCGCAGATGAAGTGACAGAGGCGGAAAGTGCTGATGCTAAGGTAATCGAAGCAGATTTTATGAGTGTTTATGCCGAAAGGCTCAGGAATATGATTAAATCAGAGGTCAATGCCGACAATTACGAAAAGCCTCTCGACGGGTATAAAATAGTAGTTGATGCGGGTAACGGTGTCGGTGGCTTTTATGCTACGGATGTCCTGGCTCCTTTGGGCGCAGATATTACGGGAAGTCAGTTCCTCGATAAGGACGGTATGTTCCCTAATCATATCCCTAACCCCGAAAACAAGGCTGCTATGGCGGCTATATGTGAAGCTACCGTCAGAAATAAGGCTGATCTCGGCATTATCTTTGATACGGATGTGGACAGAGCAGGATGTGTAGATGAAAACGGTAAAGAAATAAACCGTAACCGTCTCGTTGCTCTTGCTGCATTTATAGCACTCGAAAGCTGTAAGGGCGGTACGGTAGTTACCGACAGTGTAACGTCTACGGGCTTAACCGATTTCATCAATAATCATCTCGGCGGAGTACACCTGAGATTCAAAAGAGGCTACAGAAACGTTATCAATAAGCAGATTGAGCTTGAAAACGAGGGCGTTCCGTGTCCTCTGGCGATAGAGACCTCGGGCCACGCAGCTTTCAGTGAAAACTATTATCTCGATGACGGTGCTTATCTCATAACTAAAATTGTAATTAAAATGGCTCAGCTCGGCAAAGAGGGCAAAAAGCTCGATGCTCTTATTTCGCAGCTGAAGGATCCGTCTGAAAGTCTCGAAATCCGTTTTAAAATCACTGAAAAGGATTTTAAGGCCTACGGATTAAAGGTTATCGGGGAGCTTGAAAAATATGCCGCAGATAAAAAAGGCTGGCGCATAGCCGAGGATAACTACGAGGGAATCAGAATTTACTTTGATGCTGAGGATATCAGAGGCTGGCTTCTTCTCCGTCTCAGTGTTCACGATCCCATAATGCCACTTAATGTCGAAAGCGATGTTACAGGCGGCAACAGCAGAATAATTAACGAATTTAATTCTTTTATAAGGGACTATAAAGGTCTTGACCTTTCTGTAATTGAAAACATTCTGTAAAAGGAGGTAAAATATGAAAACAGAAAATGAACAGATAATCCGAAAAACCTCTGTAGGCGGACAGGCACTTATTGAGGGTATAATGATGATGCATCCCAAGGGTAAGGCTGCCGTTTCAGTACGGACACCCGAGGGCGACATAGATACCGAAATGCTCGAGGTAAAGCACATCAAGGATAAAATCAAGCCGTTAGGATGGCCGCTTATCAGAGGTATTGTAAACTATATAGAATCAATGATGTTCGGCTATAAATGTCTGATGATTTCTGCGGAAAAATCAGGTCTTGAGGACATAGAAAGTGAAGAAGGCTCGTCTAAGCTCGACAAATGGCTTAATGAGCATCTCAATAAAAAGGTTATGGGTGTCATCACTGCCATAGCATCTGTTTTAGGTGTAGGCTTAGCCTTTCTGCTCTTCTTTTATCTTCCTACGATTGTCGTTGACTTTATAAATAAGCTTTCGGGTGAAGCGCTGACTAATTTCCGTGCACTTTTTGAGGGGATAATCAGAATGGCTATCTTTGTTGCTTATATTGCCTTAGTCTCGCTGATGAAGGACATAAAGAGAACATTTATGTATCACGGTGCTGAGCATAAAACTATTTTTTGCTACGAAAAGGGCTTGGAGCTTACAGTAGAAAATGTAAAGAGGATGTCGAGATTTCATCCGAGATGCGGCACCAGCTTCATTTTCGTTATTATTATCATCAGTGTAATTATCTCTTCTGCCATTTCCGTCGCTTTTCCCGAGCTTCGTAATCAGACGGTGGTATGGATGGCCATAAAGCTGCTCATTCTTCCGCTGATAACAGGCATCAGCTATGAGTTTATAAAATATGCCGGTAAGCACGACAATGCCTTCGTCAGGATTCTGGCTGCACCGGGACTCTGGATGCAGAGGCTTACCACCAAAGAGCCCGACGACGGTATGATTGAGGTGGCTCTGGCATCCTTTAAAGCAGTTATCGACGAGGATGATGAAGCATGACACTCGGTGAGCTTTACCGCAAAGCCTTAGAAAGTCTTGACGGCATCGACGGTGCGGAAAATGATGTGCGCATTATCATAAAGAAGGCTTTATCCTTCAGCGAAACGGATTTTCTTATGAATAAAAGCTCTGAAATCTCCGATGAAAAGGCTGAGCTGATAAGCGAAATGCTCGCAAAAAGATTATCCGGTATCCCTGTTCAGTACATAATAGGCGAGTGGGATTTTTACGGAAGCACCTTTAAGGTAAACGGAAGCGTGCTTATACCCCGTCCCGAAACGGAGATACTGTGTGAATATGTTATCGATTATTTAAAGAGAATTGAGAGTCCCATAGTGGCTGATTTGTGCGCAGGAAGCGGATGCATAGGTATAACCGTAAAGAAATATACCGAGGCTTCTGAGGTTATATTGGTAGAAAAATCAGCAGATGCGGTCGTTGTATGCCGTGAAAACATCGTAAGCATTCTCAGTGATAATGAGGCAAGACTTATTAACGGCGATATATTTTTTCCTGAGGATTTAGGCGAGCTTCCGCTGTTTGATGTAATTATATCAAATCCGCCGTATATAAAATCCTCGGAAATTCTCACTCTGCAGTCTGAGGTTCTTCTCGAACCGAGGATGGCTCTTGACGGCGGAGAGGACGGTCTCGATTTTTACCGCTTATTGGCCGGAAAATGGATGAAATATCTTAAACCGGACGGTATGTTTGCTTTCGAGTGCGGAGAGGAGCAGGCGGAAAAAATCAAGCTCCTTTTCGATGAAAAGGAATTTGATGTCACTATATTGAAGGATTATAGTGATATTGACAGATTTGTAATAGGAAAGAGGCGTAAAATATGATTTTTGATTTGATGCGTGACGGCTTATCATTTGATTTAATAATCAACCTTATGGTAAGAGTTTTCGTTATATTCTGTGTGCTTCCCATTCACGAGTTTGCACACGCCTTTGTGGCTCATAAGCTGGGCGACGACACGGCCAGACTTAAGGGCAGAATGACTGCCAACCCTCTGGCACACATCGATCCGATCGGTGCGCTGATGATTATTTTAGCGGGCTTCGGCTATGCCAAGGCAGTTCCCGTAAACATCAGAAACTTTAAAAAGCGTAAGCCTTATATGGCACTTACTGCCATTGCAGGTCCCGTTTCAAACATTATTATGGCGTTTATTTTCGTATTTTTCGGTGTTTTGATTCAGGTAAAGATAGGTGTTACCGATGGCAGCTTTTCATACTATATAGTCGTATTTCTGCTTACTGCGGCACAGATTAACATTTCTCTGGCTGTATTTAATCTTCTGCCCATTCCGCCTCTGGACGGCTCGAGAATTTTCAGCCTTATAATCCCCGATAAATACTATTACACCATAATGCAGTATGAAAGATACATCGTTTACGGTGTTCTGGCATTAGTATTTTTCGGTGTGCTTGACGGACCGATAAGCTTCCTTACGGAGCTTTTATTCAATATTATTTTCAATATCGCACTGCTGCCAATGGGTGTTTGATTTAAGGGTGTAAAATGGAAAAAATTCAATACAAAACAGATGTCTTTGAAGGTCCCTTGGATTTGCTTCTGCATCTTATCAATAAACACAAACTGAATATTAATGACATTCCCATCTTTGATTTGGTTGAGCAGTACACGGATTATGTCCGCCAGATGAAGGAATCCGATATGGAAATAGCCAGCGAATTTCTCGAAATGGCTGCAAGGCTCGTATACATAAAATCTGTTTCCTTGCTGCCCGTTTACGAGGAAGCGGAAGAGCTGAAAAAGGAGCTTTCGGGCGAGCTTATCGAATACCGTGACTGTAAGATAATGGCGGGGAAAATCGCTGAGACGGCTAACGGCTTTGACTATTTTTGCCGTGAGCAGATGAAGATTGAGTCCGACAAAAAATATGAGAGGCTTCACGAAAGTGATGAGCTTTTCCGCTTTTACCTTTCAGCCGTTGGCAAGGGTAAGAGAAAGCTTCCTCCGCCTATTGAGGCGTTTACTGCCATCGTTTCCAAAAAAATAGTATCCGTCGCTTCACGCATAGGCGGAATATATCATAAATTCAGAAACAGAGGAAAAAGAAGGTTTTCCGACTTTTTCGCCGATGCCTCATCCCGCTCAGAGATGGTTGCTACCTTTCTTGCTATGCTCGAGCTTATCAAGGCAAACAAAATCAGGGTTGACGATGAAAACGGTCAGTTAAATGTAAGCGTATCAGAGGATACGGATATGAATGACACAGACTTTGTAAGTGATTTCGAGGAAGGAAACGAAATCAATTCAGAAACGGACGGTGAAAAGAATGGATAAGAAGCTTATTGCTACACTCGAAGCGGTGCTTTTTGCGACAGGGGAGCCCACTGAAATTTCGAAAATTTCGCAGGCTCTGAGTGTGGATGAAATTATTTTAGAAGAAGCGTTAAGCATTTTAATGGCGAGATATAACAGAGAGGACTCGGGCATCTGTCTTCTGAAGCTCGATGATAAATATCAGCTTTGCTCTAAAACGGAGTTTGCCGACAGCATCAGAAAAATCATCGAGGCCAAAAAGAACACACCCTTGTCTCAGGCTGCCTTTGAGGTACTGGCTATAGTTGCCTACAATCAGCCGGTTACCAAAGCGTTTATCGAGCAGATAAGAGGTGTCGATTGCTCTGCGGTAATTTCAAACCTCTGTCAGAAATCTCTTATCGAGGAAAAGGGCAGACTTGATTTGCCCGGAAGACCTTTGATTTACGGTACGACACCCGAATTTCTCCGCTGCTTCTGCATTTCATCTCTCGACGAGCTTCCGCCCTTGCCGAAAAGCGGCGAAGAAAATGAAGAAACAGTAAATAATGAAGAAAAGGATGAACAGATTTTAAATTAACTGTTGACGAAATCTTATTTTTGAGGTAACATATATTATATAAATTTTGAAAGGGTGAGCTTGTGACAGGATTTCAGATTTTTTTATTGGTTCTGCTCGGAATAGTCCTATTCTTTGTCCTTGTTTTATCGGTGCCTGTCAGAGTTTCTTTAGCTTACGACGATAAAATACGGCTTTCGGTCAGATATCTGTTTATTAAGCTTAATATTTTACCTGCGGGGCCTAAAAAAGAAAAAAAGCCCGAAAAGCAGAAAAAGGAAAAGCCTGAAGAAAAGCCGAAGGAAGAGAAGCCACCAAAAGAAAAGAAGCCTAACCCCATTCTCGAAATGGTGAAAGCGAACGGCCATGACGGTATGATGACGGTTGTTTCAAATCTCGGCAAGGTTTTAGGCACATACGGCGGAAAGCTTTTCAAAAGCATCATTTTCGACAGATTGGAGCTGAACGTTACTGTCGGTACAGGCGATTCTGCCGCTACCGCCATAAAATACGGTCAGACCTGTCAGAAGGTTTTTCCCGTAATGGGATTCATTTGTTCAAACAATCTCGTACGTAAATACGACATAAATGTGGAGCCCGATTTTCTTGCTAACAGAACGGAAGGAAATTTTTACTGCGATATGAATATATGCTGCAGAAAAATTATCAACGCCACATTTGCTATGGTAGTAAGATTAATTTTCAAGGTAGTCATTAAATTTTTAACAGGCGCCAAGAAAAATAATAAAGAAAATGAAGAAATCAAAACACAAACAATGAAAGGATGATATACAATGGCAGAAAAATCAGCAGGTGCAATTCTCTCTTCAACGATTGAAAAAATCCGTGATCTGGTGGACACAAGCACTATTATCGGTGAAGCAATCTACGCTGAAGGCGGCACCACAATAATTCCTGTTTCAAAGGTTACATACGGCTTTGCTTCGGGCGGAGCTGACTTCCCCTCAAAGGGCAACAAGGAGCTTTTCGGAGGCGGAGGCGGTGCAGGTGTTACCATCACTCCCGTAGCATTCCTCGTAATCAGCTCAGGTGAAGTAACCCTTAAGCACATCACTGCTTATGACAATGCAGCTGAAAGAGTTGTTAATCTTGTTCCCGAAATGTTCGACAAGGTAACAGGTCTTATGAACAAAGCAAAGAAAGATGCTCCCGAAGTAACCGAATAAGCTCGGGAAGAAACTGTTATATTAATTTTAATACAACCGCCTGCATATATTTCTATTGGCAGGTGGTTGCTTTGTTAATTAAAAAAATTATTATCTTACCTATTATTTTTCTTTTTTCGTATTTATTCGCTGTTTTTACCCACGCTATCGACATAAGTGCATCCGCTGCGGTAGTAATTAACGCCGATACGAAAGAAATTATTTATGAAAAAAATGCTTTCGAAAAGCGTTCTATGGCGAGCACTACCAAGATTATGACGAGCGTTCTCGCTATCGAATCCGGCAGGATGAACGATTCGGTCGAGGTTACATCCTCGGCTCTGACGGAGGGCTCCTCCATCGGTCTTAAGGCTGGCTATGTGCTGACTCTCAGTGATATAGTCTACGGTATGCTGCTCGAGTCGGGTAACGATGCCGCCAATGTGTGCGCTCTGCATTTGGGCGGCAGTTTCGAAGAGTTCGCTTCTATGATGAACCGCAAAGCATCTGAGCTCGGTATGACAGAGACGAATTTCGTCACACCATCAGGTCTCGATGATGAAAAGCATTATACTACTGCCTATGATATGGCGGTTTTGGGTGCCTACTGCATAAAAAATCCCGTCTTCCGTGAAATATGCTCTGATAAAAAACACAGTGTGACCTTTACAGAGCCCGATATCACGGTCAGCTTTTCAAATCATAACAGATTGCTCGATAGCTGTGAGGGTGTTTTCGGTGTAAAAACGGGCTTTACGAAAAAAAGCGGCAGATGTCTGGTTTCCGCCTGCGAAAGAGACGGTGCAGAGCTTATTTGTGTCACGCTTAACGCTCCTGACGACTGGAATGACCATATTAAGCTTTATGATGCCTCATTTGCAGAGCTTAACAGATCGACTATGAAGCTCACCTCCTTATCTGAAGTAACCGTCTACGGCGGCATCGGCGATAAGGCTGAGATATACTGCGACGAATATGTTCATCACTATAAAGAGGACGGAACGCTGACTCAGCAGATTATTTTGCCGGATATTATTTATGCACCCGTGAAAAAGGGTGAGATATTAGGTGAGGTGCGCTATTATTCCGACGAAGCTCTGGTCAATACAGGCTATATCTATTCAAAAAGTGACATTCCCTGTGCGGAGGAAACATATAAAAGCAAACGAAGCTTAGCAGAGCTTTTGACGGATTTTTTTAAAAGAAAGGACTGATAATTATGACAGACGGTAAAGTCAGGCTCCAGAAATTTTTAGCTGAATGCGGTGTGGCTTCACGCAGAAAAAGTGAAGAGCTCATCGAGCAGGGTGCAGTTCGTGTAAACGGTCAGGTAGCCTTTATCGGTGACAAGATTAACCCTAAAAGCGATACTGTCACTGTTAAGGGAAAAAAGGTTATCAAGCAGAAAAATCATACCTACATAATGCTTCATAAGCCGAGAGGCTTTATTACAACCATGAGTGATGAGCGTGACAGAAAGTGTGTGGCTGAGCTCATCAAGGATGTTCCGGGCAGAGTTTATCCCGTAGGAAGGCTCGACCGTGACAGTGAGGGAATGCTGCTTTGCACAAACGACGGTGAATTTGCAAACGCTATGACACACCCCAGAAAACACGTGCCTAAAACCTACAGGGTTACTGTCAGACCTACTATAACACAGGAGCAGATTACAGAGCTTACCACGGGAATAGTAATCGATGACCGTATGACCGCTCCCGCTGAAATCCGTGTCGTTACCAGAGAAGAGGGCAGGGTGGTTCTCGAAATTATTCTTTATGAGGGAAGAAACAGACAGATAAGAAAAATGTGTGAAGCGGTGGGACTCGAGGTGGCCCGACTTAAGAGAACTGCCGTAGGCTCAGTAAAATTAGGTATGCTTAAGCAGGGTGACTGGCGTGAGCTCACCGAGGATGAGGTGAGAAAGCTTATGCTCGCTGCAGGTATGGAAAGAAAGAAGAAATAATTATGATATTTTTTAAACCGGAAAATCTTACTGAAAATGTTTCAAAATTTACTGCCATAGAAAATGATGATGTGTGCGGATACTGCCTTATGAGGGTTAAAAATAATATGGCTGAGGTTTACGAGCTTCAGTACGATGAGGACAAGCCGTACTTGGTTGAAGGGCTTTTACGTACCGCCTTCAATGCCGCATCTCTTAAAAACATTTATATGGGAAAATGCAGCTGCGAAGGCATCGTAGCTTATCTTGATAAAATGAATTTCGAAAAAACAGTAGACGGCTATATCAATGACATTCCCTCGATTCTGACGGGCTCCTGCTGCAAATAAAAAATACTTGAATTTATTTGACAAAACGCCTGAAACAATATATAATTATAAGGATATATCAATACTATTTTTCGTTCATTACGGAGGAAATTTATATGATTAAAAGCATGACAGGCTTCGGCCGTGCTCAGGAAACCGTGGACGGTATGAGCATAACTGTCGAAATGAAAAGCGTCAATCACAGATATTTTGATTTTTCGGCCAGAGTTCCCCGCATTTACGGCTTTCTGGAGGAAAAGCTGAAATCCTATATTCAGTCAAATGTCTCCAGAGGAAAGCTCGAATGCTATGTGCAGATAGAGGCTCTGGAAACGGAAGACTGTGTAGTTTCGGTAAACCATTCGCTCGCTTCGGGGTACATCGATGCACTTAAGGAGCTGGCTGAAAGATATTCTCTGACTCAGGACATTACCGTGACCTCTGTAGCTAAATATCACGACATTTTCTCTGTGCATAAAACCGAAGCAGATGAAGAAAGAATCTGGAATGCAGTTAAATCAGTAACCGATAAGGCTCTTGCCTCCTTCGTTTCGATGAGAGAAAGAGAAGGCGAAAAGCTTAAGGATGATATTCTTTCCCGCTGCGATATCATACTCGAAAACGTAAAATTTATCGAGGAACGCTCGCCTCAGACTGTAGCCGAATACAATGCCAAGCTTTTAGAAAGAATGAGAAACGTACTCGGAGATGTTCAGGTAGACGAGCAGAGGCTTCTTACCGAGGCAGCTATTTATGCCGATAAAGTCGCAGTAGCCGAAGAAACTGTGAGACTCAGAAGCCACATCGAACAGATGCATGAGTTTATGAACAGTGAAATAGCTATCGGCCGTAAAACTGATTTCCTCATTCAGGAGTTTAACCGTGAAGCAAACACCATCGGTTCAAAGGCTCAGGATGTTGAAATAGCCAGAAAGGTCATTGACATCAAGGCTGAAATAGAAAAAATACGTGAACAGGTACAGAATATAGAATAATCGGTGAAAGCTATGAAGTTGATTAATATTGGTTTCGGAAATATGATTAACGCCCAGAGACTGGTGGCCATAGTAAGCCCCGACTCTGCGCCCATAAAGAGAATAATACAGGAATGCAAAGAACGTGGAACCCTTATCGATGCTACTCAGGGCAGAAGAACGAGAGCAGTTATCATAATGGACAGTGACCATGTTATTCTCACATATCTCCAGTGTGAAACGGTAGCCAACCGTCTCGATTCTGACCAGGATGAAATTTGTGAGGAGGAAGGCAGCTATGAATGAGGGCTTGCTTATAGTGGTCTCTGCACCTTCGGGCTGCGGTAAAGACACTGTCATCGCCAAGGTAATGGAAAAAATGAAAGGGGATGCATTTCTCTCTGTTTCCATGACGACACGTAAAATGCGTGAGGGTGAAACAGACGGTGTGAATTATTATTTCATTACTACCGAAGAATTTAAAGAAAACATCAGAAACGGTGAAATGCTCGAATATACCTGCTACGGTGAAAATTTTTACGGAACACCTATAGCACCGGTCAAAAAGCTTCTATCAGAGGGTAAAACAGTCTTTCTGATCATAGAAGTGGAGGGGGGAGAGAACGTAAAAAAGGTTTTCCCCGATGCAAAAAAGATTTTTATTGTTCCTCCTACTCTTGAGGTACTCGAAAAGCGTTTGAGAGGTCGTGCCACGGACAGTGACGAAGCTATCAAGGCCAGAATGCGAATCGCAGAAATCGAGCTGCAGAGAGCGGCTGAATATGATTACATCGTAGAAAACGATGTTTTAGAGGATGCAGTGAACGATGTTATGTCAATAATAAGAGCTGAGCAGCTCAGAATAAATAAAATGCAAAATAAGTTAAGAGAGGTAATAAAAAATGCTTAATCCCGATTTAAGAAACTTACTTAAGGACAATACCAGCCGTTATTCGGTGGTAACCGCCGTAGCAAAAAGAGCCAGAGAGATTTCCGAAACTCCCGAGCTCAACGAAAAATGCGGAACAGAAAAGCCTGTTTCATTTGCTCTCGATGAGTTCCTCAGCGGAAAGCTCGAAATCTGTGAGCCCGAAGAAATCAGAAACATCTGAAAAAGGAAGTGAAATGATATGAAACAGTTTCTTGCATGTGTTGCCGTAGAAAATGTTGCATATCATTTTGACATTCTTTACGGTTATACGGTGCCGGAGGAGCTGAATGGACTTATATGCGAAGGTACACGTGTCCTCGTTCCCTTCGGTAAGGGTAAAAACGTAAAGAGGCAGGGTGTGGTCTTTTCCTTCGAGGAAGCAGAAAGCGGGAAAAGCTATAAAAGCATTCTTTCTGTTCTGGATGATACGGAGATTATCACGAAAGAGATGATAGATATAGCTTCGTTTCTTAAGGAAAGAACCTTCTGCACTTATTTCGAGGGAATAAAGGTGCAGATTCCCTCCGGACTTAACTTTAAAACCTCAGTAAAATATTTCGCACTGTACCGTGAGCCGGTGCCGATGCTTTCCGACGACGAAAGACAAGTATATGAATATATGCTTTCCTTTGACGGCTTCCTTTCGAAAAAAGAGGTATATACGGCACTCGGGTATTCAGCCGACTGTGATATTATCGAGAGACTTGCGGCCAAAAAGCTTCTGACAAAGGACTATAATGCCGTAAGAAACTCGAAGGATGCAACCGTGAGAAGTGTAAGACTCACATACGATGCAGAGGAAATTTACGTTAGCAATCCTAAGCTTACTCCTAAGCAGAAAAGCGTCATCGGCGTTCTGAATGATGTCGGCTCAGCTACTGTCAAGGAATTATGCTATTTTACGGGCGTAACCTCGTCGGTTGTCTTCAATCTCGAAAAAAAGGGCATCGTGGAGATTTTCGATGTTGAAATTTTCCGTATTCCCGAGTCGGACATCACAGACGGCAAATCAAAAGAAAAAATTATTCTCACCGACAAGCAGAGGTCAGCTTATGACAGAATCTGCTCCCGATATTCCACGGGAGGCGGAGTTAGTCTTCTTTACGGCATAACCGGCAGCGGAAAGACTTCTGTCTTTATTTCTCTTATCGACAGAGTTATTTCTGACGGAAGACAGGTTATCGTTATGGTTCCCGAGATTTCGCTCACTCCTCAGATGATGGCTTTGTTTAAAGGCAGATACGGCTCTGATGTGGCTATCTTTCACAGTGCGCTTTCCGTAGGAGAAAGAAGAGACGAATATAAGAGAGTAAAAAACGGTATGGTTAAAATAGCCATCGGCACCAGATCGGCCGTTTTTGCCCCCTTTGATAATTTAGGACTGATTGTAATAGACGAGGAGCAGGAGCACACCTATAAATCGGAGGCTTCGCCCCGCTATCATACCACCGATGTGGCGAAATTCCGTGCGGCAAATCACAAGGCTTTACTTTTACTTTCTTCTGCAACACCCTCGCTCGAATCTTACTCTAATGCTTTGAGAGGCAGCTACAGTCTGAATGTTCTCGATGAAAGATACGGAGATGCAGTGCTTCCCGAGGTTGAAATAGTTGATATGAAGCTTGAGCGGCAGAGGGGAAATATGTACTCTGTAAGCTCGAGACTTCTTGAGCTGATGGAAAACAACTTAAAAAACGGCAAACAGACCATACTTCTCATTAACAGAAGAGGGTATAACACCTTTGCTGCCTGCGACAGCTGCTCTACCGTAGTAACCTGTCCCTATTGCAGCATATCTATGACATACCACAGTGCCAACGGGCGCCTTATGTGTCATTACTGCGGATATTCTATGCCGTTTACAAAGGTCTGCCCCGAATGCGGAAAGGACAACGTAAGATATGCAGGCTTCGGTACACAAAGGATAGAAGAGGAGCTTTCAGAGCTTTTGCCCGATGCCAGAGTGCTTCGTATGGACACTGATTCTGCCGGGACAAGACTCAGCTTTGAGCAGCGGCTTTCAGATTTCGGAAGCGGTAAATATGATATTATGCTCGGCACCCAGATGGTTGCAAAGGGGCTTAATTTTGAGAATGTTACGCTGGTAGGTGTAATCAATGCAGACCAGCAGCTTAACAATGACGATTTCCGCAGTCAGGAGCGTACCTTTGATCTGCTTACGCAGGTCGTCGGCAGGGCAGGAAGAGGTAAAAGCAAGGGCTTTGCCCTCATACAGACCGCCGCTCCGCAGAACCACGTAATCAGAATGGCACAAAGGCAGGATTATCCGGATTTTTTCAATACTGAAATCAGCATCAGAAAAGCTATGGTATATCCGCCTTACTGTGATATCTGTTCGGTTATGTTTGTCAGCTCAGATGAGGTAAAATCCCTTAACTGCGCCAAAGCCTTTCTCGAGGCACTGAAAAAAATTATCAGCGAAAAATATAACGATGTAAAAATAATAGTTCTCGGGCCTATGCCGCCCAGAATTTCAAAAATAAGTAATAAATTCCGTTACAGAATTATAATCAAATGTAAAAACAACCGCAGATTCAGAGAAATGATGAAGGAGCTTATTATTGCCTTCGGAAAAAATTCATTATATAGCTCTGTGTCTGTAGTTACAGACATAAATCCTGAAAATCTCTGTTAAGTGAGGTAATAAATATGGCTATAAGAAAGATAGTAACAGTGGGTGATCCCGTTCTCAGAAAAACGAGCAGACCTGTCGTAAATTTTAATGAGCGACTTTGGGCGCTTCTGGATGATATGAAGGAAACTATGTATAAGGCAGAGGGCGTCGGCCTCGCTGCAGTACAGGTCGGAGTGCTCAGAAGAGTTGTTGTGGTCGATGTAGGCGACGGCTTTCTCGAGCTTATTAATCCCGAAATCGTAGAAACCTCGGGTGAATATGAGGATATAGAGGGATGTCTTTCCGTTCCGGGACAGAACGGTATGGTAAAAAGACCTGAATACTGTAAAATCAGAGCTCAGAACCGAAAAGGGGTTTGGCGCTTTTATGAGGGTGAAGGTCTTAAGGCGAGATGCTTCTGCCACGAAATAGACCACCTCGACGGTGTGTTATACACAGATAAGCAAACCCGTGAGCTCTCAGCGGAAGAAATCAGAAGAATGAGAGAATAAAGCTGAAAGGATTGATAATATGCGTATTGCGTTTATGGGAACACCCGATTTCTCTGTGGAATGTCTGAAAGCACTTGTAAATTCCGAGCATGAGGTCGTAGGTGTTTTCTGTCAGCCCGATAAGCCCGTCGGCAGAAAACAGGAGCTTACTCCTCCCGATGTAAAGATAGAGGCGCTCAAGCACGGTCTTGATGTTTATCAGCCTGTTTCTCTCAGAAACGGAAAGGGTGTCAGTATACTTGAAACGCTCAAGCCCGATCTTGTCGTGGTAGTGGCATACGGAAAAATCCTTCCCGATGACTTTTTAGCGTTTCCGAAATACGGCTGCATAAATGTCCACGCATCGGTTTTACCGAAATACCGTGGTGCATCTCCTATTCATTATGCGGTTCTTAACGGAGACAAGACAACGGGTGTAACCGTCCAGCAGATGGATTCAGGCATCGACACCGGTGATATACTGACGGTCAAAGAGTGTGAAATCGGCATAAACGACACCACAGAATATATGTATGAAGTTTTGGCTCCCTTGGGCGCAGAGGCTATGATGGAGACCATAGACCTCATAGAAAAGGGTGAGCTTAAGCCTGTTAAGCAGGATGAAACGAAGGCATCGCACGTCGGTCTTCTCACTAAAGAGATGAGCAGGATAGATTGGTCTGACACTGCTTTCAATATTCACAATAAAATCCGCGGCCTTTATTCCTGGCCCGGTGCTTCTACAGTGTTAAATGGAAAAACTTTAAAAATCCATTCATCGGTTTTATGCGAAAAAAAAGGAAATAATAATCCCGGTGCAGTTATCGAAAGCGACGGTAAAATAATCGTCTGCTGCGGCGACAATAACACCGTAGAGCTGAAAACCGTTCAGCTCGAAGGAAAAAAGAGAATGGATGCCTCGGTATTCCTTAACGGCTATCCGATAAAAAAAGGTACGGTACTCGGATTATAATTTTAAGGTGTGATAATATGTTATGGTATGATTATTATTATATTGTTCTCGTTCTGCCTGCAGTAATACTTTCTGTCATTGCACAGGCAAAGGTCAAAAGCACATATAATAAATTTGCCCGTATTTCTAATTCTAAGCATATAACGGGCGCACAGGCAGCATATAATGTTTTGATGCATTACGGCATTACAAATGTAAAAATAGAATGCGGCAGCGGTAAGCTCAGCGATCATTACGATCCCCGTGTAAACGTAATCAGACTTTCACCCGAGGTTTATTCGGGCTCTTCTATAGCGAGTATAGGCATTGCCTGTCACGAAGCAGGCCACGCAGCTCAGCACGCACAGAATTATCTTCCCATAAAAGTCAGAAATCTGATTTTACCCGTCGCAAACTTCGGCTCGTCGGCAGGCGTCCTTCTGGCGGTTATCGGCTATTTTCTCGGCTTCGGAATTTTAATCGATGTGGGCATTATTCTTTTCGCTGCAGTGGTTGTTTTCCAGCTGGTGACTCTGCCTATCGAGTTTAATGCGAGCTCGAGAGCTCTCAGGGTAATAGAAGAAACAGAAATGCTTTACAATGAGGAAAGAGCAGGAGCGAAAAAGGTTTTATCGGCTGCTGCCATGACCTATGTAGCTTCGCTTCTGGTTTCACTGATGTCTCTTATCAGACTCATTCTCCGCACGAACAGCAGAAGACGTTAAACGAGGTACTTTAAAATGGTGAATGCCCGAAAAATTGCTTTCGAAGCCATACTGAAGCTCGAAAGGGATGCAGCCTTTTCAAATCTGACCTTAGACGGCTTTCTGAGCAGATATGATATGGAGCCGAGAGATAAAGCTTTGGTATCTGCACTGTTTTACGGGGTTATCGAGAGCAAAATAACGCTGGATTATAATTTGTCCCTTTATCTGCAAAAGCCCCTCGCAAAGCTTAAGCCGGAGGCTCTGATTATACTTCGTCTGGGTGCTTATCAGCTTCTTTTTATGGACAAGATTCCCTCATCGGCTGCGGTAAATGAAAGCGTTAAGCTCGCTAAAAAATACTGCTCCTACGCTTCCGGCATTATCAATGCCGTGCTGAGAAAAATCGATAAAAATAAGCTTTGCTTACCCGATAAGAGCGATATGGCCTCATATCTTTCAGTCAGATATTCCTGCGAAAGATGGCTTTGCAATAAATGGATAAACGAATACGGTCCCGAAAACACTGTCGGTATTCTTTCTGCCTCCACAGGCTCACCCGACACCTTTGTCCGTGTCAATACTACCGTAATTTCTGCAGATGAGCTTACGGAAGAGCTGCAAAAGGACGGGGTGGACAGTGAAAAAACCTATCTTGACAATGCATTAAAAATAAAGCTTAACGGAAGAGATGTCGAAAAGCTTTCAGCTTATAAAAAGGGCTACTTTCACGTTCAGGACCTGTCTTCACAGTTATGTGTCCGTGCGCTCGATGCGAAAGCAGGGGAGACTGTTTTCGATTTATGCTCGGCACCGGGCGGTAAGGCATACACTGCCGCCGAATATATGGAAAACAAGGGAGCTCTTTTCTGCTTCGACAAATATGAAAACAGAGTCCGTTTAATAAATGACGGTGCAGCCAGATTAGGTCTTGATATTATTAAGGGAACGGTTTCGGATGCTCTTGTTTACCGCAGTGAGCTCGGAAAAGCAGACAGAGTGTTATGTGATGTGCCTTGCTCGGGTACAGGGATAATCAGACGTAAGCCGGAAATCAAATACAAGGCCGAAAACGAGCTCGCAGGATTACCCGAAATCCAGTACAGTATACTTAAAAACGGTGCCCGATACGTTAAAAGCGGAGGCAGGCTCATTTATTCCACCTGCGCACTTTCAAAAAATGAAAACGAGTGTGTTTGCGAAAGATTTCTCAGTGAAAACAGTGATTTCGTTCCGCTGGCACCTCTTCCGGATATTTCAGACAAAGCGTTTATAACTCTTATGCCGCATATAAATTCGGGCGACGGCTTTTTTATCGCCTGCTTTGAAAGAAAGAGTGATTAAGTGAAAAAGGATATTAAATCTCTGTCTCTCGATGAGCTGAAAAGTGAACTCATCGAAATGGGAGAAAAGCCGTTTAAGGCAGGACAGATTTACTTATGGTTACATAAGCATAATGTCGATTCCTTCGATGAAATGACTAACATTTCAAAAGATTTAAGGTCAAATCTCGAAAAAAATTATGACATTTATACCTGTACTATTGAAAAAAAATTAGTTTCAGTGTATGATGATACAGTTAAGTATTTATTCAGACTTAACGACGGTGAGCTTATCGAATCTGTCGTAATGAAATATAAATACGGATATACCATCTGTGTCTCAAGTCAGGTCGGCTGCAGGATGGGATGTAACTTCTGCGCATCCGGTATAGCGGGCTTTATCAGAAATCTGACACCGTCAGAGATTCTTTCTCAGATTTATGTGGCACAAAAGGATTTATCCGTCAGAATTTCTCACATCGTTATGATGGGTGTAGGCGAGCCTCTTGATAATTTCGATAATGTGATTAAGTTTCTCAGAATGATTTCAGATGAAAACGGCCTTAATATAGGAATGAGAAATATTTCGCTTTCTACCTGCGGCGTGGTCAGCGGTATTTATAAGCTGATGGAGGAAAAGCTCCAGCTTACACTTTCCATTTCCTTGCATGCGCCAAACGATGAAATAAGAAGCAGGACTATGCCCGTAAATAATAAATGGAACATAGATGAGCTTCTCAGTGCCTGCAGAGACTACATAAAAGAAACAAACAGACGTATTTCTTTCGAATATGCTATGATAAGCGGAGTAAACGACAGTGATGCGTGTGCTAAAGAGCTTGCCTCGAGGCTGAAGGGTATGCTTTGTCACGTTAATCTTATACCGGTTAATTCCGTGAAGGAAAGAGACTACAGAAAAAGCAATAAGGAAAGAATCGTTTCATTCATAAAAATACTCGAGAAAAACGGTATTAACGCCACTGTCAGACGTACTCTGGGCAGTGACATAAACGCCTCCTGCGGGCAGCTTCGCAGAGGCGAAAAATAAACGAAAGGAGAAAGCTTCTATGAAAATTACCGGTAAAACCGATATCGGTGCAGTCAGAAGTAAAAATGAAGATGCTTTTGATTACGGTGTTTTACCCGACGGTACCGTATGGGGCATCGTCTGCGACGGTATGGGCGGTGTGCACGGCGGAAAGGTAGCCAGTGCCGCAGCTATCGAGATGGTAAGCGAAAAAATCAAAAAATGCTATAATCCGTCTATGTCGGTTACCTCTCTGGAAAATCTTCTTCTTTCTGCTATAACCACGGCTAATGTGGACGTTTTTGACAGAGGAGTTTACGACAGTTCACTAAAGGGAATGGGCACTACTATCGTGGCAGTCCTGATAAAAGGCAACGAGGCCTGCATAGCACATGTGGGCGATAGCAGAGCATACATAATGGATAAAGACTCCATAAGACAGATAACAAAGGATCATTCCTTGGTTCAGGAAATGCTCGATAAAGGTCAGATTACCAAAGAAGAATATGAAAACAATCCTATTAAAAACATAATTACCCGAGCGATGGGTGTGGAAGAGGGCATAGATATTGAGTTTGATTATGTCTGTCTGCAGGAGGGCGAATGTATGCTTCTGTGTACGGACGGTCTCAGCGGTATGATAAGCGACAGACATATACACGAAATTTATTTGTCCACAGATTTCGATTCACTGGCACAGAAATATATCGACGAAGCTAACAGTAATGGCGGCAAGGATAACATTACGGTCGTAATTATGGAAGGGTAAGGTAAAGATTTATGGAAAATTATGTAGGAAAGCGTATCGACGGAAGATATGAAATTATCGAAATAATCGGCGTCGGAGGCATGGCGGTCGTTTACAAGGCCTTTGATAACATTGATCACAGAATAGTGGCAGTCAAAATTCTTAAGGATGAGTTTCTCGCCAATGAGGATTTCAGACGCAGATTCAAAAACGAATCAAAGGCTATCGCTGTCTTGTCACATCCGAACATAGTCAAGGTTTTCGATGTCAGCTACGGCAATATGATCCAGTATATCGTAATGGAATATGTCGAGGGCATCTCGCTTAAAGAATATATCGAGCAGCAGGGCAGAGTGAACCCCCGTGAGGCTATTTACTATGTCACACAGATACTCCGTGCCTTACAGCACGCTCACGATAAGGGCATAGTTCACAGAGATATCAAGCCTCAGAACATTATGCTCATTTCCGACGGTACTATTAAGGTGACTGACTTCGGCATCGCCCGTTTCAGCCGCAGCGAAACCAGAACTATGACCGACGGTGCTATCGGCTCTGTTCACTATATAAGCCCCGAGCAGGCCAAGGGCAGTCACACTGACGCTAAAACCGACCTGTATTCTGTAGGCGTAATGCTTTACGAAATGCTCACAGGCACGCTTCCCTTCCAGTCTGACAATGCCGTTTCCGTGGCTCTTATGCAGCTTCAGAACGATCCTGTGAAGCCCCGTGAAATTAACCCCGATATACCTGTAGGCTTAGAGCAGATTATAATCAGAGCTATGCAGAAAAACCAGAGCGACAGATATCAGTCTGCATCTGAAATTCTCAGAGATATAGAGGAATATAAAAAGAATCCGAATATCAAGTTTGATTATTCATATTTTACGGGTACACAGCCCGACCAGATAACAGAAACTGATGAAGATATCAAGGTTGCTACCCCCGTCGTAACCAGAGCGGAAACAGTTATTGAGCCTCTGAGCGACGATTCCGCCGATGATGAAGAGGACGACAGTGCCAAAAAGAAAACCATCGCAGTGCTTTGCGGTGTTCTCGGTGCTCTGGTAATCTTTGCGGTTATACTTATCTCTATGTTCCTTCCCGGCTCAGGTAAAATTAACGTGCCGAATGTCGTTGGTCTCAACTTCTATAATCAGGTTATGAATCAGCCTGCCTATGCCGACTTTAATTTTGAGCCTATAATTGACGATGAAAGCGATGCCGAAGCCGGTACCATCCTCAGACAGGAGCCCGCTTCCGGCAAGGCTGACAAAAATTCCACTATCAAAATTTACATCTCCGCTTCCTCCACTCAGGTAGAGGTTCCCGATGTATACGGCAAAGAATACACCTCTGCCGATGCGGTTATCCGCGGAAAAGGCCTCGAAACCACTGTCGTAAAGGAAAGAAACGAAGAGGTCAAAGTCGGCTCAGTTATCAAAACCTATCCCGCAAAGGGCGAAATGGTACCCGCCGGCTCGACGATTACTATTTATGTAGCCACAAGTGAAGATGTAGAGCCTGTAGCCGTTCCTAATCTTATCGGTATGACAGTAGCACAGGCAAGAGCTCTTCTTGCCGAAGCCGGTCTGACTCTCGACACTACCAGAACAGAATACAGAGGCAGTGCCGAGCCTGCAGGCAAAATTATCGGTCACGAGTATATCGGTGAAATGGTACTTCCCGGCACAAGAGTGGCAGTTTACGTAAGTACAGGTAAGATTCCCGAAACGACGGATGAAACCACCGAGGAAGAGGAGACGGAGGAAACCGAGGAAGAGAAGACAACCAGAGAAAAGAAAACTACCCGTCCCACTACGACTAAGCCGACTACTACCAAGCCTACAACCACTAAGCCGACCACTACCAAGCCGTCTACAACTCAGCCCAGCACTACCAAGCCGTCTACAACTCAGCCCAGCACTACCAAACCTTCTACTACTCAGCCCACTACTACCGAGCCCACTACCACCAAGCCTACAACCACAGAGCCGACCACGACTCAGCCTACTACAGAGGCTACGGCACCCGTACAGGCTCAGGATACTACTCAGGCAGAGCAGCCCGTAAACGGTGAGCAGTAATGCAGCAGGAAGGCATAATAATTAAAGGCATCGGAGGTTTCTATTATGTAGAGACCTCCAGCGGTGTTTTTGAGTGTAAGGCAAAGGGCAAATTCAGAAAAGAAAAAATATCACCTCTTACAGGTGATAAGGTCACTATAACTCTGAGAGAAGATAAAGAAAACACTATCGATGAAATTCATCCCAGAAAAAACAAGCTGACGAGACCTCCCGTAGCTAATATAGATAAGCTTATGATAGTAGTTTCGTCAGATAAGCCTGCTCCGAACTATCCGGTTATAGATAAAATGACTGTGCTCGCCGAAAAGAATAACATCGAGCCCGTAATAGTTATAACGAAAACAGATCTGGCAGACTGTCAGCAGCTTTATAAAACATACGCCTCTACAGGCTACAGAGTTTATCTTTATTCTGATGTGAATGACACATCTATGCTCGATAGCATAAAAAGCGAATTAAAGGGGTGTATTACCGCCTTTACGGGAAATTCAGGTGTAGGTAAGTCTACTCTTATTAACGCTCTCAGCGGCGATTTAAGCCTTAAAACGGGAGATATCAGTGACAAGCTCGGCAGAGGACGTCACACTACCAGACAGGCGGAAATTTTTCATATCGGAGAAGGCTCGGTTATAGATACTGCAGGGTTTTCGAGCATAGATTTTTCTAACGACAATGTGATTTTATCACGTGAGCTGGAGCTTTATTTCAGAGAGTTTGCCGATTACATCGGTGAATGTAAATTTACCGGCTGCGCTCATCTGGGTGAAAAGGGCTGCCGTATATGTGCTCTTGTCGAAGAAGGAATAATCAGCAGAAACAGATATGAAAGCTATCTGCAGTTTTATAACGAGCAAAAAAATCTTAAAGAATGGAATCTGTGACCTTTCACCTTTTTCAGTATCAACCGTATAATGTTAGTAGAATACGGTTATACGAAAGGGGATGATAGCATGTCAAAACTGCGTCCGTGTCTGAAAGGACTTGTCTTTACTGCTTTTGGCGCCGGTATAATTCTTGCACTTTGTATTCCGGTTAAGGTTATGCTTTTCATCCTTGCTTTGATGCTTATCATTTTAGGAATAACTTGTTCCTTTAAATGAACGGGTATTTTTGTTTGGAGGTAAGGCATATGAAGGTTGTAATCGTCAGGAGTCCGAAAGCTTTAAAGAGCATCCTGAAAATCATTTTTAATATCAAAGAAAGTTAAAGCATAAAAAGCAGGAGGCGTTATATAATCCGAACCTCCTGCTTTTTTCACAGGTAAAAATATGGAAAAGCATACTGAAGTAGAGAGAAGCATAATTAAAAAATACAGAAAGGAAATATGGAAGCGTTTTATCGCCGGAATCAATGAATACGAAATGATTAAGCCCGGTGACAGAATAGCGGTTTGTATTTCCGGAGGTAAGGATTCTATGCTTTTGGCCAAATGCATCCAGCATTTGCAGAAGCACAGCGACTTTCCCTTTGAGGCTAAATATCTGGTGCTTGATCCGGGGTATTCGCCCGAAAACAGACAACGTATTATCGACAACGCAAAAACGCTTGATGTACCCATCGAAATTTTTGATGCAAACATTTTCGGCTATGTAGTTGACGTGGAGGATTCGCCCTGTTATTTGTGCGCCAGAATGAGAAGGGGACACCTTTATAAAAATGCTCAGCTTATGGGCTGCAACAAAATAGCTCTGGGGCATCATTTCGATGATGTTATAGAAACTATTCTGCTCAGCATGATTTACGGCGCAGAAATCAAAACGATGATGCCGAAGCTGCACAGTACAAATTTCGAGGGCATGGAGCTCATCAGACCTCTTTATATGGTAAGAGAAGCAGACATCAATGCATGGGTAAGATATAACGGACTAACCTTTCTGCAGTGCGCCTGCAAATTTACAGAGGCTTCTCAGAGCAGTCAGTCCGATAAAGAGCTCCTTTCCAAAAGAAAAGAAATGAAGGAGCTGATTTCTTCTTTCAGAAAAATCAACTCCAACATTGAAATGAACATATTCAGAAGTGTGCATAATGTAAACCTTGAAACAGTGATAGGCTATCACAAAGGCGATGTAAAATATAATTTTCTGGATGATTACGATGAATAAGCTCAGGAAAGCGGTGTATAGAGATTTTTTTCATAAAAGCTGCACAGTTCATCTACTCTGTGACCGAGGAAGTCCATTATATCGTCATACATAGACGGGTTGTTTGACTGTATATACCATTTTACCACACCGACGAATGCTCCGGAATAGAATACCGAAGAAATTTCGATTCTGTGTGTCGGAGCAGTAAGCACGGAATTTAATTTGGCCGTACAGAAATTATTGATAGCATTGTCAAAGGATGAAAGAAATGCGATGGACGGATTTTCGATGCATGCCGAAGTAAAAAGAGGTCTGTTATCGTCGATAAACTCCAGAACACAGGATATGAAATGCATAATATTACTCTTGATTACATCGGGGGACGAGCCTAATTCCAGCAAATCGAAGGAAATGCTTTCGAGCATAGAATTGAAGCAGAAATTCAAAAACTCGAATTTGTCGTTGAAATGCTTATAAAAAGTGGCCCTGTGTACGCCTGATGCCTCGCATATTTCCATTACCGACACATTATCGAAATTTTTTTCCTTAAGTAAAATGATAAGCCCGTTTATAAGCTGAGAGTAAGTTCTTATTACACGTATATCGTTTCTTTCTGTATTTTTCATAACTGCGACCTCACTGTTTTTCTTCGCCTTCATAGATGTTTGCTTTGATGTCGTCTATTACATCCTTTAATTTATTAAGCTTATTTTTTGTCAGTCTTTCAAATGTAGGATTATTGTAGAATAACCTGTTTGAAAGGCTTTTTTCATTGTCTTTTGTCTTCTTTTCGAACAGAAGAAACCTTTCTACGTCAGAAGCCAGATCGTCAAGCTGATATTTCAGCTGGGTTAATTTGTCGGTCTGCTTTACAACAACCCTCTGTATTAAGGTATATTTGTCCTCAAAAGTAGACTTTATGATGGAAAGCTCCTCTGAAAGGGTGCTCGTAAGATTATTAATTTTAATCTGAAGCTTTCGTATATCCAGCGCCTTTCTGACTGCATTGACCAAATCCAAAGCAAATACGCCTAAAACTGCGATAAGAATAGCTTTGAGATAAGGGCCGTCTATCCGACTGTAGAGATTATCCACTGCAGGGTGAATTGTTTTTACAAAAATAATGGATATTACGCCCCAGTAGAGAGTATGCTTAAGACAGATTCTTCCGCCTATGTTCATAAACTCATAGGTGTAGTCCCACCAGCGTGCGCTGAAAAGCTTTTCCATAATGTAGCTGGTAACATACTCTACTATGTCACAAAGGATAATACCTAAAACAAAAACCGCCAGAGGATTATCCTTAAAGGGATTATATATCAGTATAACCAAAACCAATGCGGCAGTTCCGTAGATAGGGCATAAAGGCCCCGTGAGAAAGCCTCGGTTAACGAAACGCTTTTCGCCGATGGAGCAATAAAGTGACTCAAGACACCATCCGGCCGCACTGTAGAAGAAAAACAACAATATATATTTTACTATAGATTCCATGGTCAGATTCCTTTAACATAAGATAAAAATTTTTCTTTATATTTCGGGCTGAGAGAATACATAAGCTCTCTGGTCGCACAGTATTTATCGGAAAAAATAATGATATATCCTTCCTTGAACTTGGGAAGCTTAAGTGTGAGAGGCCACATATGTCTCAAAATAGAATTGTGTTCGATTTCATTAAGCTCGGGACAAAGCTCAAGCGCATTCATCGCTGCAAGCTTAGGATGCTTGTAGCCGTGCAGGCGGTGCCAGCCTCCCGTCTCTCCGTCACGCCAGTCGTAATATACCAGATCGTGCATAATTCCTGCTCTGGCGGCTGATTTACAGTCCCAGCCGAGCTTTTTGCATATTTTATAGCTGAGATAAGCGACGCCTAAGATGTGCTGAAGTCTGTCGATTTCCAAATGCTGCTCATACTGCTTGAGCGAAAGCACCTCTTCCGTATTCAGCAGGTCACCCGCTACTGAGAAGAAACCGTCTGAATTTTCACTCGTAAGACTGTAGGTTTTTGCATATTCGTGAAATAATTTACTCATCTGAACTCACCGTATAATCCTTTAAAATATATTCTGCCACAGAACTGTCGTCATTGGTGCCGATAACACCGGTGGCTAATTTTTTAAGCTCACTGCAGGCGTTCTCTACCGCATATGACTCGTCTGCCATCCGGAACATTTCCATATCATTAAGATTGTCTCCGAAGGCAACAACACTTTCGGCACCGATAACTTTCTTAACCTCAGCCATTGACGAGGCCTTTGAAACACCCGAAGCAAAAATCTCCAGAAAATAACAGTCCGTGTAATTATCACTGTAAAAAACACACGAAATGTCATCAATTTTCTTTATATCTTCATAAAGCGGTAAAATCCTGTCGTATTTATCAAGCGTAACGATATATATAGCCTCGCTTTTATTTTCAGCAGTAAAGCTATCTGAAAAAACGAACCTTTTTCCGTCTGCTTCCACTCTTTTACCGACATATTTCATCTGATAAGGATTATCCGTACTGTAATATTCGATTTCGAGCAGATTATCCTTGATGCGGTAAACCAAGGGAAAAATCCTGTGCTTTCTGTAAACTGACAAAATCTTTTCCAGACTTTCAGGGTTGATGCTATGGCAATTTATAATGCTTCTTTTAACAGGATCAAAAAGCATTACTCCGTTCATAAGCACTAAGGGCAGCTTAAGCTCCACGCCCTCAAATAGCTTCAAAACGGTGGCGAAGGTTCGCGCAGTGGCGACGGTAAAAGCCGCACCGTCAGCGAGGACTTTATTTATGATTGCTTTTGATCGGGACGAAAGCACGGCATTACTGTCGAGAAGCGTTCCGTCAAGATCTGTGATGTATAATTTTTTCATATTACGACTCTTTCTGTTTTATTCATTATATTATATCATTTTTCTGTCGCTTTTACAATATAATTAATTTTTTTCTTTAATAATAGTTTTTTGAAGCGAAATCTATTGAAAAATAAAGCGAAAGTGTGTATAATACTTTCATATATTCTGTTCGGCACATAAGGGTTAACCTTCGATTACGTGCCGATATTTCGAAGAGGAGACATATTATGTTAGGCAAATTTGTCAAAGTCAGAGTAACGTCTCCGATGTATTCCTACAATAAACGTTTTGGCTTTAAATATAAGCTCAATTACGGTATTATGGAGGGCAGCAGAAGCAGAAAAAACACGGTGCAGTTTGCTTATATTATGGGAATAAATCATCCCGTAAGAAATTTTGACGGCCGTGTTATCGCTGTCATAAGACGTCACGGCGGCAGGGGAGTAGCATGGGTTGTCGCACCCAAAAGCACCCGCTTCATCGTTAACGACATCAAAGAAGCAATCAGCTTTGCCGAGGGAAACATCGGATATAATATTGAGTGTTTATATGAAAGCTCTTGCGGAGCGGTTATTTTCAGAGAAGAGGAAGACGGTAAAAAATTCCTTCTCATCAGAAATAAACGCAGTGCGCATTGGGGGTTTCCGAAAGGCCATATTGAGCCCGGTGAGACCAAAGAAGAAACTGCTATCCGTGAGGTTCTCGAGGAAACAGGTGTTCGCATAGATATTATTCCGGGCTTCGTTAAAAATTCTGAGTACAGCATTCAGGGTAAAATAGAAAAATCCGTCTCTATTTTTCTGGCATCAACCAAAGACTCTGAATATAAGCTTCAGGAGGAGGAAATCGAAGAGTGCGGATGGTATAATTTCGACGATGCACTTAAGGTTCTTAACTATGATAATGACAGATTCATTCTTACAGAAGCGATGAATTTTATCAGGGAAAATAATATTTAAGGAGGCATGAATATGTCTGAGACGATAGCGGAATATCTTGTTGATGCTCTTGGCGGCAAGATATCATCCGAGATGATCGCTTTTATCGTTTCTATGCTTCCTATATTGGAGCTTAGAGGCGGTTTAATAGCTGCTAAGCTTATGGGAATAGAGTTTTTCAAAGCCTTTGCCATCTGCTTTGTGGGAAATATGCTGCCTATTCCTTTTATTCTTTTATTTATAAGAAAAATTTTCAGCTTTATGAAAAAAATCCCGAAGGTCGAGGCTATAATCGATAAGCTTGAAGCCAGATCCTTAAGAAAAGCGGACAATGTAAGAAAATACCGTTTGTTAGGTCTGCTTCTTTTTGTAGGTATTCCTCTTCCCGGAACGGGCGCATGGACAGGCGCATTGATTGCAGATCTGCTTGATATCAGAATCAAGCATTCTCTTCCGATAATTACTGCAGGTGTTTTTATTGCAGGTGTTATTATTTCGATTCTTTCATACGGTTTATTAGGCCTGATAGGCTTTTAAAAAGCAGTAACCTCAGCGGTTACTGCTTTTTATTCATTTGTAAGAAGATTTTCCAGCTCCTGCATTTTTTCGAGCAGCGCTTCCTCAGTTTCATCGATGCTTTGCTGAAGCTCTGTCAGCTTAATGTAATCGGCTTGATTTTCGGGTGCGGAAATTTCCAGATTCAGCTCTCCGAGCTTATCTTCGAGCGACAAAATCGCTTCTTCGGCTTTCTTTATCGCTCTTTCTCTTTTTGCTTTTTCTTTGGCAGGGGTGGTGTATGCTTTTTTCTGCTTGATCGGCTGAGCTTCACGGTTATCGGCAGGGGAGAGGGGAGCTGCTTTGTGGGCATCTGTATATTGGTCGTAGCCGTACTCGTACCACTTTGCTTCACCGTTTTCAAAGGATAGAATATGGTCGGACACTTTTTTTACGAAATATCTGTCATGGGATACAAAAATCAAGGTACCCTCATAATCGGCGAGCATATTTTCCAGTGTTTCCTTGCCTAAAATGTCCATATGGTTAGTCGGCTCATCGAGTATAAGAAAATTAGGCTTTCTTTTGAAAATTTTACACAGAGCGAGCCTTACTCTTTCACCGCCTGAAAGCATATCAATTGTTTTGAAAACATCATTTCCGCTGAAAAGAAAGGCGCCAAGAGCGCTTCTTGCCTCAAAAACATCCAAATTAGGGAACGTGTTCATAAAATCATCCAGGACAGTGGATGTGCTTGTATGCTGAGCCATCTGCTGGTCGAAATAGCCGATTCTGACGTTACCGCCTAAAATAAATTCGCCACCGAGAGAGGGGATAGCGCCGACAATCGTTTTAAGCAAGGTAGATTTTCCTAATCCGTTTCCGCCGACTATACCGATATGCTGACCTCTTTTCACATCAAAGCTTACCGTTGATAAAGTCTTGTCATAACCGATCTGCAGATTTCTGACTGTAAGAACATCCTTTACACTTCGCATATCGGGCTCAAATGATGCTTTGAAGGTTTTACTGTCATAGCTTTCAGGTGCATCAAGAATATCCATACGCTCCAGATATTTGATTTTCGACTGTGCCATTGCAGCCTTGTTAGCCTTATATCTGAACTTTTCTATAGTTTCGTTAAGCTTCGCAATTTCCTTTTGCTGCTCCTCGTATAATTTAGCCTGCTGAGCACGTATCTGCTTCTTTTGCTCCGAGAAAGCGGTGTAGTTACCGTGGTATCTGTAGGTTTTGCCGTGCTCGATTTCATAAATGGTATTTACTGTTTTATCTAAAAACATTCTGTCGTGAGATACGATAACAACCGCTTTTTTATACTGTGAAATATATTCTTCGAGCCAGAGCACTGCTTCAACATCGAGATGATTGGTAGGCTCGTCAAGTAAAAGCAAATCGGGCTTTGATAAAAGCAGCTTAAGGAAAGCTATTTTCGTTCTCTGACCTCCGGAAAATTCGGAAAGCGGTCTGTACTTTTCTTCGTCGCTGAAGCCGAATTTCTTTATAGCGGCTTCGTATTCCTTTTCGAAATAAAAGCCACCGAGATTAGTGAAATAATCGAGCTTTGAAGTATATTCGGAAATGATTTCGGCATCTGAAGAAGCTTCCATCTGAGCATTCAGCTCGTCAAGTCTGTTTTTCAGCTCGATAATTTCCTTATAGGAGCTTCTGATTTCATCAATAAGGGTTACACTGTCATCGGCAAAGGTCATCTGGGACATCGAGCCTATAGTAGGCTTGCCCGAAACTATATGGTAGTTATCCACACCCGGTGTATCTTTTGATATCGAAAGCTCACCGCTTATAAGACGAAGCAGAGTTGTTTTTCCGCAGCCGTTTCTGCCTATAATGCCGATTTTACTTTCCGTATTGATTTCTATGTTTACCTTCTTTAGTATGGGTTGTCCCGATAAATCAACGACTCCATCCTGAATTCTTATCTGCATTCTTATATCTTCCTTGAAAATAGTGTTTTTAAGATTATATCACACATTGACAAAAAACTCAAATTTTTTATTAAAATTCAAAAGGGCAGTATTGTGCAGTATTTACAGTGAACTATACAAAATCAATATTTTATATAGTATAGGTGGGTGCAAATACGCCAAAGCTACATTACATATTATAAAAGTGCACTCTTTTAATCAAAAACACAATATCAATTAATATTGATTTTGCAAAGCTTATATACTGTGAAAGTCAAGAAAACAAACCACGCTCAAAAGATATATTTATAATTCAGTTTACACATATCAACCAATATACAATAATCAAACCAATCAATCACTGATTAGTCGTATCGTATTTAAAAAAATTTCTATAAACCGCTTTATCTTGGTCTTTGCATACATTACATTAACGATAATTACGCTGATTAACCTTTATAATGATTAAATAAGCTGAATTATAATGTATATTATTATTTTTCCGTTTAATGGAAATTCTTTTTATGATGATTGCATCATTTAAAAAATTTCTGTCAAACGGAATATTTTGAAATAAACTGTCTTGACAAACTATATAAAAATTTTGTATAGTTGACTTATAAATATTTAAGGAGTTTTTGATAATGGCTGATTATATAGACAGAACCTTGCTTCCGGATTTAGTGAATGAATATATCAGTGAGCTCAGCATAGTTAAAGGCAGAAGCACACAGACTGTTAATGAATATCTTTCGGATTTAAGGCTTTTTTTCAGATTTATAGCGGCAAACAGAAACGGTCTCCAATCCCCCGATGAATTGGAAAAAAATTTCGATTTGTCATACATAGATGCGGAGTTTATTTCAAAAATCACATTAAAGGATGTCAATGAATTTTTAATATACTGCGCCTCTGAGCGTGAAAACAATGTAACTACCAGATCTCGCAAGGCATCATCAATACGCGGATTTTTTAAGTATATCTCTGATAAAATGCATTACATAGAGGTTAATCCCGTTTCACAGTTAGAGGTAGCCAAAAAAAAGAAGCAGCTCCCCCGCTATCTCACTCTCGAGGAAAGCGTTCAACTGCTGAACAGTGTAGACGGACCGAATAAGGTCCGCGACTACTGTATTCTTACCTTATTTCTTAATTGCGGCCTGAGACTTGCCGAGCTTGTAGGCTTGAATGTAAGGGATATTAACCTTTCGGAAAAAACTATGGTGGTTACGGGCAAGGGAAACAAGCAGAGAAAGATTTATCTTAACAAAGCGTGTGTAGATTCTCTGACGGCATATATGCAGGTCAGACCGCAGAATAATCTGAAGGGTGATGACCGTAATGCACTCTTCATCAGCCGCCTTAACAAGAGAATAGGCAGGCAGGCCGTGCAGCTTATGGTTTATCATTATCTTGAAAAAATAGGTCTTGACGGGCAGCATTATTCCTGTCATAAATTACGACATACTGCCGCCACGCTTATGTATCAGCACGGAAATGTGGATGTGCTGGTGCTTAAGGAGATGCTTGGTCATGAAGCCATAGCGACTACCGAAATTTATACTCATCTGGAAAGTAAGCAGCTGCGTGAAGCGGCTAAAAGGAACCCCCTTAGCAAAGAATTTAAGCCGTCAGAAGGCGAAGAGTGACGAAAAGCTTACTACGGTAAAGCCGTCAATGGCAGACGATAGTATAAATAACAGTATGGCGATAACACTTTTTAAATTATAAAGTGAGTCCATATTTTCTGCCCTACACTCCCCTTTTATAAGGCTTTTTATATTCAAGGAGTTGTTTGTGCAAAAATGCATCATAAACAGTACTGAAAGTATAAGTACAAATTTTCCCGGGAAAAACACCAGCAAAGCATATTCTATGCCCTTCAGCGCAAAGGACGAATAAAAATATGCAGCGAGTATACCTAATCCGGCTACCTTTATAAAGCTTATAATAACAATTATTGCACATCCGCATGCGCTGGTGCCTAAAATCATCATCAGCAAAATATAGGGTAAATGCGATAAAGCGATGCCCGAAATAATTTCTAAATTGGTTTTATTTGAGAAATCGCTGAAAAATGACGTGAAGCTTTTAAAAATCCCGTCAGCGAAATAATCCTTCAGAAAAACATAAAGCAAAGTGCCGCACACTATAGCGGATGCCAGTACAGAAAAATTTATTATACTGATTTTGTTTTCTGTGATTTTTTCTTTCTTGATTATATCGGTAGAAATAACTGCATTGATTTTCATAATAGTAAAATTCATTATTTCAGTCTGATATTTACTGAAATAATCCCTCCTGCCACTGCTGATATGACACCTGCTATCAATGTATATAATAAGCTTATATCGACCTTAAAGCCGTTTAAAAGCAACGATACGGTAATTATTATTAAATTTACGGGTAAAGCACTCACAATACCGCAAAGTATGCCGTTTTTTCTCTCTTTTATACCGCAGATAAAGCCTGAAATAAACGAACCTACCACTAAAAAAGACAAAGAATAATACAGCATATGCTCTTTTCCGGCATCGGCTTTCAGCGAGATTATGCTCATCAAAAGAAACAAAGAAGCATATACCGCTAAGTTTAAGCACTGCAATTTCAGATAACCGATAGCTTTTTGCTTAGTCGTTTTAGCCTTAAACATAAAAAAATCCCCTTTCATACTCACTACTAATGAATATGAAAAGGGGTGTTTTTTTATGACTTATCAGTCAAGGTCTTTTTTCTCCTTAGCTGCTTTTTTATCAGCCTTTGCTTTTTCGGCAGCAGCCTTGGCAGCTTCTCTTTCTGCCTGAAGTCTTTCGTTAGCAGTAACGTTCATCTGAACGGCCCAACGCTTGATCATCATTCTGTTTCTGTCAGCGCCGGTTTCGATGATGAGAGAGTCCTCTTTAGTGGTAACGACCTTACCGCAGATACCGCCGATAGTAGTGATTTCGTCACCGACCTCAACAGCGTCACGCATTGCCTGTTCTTCCTTCTGTCTCTTTTTCTGAGGACGGATGGTGAAGAAGTACATAAGAGCGAACATACCTACGAGCATAATAAGCATGGTAGTGGATGAGCCGCCCTGTGTAGCTGTAGCAGTTAAAAAATTCATTTAATTTTCCTCCAATGTTTAAAAATACCACATCATTATAACAGAACAAACTGTAAAAATCAAGTGATTTCAGTAATATTAGTAACTTTATTCAAAGGGCTCCATATTTTCCGTCATAAGCTTTTTACGGATGAGAGTGTATGAACTGATTTCCGCCTTTTTCTGAATCTCGTCAGCCAAAAGAGCAGGATTAATATTGGTAGAGCTTCCCGCAGGAAGAACGACAGAAAGCTTCACTCTGTCACAGAAGGAGGAGACCGAGTATTCACGGATATGCTCGATGAGATTTATGTCCTTGAGGACCTTGTGACGGCCTTTTTTTCCTAATTTCTGAACTATAAGCTCATCAGCCGTAAGCATTTCGGTAATTAAAGCTTTCGTTTCATCTGCTTTACCGTCACAGTCAAAAAAGATATCAAACTCACCGTAAGAGATTTTTTTAGGATCACAGACAGGCTCGGAAACACGGATAATTTCTATTCCCGGAGGCATAGTGTCCTTTAACATATTATAAATGTCGTCATTTGTGCCCTCCCCTACTATTCGCATATCCATACTTTCGCACAGGCTCTCCATTCCGAGAGAAAGAGGCAAAGCAAAGGTGATATAAGGGTGAGGATTATAGCCTTCGGTGTACCATAAGGGAACATTCGCTCTGCGTAACGCTCTGGTCATAGCTCTCATAAGGTCGAGATGAGACACATAGCGACTCATTCCCATTTTTTTAAACCATACTCTTACGCATCGCATCGCATTTACCTCCGTTAAGCATATTTGTACCGCAGCCGGCACATTTGATTTTACAGTGCGGTGTAGTTTCGTTTTTATAGGCTTTTTTGCTTTCGCTTATAAGAAAATCCTTTCTTATGCCGTAGTCGAGATGGTCCCAGGGAAGAATCTCAGAGTACTCTCTTTTTCTGCTCGAATAGAAAAGAGGATCTACGCCGCATTTTTCGAAGGCTTCAAGCCACACATCGAAAAGGAAATTATCATCCCATGAGTCAAATTTACATCCGTGTCTCCAGGCGTATTCGATAACATCTGAAAGACGGCGGTCACCACGTGCAAAAACACCTTCGAGAAAGCTGATATTTACCTTATGATAGCTGACGCTGATTTTACGGGTTTTTACAGAAGATAGAAGATGGTTCTGCTTGCTTATAAGCTCGTCCATAGTGTCCTGTGCTTCCCACTGGAAAGGTGTAAAGGGCTTCGGCACGAAGGACGAAACGCTTATGCTTACCTGAACTCCTTTACCCTTCGGCTTGTCCGGATTGCGGTAAAATTCATTTACCACCTTTTGGGCAAGATCGGCAATTCCCGCTACATCATCATAGGTTTCGGTGGGTAAACCAAGCATAAAATAAAGCTTCACTGCAGTCCAGCCGCCGCTGAAGGCCTGCCATGCGGTGTTCATAAGCTCCTCCTCGGTGACGTTTTTATTGATAGCATCACGAAGTCTTTGTGTACCGGCTTCAGGAGCAAAGGTAAGACCGCTTCTGCGCACCTTTTTCAGATATTCCATCAGCTTTTCTGAAAAATTATCTACACGGAGAGACGGAAGTGCGATATTTACCTTGTAATCCTCTGTCCATGTAAGAAGCTTTTCCATAAGCTCCTCCAGATGAGAATAGTCGCTGGTACTGAGTGACGAAAGGGAAATTTCGTCGTAGCCGGTGCTTTCGCAGAGCTTTTTACACTGACTGTTTACGGTATCGGCTGACTTTTCGCGGATAGGTCTGTAGAGAAAGCCTGCCTGACAGAAACGGCAGCCACGGATGCAGCCTCTGAAAATCTCATGCACAACCCTGTCGTGAACCACTTCAACAAAGGGAACGATAAATTTCTCGGGATAATGCACTGAATCGAGGTCGGAAATTATTCTTTTCGTTACTTTTTCGGGAGCATTATTACGTGGAATTATTGCCTTGACAGTGTTATCGTCATTATATTCTATCTCATACAAGGAAGGAACATACACACCCTTTATCTGAGCGGCACGGTTAAGAAACTCTTCCTTTGACACCTTTTCTTTTTTACATTCAACAAGCAGGTCGAAAAGCTCGTCGGAAACCTCTTCACCGTCACCGAGCATAAATAAATCAAAGAAATCTGCTATCGGCTCAGGATTACAGGCGCAGGGACCTCCGCCCACGACGATAGGTGTAAGCTCCTTTCTGTCCGCAGCTCTGACAGGGATACCTGCCAGATCGAGCATATTCAGAATATTGGTGTATGAAAGCTCATACTGTAAAGTAAAGCCGATAAGGTCGAAATCCCTTAAGCAGTCACCGCTTTCCAGTGCGTAAAGGGGAATGTCACGCTTTCTCATCTCGTTTTCCATATCGGTCCACGGAGCGAAAACTCTTTCGCACCACACATCTTCTCTCTTGTTAGCGGCAGAATAGAGAATCTTTATGCCCAGATGGGACATACCGATTTCATAACTGTCGGGAAAGCAAAAGGCATATCGCAGTGCGACCTTATTTTTGTCTTTGACGATACTGTTCAGCTCTCCGCCCGTATATCTGCCCGGCTTCTGGACGAGAGGGAGAATTTTTTCTACTTCTTTACTAATCATATTTTAACTCCATTTCTTTATTACGGTTATAAAAATTAAATATAAATTTATGCCTATTAAACTGATATTTGCGCCTAAAAATAACGTATAAGCTACCGTGGCACCTGTGAACAGTGCTATAAACACCGACGAAACCGTGTCAGCATATTTTTCGGCGGAAGCATCATCCTTTAAAACAATCAAAGCATATCGCAGTGCCCGTCCGCAGTCAAGAACTGACACGGGAAAAGCATTAACCGCCGCTATCACAGTATTAACTGCAGACAGAATCAGAAATTTATTGACACCGAGGCACAGGTAGAGAATAAAAAATAATACGGAAAAGAAAATATTGAAAATTATTCCACCCAATGCAATCAGAGCCTCTTTTTTATAAGAAACAACCGAACTGTTTGCCTTGTCTATTCTTATACCGAAGGGTGTAAAGGAAATCGACTGAGGCATATCTCCCGAAAGAAACATAAAAAACAGATGTCCGCACTCGTGAATAAAGGATGAGACCAGAGAAAGCAGTACGATATTCTCCTCGCAAAGCATTATCATCAGAACGATAAAGGCTACGAAAGAAAAGCTCAGCTTGATTTTGGTCGTGCCGATAAAGAAAATCATTTATCCAGAAGCCATAAAGGATTATATCTCACACCGTTTTTTCTTACCTCGAAGTGAAGGTGAGGTCCCGTGGAATAGCCCGTGGAGCCTACGAGAGCAATAGTCTCGCCCTGCCGTACAACAGTGTCGTTTTCCGCCAAAAGCTCGCTGCAGTGGCAATAAAAGGTTATGAACCCGTCATCGTGGGACAGGTAAATATAATTACCCGCCTGACTGTCATAGCCCGATCTTATTACCCTACCGTTAAAGGCAGCTCTGATTTTCGTGCCCTCGGCTGCGGCTATGTCAAGACCGGAATGGAAACCGTACTCACCCGTTATGGGGTTTATTCTGTAGCCGAAGTAAGAGGTATATTTTCCCTTTTCTATGGGCGAAAGTATTTCAGCGGTGGAAAAAATGGGCGCAAAGCTGGCATTTTCCGCAGCTTTTCTGTATTCAAGATCCTCTCCGCCCATTCCGTTATATTCATCTGTGGTTTCAGCGGCGTTCACCGGAAAGTCATCCCTGATATTAAGAACAGTGAAAATTTCGCCCGTATAAAGATGCTTTCTGAAGGTTTCTATGGCATTATTTATTTCAACTGAATCAAAATTACTTTCCAGAATATTCAGATAATTTTCCTTAAAATCTCCGCCGCTGCCGAAAAGATAAACCAAAGCGGTCAGCAGAACAAAAATCACTATCTGACTCACGAGAACGGGAAAATAATAGTCTTTTTCATTCGTTTTTTTCATAATAATCACCCGTAAAATATATGCAATAAATTAGGTGATTATTAACGCTGACGAAGCTTTGTACCATTATACCACAAAACTTGACTATGTCAAAGTTTTTCGGCTATATTTTGTTGACTATTTTTATTCAAGATGTTATTATATTAACAATATAAAACACTCTTGTGTTATAAATAAAAAAACGGAGGTTAATTTATGTTCACAGATTTCAAATCAGACGGCTTTATGTATCTTTTGATTCTTGCCGTCATCATCTTTGTGTGCGCACAGGCTCTTTTCTTTATGAAAAAATCCTGGACGAGAGGTCTCGAGCTCGGCATCACAAAGGAAAAGCTTAAAAATGCTATTACATCAAGCGCAATTTTTTCTTTTGCTCCCGCCATCGGTATAGCCGTTACGGTTATCACTCTTTCCGTCGCACTCGGCTATGTTCTCCCCTGGATAAGACTTACAGTTATCGGTGCTATCCAGTATGAAACCACTGCTGCCATCGCAGCGTTAGAGGCAGCGGGTATGACCGGCGGTATCGCTTCACCCGTTACCGATCCTCAGATATTCTCTGAAATCGCCATAGTTATGACTATCGGCAGCTGCCTTCCCCTTATTCTGATTCCCATAGTTCTTAAAAAAATCCAGAAGGGCGTTACAGAGGTAGCTAACAAAAATTCAGCCTGGATGGATGTTATGACTGCTGCCGCCTTTATCGGCCTTATAGCCGCCTTCATCGGCAGAGGTCTCGCAGGTACAGGCTCTTCAAAAGAAACAATTATCGGTGACGGTGCCGGTGTGCTTTCACTCACTGCTCTCGTTTCCTCCATCGGCTTTATGCTCTTATTCACCCTGCTGAATAAAAAGCTTAAAAAGAACTGGATTGATGCGCTCGCTATGCCGCTGAGTATGGTTCTCGCTATGGTTGTCGTAGTGCTTATTAATCAGTTCGCACCCGAAATTGCCGCTATTGAGTGGCGTTATTAAAAGGAAAGGAGAATGACAAAATGAAAACTTACATGGATAAGGTTCACACCTGGGGCAGAATCTGGATTGTAGCTGCATTAATATTTTTCCTCTGCATTCCTGTGGCTATCTGCTTACATTTCGATGTAACACCCAGACCGGATGTCGTAGGTAAAGGCCTCGCTTCTATCGCATTCTTCTTTGCTACAGGTATCATCGAAGTAATTGCATATTCACCCATGCTCGGTGCCGGCGGTACATATCTTTCCTTCGTTACCGGTAACATTATGAACCTTAAGATGCCCTGCGCACTCAACGCTCTGGAAAACTGTAAGGTAAAGGCAAACACTGAGGAGGGCGAGGTAATTACCACTATCGCTATCTGCTCTTCCATAATCGTTACTACTATCGTAATTGCCGTGTTTGTAATTATCTTCGCACTTAATCCTAATTTCTCGGCACTTATGTCAAGTGAAGCCTTTGCGCCTGCATTCCAGCAGGTAACCTACACCATCTTCGGCTCATTGGCTGCCACCTATTTTGTAAAGCATTGGAAGATTTCTATTTTCCCCATCGCTGCAGTTACCGTTCTTTTACTCTTTGTAGATCCCGGTATCGGTGTGCTTATTCCCGTCGGTGTAGTTCTTTCTATGCTCGGTGCGCACATTATGTTTAAGCTCAAAAAAGTATAATTTAACGGATGATAATTTGCACCTTCCCTTTCACGGGAAGGTGTTTTTAAATGCTAAAAAATAACGGGCCCTAAAAGCCCGTTACACTTAGTTATTTTACTATGATTTTATGAAAGATTTTCTTGCCCTTTTTGATGATGACATGACCTTTTTCGAAATCAGAAAGGGTAATTACATCTGCAAAGCTCTTAGCCTTAGCATCGTCTACAGACACACCGCCCTGCTCAATAAGACGTCTGCCCTCACCTCTTGATTTAATGATGCCTGTTTTAATAAGAACATCAATGAGGGAAACTGCACCGTCTGTGAAGTCCTCGGCAGCGAGAGCGGTTGTGGGCATATTATCCGTATTTGCTCCGCCGCCGAAAAGTGCCTTGGCTGCTTCGTCTGCCTTTCTCGCTTCCTCTTCACCGTGAACGAGCTTGGTAAGCTCAAAAGCAAGAATTTCCTTTGCAGTGTTAAGCTGAGCACCCTCCCAGCTGTCCATAGCCTGAATTTCCTCGATGGGAAGGAAGGTAAGCATTCTGATGCATTTGAGAACATCGGCATCAGCCACGTTTCTCCAGTACTGATAAAACTCGAAGGGAGATGTCTTATTGGGATCGAGCCATACGGCATTACCGGCAGTCTTACCCATCTTTTTACCCTGTGAGTCAGTCAGAAGAGTTATGGTCATAGCGTTGGCATCCTTGCCCAGCTTACGGCGGATAAGCTCAGTACCGCCTAACATATTACTCCACTGGTCATCGCCGCCGAACTGGAGATTACAGTCGTAATTTTTGAAAAGATAATAGAAGTCGTATGACTGCATTATCATATAGTTGAATTCGAGGAAGGAAAGTCCCTTTTCCATTCTTTGCTTATAGCACTCGGCACGAAGCATATTGTTTACGGAGAAGCAAGCACCGACCTCACGGAGCATATCTACATAATTCAGCTTAAGAAGCCAGTCGGCATTGTTTATCATCATAGCCTTGCCTTCACCGAACTCGATGAAGCGCTCCATCTGACGCTTGAAGCATTCTGCGTTATGGTCGATGTCCTCTTTGGTGAGCATTTTTCTCATATCGGTTCTGCCGGACGGATCGCCTATCATTGTGGTGCCGCCGCCGATGAGAGCGATAGGTGTGTTACCTGCCATCTGTAAACGCTTCATAAGAGTAAGAGCCATAAAGTGACCTGCGGTAAGACTGTCTGCAGTACAGTCAAATCCGATGTAAAATTTAGCCTTACCGTTATTTATCAGATCACGAATCTGCTCTTCATCTGTAACCTGAGCAATAAGACCTCTGGCTACAAGTTCTTCGTAAATTTTCATTTTATATTCATCCTTTCAGATTATTTACATTTCTTAATATTTTAACACAGAAACAAATAAAGTCAATAGCTAAAACAAATTAATTGTTATGTGCATAGGCTATAAGCTCCTTGGCGGAATCGAGGGTGGTCTCCGTAATTATATCTCCGCCTATGATACGTGCTATTTCCTTTATCTTTTCATCACTGTCGAGAGATGTAACCACAGTGTAGGTGGTGTCTTCATCACGCTTCTTTTCGATATAAAGGTGATTATCGGCGTAAGCCGCTATCTGAGCGAGATGAGTCACGCAGAGCACCTGCTTGCACGCTGAAAGCTCGTGCATTTTTTTAGCTATTTTATGTGCGGCTCTGCCGCTTACACCTGTGTCTATCTCGTCGAATATCATAGTCTCAACCGAGTCGCAATCTGACAAAACGCATCTTATGGCCAGCATTACACGTGAAAGCTCACCGCCTGAAGCTATTTTAATCAGCGGCTTCATTTCCTGTCCTGCATTAGCGGAAAAGAGAAACTCCACCTCATCCATACCGTTTTCGGTGGCATTCGCCTCTCTGAAATCGACAGTAAAGCTTGCATCGGGCATATCAAGATAATGAAGCTCCCTCACTACCTTGTCTTCGAAGTCGATGGCCGTCTGCTTTCTGCAGTCTGAAAGATAGCAGCCTCTTTTGAAAAGCTCGTTAGCAAGTTCGTTGTATGTATCCTGAAGCTCTTCTATCATTTCATCTCCCGAAACAAGAGAATTATATTCCTCGACAATTTTCGCCAGATAAGAGAGCATTTCCTCCTCTGTGGCACCGTATTTGCGGGACAAGCGATAGATTTCATCCAATCTTTCCTCGATAGCGTTTATATCACCGTATTCCCCGTCGTCACTTATCAGCGATGAAGAAGACAGAGACGAGCACTCAGACAAAACATATCTCAGCTCCTCCAGATTTTCGCAGAAGGTGGTAAATCTGTCATCAAAGCGGGAAAGACTCTGCAAATTTTCGAGCAAGGCATATACGCCCTCGCTCAGTCCCCTGCTTTCACCGTCACCGTTTATCAGTGCTTCGACTGCGGCAAGACTGCGAAGAATCTCTTCTCTGCTCGAAATTTTATCACGCTCTTTTTTAAGAGCAGCCCTTTCTCCGGGCTTAATTCCCGCAGCAGTGAGCTCATCTATCTGATATTTCAGAAAATCTATTCTGTTTTCTCTTTCATCCTCTGCCGAAAGAAGCTTTTTAAGTTTTTTTCTGACGGATTTCAGCTCGTTATAGGTTTCACGGTATGACTCTGAAAGCTCCTCGCAGTCTGCCATAGCATCAATAAAGTCGATGTGATGCTCTTTAACCAGCAGATGCTGACTGTCGTGCTGACCGCAGATAGTTATAAGCTCTCTGCCGATGGCCTTAAGCATAGAAACCGTAACACTGTTTCCGTTTACACGGCATATATTTCTGCCGTCATAATTAATAATTCGTGTAATTAACAGGCTGGAATCATCCTCGCAGTCGATACCGAGCTCCTCGAGTGCCTTTAACGTGTGTGAGGGAAGCTCCTCGAAATAGGCGGTTACCTTGGCCTTATCGGCTCCGCTGCGAATTATATCCTTGGAGGTTCTCTCACCGAGAACGGTATTTATTGCATCAATAATTATCGATTTACCTGCACCTGTTTCACCGGTAAGGATATTCAGTCCCCTGTCGAACATTATTTCTGAATATTCGATTACTGCGACATTTTCGATTTTTAAGCTTGAAAGCATAAACTACAGTTTTCCTTTCGGATAAATTTATTGCACACTGCTATTTAAAATATCTTCTATGCAATCTTTAAATTCTCCGGCTGCCTTTTCGTCCCTGCAGAGAACGAAGATAGTATCATCCCCTGCCAGCGTACCGACGATTTTGTCAATAGAAAGGTTATCCATAGCAGCGCAGGCGGCCTGAGCCATACCGGAAAAGCATTTGACTACGGCCATATTTCCCGCATAATTGATTCCTGTTACGGAATGGGCAAGGATAGAATAATATTTACGTGAAAAATCCTCGAAATCGTTATTTACATAGGAATACTTATACTGTCCCGAGCTGACAGGCGTTTTTATAAGCTTAAGAAATTTGATATCACGGGAAACGGTAGCCTGTGTTACCTTGAAGCCAAGCTCCTTAAGCTTAAGCATAAGCTCCTCCTGTGTTCCTATGTCTTCCTTGCTGATAAGACTGAGAATTGCTTCGTGTCTGTTTTTTTTCATATTTTCACCCGCAGCACTCTTTAAATAAGCACTGCTATCCTTTCTGTTTTTATGGGATAATCAAAAACCGTTTCTTTCGATAAGCTTACGGGTAAGTATATCCGAAAAGCTTTCGGATTTGATACGGATAATCCTCGTAGCCTTTTCTGATTTTGTTATACAAAGTCGGGTGCGGTTATTCATAGAGATGCCGTCTTCACCGTCGCAGCTGAAAATCGGCAGAGAAACCTCTGAGTTTTTTACTGAAATTCCGATTTCTGAGTCAGCCTTGAAAATCATCGAGCGCGTCAAAATGGAGTGAGGACAAACGGGAGTCATAATCAGCCCCTCGATAGAGGTATCGACCACCGGCCCGCCTGCAGAAAGAGAATAGGCAGTAGAGCCCGTAGGAGTGGCCACTATAAGCCCGTCGGAAAAATAGCTGCTAATTATATGTCCGCTACATTCCGCCTCTATTTCGCACATATGCATCGAGGCACCACGTGCCACGACCACATCGTTAAGACAAAGATATTCTTTTACGAATTCTCTGTTTTCATACCTTTTAACCGAAAGCATCATACGGTTATCAATCAGATAATTACCGTCAATCAGATTTGAAAGAAGGTCAAGCTCCTCTTTTTCTATGCCTGCCAGAAAGCCTAACCGTCCGGCATTTATGCCCAGAATAGGCTTATCATATACGGCTGCGATGTGCGCCGAATGAATGATGGTTCCGTCACCGCCTACCGCTACGAGCACGTCACAAGCTGAAACCGCTTCATCGATAGGCAGAAAAACCGCATCTGCTAAATCGAAAGAGTCCCTGACATCATCTATTACTATCACGTTGACACCGAGAGAAATCAGCTTTCTGTAAACCTTGACTGCCACCTCATAGGCATTTTTACGTGTGATGTTTATGTGAAAAGCTACAGTCATTGCTGAGCACCTCCGTCTAATTTTAAATGGGATGCGTCAACTATTTCCTCTACTGTTTTATCGAGGAAGGACTCAGGCGTTTCCGATTTCTCTATAAAAATCAGATATTCTATATTACCCTGTGGGCCCTTGATAGGTGAAAAGTCGAGATTAAGCACGGAAAAGCCGTTTTCGAGCACGAAATCATATATCATTCTGACCACCTCATAATGGGTGCTGATGTCACGTACTACGCCTTTTTTACCTATTTTATCCTTTCCTGCTTCAAACTGTGGCTTAATAAGACAAACGGCTCTGCCCTTATCTCTGAGCAGATTTCTCATTACGGGAATTATAAGCTTCAGCGAAATGAAGGACACGTCTACACTGGCGAAATCAATTTCCTCGGGAATAGCCTCGTGAGTAACATATCTGAAATTTGTTCTTTCCAAATTTACGACTCGGCTGTCCTGACGAAGCTTCCACGCCAGCTGACCGTAGCCGACGTCGATAGAATACACCTTAACTGCACCGTTCATCAGCATACAGTCGGTAAAGCCGCCCGTGGATGCACCGATATCCATACATAAGCAGCCGTCAAGACTCAGTGCGAACTCATCTATAGCCTTGGCAAGCTTATATCCTCCGCGGCTGACATAAGGCATTTTCTCCCCGCGCAGCTCAATACAGTCTTCACTTCTGACAGATGCACCTGCCTTGGTTTCCTTCTGTCCGTTAACATAAACGAGGCCCGCCATAATGAGAGCCTTGCCCTTTTCACGGCTATCTACAAAGCCTCTTTCAAACAAGGCAACATCAAGTCTTATTTTTTCTTTCAATCCTTTTCACCACTTACTGTTTTAATCATTGAATTCACGTCGAGAGAGTATTCTTCGAGTAAATCCGCTATAGAGGCCTGTCTTACGAATTCATCCCTGACGGCGGTAATCACATATTTACCCGTAAAGCCGCTTTCAATAAGCATAGCACCGAGTTTTTCGGCTACACCGCCGCTTTTCAGTCCCTCTTCGAAGAAATACACCTCTTTTTTCATGCGGATGATTTCGAAAGCTTTTTCGGGAACGGGCTTTATTCGGTTAAGCACCACCAAAGCTGTGTTTTCCAAAGCATCTGTAGCCGAAACGGCGTTATCTGCTATCCTGCCGTAAGTTACGATCAGCTTTTCGGCAGCTTCCTCTCCGTAGTAGGAATAGTCGATATCTTCGAACTTAAGCTTGCTGACATTGGCAGAGGCGGTACCTCTGGGGTAACGGACTGCTACACCGTATTCATCGGCATAAAGGGCGCTGCTGAGATCTGCATATAATGATTTGTAGCAGCAGGGCGAATAAACGGTTATATCGGGAATCGTGTTTAAAAACGGAACATCGAAAAGTCCGTGGTGTGTCTCACCGTCTTCTCCCACAAAGCCGGCACGGTCAATAGCGAAAATCACCTTCAGCTTCTGCAGAGAGACATCGTGTACTATCTGGTCATAGCATCTCTGTAAAAAGGTGGAATAAACCGCATAAATCGGCTTCATACCGTTTTTGGCAAGACCTGAAGAGAAGGTTACCGCATGCTCCTCGGCTATGCCCACATCAAAGAATCTTTCGGAATATTCCTTGCTGAATCTGTCGAGACCTGTACCGAGCCCCATAGCTGCAGTGACTGCACAGATGCTTTTATCCTCTTTGGCGTGCTCGCAGAGATAGTCACCGAATTTCGAGGAAAAGCTTTCCGAATTTGAAATCGGTTCACCTGTTTCTATATCAAATCTTGATATACCGTGGAACTGACTCGGTGATTTCTCAGCGTGACCGTAGCCCTTGCCCTTAACGGTTATTACGTGTAAAAGAACGGGGCCGTTTATGTTTTTGGCACTTTCCAGAGCATCGCATAAATTTTCGATATCGTGACCGTCGATAGGTCCCATATATCTGTAGCCCAGATCCTCAAAGAATGTGCTCTGCTTGTAAATTTTATTTTTAATGTCAGTTTTGATATTGTAGATTTCCTTTGCGATTTTTTCACCGAAGGGAAATTTGTTAAGCACCTTTTCCGTGTTTGCCTTAAAGGTGTAATATCCCGGACGTGAACGGATTACCGCCAGATATTTGGCGAAAGCTCCCACGTTTTCGGAAATAGACATTTTATTGTCGTTAAGAATAATTATCTGTTTGGCTTCACTTCGTCCGCCGTTATTCAGTGCCTCATATACCATACCGCCGGTAAAAGAGCCGTCACCGATTACGGTAATGACGTAATTATCCTTTTTGCTTATAAGGTTAGCCTCGGCCAGACCTAAGCCTGCGGAAACGGAAGTGCTGCTATGACCGCTGAAAAAGGTGTCATGCTCACTTTCGGAAGGTCGGCAGAAGCCTGAAATTCCGCCCTTAGTGCGAAGAGTGGAAAAGCTTTCATATCTTCCCGTAAGTAGCTTATGTGTATAGCACTGATGACCTACATCAAAGACAAACTGGTCCTTCGGCGAATCGAAAACCTTATGCATAGCTAAGGTCAGCTCTACCACACCGAGATTAGGCGCAAGATGACCGCCGTTTTCGGAAACCGTCTCTATCAGCTTGTAGCGAATTTCATCCGCTAACCTGACAAGCTCATCTGAGCTGAGCTTTTTGACATCCGAAGGCTTTTTTATTTTTGAAAGAATTTCAATTTTCATTTTTTACTCTCTTTCAGTTTGAACGCTTTGTAAGCTTTACTGCCAAATCCTTAAGAAACTCCGCTTCCTCTCCGAAATAACCGATGGCCTCGATAGCCTCGTCAGTCAGAGCGACGGCCAGCTCCTTTGATTTTTCTAATCCGAGTAATGCTACATATGTGCTTTTATTGTTATCGGCGTCACTGCCTATGGGCTTACCGAGCTCCTGCTCGTTACCGACGACATCGAGAATATCGTCAACCACCTGAAAGGCATGTCCGATTTTTTCGGCAAATTTAACGCAGGCTGCAGTTTTTTCACCGTCAGCACCTGCACAAAGACAACCTAAAACCGCAGAGCACCTGATAAGAGCCCCAGTTTTAAGCCTGTCAAGAGTTTCCAGAACCTCGATGGTAGCTTCCTTGCTTTCGTTTACTAAATCAATTACCTGACCGCCTATCATTCCGTTGCATCCCGAAAGATAGGAAAGAGCGGAAACGGCATTTACTGCCACGGTCGGATTTTTTCTCGAAACAGAACTGTTAGCCAGCACACCGAAGGCACGTGTGAGAAGCCCGTCACCTGCCAGAAGAGCGTATGCCTCACCGAATTTTACGTGGCAGGCAGGCATTCCTCTGCGCAGCTCATCGTCATCCATACAGGGAAGGTCATCGTGGATAAGTGAGTATGTGTGTACCATCTCCAGCGCACAGGCAAAGTCAACGGCATCCTCGATGCTTCCGCCGCATATACGGCAAAACTCCAGAACGAGTACAGGTCTTATTCTTTTACCGCCTATGGACAGGCTGTATTTCATCGCTTCGTGAACTATGTCCTCACCGAAATCGCATTCAGGCACGAGCTCAGAAAGACGACGGTTGATTATTCCGATATATTCATTCAATCTCTGATTCATTTTCGTTTTCTCCGAGTGAATTTTCTGTAAGCTCAGTAATTTTCTGTCTGGCGGAAGAGAGTGTTTTATTGCAGAAGGATATGATTTTAACGCCCTCTTCATAAAGCTTGATGGACATTTCGAGGTCATATTCACCGCTTTCCAGACCTTCAGCTATCTCTTTAAGTCTGATCATCGCAGTGTCAAGAGTATACATTTCCATTTTAGTTTCCTTTCTGTTTTCGCTTCATATTATCATTTGTATCCGATGTTCACGACGGTACAGTCGAGCTCGCCGTCAGCCATAATAATCTTTATACTGTCATCGACTGCCAGCTTATGCACACTGTTCACGGTGAAGCCGTTATCATCCTTGACGAAGGAATAGCCACGTGAAAGCACCTTTAAGGGACTGGTTCCCTCCAGTCTTGCCGAAAAATTAGACAAGGCAGACTGATAGCTCTCATATTTTGATTTAATAGCAGCATCTATTTTATTTTTACAGGCATCGAGACACTGACTGTAAAGCATTACCGTCCTTTCGGGACTGTTCTCTGCCAAAATTTTTTCATACGACATCAGAGAAATATCGTATCTGCTTATCAGCCTTTCCACAGAGTCCGTCATCGAATCGAGTATTTTATCGGCAGCATAAAGGATTTCTCTGTAGTCGGGTGCCACGAGCTCGGCGGCGGCCGACGGAGTGGGAGCGCGCAAATCGCTGACGAAATCCGAAATAGTAAAGTCTGTTTCGTGCCCCACGGCAGAAATAACAGGAATTTCGGAATCAAAGATAGCCTGTGCTACCTCCTCTTCGTTAAAGGCCCATAAATCCTCGATAGAGCCTCCTCCCCTGCCTACGATGATAACATCCGCACCTTTGAGCAGGTTAAATTTTCTGATAGCAGCGGCTATCTGTCCCGCAGCACTTTCACCCTGCACCTGAACACCCTCGAAAACTATCTCTCCGGAGGGATATCGTCTGGAAAGCACCGAGAGAATATCCTGCAGTGCCGCACCCGTAGGAGACGTAATAACACCGATTTTTTCGGGATAAGGCGGCAAGGGCTTCTTTTTGCTTTCGTCAAACATTCCTCTTTCACTGAGCTTCTGCTTAAGCTGCTCAAAGGCGAGGGTTAGCTCTCCGACGCCCTCCGGGATGATGTCCTCACAGTAAAGCTGATAAATGCCGTCTCTTTCGTAAAGAGAAAGATTAGCTCTTACCAAAACCTTCATACCGTTTTCGGGCTCGAAGCTTATTCTCTGCGCCGCAGAACGGAACATAACTGCTTTGACTGCGGACCTTTCATCCTTGAGAGTGAAATAGAAATGTCCCGTGCGGTAATGATTGGTAAAATTTGATATTTCACCGCTTACATATATGTTTTTTAAATTAATATCCGAATCAATAATTGATTTGAGATATGTATTAATCTGACTTACGGTTAATATTGTTGACATTTATTTTTTGTTCTCCTTAAGAAACGCCATTATTGCGACTCCCGCTGCATTGTCACTCGAAAACTCAGGCTCACCGAAAATACCGCCGAACCTTTCAGTGAATAACTCCTTCATATAACTGTTAGACATCACTCCGCCCGAAAATACCAAAGGCAGATTACCGTATTCACCGATAATATTTTCCGCCATTTTTTCTATGGAAGCGGAAATGTGCTGAATGCAGTATGCCGCAATATCGCAAGGCTTTTCACCGTTTTCGTACATAGCCCTGCATTTGTTTTCTACACCCGACAGGCTGATATCCGTGCCCTTTACGCTTGGTCTGATTCTGTAAAGCATTTCACTGGTTCGTGAGAGTCTGTCGAGCTCCGCACCGCAGGGAAATTTCATTCCAAGCATAACGCCCACTCTGTCAATAGCTTGTCCCGCCTTAAGGTCAGTAGATTTACCGACGAGTGTGCATCTGATAATCTCCTCACCGTCAGGCTCAACCAAAACTGCTTCGGTAGTGCCGCCTGAAAGATGAAAAGCGATAAATTTTTCTTTTATAAGGTCCAGACGACCGGCACTGTATAAGGCTGCGAGGATATGCCCCGCCTGATGTGACGTGATGTGAAGCTTAACACAATTAAGGCTGCTGATGATTTTCGCCGTGTTAAGACCGACCAAAAAGCAAGGCATATAGGAGCCCTCTGCCATCCTCGGAAAAGCAGATGCTCCTATAGAATCAAGTTTAAAATCACAGTCACGGAAAAGCCCGCTGCACACCTCGGAAAGCTGCTGCGTATGATGAAAGACTGCATCGCTCTGTCTTAAGCCTTTTTCTCCGGGCTTTACAGGTAAAAGCATTTTTTTATGTACTATCCTGTTTTCCTCGGGGAAATAAAGTGCAGCTGAGGTAGTGTAATTACTCGTGTCAAAGCCTAAATATGCCATTATTCTTTAATTTTTCTGGCTATGGTGCCGAGAACACCGTTTACATAGGATGCATCGTCAGCGGTAGCGTATTTTTTGGCGATTTCCACCGCTTCGTTTATGGCTACGCCGACAGGCATATTTTCCGAATAAAGCAGCTCACACACTGCCAGTCTCAGAATGGCACGGGATACTCTCGAAATTCTCTTTGCAGACCAGCCGACGAGATTTTCATTGATAAGCTTATCTATTTCGTCAAGATTAGCATAGACCTTCTTTGCAAGATTTTCAGCGAAGGCATTAGTCGGAAACACCTCGAGCTCAAGTGCATTTTCGATAAGCTCAACGATAGTTACGTCCTCCTGAAAGCTTTTTTCAAAAATCAGAACAAAAGCCAATTCTCTTGCTTCATGTCTTGTCATATTTACATTCCTCCCCCGACATCATATATATCGGTTTTAATTTATACAATTAAACTAATTATACCACAAATTTTAAATCCTACAACTATTTTAGCTCAATTATTGTTAAATTTTCTGAAAAAATATCCGTTTTTTTCTCTATAATTTCGGTAATCTGGAGAATAAGAGTGTCATTCAGTGTATTTTTTTCCAAAATCACCTGACAATTGTCGCCGTTAATTATGACCATACACTCGTTTCCTGTCTTGGCGCTGATGAGATTTTCGGCATCCGTCTGCACCTTCATATCGTTCTGATAATCGGAAAGCATAACTGTTATTTTGTTCTTTTCTGCACTGGAAAGATTTTCCTGTGAAATCATTTTTTCTATGTTTGCTACCACCTCATCGTACGCCTGAGTCCTTTTAAGCTTAGCCTGCGAAAAATATTCAGAGGCTTCTGCAGACTCGGTTTCGGTTTTTACCTCTTTGTTTACCAGCTCAGATTCGGTGGCTTCCTCTTCGGTCGTACCGTCATCATTCTTCACCGTAGTACCTGCCACAAACAAGGTGTCCCCGAGATTTCCCGTAACCGCCTCATCTGCACCCGTAGTGAGTGTCACATCGCTCTGAGGCTTGGTGAAGTACCAGTTTACCGCCAGTGCAGCAAACAGTGCTATAACCAGAGTGGCCGTCAGCACCTGTCTTTTTTTGATAAGCATAAAAATTCCTCCTAACTTCTCATTTCTGAAATGCTTATATTATTACTGCTTATGCCGTATAAGGCCTTAAGCATCTGTGTTATCTCGTTTTTAACCGTAGGGCTTCCTCCGCCCTCACACACCACGGCTACACCCGTAACCCTGGGATAGATTTCCTTGACGGGTAGGCCCTCCTCGGTGTTCCCCTTATCCAGTATTATATGCTCTTGCTCATTTTTAATGTCACTGTCGCCGCTTTGCTCGGATTTATCGTAGGCATAAACCGTTTCCGATGAGCCCTCGTAAGTAATCATAACCTCGGCATTGCCTACTCCCTCTATTTTTTCTATTATCGATTTCAGTTCTTCTTTTTCATCTCTATGCTCAAAGTTTATCTGAGTATAACTGTTTGCTGCTTCGCTGTCCTCGTGCGAAAGCATCTCCGAAAGAAAAATCAGAAATATACCGATAAAGCTCATTAAAATAACCAGCAGTGTCTTTTTGTCCTCCTTAAGCTTTTCAAAGAGTAAAAATAGCTTCTTTCTGTCGGTCTCACTCATATAATTCACCCTTAAAATAAACGTCGATTTCCTGCTCTGATATCTCCTGAATCTTGCCTTCTATCCTGACCTTCTCATCCGGAGTTATTTCACCGTAAACCTCTACGGCGGTTATGATAATTTCATTGTCTGTATATTCACATATAACTTGGCAGGTGCAGCTTATATTCATCGAAAGCATCGCTTCGTCAAGATAGCTTTCCGTTTCGCTTTCTACTGTCTGCAGCAGCATTTTTTCTCTTAAATTTTCCGTCGTAATGACATCGGATGCTTTTATACTGTCAAAAAAAGCATCGAAATCCGTTAAGCTATCCTTGCTTACACCTTTAAGCGGAAGAATAAGGATAAACACCAGAATGACCGTCAATAAAGTATTGAATACTCTTTTCAGCCCTTTTTCGGGGACTAAAAGCACGAACAATGAGGAGATAACGGAAAAACAGGATATGAGCTTACACCACTGACCTATACCGTCCATTTCAACCACCCTTTACCGTCAGCATTATAGCGGTAGATATTATCAGAATAAGCATTTCTGACAGAACAAGAAGTCCTATTATTTTTATGCCGCAGGCGAAGGCTCTGAGTACGTTTGAAAGCTCATCACAGTCAAAAAGCTCACTGATGAAGCTGAGAGTGTTAAGAGCAATATTAAAAATAACAGTTTCTGCTATCACGGGAAAATTCAGTGCCAGCATCACAAATATCCCTACTATAGCCACTGAGTTTTTCAGCACACCGAAGCTTCCTATCAGAGTGGAATAAGCGTCACTTATAGATGAGCCGATAACAGGAATGAGACTGCCTATAGCGAATTTAATGCCTTTTGCTGCCACAGAATCAGTCGAAGCGGCAAAAATACCCTTGAGGGAGAGAAATGAGGTAAAAAGTGAAGATACCAGACCGAAGACAAAAGATATAAGTCGGTTCACCGCACTCAGAAAACGTGGGAAATTAATGAATCTGTTTAAGGAAAAGCCGATGCAAAGGCAGAAAAAACAGCCTATAATATCCACAAGCCCGTAATTTATTCCGGCAGAAATAACCTCTGAAAAGCCGAGCACGAAGGTGTTATATGTAACTGCAGCAGCCGGATTTCCGGCCACCGACACCGCCACGGCATATATCGGGACAAATACAAGCATAAAATTACCGTTAAGTTTAAGAAGAGACAGTGCTGAATTTATGCACAGACGGATTTCATCCGTCAGAATTACCGTTACGATGGGCACAAGAAGCACCGAAAGGATATCCTTGTATTTTTTAGTGTTTATAACCAGAGATGTAATGCCGCCGAGAAGAATAAGTGAAAAAACACGTGTAAAAAGAGACAGGGTGCCTTTCAGATATTCACTCAGACTGTCCTTATAGTATTCGAGTATGCTGCTGAAGGAAATGTTATAAACGCTCTCACTGTCGAAGGAAGTAATGCCGAAATCCTCAAGTATATCCCATACCTCTACATCGATACCGTCGAAAAGCTTTTGGGATAAATCATCCTCAGTGGCTTCTGTCGCTGACACATTAAAGCTCAGCACTGAAAGAAACAAGGTAAAAATCAATACAAATATCAGCTTTTTCATTTTATAAACGCTGCTGCTATGTTCATTATCAGCTCTATATAAGGCGCAGCGATAACCGCAAGCAATATCCTTCCTGCAAATTCAATTACATCTGCAATCATTTTATTTCCGTTTTCCTCGCATATATCGGACGAAAATTTCGACAACAGACAAATACCCGTGCCCTTTACGGCTGAGGTAAATATTTCTTCACCGTACTGAGTGCGGAACAGGATTTCAGTAAGCCCCGAAAATACATTCTGAATATACTCAACACATAACGATACCGAAAAAGCCAGAAAAACAATTTCTACAGGCAGTACTAACTCGCTTAAGTGCTTTTTCAGAAAAATGTTTATCAGGCATATGGTAATTCCGACTAAAATTATCTTAATCAGCATCAGAAATCGATTATTTTTCTCAGACTGCCGAATAAATCCTCGATCTGTGGAATAATCATAAGCAATACGATGATTATTCCCGCTACAGTCGTCAGAGTGGCATATTCACCTTTTTCACTTTTAACCAGCAGCTGATTCAGTATCGCTACTATCACGCCTATCGCTGCGATTTTAAAAATTAAATCCAGTTCCATATCTGTCGCATAAATCTTTAAAACAAGAATTGACCTTTCGATTTTTAAATAAGCAATATATAAACTGCTGCTCCTGTAAACAGTCCGAGTAAAGAATACATTTTTCCACGGCTTTCATATTCCTCTTTTGCCTTGCTTCTGTATTCGCTGAAATAGGAAATATATAAATTTATCATTTCTGTCTGACCGGTTACGTCTGTGGTGCCTAAAAACGAGCCCAGCTGCAACATTTTTTCTTTTTCTCTGCTCTTATAGTAGGGAAAGCCCCCGATACTCTTTCTCCACAGTCCGTGAAAGTCAGAATAGCACTCTGCATCGGTGAAATTTTTCAGAAAAACGAGGCTTTTCATCGTGCTCTCTGCGGAAAACCTTGCCAAAATGATGTTTATGCCCGATTTAGTGAATTCTATTTCCGAAACCAAGGATCTGAGAAAAACCACCGTCTCATCGAGCACGGTTACATGCCTTTTAAGCGATAATGACGCTTTCATCCCCATCAGTGTAAAGGCTATCCATAATAAAACTGCTCCTGTAAATTTCATCACGTACCTCGGAAACATCATATACTGAGTCTATTTCTCCGGGAGCTTTTGCACTCTTGAGAAGAATAATTTTACTGAATGCGCCTGTGTCAAGAATATCCTTTATCTGCGGCCTTTTAATCAGGTCGTCATAATCGGCAGCGTGTACCGTAGCCACGAAGCCTACCCCACTGTTTACGCCCTTTACTATGCCGTCGGTTTCCTCTTTTCCGCCTATTTCATCTACGGCGATAACATCGGGTGACATAGTTCTCAGCGCAATCATAATCCCCTTGCTTTTAGGATAATTATTCAGAACATCTGTATTGACGCCCACATCGTGCTGACAGAACATTCCGTTCACACAGGCTATTTCCTGCCTTTCGTCGATAAGGCAGACCTTATTCATCCGGTCAGAAAGCTGCCTTACGTAGTCTCTGAGCACGGTGGTTTTACCCGATGAGGGCGGGCCTGCTATTAGAACGGAGGTGTTATCGGTGCCGAGAATATCTATGAGCCCGTCGGCTGCACCCTTTACCTGACGTGCGATTCTTATATTGATTGATGAAATATCCCTTACAGAGGATATGCCCGAGTCAGAGTTCAGCACTGCAGTTCCGACTATACCTGCACGGTGACCTCCCTGAAAGGTTATGTAGCCGTTTACTATGCTTTCGATGTGACTGTAGACAGAATAGCAGCACAAACGGTTAAAGGCTTCCGTGATTATCTCTGCCTTACAGATATAACAGTCTTCATCGGGTACGGCACACACATCTCCGCTTTTTTTCAGAAACAGATAGCCGTATTTACCGAAAAGAACTATAGGTCTTTCCGCACGAAGACGTATTTCATAGGTATCGTTTTTTAAAATGCAGTTCAGATTTATAAGCTTACTTTTAAGAAGTGAGGATAAAATATTTACTGCACTGTCAAAATTTTCTTCTTTAAAATTCATAACACATTACCGCCTTAATTTTTTCTACATTTCAAAACTATGAAAGCGTGTCCGGTTTTATTACAAATTTAAGAAAACATCTTGAAGATTAACACGGTTTATTGTATTATGTATTTAATAATCAAAATCTGAGAGGTTACTTATGACAAATAAAAAGAAATCCTTTATCGCTGATAATCAGTATATATTCATCGCCTTTCTCGCCACAAGCGTGACGATGCTTGCGGTTTTTCTGTGCAACGGTATGATACCGTTCGGAGATAAAACTATCTTAAGGATGGACCTGTACCACCAGTACGGCCCTCTTTTTGCTGAGCTTTACGACATCGTAAAGGAAGGCGGCAGCTTTTTTTATTCATGGAAAACAGGTCTCGGCAGCTGCTTTTTAGGTAACTATTTCAATTACCTTTCGAGCCCAATCGGTGCCGTAATTATGTTCTTCGGTCATAAAAACATCCCCGAGGCTATCGCAGCCATGATACTTATAAAGGCTGCTCTTTCCGCATCCGCTTTCACCTATTACATCAAAAACTCTCTTAAAAGTCAGAATTTCGCAGCGGTTTCTCTGGGCGTGCTTTATGCCTTCTGCGGCTATATGCTGGCCTATTACTGGAATGTAATGTGGCTCGACGCTATGGTTCTGCTGCCCGTAGTGCTGCTCGGTATCGAAAGAATAATCAATCACGGAAAGCCTGCGACATATATCACAGGTCTCGCCCTGACTATGTTTTCGAACTACTATATGTCATATATGCTCTGCATTTTCTCGGTGATTTATTTCTGCTATTACTATATAGTTTCCTATGAAGGCGGAGCTCTTATCGATAAATCCCGAAAACAGGATAAAAAAGGCTTTTTAGTCAGAGCTGCAAACCACCGCTTTTTCAGAACAGGCTTTATCTTTGCTCTTGCTTCTCTTGCAGCCGCAGGACTTATGGCAGTAGTGCTGCTGCCCGTGTATAATGTGCTCAAATCAAGCTCTGCCACCTCGGGCACCTTCCCCGACGGAATTAAAAGCTATTTCGCGTTTTTCGATTTCTTCGCAAATCATCTGGCAAGTCTCGAAACAACCATAAGAAGCAGCGGAGATGATGTGCTTCCGAATGTGTACTGCGGTGTAATCACTCTCATTCTGGCACCTCTGTTCTTTTTCGCAAAATCGATATCAAAGAAAGAGAAAATCGCCACTCTCGGTCTGCTGACGGTGCTTTACTTCTCTTTTAACGTGAATTATCTGAACTACATTTGGCACGGCTTCCATTTCCCGAATGATTTGCCCTACAGACAGTCCTTCGTTTACTCATTCGTGCTTCTCGTTATGGCATACAAGGTGTTTATCAGACTGCGTGAATTTACATCGTATCAGCTCGGTGCCGTAGGTGTCGCATTGGTCGCATTCGTTTTCATCGTAGAGGATATCACCTCCAAAAATGTCGATTCCACTACTGTCATCCTTACCTTGGCTCTGACGGTGCTTTATGTGATTTTACTCACACTGTTCAAGGACAGAAAATATCACGCAGGCTCATTGGCTATGCTGCTGCTTATATGTATCTGCAGTGAGGTGGTAATGTGCGACTCGAGCAGAGTCAGCATAACCATTACCAAGGATTCCTATGCTTCGGATTATGAGGATTTCAGTCTGCTTAAGGAAGCTCTTGACACGGCTGAGGATGATGATTTTTACAGAATGGAGCTTACGGATTTAAGGACAAGAATGGACCCAAGCTGGTACAATTATAACGGCGTTTCCGTTTTTTCCTCGATGGCCTTTGAGTCACTGTCAAACCTGCAGGATGACCTTGGCATGATGAGTAACCGTATAAACAGTTACACCTATAATCCTCAGACACCTGTTTATAATATGATGTTCTCACTGAAATACATCGTAAATAACTCCGAACCGAACACTCTCGACTCACCCTTCTACTCTCCCTCGCTAAAAACGAATGAATTTTCGGCATATAAAAATAATTATTATCTGCCTATCGCATACTGCATCGACAGCAGAGCGGAAGGCTGGGCAAACGACGAATATCTGGAAAGATGGAAGATAGAAACGGGAGAGGATCCCTTTATGCTGCAGGGAGATTATTTCGAGCTTGCCACCGGAGTGGAAAATCCTTTCGAAAAAATCGATATTTCCTATGCCACCTATTCAAACATTTCTCCCTTTACAGAGGACCTTACCGCTACGAACTTCAGCTACTCCAAAACGACGCCCGATGCTGACGGCTCCGCCGTTCTCTACATTACGACAGAGAAAAAAGGAAATGTTTATGTATACTTTGACATAACGGGTGCCTCGGATAAAAACGTAACCATCACCTCGTCGAAGGGCACCATAACACAGAATGCTCATCAGAACTGCATCTTCGATGTAGGATATTTTGACGTGAACGAAACTATTACCGTTACCATACCCTTCGAAAACAATAACGGCACACTGAAATTCAATGCTTATACCATAAATGAAGAGAAATTTACAGAGGGATATGAAATTCTTTCCGATACCCAGATGCTCGTAGAGGAATTTGAGGATACCCGCATCAAGGGCAGAATAACTGCTAAAAAGGACTGTCTGCTTTACACATCTATCCCCTACGACAAAGGATGGAGTGTTTTCATCGACGGTGAAGAGGTATCGCAGGATGATATAATAGCTTTCGGCAAGGGACTTTTAGCAGTCAGAACCGAAAAAGGCAACCACGACGTGGAATTCAGATATGAGCCGCAGGGCTTTAAGGGCGGTGCTATAGTTTCAGCGGGAACGGCACTGATTATAGTTCTCCTGCTCATGATCATAAAGAAGCGCAGAAGCGACGGCAAAAAGATGCTTCTGCCCGCATTCTCACCCATAGACGGCGGATATTCGGAAGAACTGTTCCTTAAAAAGGAATTGCCGCCCGAAAAAACCGTTTCAGATAACGTAGTCTCTCAGGATGACCGCCTACCTGTCAGAGAGGTTTTCTATCCTTTGGATTCGCAGATAAAGAAGGAAGTTTTTCTTCCCGAGTCCACTGTAGAGATAGAACAGATTGATATATAAGTTTAAAGCCCTTCGCACGAAAACGAAGGGCTTTTTATCACGATTTATTTCATGTTTCTCTCGTAAGATTCGATCATCTTTTTAACCATCTGACCGCCTACGGAGCCGGCTTCACGTGAAGTGAGGTGACCGTTGTAACCCTGCTTAAGGTCTACACCTACTTCAGCTGCTGCTTCCATCTTAAATCTGTCAAGAGCATCTCTTGCTTCGGGGACCATACCCTTGGATGAACCGCTTTTAGACATTTCTTTCACTCTCCTTCTGAATACTTTTTGCGTTTGCAAATATATTTTGTGATTAATTTTTGATTATATTAATGTAACTATTTGGCAATTAATATATTAAGCATAAAAAAATATTATGTATATTTTATCAAAAAACTTGCATATTTTTTACTTTTGCAGTATAATACTAAAAATTTATTTTGGAGAGATGATTATGAGCGGCCAGAGACTGATAGATATGCATGTTCATTCGGATAATTCGCCCGACGGCATACATTCTCCTATGTATGTCTGTGAATGTGCCGTAAAAAACAAGCTCGGTGCTATAGCGATTACAGACCACTGTGAGGTAGATGAGTTCTTCACGGAAAAATACAATAATATGATTTTTCATTCATTTTTTGAATGCAGTAAAGCACGCTCGGCTTTCGAGGGTGAGCTTCTCGTTCTTATCGGTCTGGAAATAGGTCAGCCATTAAGCAACGTAGAGCTGGCAGACAAGATAGTAAATCATCATAGCTACGATTTTGTTTTAGGCAGCATTCACACTCCCGACGGATTTGACAGGGATATTAAAGAGATAGAATATGACAAAACAGATGTTTATAAATTTATGGAGAATTATTTTCTTCAGCTTACCGAAATAGCCAAATGGGACGGCTGCGATGCTCTTGCGCACATAACCTGCCCCATGAGACGTATTCAGGGAAAATACAAAATAGATTTTGACTATTCTAAAATAAGAACCGTCACGGATGAGCTGCTTAAAACGATGATCAGCTACGGAAAGGCTTTGGAAATCAATACCTCCGGTCTCAGACAGGCAATCGGTCTCACGATGCCTGACATCAATATAATCAGAAGATACCGTGAGCTTGGCGGAAAGCTTCTTACCATAGGCTCAGATGCGCATAACGCTAACGACTGTGGTAAGGGCATAAAGGAAGGTATGGAAATAGCGAAGCAATGCGGCTTTGATAAGCTTACATTTTATGTAAACAGAGAAAGTCTGGAATTAGAAATATAAAGAGGTATAATTAATGGACAAGAAAGAAAAAATTACTTCGGGTATTAAAATTGAAAAGAAAACCATCATCGGCATAACTGCACTGCTTTTTGCGATAATGATTTTTGCAGGTGTGCTGACACAGGTAGTTCCAACCGGTGCCTATCACACAGATTCAAACGGCTCGATAATAAACGGAACCTACCACGAAATCAGCCGTGAAGAGGTCGGCTATAGCTTCTGGAGAGTCTTTATTTCCCCTATCGAAACCTTTATTTATTCGACCTCCGATGCTCTGACGGGCGTTTCTATCATACTTATCATCGTTCTGATAGGCGGCACCTTCCTCATTCTGGATAAGAGCGGTGTTCTCAAATATATGATGAACACTGTGGTCAATAAATTTTCCGATAAAAAATATCTGCTTTTGTCAGCGATGGTATTTTTCTGTATGATTCTCAGCTCCTTCGCAGGAATACTCGAAGAGTCAATCACATTGGTGCCCTTGGCGGTGGCTATTTCGCTTTCACTGGGCTGGGACTCATTTGTCGGCCTCGGCTTCAGTCTCATAGCCGTAGCCTTCGGTTATTCGGCTGCCACCTTTAATCCCTTTAATGTAGGTATAGTTCAGTCTATGGCTAACCTGCCGATGTTTTCAGGCGTTCTTTTCAGATGCTTCATTTTCGCCGTCATTTATTCCATTCTCACGCTTTTCCTCGTGCGGTATGCGAAGAAGGTGGAAAAAAATCCCGAAAGCTCCCTTTGCTATGAAAGCGACAAAGAATTAAGAGAGCGCTTTCTGAACAAGGAAGAGACCGAAAAAGCCCTCAGTAATCCTATGATGAAAAAGGCTTCCGGTGCTTTTATCAAGGCCTTGCTGGCAGTTCTCGTCATCACTGTGGTGTGTCTGGTAACCAATACCTTCATAGAGGACAGAACTATCTCTGATATTATAGGCTATCTGCCGCTGGTATCCATGGCTATTCTTTTCACCGTAGGCGGTCTCAGAGCGGGCTATATATCCGGCATAAAGGGTAAGGAGCTTTCCTCTGGCTTCGTAGCAGGAGCAAAAACCATTCTTCCCGTAGCACCGGTTATCATTCTTATTATCTGCGTTACTTACATACTTAAGCAGGGTATGATAATCGATACTCTTCTATACTGGGTATATAATCTTACCAAATCCTTCAATCCGAACATTTCAATTATAATTATTTTCGCGGTAATCTGTATTTTTGAGTTCTTTATCGGAAGCGGCTCTGCCAAGGCCTTTCTGCTTATGCCGATTCTTATTCCTCTCGTAGATATGCTCTCTATCGGCAGACAGAATCTTATCGTTGCTTTCTGTCTGAGCGACGGACTCTGTAATGTGCTTTTTCCCACAAACGGACTGCTTATTATCGCTTTAGGTATAATCAATATTTCCTATTTCAAATACATAAAGATTTCCTGGAAGCTGTTTCTGGCGGAATTTATAGCAAGCATCGGACTGCTGATGCTCGGTAACGCAATCGGCTACTGATAAACTAACTGGACTTCACAGTAAGTGCATACCAAAAAGAAAAAACAAAAACAGATGTGTAAGTCGGGCGACACTTTCTTATGAAGTGTCGCCCTTGCTTCTGACTTATAAAACACATCTGTTTTAACTTTTGCTATAACAAATATTTGCATTTTTAGACGTTTTTTCGTCCTACCGAAGTATAATCATACGTCTTCGGGACGAAGAAAACATATCTGCATCTTACTGCGACGATCCGAAATTTTGTCTGTTTTACCCCGTAAAAGGCGTCTTAAAAAAAGCGTTTACTCCCTTTTCCTCTCACCGCAGCAGATATAAGGGCAAATACGGCAATAGTAACCCCCCGGCTAAGCCGGGGGTTCTTCATATGCGGGCTAAGCCCTATGTTACCAGCAACTCCTTAAGGAGTATCCTTTTTCTTCTTTTGCATAGTTTAATTATTAGCTACTACTAAAAT